>CAWEVA010000012.1:0-55000 GCA_963812345.1 uncultured Actinomycetota bacterium
GCTTCCGGACTCTTCAGTATCGGCACAGGCCACGCTTTCGGAACCCGCTTCGCCGTGAGACCTTGGGAGGGCCTAGTCGAGGACCGGGAGGCGCCTCCATGAGGAACCGGGCCGGCGGGTGGGCCTTCTGTATGAGTCTCTTGCTCACCGCGTGCAGCGATTCGACGGCTGAGTCACGCCTTGGTCAGGGGACTGGGAGTAGCGCGTCGACCGGCACGAATGCCGAACCCCGGACCTCGTACTCGCAGCCTCGACAGCCCTCCACCTCTGCCGGAGCGGCAACTGACCTGAGCTCGCAGGACATCCGGGCCCTCCCGTCGACGCACGTGGGTGCCGACATCCCTCTCGGCCCGCCGCCTCGTATCCCCTGGAGCGAACCAGCCGGCACCGGCCCGCGAATCACCCACCCAGCGGTCAACCCGTCGATGCCAGCCAGGTAGGCGTCAGACTTCGCCGACCAGACGGGGCGCCGCGCAACTCAAACTGCTGGTCCCTAGTGAACCGCGACGGCGCCGGCCCGCTATGGACTCGGTGCTACCTGTGGGGCAAACGTCCCGGGGACGGTCTTTACGGGCCGGTCTTGTCGCCGGACGGCCGCTGGGCCGTCGACCTGATCTTCACCGGTGGGACCGTCCAACTCGATGCCCGGACCGGTCGAGCAGTGAGTCGGACCGGGTATGCGGGGAGAGCTCAAGAGGTGGCGTTCGAGGACCGCGACCACTACCTCGTTGTCCTGACCGCCGAGACCGCACCGGACGCCTTCCCGGTCGAACAGTGGATCGTCCGCTGCGATGTGCGTGGCCCCTGCGAACGCGCCACCGACGTCGTGCTGATCAACGAGTACGCCACCCTCGGCTTCGTCCACTCACGTCCGTAGGAGCCTCCGTGACCCCTTGCAAAGGCGGGGGATCCCGCCTCGGGTTATTCGGTGCCATAGTCGGGGCATGGACAAATCCCGCGCGCTCGCGCTGGTGCTGCGCCTCACTGCCGTCGCGTTCATCGTGGTGTTCACGCTGCTGTTCCTGGCATCCGTCACCCAGACCGACACCCCGGAATTCCTCTACCGCCTGTTCGCTTGGGGCGACATCGGCGACGCCGAGGAACAGATGCTGGCGGCGGTCTACATCGTGTGGGGCGCCTGCCTCTGGATCGCAGCGCGTGCACCTTTGCAGCACCGGCTCTTCATCGACTTCACCATCACTGCGAACCTCGCTCACGCCACGGTGATGGCGGTGCTGTCGTTTACGTATCAGGGCGAGCACGCGCACCTGTGGGGCGATGTGGTGATCCTCTTCGCCGTCATCGACGTCCTCGCCGCGCTCTGGTTTCCGGTGCGCAAACAGTCGGCCTAATCGTCCTCATATGCCGCAGATAGCGCCCGTGAGCAGGGAGCCGGCGCCTTTCAGGACGAGGGGTGAAACCTGCTCACGTCCGCCGGTTGTAACTCACCTGTCCGTTCGGCAAGCGGGCCATGTCGTAGCGGGTATCGTGCGCGCGGTGGTGGTGGAACGAGCAGAGCAGCAGGCCGTCGGCGAGGTCGGTCCGGCCGCCGGTGCTCCACGGCCTCATGTGGTGAGCCTCGCACCAGGCCGCGGGCACGTCGCAGCCGTCGGCGCGGCAGTGCCGGTCGCGGACCGCCAGGGCCTTGCGCTGGGCGGAGGAGAACAGCCGCCTGGTCCGTCCAAGGTCGAGGGGTCGGGATCGGCCGTCGAGGACTGCGGGCTGGATGCCTGCCCCGCACGCCAGCCGCCGTGCCTCGGACGCTGTGATCGCGGTGCCGGTGGTGAGCCCCGCGACGGCGAGGTCTTGTCGCAGCTTGTCATGGTCGATGGTCACAATGACGGTGGTGTTGGTGCCGCCGTGCTGTGGGAGCCAGTCGTCGGGGATGCGTTCGAGCAACGCCGAGAAGGCGTGGGCGAGCCGGCGTTGGTAGGGCCCCCTGTCCTTGTCCCGCCTCGGTGAGGTGAAGGCGTGGAGCTGGGTCAGCCACCGGTCCATGGCCGCATCCGGCAGCGTCACGACTGCTCTGGAGCGTCCGTACCGAGGCGCCGGTGGGTGATCGACGAGTGGTCCCACGCGTCCTGCTCCTGCCTCTCCAGCAGCTTGGCCTCGTGCGCCTCGGCCACGTCCGGCGCGAGGACTTCGAGAACCCGCCGGCCGAGGACCTTCAGGTCCCGGGGACAGAAGTGGGTGGCCTCCACCACCAGATGCTCTTCTGCCCGGGTGCGGAGACCGGGATCGAGGTCGGCCGGGAGGTCGTCCAGGGCGTGGCCGATCACGCGGGTCTGTGCGGTCGAGACGGACCCTGCGGCGTAAGCCTCAGCCAGGATCGGCCAGCGATGGTCGAGCCCCTCGGCGAGCCGCTGCGCCGAACGGCCAGCGGGAGGGTCCTGCCTGGTCTCGTGGGCCAGCCAGGCGCCCGCGTGCCTGGTGCCATGTGCATGGGCCACATCGTCCGGCAGCCGCGAGTGCCTTTGCCTTCAACGCCGCTAGCCGGGAGGTCTGCCGCTCCAACCCGACCAACATCTTCTCCTTCTGGCCCGTCGTCAGGTACATCGGGCTGGGGTCGGCCACCTCGTCGAGCAGCAGGCCGATCCCGTCGACCGCCCGCAACAGCGGCGGTCTGAGCGGGGCGACTGACTGGCTCATGGCCTCACGCTAGACGTGCCCACCGACATGTCTGGCGCTCAGGAGCCCTCTCCACAGGGGGAGGACGCGAGTACGGTCGAGTCCATGCGCGCCGTGACCTATCGCGAGACCGGTCCGTCCTCCGTCCTGCAGATGGTCGAGCGGGACGTTCCCGACCCGGGGCCGGGTGAGGTGCGGGTTCGGCTGTCCCGCTCCGGAGTGAACCCGACGGACTGGAAGTTCCGGGCCGGTGGCATGCCCGGCGGGATGGCGTACGACGAGATCACGCCCGGCCAGGACGGCGCGGGCATCGTCGACGCGGTCGGTGCTGGTGTCGAGGACGTGCAGGTGGGGGACCGGGTGTGGCTGGTGCTGGCCCAGCACGGCCGGCCGCACGGGACCGCCGCCGAGTACACCGTGCAACCGGTGTCGAGGGTGGTGCCGCTGCCCGAGGGAGCGTCGTACGACCTCGGCGCGAGCATCGGCGTACCGGCCGTGACGGCACACCGCGCCTTGACGTCGGCCGACGGCGGTCCCTCCCGCCTCGCGTCCGGGGGCGCTGCACGGGAAGGTCGTGCTCGTGGCCGGGGGAGCGGGTGCGGTCGGCAACGCCACGGTCCAGCTCGCCCGCTGGGCCGGAGCCACGGTGATCACCACGGTCAGCAGCGAGGAGAAGGCCGCGCTGGCCCGGGCGGCCGGCGCGCACCACGTCGTGAACTACCGCGACTCAGACGTGGCGAAGGAGACCCTTGCGGTCGCACCGGACGGAGTGGACATCGCGGTCGAGGTCGCGCCCGCCCAGAACATCGGAATCGACCTGGAAGTCGTGCGCGTGCACGGCCTGGTGTCGATCTACGCCAACAACGGCGGCGACGAGCTGACGATGCCGCTGCGAGCGGCGTTCGGGAAGAACATGCGCTTCCAGTTCCTCATCCTCTACACGCTCCACGACGACCTGGTCCGGGCCGCGACCGAGGACGTCACAGCGGCGATCGAGGCGGGTGCGCTGCGCGTCGGCGAGGACGCCGGGCTCCCCTTGCACCACTTCCCCCTGGAGGATCTGGCCGCGGCCCACGACCGCGTCGAGGGCGGCGCCGTGGGCAAGGTGCTGCTCGATGTCGCCGACGCGTAGCGCCCTCTAGGTCCGGCACTGCGGTCCACGCGGCGCCGCTGCATGTAGAACCGGAGTCAGTTCAGCCCGAACCTGAACCACTGCGGCGCGTGCCGCCCGAGGGCATCGGGCAGGGTCGTCGTGTCGGCCGCGCGGGCATCCAGCAGTGTCCAGCCCGGCAGCGCACGCCTGGCGTCGTCGACGTCGGCCCCGCGCGGGACCAGCGGGTTGCGTTGGGGCTCGAAGCACAGCATCAGCAAGGTGGCGTCCTTCTCGGCCAGGGCCGTGACGCCCTGGCCCATCGCCGTCCTCGCGTCGTCGCTGAGACCGTGGAAGCAGCCCATGTCGAGGTAGAACGAGAAGCCCTTGCCGACGCCACAGCCCTCCAGGTGGTCGACGTCGCCGATGACGTAGCGGCTGTTCTCGTCGGAACGCAGGATGGCGACGTCGACGGCGCGGCGGACGTTGTCAATGCCCGTCGCCTCCCAGCCGCGTTCCCGGAGCTGGCGGGTGTGGGCGCCGGTCCCGCAGCCGAGGTCGAGGGCGCGGCCGAAGGGTGCGTCCCGCTCGAGCTCCTCGCGGTCGAGCATCCTCAAGAAGGCGGCGTCGGCGTCGGGGCCGGTCTTGTCCCAGGAGGACAGTCCGAGGCGGTAGGAGAGGGAGTAGGCGGCACGCATGGTGAGCTCCAGAATTGGTTCCAGTGATACTGGAACGAATACTCTATAGTCGGTCACATGTCGCCCCCTGTCAAACGCCGGGCCTATCACTCACCAGTGCGCGATGAGCAGGCTCTCGCCACCCGTCGCCGGATCCTGGAGTCGGCGGAGCGGCTGTTCGTCGAGATCGGATACGCGCGGGCGACGATCAAGCAGATCGCCCGGGCGGCCCAGGTCAGCGAGGACCTCGTCTTCCACAACTTCGGCACCAAGCGAGGGCTGCTCGAGGCGGTGATGGCGGGCGCGGCCGGCACCGAGGACCCGCGCACCGCCCTCGCCGGGCCGGATCCCGACGGACTGCGCCACGAGCCGAGCCTGCGGGGCGCAGATCGCCGAGCTCGCCGCCGTGGTCGGCGACCAGCTGCAACGGGCCCGGCCGCTCGACGACATGCTGCGCACGGCCGCGGTCGTGGATCCCGAGCTCGACAGGCTCCGGTCCGAGCTGCACCTGCGGCAACGGCGCCGGTCGATGACCAGGCTGGCGGCCTGGATCGGCGAGCGGGGCGCCCTGCGGCAGCCGGTCGAGGAGGCCGCCGCCCTGGTGTGGACCCTGGCCAGCCCGGAGGTCCACCACATGCTCGTGGACGGCTGGCAGTGGACGCACGCCCAGTACGTCGCCTGGCTCCGCGACAACCTCGAGGCCGCCCTGCTGGCGCCCGATGTCGCGGCGGACGATCGCCCCTCCAACCGCTGAGACGCGCGGGAGCCGGCGTCGCTGCGGCGGCCCGCCCCGGCTGATACAGTCGCGCTCGATCGACATCCTTTAACGAGCCGTCCCGTGAGGCGGAGAAGGAGGTCCTGCAGCAACATGCCTGCGCCTCAGAGTTCAGTTCCCGAGGAGCCAGCGGCTTCGGCCCGCGTCGTCCTCGACGCCCGTGACATCAACCGGGCACTCACCCGCATCTCCCACGAGATCCTCGAGCGCAACAAGGGCGCCGGCGACCTGGTGTTGCTCGGGATCCCGAGCCGCGGCGTGCCGCTGGCGCAGCGGATCGCCGAGAAGATCTCCACCGTCGAGGAGTACGACGTCCCGGTCGGCTCGCTCGACGTGACGATGTACCGCGACGACCTGCGCCTGAAGCCGGCCCGCGCCCTGATGCCCACCGAGATCCCGGACAGCGGCATCGACGGCAAGACCGTGGTGCTGGTCGACGACGTGCTGTTCTCCGGCCGGACGATCCGGGCGGCCCTCGACGCGATGACCGAGATCGGCCGGCCGGCCGCGGTCCGGCTCGCGGTCCTCGTCGACCGCGGACACCGGGAGCTGCCGATCCGCGCCGACTTCGTCGGCAAGAACCTCCCCACCTCACTCGTCGAACGGGTCCGGGTCACCCTGGCCGGGATCGACGACGTGGACGCCGTGACGATCGAGGGGAGCGCCTCGTGAAGAAGCACCTGCTCAGCGCGGCCGACCTGAGCCGTGACGACGCCGAGCTGGTCCTCCGGACCGCCGAGGAGCTCCGCTCGCTCGCGGACCGGCCGATCAAGAAGCTGCCCGCGCTGCGCGGCCGCACCGTGGTGAACCTCTTCTTCGAGGACTCCACCCGCACCCGGATCTCGTTCGAGGCGGCCGCCAAGCGGCTCAGCGCCGACGTCATCAACTTCGCGGCCAAGGGCTCCTCGCTGTCCAAGGGCGAGAGCCTCAAGGACACCGCCCTCACCCTCGAGGCGATGGGCGCGGACGCGGTGGTGGTGCGCCACTCCGCGAGCGGGGCGCCGCACCGGCTCGCCCACTCCGGCTGGGTCCGCTCGCACGTGGTCAACGCCGGCGACGGCACCCACGAGCACCCCACGCAGGCCCTGCTCGACGCCTTCACCATGTGGCGCCACCTGGCCGCGAAGGACGGTGGCGGCCTCGACGGGCGCCGGGTCGCGATCGTCGGCGACGTGCTGCACAGCCGGGTCGCCCGCTCCAACGCTCTGCTGCTGCGCACGCTGGGCGCCGAGGTCACCCTGGTGTCCCCGCCGACCCTGCTGCCGGTCGGGATCGACACCTGGCCGGTCGAGACGTCGTACGACCTCGACGCGGTGCTGCCCAAGGCCGACGCGGTGATGATGCTGCGGGTCCAGCGGGAGCGGATGCACGGCGGGTTCTTCCCGACCCCGCGCGAGTACTCCCGTCGCTACGGCCTCGACGGTCGCCGGATGGCGACCCTGCAGGACCACACGATCGTGATGCACCCGGGCCCGATGGTCCGCGGCATGGAGATCACGGCCGACGTCGCCGACTCCGACCGCTCGGTGATCGTCGAGCAGGTCACCAACGGGGTGGCCGTCAGGATGGCGGTGCTCTACCTGCTGCTGAGCGGCAGCGCGCCGGCGGATCCCTCCGCCGAGCCCATCGAGACCACGGGGGACGCCGAGTGACCAGGTGACCAGCTACCTGATCAAGAACGCCTCGATCCTCGGCGGCACGCCCACCGACCTGCTGCTCGAGGACGGCGTCATCCAGCGCGATCGGCTCCTCGGCCGCCGCGGAGGACGGCGTCGAGACCATCGACGCCACCGGCCTGATCGCCCTTCCCGGCCTGGTCGACCTGCACACCCACCTGCGGGAGCCGGGCCGCGAGGACGCCGAGACGGTCGAGTCCGGCACCAGCGCGGCCGCCCTCGGCGGCTTCACCGCGGTCCACGCGATGGCCAACACCGACCCGGTGGCCGACACCGCCGGCGTCGTGGAGCAGGTCTGGCGGCTGGGCCGCGAGGCCGGCTACTGCGACGTCTACCCCGTCGGCGCCGTCACCGTCGGGCTCGCCGGCGAGCGCCTGGCCGAGCTCGGCGCGATGGCCGACTCCGCCGCCCGGGTCCGGGTGTTCTCCGACGACGGCAAGTGCGTCAACGACGCCGTGCTGATGCGGCGGGCCCTGGAGTACGTCAAGGCGTTCGACGGCGTCGTCGCCCAGCACGCCCAGGAGCCACGGCTGACCGAGAACGCCCAGATGAACGAGGGCGAGCTCTCGGGACGGCTGGGGCTGGCCGGGTGGCCCGCGGTCGCCGAGGAGGCGATCATCGCCCGCGACTGCCTGCTGGCGGCGCACGTCGGCTCGCGGCTGCACGTCTGCCACGTGTCCACGGCCGGCTCGGTCGAGATCGTGCGCCAGGCCAAGGAGAAGGGCTGGAACGTCACCGCCGAGGCCTGCCCCCACCACCTCCTGCTCACCGACGAGCTGGCCACGACCTACGACCCGATCTACAAGGTCAACCCGCCGCTGCGCACGGCCGCCGACGCCGAGGCGCTGCGGGCCGGGCTGGCCGACGGCACCATCGACATCGTCGCCACCGACCACGCGCCGCACCCGCTCGAGGACAAGGACTGCGAGTGGGCGGCGGCGGCGTTCGGCATGCTCGGCCTCGAGACCGCGCTGTCGATCGTCCAGGAGACGATGGTGGACCCCGGCCTGCTCGACTGGGCCGGCGTCGCCGAGCGGATGTCCTACGCGCCGGCCCGGATCGGCCGGGTCGCCGACCACGGCCGGCCGGTGGAGGAAGGGGCTCCGGCCAACGTCGTGCTCTACGACCCGTCGGTGCGCCGCGTGGTCGAGGCCTCGGCCGGCGCCTCCCTGTCGCGGAACACGCCGTACGCCGGGATGGAGCTGCCCGGCCGCGTGGTCGCGACGTTCCTGCGCGGCAAGGCGACCGTGCTCGACGGGAAGCTTCAGTGACGGGCGGTGCCCTGCTCGTCCTCGAGGACGGCCGCACCTTCCACGGCGAGGCCTACGGGGCGGAGGGGGAGACGTTCGGCGAGGCGGTCTTCAACACCGGGATGACCGGCTACCAGGAGACCCTCACCGACCCGTCGTACCACCGCCAGGTCGTCGTCATGACCGCGCCCCACATCGGCAACACCGGCGTCAACGACGAGGACCCGGAGTCGCGCAGGATCTGGGTCGCGGGCTACGTCGTCCGCGACCCAGCCCGCCGCGCGTCCAACTGGCGGTCGCGGCGCAGCCTCGACGACGAGCTGCGCGACCAGGGCGTCGTCGGCATCTCCGGCGTCGACACCCGCGCCCTGACCCGACACCTGCGCGAGCGCGGGGCGATGCGGGTCGGGATCTCCTCGAACGGCACCGACCCCGAGCAGCTGCTGGAGCGGGTGCGCGCCTCCGCCGAGATGGCCGGCGCCGAGCTCGCCGGCGAGGTGTCCACCGACGACCACCTACGTCGTGCCGGCCGTGGGGCGAGAAGCGCTTCACGGTCGCCGCCCTCGACCTCGGCATCAAGTCGATGACCCCGGCGCTGATGGCCGAGCGTGGCATCGAGGTCCACGTCCTGCCCGCCACCGCGTCGCTCGACGACGTGCAGGCAGTGCGGCCCGACGGGTTGTTCTTCTCCAACGGCCCGGGCGACCCGGCCGCGACCACGCAGCAGGTCGAGCTCCTGCAGGGAGCGCTCGCCGAAGGCATCCCGTACTTCGGTATCTGCTTCGGCAACCAGCTCTTCGGCCGGGCCCTCGGCTTCGGCACCTACAAGCTGAAGTACGGCCACCGCGGCATCAACCAGCCGGTCATGGACCGCACCACCGGCAAGGTCGAGGTGACCGCCCACAACCACGGGTTCGCGGTGGACGCCCCGCTGGACGTGCCGACGCAGACGCCGTACGGCGTGGCGACGGTGAGCCACGTGTGCCTCAACGACGACGTGGTCGAGGGCCTCGAGCTGCGCGACGGCGACGGCGCGCTCAAGAGCTTCTCGGTCCAGTACCACCCCGAGGCGGCCGCCGGACCGCACGACGCGGCGTACCTCTTCGACCGCTTCGTCGACCTCATGGGCGGTGACCGCTGATGCCCAGACGCACCGACCTTCAAAGCGTGATGGTCATCGGCTCAGGACCGATCATCATCGGCCAGGCCTGCGAGTTCGACTACTCCGGCACCCAGGCCTGCCGGGTGCTCAAGGACGAGGGCCTGCGCGTGGTGCTGGTCAACTCCAACCCGGCCACGATCATGACCGACCCCGAGTTCGCCGACGCGACGTACGTCGAGCCGATCACCCCGGAGTTCGTCGAGAAGGTGATCGAGAAGGAGCGCCCCGACGCGCTGCTCGCGACGCTGGGCGGCCAGACCGCGCTGAACGCCGCGATGGCGCTCGCGGAGGCCGGCGTCCTGGAGAAGTACGGCGTGGAGCTGATCGGCGCCTCCATCGAGGCGATCGACCGCGGCGAGAACCGGCAGCAGTTCAAGAAGATCGTCGAGGAGCTCGGCGGTGAGGTGGCGCGCAGCGCGATCTGCCACTCCCTCGACGACTGCCTCGCCGCCGCCGATGACCTCGGCTACCCGATGGTCGTCCGCCCGTCGTTCACGATGGGCGGCACCGGCTCCGGCATGGCCTACGACGAGGCCGACCTGCGCCGGATCGCGGGCGCCGGGCTCGCCGCCAGCCCGACCACCGAGGTGCTCCTCGAGGAGTCGATCATCGGCTGGAAGGAGTACGAGCTCGAGGTCATGCGCGACACCGCCGACAACGTGGTGATCGTCTGCTCGATCGAGAACCTCGACCCGATGGGCGTCCACACCGGCGACTCGATCACCGTCGCGCCGGCGATGACCCTGACCGACCGGGAGTACCAGTCGATGCGCGACCTCGCGATCGGCATCATCCGGGCGGTGGGCGTCGACACCGGCGGCTGCAACATCCAGTTCGCCGTGAACCCCGCCGACGGCCGGCTGGTCGTGATCGAGATGAACCCCCGGGTGTCACGGTCCTCGGCGCTGGCGTCGAAGGCCACCGGCTTCCCGATCGCGAAGATCGCGGCCAAGGTCGCGATCGGCTACACCCTCGACGAGATCCCCAACGACATCACCCGCGAGACCCCGGCCAGCTTCGAGCCGACCCTGGACTACGTCGTGGTGAAGGTGCCGCGCTTCGCGTTCGAGAAGTTCCCCGGCGCCGACCCGACCCTGACCACGCACATGAAGTCGGTCGGCGAGGCGATGGCCATCGGGCGCAACTTCACCGAGGCCCTGCAGAAGGCGCTGCGGTCGCTGGAGCACGCGCACGCGCCGTTCGACTGGACCCATGTGTGGGTCGACCTCGACAAGGCGGAGCTCCTGGACGCCGTCCGGGTCCCGCACGACGGGCGGCTGCGGAAGGTGATGGACGCGATCCGCGCCGAGGCCACCCTCGAGGAGCTGCACGACGCCACCGGCATCGACCCGTGGTTCCTCGACCAGCTGTTCCTGATCTCCGAGATCGCGGGCGAGGTGCTGGACGCTCCCGAGCTGACACCGGAGCTGCTGCGCCGGGCCAAGCGGCACGGCTTCTCCGACAGCCAGATCGGCCGGATGCGGAACATGTCCGAGGCGGTCGTCCGCGGGGTCCGGCACGCGCTCGGGATCCGGCCGGTCTACAAGACCGTCGACACCTGCGCCGCCGAGTTCGCGGCCCGGACGCCGTACCACTACTCGTCGTACGACGAGGAGACCGAGGTGGCGCCCCGCGAGCGTGAGGCGGTGATCATCCTCGGCTCCGGCCCGAACCGGATCGGGCAGGGCATCGAGTTCGACTACTCCTGCGTGCACGCCGCGCTCGAGCTGTCCCGAGCGGGCTACGAGACCGTCATGGTCAACTGCAACCCCGAGACCGTGTCCACCGACTACGACACCTCCGACCGCCTCTACTTCGAGCCGCTGACCCTCGAGGACGTGCTCGAGGTGGTCCACGCCGAGCAGCAGGCCGGCCCGGTCGCGGGCGTGATCTGCCAGCTCGGCGGCCAGACCCCGCTCGGCCTGGCCCAGGGCCTGGCCGACGCCGGCGTGCCGATCGTCGGGACCACGCCCGAGGCGATCCACCTCGCCGAGGAGCGGGGCGCGTTCGGGCGGGTGCTGCGCGACGCCGGCCTGCCGGCGCCCAAGCACGGCATGGCGTCGTCGTACGCCGAGGCGGCGGCGATCGCGGCCGAGATCGGCTACCCGGTGCTGGTGCGGCCGTCGTACGTCCTGGGCGGGCGGGGCATGGAGATCGTCTACGACGACGACGCGCTGTCGGGCTACATCGCCCGGGCCACCCAGATCAGCCCCGAGCACCCGGTGCTGGTGGACCGGTTCATCGACGACGCGGTCGAGATCGACGTCGACGCGCTGTACGACGGCCGGGAGCTCTACCTCGGCGGGGTCATGGAGCACATCGAGGAGGCCGGGATCCACTCCGGCGACTCGTCGTGCGCCCTGCCGCCGATCACGCTCGGCGCGACCGAGATCCTCCGGATCCGCGAGGCCACCGAGGCGATCGCCAAGGGGGTGGGGGTCCGCGGGCTGATCAACATCCAGTTCGCGCTGGGCTCCGACGTGCTCTACGTCCTGGAGGCGAACCCGCGCGCGTCCCGCACGGTGCCGTTCGTCTCCAAGGCGACGGCGGTGCCGCTGGCCAAGGCCGCCGCCCGGGTGATGATGGGCGACTCGATCGCCTCCCTGCGGGAGGCGGGGGTCCTGCCGCCGATCCGGCGACGGCGGCGACCTGCCCGGGGACGCCCCGATCGCGGTCAAGGAGGCGGTGATGCCGTTCAACCGGTTCCAGACCGCCGACGGCAGGACCGTCGACACCGTGCTCGGTCCCGAGATGCGGTCCACCGGCGAGGTGATGGGCTTCGACGCCTTCTTCGGCAAGGCCTTCGCCAAGTCCCAGGCCGGCGCGTACGGCCCGCTGCCGGTGACCGGTCGGGTGTTCGTGAGCATGGCCAACCGCGACAAGCGGACGATGATCTTCCCGATCAAGCGCCTGGCCGACCTGGGGTTCGAGGTCCTCGCGACCCAGGGCACGGCCGAGGTGCTGCGGCGCAACGGCATCCCCGCGACCGTCGTACGCAAGCACTTCGAGGGCACCGGCCCGGCGGGGGAGCCCACGACCGTGCAGCTGATCGGCGCCGGCGAGATCGACCTCGTGGTCAACACCCCGCACGGGTCCACCAGCGGCAGCTCGGCCCGCACCGACGGCTACGAGATCCGCACCGCGGCCGTGATGGCGAACATCCCGTGCATCACCACCGTGCAGGGGCTCGGCGCGGCGGTGCAGGGGATCGAGGCGATGCGCGCCGGCGACATCGGCGTCCGGTCGTTGCAGGAGTGGGCGGCCCGTTGAGGCCCTACCAGCCTGCTGTTCGACCGGGTCCTCACCCGGACCGACCCCGAGCGCGCCCACCACGTCGCGTTCCGGGCCATCCGGGCCGCCCGACCTCCCGTCGCTGCGGACACTCGCCGAGGGGACTCACCGTCGAGCGAGTTTCCGCGTCGAGGCCATGGGACTCACGTTCCCGAACGTCCTGGGTCTTGCGGCCGGCTTCGACAAGAACGCCGTCGGCATCGACGCCCTGGCCGCGCTCGGCTTCGGCCACGTCGAGATCGGCACGGTCACCGGCGAGCCCCAGCCCGGCAACCCCCAGCCGCGGCTGTTCCGGCTGCCGGCGGACCGGGCGGTCGTCAACCGGATGGGCTTCAACAACGACGGCGCCGAGGTCGTGGCGCGCCGCCTCGCGCAGCGGCGTGATCCCGACTCGAAGGGCCATCGCGCCCAACTCGAGGGGCCACCATGCCCAACTCAACGGTGCTGGGGGTGAACATCGGGAAGACCAAGGTGGTGCCCGACGACGACCAGGCGGCGGTCGTCGCCGACTACGAGAAGTCGGCCGGGCTGCTGGCGCCGTACGCCGACTACCTGGTCGTCAACGTGAGCTCGCCCAACACCCCCGGCCTCCGCAACCTGCAGGCCGTCGAGAAGCTCGAGCCGCTGCTGGCCGCCGTACGACGCCACGCCGACGACGCCGTACCCGACCGACGCGTGCCGCTGCTGGTCAAGATCGCACCCGACCTCGACGACGACGACGTCCTCGCCGTCGCCGACCTCGCCACCGCGCTCGGCCTGGACGGGATCATCGCGACCAACACCACGATCAGCCCGCGAGGGCCTGGCCACCGACCCCGAGCCGACCGTCGAGGGCATCGGCGCCGGTGGCCTGTCCGGCCGACCGCTCGCCGGGCGGTCGCTGGAGGTGCTCCGGCTGCTCACGGGCCGCGTCGGCGACGACCTCACCCTCGTCTCCGTCGGCGGGATCAGCACCGTCGAGGACGCCCGCGCCCGGCTCGAGGCGGGCGCCGACCTGCTCCAGGCCTACACCGCGTTCGTCTACGAGGGTCCGCTGTGGCCGCGCCGGATCCTCCGCGGCCTCGACCCGACCCTGACCCGCCCGAAACTTCGGGCGGGTCGACGGCGACGTCATGAGCACCGCCGAGCGACGCCCCGTCCACGTCACCGGCGAGCTGCTGGCGACCCGGAAGGTCGGCGCCTACCGCCACCTCACCCTGGTCGCCCCCGGCATCCCCGACCGGTTCCGGCCGGGCAACTTCGTGGCGCTCTCGACCGGGCCCGACCGGCTCGCCCGGCGCGCCATGTGGATCCACCGGGTCAAGCCCACCGGCGGGTACGGCGCCACCATCGAGCTGGTCGTCGAACCGGTCGGCCCCGGCACCCACTGGCTGGCCGCCCTGCCGGTCGGGGCGCGGGTCGAGGTCACCGGGCCCCTCGGGCGTCCCTTCGCCCTCCCCAAGGAGCCGGTCAGCTGCGTCCTCGTCGGCGAGGGGTACGCCGCCGCCCCGATGTTCCCCCTCGCCGAGCGGCTGCGCGAGCGCGACTGTGCCGTCACCCTGGTCGTCGCCGCCCGCGACGAGGCCCACCTGCTCTCGGCACTCGAGGCGCGACGCTCCGCCCGCGCGGTCACCGTGGTCACCGGCGACGGGTCGATCGGCAGCCGGGGCACCGTGGCCGACGTACTCCCCGACGTGCTGGCCAAGGCTCGGGCCGAGGTCGTCTACGCCGCCGGGCCCGTCGCCCACCCTCCATGCCGTCGCGTCGGCCGCCGAGCAGGCCGGAGCGTGGAGCCAGACCGCCGTCGAGCGGCCGATGGCCTGCGGCACCGGCCTGTGCCAGGGCTGCGCGGTGCCGGTCGTGGGGGAGGACGGCGTCGCCCGGATGGTCCGCGCCTGCGTCGACGGCCCCGTCTTCCGCGGCGACCGGGTCCGCTGGGACGACATCGAGACCGGTGTCCGGGTGGGCAGTGCATAGGCTCGGCGGCGTGGCCACCCCGACCGAGCTCGCCGGGCTCACCCTGCCCAGCCCGATCCTGGTGGCGTCGGGCTGCGGCGGCACCGGCCGCGAGCTCGCGGCGTACGGCGACCTGGCCGCGCTCGGCGGGTTCGTCACCCGCTCGATCACCGTCACCGCCCGCCAGGGCGGCCCGATGCCACGGATCGTGGAGACCCCCTCCGGCTTCATCAACGCCATCGGGCTGCAGAACCCCGGCCTCGACCACTTCCTCGCGACCGAGCTGCCCTGGCTGGTGCAGCAGGGCGTCCGCGTCTTCGTCTCGATCGCCGGCAAGTCGCTGGGGGAGTACGCCGAGCTCGCCCGGCGGCTGGGTCGGTCACCGGGCGTGGCCGGAGTCGAGGTGAACCTCTCCGCGCCCGACGCCACCGGCACCGGGGTCTTCGACGTGCGCGAGCCCTTCCATGCCGCCAGCGTCGTCGCCGCGGTCCAGCGCGACCTCCCGCGCGGCATGCCGGCGATCGCGAAGGTGCGCTCCGACGTCGGTCGGGTCGTCGAGAGCGCCCGGACCGTCCTGGACGCCGGCGCCTCCGCGGTCGTGGTGGGCAACGCCTTCCCGGCCGCGCTGCCGGACGGACGACCCGGCGGCCTCAGCGGGCCCGCGATCCGGCCCCTCGCCCTGCGCTGCGTCGCGGAGGTGCACGCCGCGCTGCCCGAGGCCCAGGTCGTGGGTGCCGGCGGCATCGGCACGTCCGACGACGTCCGGTCCTTCCTCGACGCCGGGGCCACCGCGGTCCAGGTCGGCACCGCGCTCCTGCACGACCCCACCACCGCCACCCGTCTCGTGGCCGAGCTCCAGGACGCCCCATGAACCAGTCACCGTTCGGATCCCGCCTCCACGACGCGCTGCGCGAGCGCGGCCAGCTGTGCGCGGGGATCGACCCGCACGCCTCGCTGCTGCACGCGTGGGGGCTCGACGACAGCCCCGCGGGCCTCGAGAGGTTCGCCCTCACCGTGGTCGAGGCGGTGGCGCCGCTGGTCTCGGTGGTGAAGCCGCAGTCGGCGTTCTACGAGCGGCACGGCAGCCGCGGGATCGCGGTCCTGGAGCGGGTCATCGAGGACGTCCCGGGCCGCCGGCGCCCTGGTCCTGCTCGACGTGAAGCGGGGGGACATCGGGTCCACGAGCCAGGCCTACGCCGACGCCTACCTCGACCCCGGCTCACCGCTCGCCGCCGACGCCGTCACCGCCAGCCCCTTCCTCGGGTTCGGCTCCCTGACCCCGATGCTCGACACCGCGCGCAAGCACGGCGCCGGCGTGTTCGTCCTCGCCCTCACCTCCAACAAGGAGGGCCCCGAGGTCCAGCACGCCACCACGCGACGGCGGACGGACGGTCGCCGGCACGGTCCTCGACCAGCTCCGCAGCCTCAACGAGGGCGCCGAGCCGCTCGGCTCGTTCGGCGCGGTCGTCGGCGCCACCATCGGCGACACCGGGGAGTCCTTCGACATCAACGGCCCCCTGCTCGCGCCCGGGTACGGCGCCCAGGGCGGCACCGTGGCCGACCTCGCCCGGATCTTCGGCCGGTCCGCGCGCCGGGTGCTCGCGAGCTCCTCGCGCGAGCTGCTGCTGCCGGGACCCGACCAGCAGGCCCTCCGCGACGGCGTACTGCGGGCGCAGGAAGACCTGTCGGGGCTCTCGGCATGACCCGAACGAGATCGGCGGCGTCGCTGGCCGCGCTGGTGCTGCTCCTGTCGCCGCTGGCCGGGTGCGCCAGCGAGCAGGAGGAGTACTGCCAGGCGGTCAAGGACCACCAGGAGCGGCTGACCGAGATCATGTCCGACGCCGGGCCCACGGCGCTGCTGGAGGCGCTCGACAGCTTCCGCGAGCTGCGCGCCGAGGCTCCGAGCGACATCAGCGACGAGTGGCAGCAGGTGATCCGCAGCCTCGAGGCCCTCGAGCAGGCCCTCGACGACGCCGGGGTCGATCCGGCGGACTTCGACGGCGGGAAGCCCCCCGAGGGCGTGAGCAAGGACGAGCAGGAGGCCATCGCCCGGGCCGCGGACGAGGTCGGGTCGCAGGAGACCGAGGTGGCGCTCGCCGGCGTCAGGCAGCAGGCGCTCGACGTCTGCAAGACCCAGCTGTGGCTCTGACCCTGGGTGTCAGGACGTCGCGCCCGCCCGAACCCCTGCGCAGCGTCGCTGAAGGCCGGGTGGTGGCTCCCCACCTTGCGTGCCGCCGCGAGGTGTCCGCCCAGGTAGCCGCCGACTCCCGAGACGGCCGCCCCGGCAAGGGCACGCCTGACCCCGGCCCCGTGCCGGCCACGCCGCCGGGCAAACCACGACGCCGCATAGAGGTTGATCGCGACGGCGTTGGTCACGGCGTGGACGAGGCCGACCCGCTTGTCGCGCGAACCGGCTGCCGACCACTCGGCCCATCCGGTCCACGCTGTGGGGCCGGCGGCCAGCAGACCGGCGCCGATGAGTCTCTGGGCCGCGGCGGACGAGTCGCGCCCTCCGACCAGGTCAAGCAGGCTGGCGGAGGTCCACGTGCCGAGAGTGACGTCGGTGAGCAGCGGGTGCACCGCGTGGCCGAGCCACTCGCCGCGCAGCACCGAAGCCTCGAGTCCCGGTGCCGAACAGGGCCCGGATCGACGGTTCCACCGCTTGCACCGGCCGGTCGAGCGCAGCGGTCTCCTCGAGCCGCCGGGTCCAGCTGCACGATCCTGGGGGGCCGTTCGATGGGGTCCATTCGTCTCTCCTCGGAGGCCTGCAGCTCGAACCGGAGTTCTTCGGGCGTCGTCGGACCATCGTTGCTCCGCGAGACGCGCAAGGTCAACGAGTCAAGACAGAGATTTGCCCCGTCAGATGGGCGCTTCGTTGCCGCGCGGTTCCGCTTCTGACTAGATTGACCCACTTGACCCCACGCCCTCCGGCACTAAGGAAGCTTCGCTCGTGGCCCTGCCTCCGCTCACTCCCGAACAACGTCAGGCGGCGCTGGACAAGGCCGCCGCGTCCCGTCGGGAGCGTGCCGCGGTCAAGAACCGCCTCAAGCACTCTGGCGCCTCGATCACCGAGGTGCTCCGCGACGGTGAGCGCAACGAGGTGATCGGCAAGATGCGGGTGATCGACCTGCTCCAGTCGATGCCCGGCCTGGGCAAGGTGCGGGCCCGTCAGGTGATGGAGCGGCTGGGCATCGCCGAGAGCCGCCGGGTGCGCGGCCTCGGGAGCAAGCAGGTGGCGGCGCTGGAGCGCGAGTTCGCCTCCCGTGACTCGACCCCGCGTGACTGAGGGCAAGCGCTCGCGCCTGGTGGTGCTCGCCGGGCCCACCGCGGTCGGCAAGGGCTCCGTCGCGGCCGCCGTCCGCGAACGCCACCCGGACGTGTGGATCTCGGTCTCGGTGACCACCCGGTCCCCGCGTCCCGGCGAGCAGGACGGTGTGCACTACTTCTTCGTCTCCGACGACGACTTCAACGGCATGGTCGAGCGCGGCGACCTCCTCGAGTGGGCGGTGGTCCACCAGAGCGCGCGCTACGGCACCCCGCGCGGCCCGGTCGAGGAGGCGCTGGCCGCGGGACGCCCGGCCCTGCTGGAGATCGACCTGCAGGGCGCGCGGCAGGTGCGGTCGACGATGCCGGACGCGCTGTTCGTGTTCCTCAAGCCCCCGTCGTGGGACGAGCTGGTCCGCCGCCTGGTCGGCCGGGGCACCGAGACCGAGGCCGAGCGCACGCGCAGGCTCGAGACCGCGCTGGAGGAGCTGGCCGCCGAGCGGGAGTTCGACGTGACCGTCGTGAACCACGAAATTCACGCCGCGGCGGACGAGTTGGTAGCCTTGATGACGCTCGAACAGAGCAACTGATCATCCTCCCCGCGCCATCGACCACCTGTGAGGCTCACGCGTGTCTGCCCCCAACATCGCCGCCGAGGGCGTAACCAACCCCTCGATCGACGACCTGCTCACCAAGACCGACAGCAAGTACAAGCTGGTTCTCTACAGCGCCAAGCGGGCCCGCCAGATCAACGCCTACTACTCGCAGCTGGGCGAAGGCCTGCTGGAGTACGTCGGCCCGCTGGTCGACACGCACGTCCAGGAGAAGCCGCTCTCCATCGCCCTGCGCGAGATCAACGACGACCTGCTCACCTGTGAGGACGTCGACCCGGCCGAGCTGGCCGCCGAGGAGGAGGCGGCCCGCGCCGCCGCCCTCGAGGCCTCGTTCACCGGCGGCACCGGCGACAGCGGCGAGACCGCCACCAAGTGATCCGGTCGGTCCCGTGACCATCGAAGCGCGGCCCCGCGTCGTCGTCGGGGTCGGTGGCGGGATCGCGGCCTACAAGGCCTGCGAGCTGGTACGCCGGTTCACCGAGTCCGGTCACGACGTCACCGTCGTACCGACCGCTGCTGCGCTGGAGTTCGTCGGCGCGGCCACCTGGGCCGCCCTCTCGGGCAAGCCGGTGGCGGCCGACGTGTGGGCCGACGTGCACCAGGTCCCGCACGTGCGGATCGGCCAGGAGGCCGACCTCGTCGTCGTGGCGCCGGCGACGGCCGACCTGATGGCCCGTGCGGCCCACGGGCTCGCCGACGACCTGCTCACCAACACCCTCCTGACGGCCCGCTGCCCGGTGGTCTTCGCGCCCGCGATGCACACCGAGATGTGGGAGCACGCCGCCACCCAGGCCAACGTCGCCACGCTCCGGTCCCGTGGAGCCGTGGTGGTGGAGCCGGCGGAGGGCCGGCTGACCGGCGCGGACTCCGGCAAGGGCCGGCTGCCGGAGCCGGACGAGCTGTTCCAGGTCGCGACCGACATCCTCGCCCGGCGGCGACCGGGGGCTCGACCTGGCCGGACGGCACGTCGTGGTCTCCGCCGGGGGCACCCGCGAGTACCTCGACCCGGTCCGGTTCCTCGGCAACCGCTCCTCGGGCCGGCAGGGCTACGCCCTGGCCCGGGCCGCGGTGACCCGCGGCGCCGAGGTCACCCTGATCAGCGCCAACGTGAGCCTGCCCGACCCGGCCGGCGTCAAGGTGGTCCGGGTCGAGACCACCGGCCAGCTGCGCGACGCCGTGGTGTCGGCAGCCGCTTCGGCCGACGCGGTGGTGATGGCCGCAGCCCCGGCCGACTACCGCCCGACCACGGTCAGCCAGAGCAAGATCAAGAAGGCCGGAGACGGCTCCGCCCCGGGCCTGGAGCTGACCCAGAACCCCGACATCCTGCACGAGATCGCCACCCAGCGGACCCGGCCCGAGTCCGTCGTCGTCGGCTTCGCCGCCGAGACCGGCGACGACACCGGCTCGGTCCTCGACCTCGCCCGCGACAAGCTCGCCCGCAAGGGTTGCGACCTGCTGGTGGTCAACGACGTCAGCGGCGGGGCGGTGTTCGGCAGCGCCGACAACCAGGCGGTGATCCTGGCCGCCGACGGCGACGCGGTCGACGTACCCCTGGGGTCGAAGGCCGCGCTGGCCCACGTGGTCTGGGACCAGGTCGCCCGACGATTCGACCCTGAGACCTCGATCCCACATGCTGGGCGCTGGGTATTGTTGCCCCACCACTTCCACCACTCATCGAAACGGGAGCGAGTAAGCCGTGGCAGGACGCCTCTTCACGTCGGAGTCCGTGACCGAAGGTCACCCCGACAAGATTGCCGACCGGATCAGCGACACCGTGCTCGACTTCCTCATGGAGCACGACGACGACAAGGCCAATCTGCGCACCGCCGTCGAGACCCTGCTGACCACCGGGCTGGTCGTGGTGGCCGGAGAGGTCCGCACCAACGCCTACGCCCCGGTGGCGGAGCTGGTCCGCAAGACGATCCTCGACATCGGCTACGACTCCTCCGACAAGGGCTTCGACGGCAAGAGCTGCGGCGTCCAGGTGGCGATCGGCGGCCAGTCGCTCGACATCGCTGCCGGTGTCGACCAGGGCCACGAGGCACGCGTGGGCACCTCCGACGACGAGCTCGACCGACGCGGCGCCGGCGACCAGGGGCTGATGTTCGGCTACGCCTGCGACGACACGCCTGAGCTGATGCCGCTGCCCATCATGATCGCCCAGCGGCTGGCCCAGCAGCTCACCGACGTCCGCAAGGACGGCACGCTCGGCTACCTGCGTCCCGACGGCAAGACCCAGGTCACCATCGAGTACGACGCCGAGGACCGGCCGGTGCGGATCGACACGGTCGTGCTGTCCACCCAGCACGCCGGCGACATCGACCACCCGACCCTCGAGTCGGACATCAAGAAGCACGTCATCGACGAGGTGCTGCAGTCCTTCGACATCCCCTCCGAGGGGTACCGCCTGCTGGTCAACCCAACCGGCACCTTCGTGGTCGGCGGCCCCATGGGCGACGCCGGTCTGACCGGTCGCAAGATCATCGTCGACACCTACGGCGGCATGGCCCGCCACGGTGGCGGCGCCTTCTCCGGCAAGGACCCCTCGAAGGTCGACCGCTCCGCCGCCTACGCGATGCGCTGGGTGGCCAAGAACGTCGTGGCGGCCGGACTGGCCCGTCGCTGCGAGGCCCAGGTGGCCTACGCGATCGGCAAGGCTGCCCCGGTCGGTGTCTTCATCCAGACCTTCGGCACCGGCGTGGTCCCCGATGAGCAGATCCAGCAGGCGGTGCTGGAGGTCTTCGACCTGCGCCCGGCAGCGATCATCCGCGATCTCGACCTGCTGCGTCCGATCTACGCGACCACCTCGGCGTACGGCCACTTCGGCCGCGAGCTCCCCGAGTTCACATGGGAGCGCACCGACCGGATCGAGGAGCTCAAGGCAGCCGTCGGCCGCTGAGCTCGCCCCGGTCGGGTGGACCAGCGGACGGCCGACGCCGCGGGACGCCGTCCGGTCCGCCATCACCGGCGCGCCCGGTCGGCCGCGGTAACGCCGCGTTGTGGGGGCTTCTGGACCGATATACCGGTCAGGGAGACGCCAGAAGACAGCGTTACCCGCACGCTCGGTGGGCTTGACCCTTCGATTCTGACCCGCACCATCCGGACGGACCCTCGCTTGTTCGCCAGACTCACCGGCCGCCTCGGTGACGGTGCCCGCTGGTAGACATCACCACATGACCGATCCCGCCGCCGGAGAGCAGAGCGAGCTGCTGCCCGGCATGCGCGAGGTCGTCAAGGCGTCCCGGGCCAGGTCCGCCGCCACCCGACGGCGCGCGGCAACCCGGGACGACTCCAGCGAGGTCGACCCGGTGGCTCGCGTGTTGGTCGACCTGCCCCTGGCCCACCTCGACCGTCCCTTCGACTACTCCGTCCCCGCGGCGATGGCGTCCGACGCGGTCCCCGGCTGCCGGGTCAAGGTCCGGTTCGCCGGCCAGGACGTCGACGGGTTCCTCCTGGCCCGCACCGGCGAGACCGACCACGGCGGCCGGCTGCAGCCGTTGCGCCGCGTGGTCAGCGCGGAGCCGGTGCTGGCCCCGGCCGTCGCGGACCTGAGCGCCCGGCTCGCCGAGCGCTACGCAGGCACGCGATCCGACGTGCTGCGCCTGGCAGTCCCGCCACGACACGCCACCACCGAGAAGGCGCCGTCGCCGCCCCCACCACCTCCCGACGTCGACCTCGAGGCCGGCCGGCGGGCTTGGGCGGGCCACGAGCCCGGCGACGCGTTCCTCGACCACCTCGGGCGCGGAGGATCGCCCCGGGCGGTGTGGTCGGCGGCGCCCGGGACCGACTGGCCCCTCCTGCTCGCCCACGCCGCCGCCGCGACGTACTGCCTCCGGGCGCGGAGCCCTCGTGTGCGTCCCCGACCGGCGCGACGCCGAGCGGGTGAGTGACGCCCTGACCACCGTCCTCGGCGAGGGCCACCACGTCGTGCTGACCGCGGACAGCGGCCCCGCGGCCCGCTACCGCGACTTCCTGGCCGTGCTGCGCGGCTCGCGGCGGATCGTCGTCGGCACCCGCGCGGCGAGCTTCGCGCCGGTCCGTGACCTGGGCCTGGTCGCGATCTGGGACGACGGTGACGACCTGCACGCCGAGCCGCGCGCGCCGTACCCCCACACCCGCGAGACGTTGCTGCTGCGGGCGGAGGCCCAGAGTGCCGCGGCCCTGGTCGGAGGCGTGGCGCGCACCGTCGAGGCGGAGTACCTCCTGCGCACCGGCTGGGCCCGCGAGCTCGCCCCACCGAGGACCCTCCTGCGCGAGCGGGTCCGGGTCAGCGTCGCCGGGGCGAGCGAGCACGAGCTGTTGCGCGACCCCCACTCCCGTGCCGCCCGCATCCCCACCACCGTCCACGACGCGATCCGGTCCGGTCTGGAGACGGGGCCGGTGCTCGTTCAGACGCCGCGCGCCGGCTACGCCTCGACCCTGGCCTGCGAGCGATGCCGCACGCCCGCCCGTTGCACCCTGTGCTCCGGCCCGCTGCTGATCGACGCCCCGACCAGCCCGCCGGCCTGCCGCTGGTGCGGTGAGGCCGACGGGGCCTGGTCCTGTCCCACGTGCGGCCACCGCGGGCTGCGGGCCCCGGTGCTCGGCGACGCCCGCACGGCCGAGGAGCTCGGCCGGTCGTTCCCCGGGGCCACGGTGCGCACCTCGAGCGGCGACCGCGTGGTCGCCTCGGTCGACGCACGACCCGTGATCGTGGTGGCCACCCCTGGCGCGGAGCCGGTGGCCGAGGGCGGCTACGCCGCTGTCGTGCTCCTCGACACCTGGCTGCCGCTCGCCCGTGCCGATCTCCGTGCGGCCGAGGAGGCCGTCCGGCGCTGGGCCAACGCCGCCGCACTGGCGGCCCCGGGAGGCCGGATTGTCGCCGTCGGCGACCCCGGCCACCCCGCTCTGCAGGCTCTCGTGCGATGGGACCTGCCGGGCTTCATCGACCGTGAGATCCGCGAGCGCCAGGAGGCCCACCTGCCCCCGGCGTCGCGCATGGCCACCATCACCGGCGAGCCCGGGCCGGTGGACGACGCCCTGACCCTGCTGGCGGCACCACCCTCCGCCGAAGTGCTTGGCCCGGTCGACGTCGTCGACCCCAAGGGCAGCCGGGCCGTGATCCGGGTGCCCCGGGCCGACGGCGCCGCGCTGTCCCACTCCCTGACCGAGCTGCAGCGACTGCGCTCTGCCCGCAAGCTCGACGCCGTCCGGGTCCAGGTCGACCCGCCCAGCCTCTAGAGCACACTCTCTAGACTCGCAACCGCCCTCACCCCCGACCGGAGGAGTCACGTGGCCATCCGCCCGATCCGCCTGTTCGGCGACCCGATCCTGCGCAAGCCGGCTGCCGAGGTGGTCGACTTCGACGCCGAGCTGCGCCGGCTGGTCGACGACCTCACCGACACCATGCTCGACGCGCCCGGTGCCGGCCTGGCGGCGCCGCAGCTCGGAGTCGGGCTGCGGGTCTTCACGTGGGCCGTCGAGGGCGAGGTCGGACACCTGGTCAACCCGGTCCTCGACCTGTCCGAGGACACCCAGGACGGCCCCGAGGGGTGCCTCTCCCTGCCGGACCTGGTCTACGACTGCCGGCGGGCACTGTCGGTCGTGGCCCGCGGCTTCAACGTCCACGGTGACCCGGTCACGGTCGAGGGGAGCGAGCTGCTGGCGCGGGCCATCCAGCACGAGACCGACCACCTCGACGGCGTGCTGTTCATCGACCGGCTCGACCCCGATGCCCGGAAGGCGGCGATGCGGGAGATCCGTCAGTCGGAGTGGTTCGGCCTCGAGCAGCCCACCGTCCGGGTGTCGCCCCATCCCACCCGTGGGCTGGCCCTCTGATGAGGGTCGTCTTCGCCGGTACCCCCGAGGTCGCCCTCCCGGCCCTCGACGCGATCGCTGAGTCGAGCCATGACCTGGTCGGCGTGGTCACCCGCCCGGACGCCCCGGCTGGCCGGGGGCGGAAGCTGACGGCGAGCCCGGTGGCCCAGCGGGCCGAGGAGCTCGGCCTCCCGGTGCTCAAGCCCGCCCGGCCACGCGAGCCGGAGTTCCTCGACGACCTGCGGTCGCTGGCGCCGGAGTGCTGCCCGGTGGTCGCGTACGGCGCGCTGCTCCCGCAGTCGGCGCTCGACATTCCCACCCACGGCTGGGTCAACCTCCACTTCTCGGTCCTGCCCGCCTGGCGCGGGGCGGCGCCGGTCCAGCACGCCATCCGTGCCGGCGACGAGGTCTCCGGGGCGACCACGTTCCGGATCGTCAAGGAGCTCGACGCCGGGCCGACGTTCGGGGTGATGACCGAGACCATCCGGCCCGACGACACCGCGGGAGACCTGCTCGCACGGCTGGCCGAGGGCGGCGCGGGGCTCCTGGTCGCCACGCTGGACGGCATCGCCGAGGGGTCGCTGGAGGCGCGCGAGCAGCCGGCCGACGGCGTGAGCTTCGCGCCCAAGGTCCAGGTCGACGACGCGCGGATCGACTGGAGCGAGCCGGCAGCCGCGGTCGACCGCCAGATCCGGGCGTGCACGCCCTTCCCGGGCGCCTGGACCACCTACGACGGCGAGCGGGTCAAGGTCGGCCCGGTCACCGCCGTCGAGGCCGACCTCGCGCCCGGGGTCCTCGAGGTCACCAAGTCCGCCGTCCTGGTCGGGACGGCCAGCGGCGCGGTCCGGCTCGGGGAGGTCAAGCCGCACGGTCGCCGAGCAGATGGCGGCGGCCGACTGGGCGCGCGGCGTCCAGTTCGCCCCGGCTGCGGCCTTCCGGTGACCCGCAAGGCCAGGCCCGAGGACGTCGGTGAGATCTGCCTGTCCCTTCCCGAGGTCGAGCTCGGCACGACCTGGGGGGACGTGCCGACGTACAAGGTCCCACGCGGGGACAAGGGCCGGGGCTTCGTGCTCTACCGGCCAACCGGCCGGACCGCCATCGACCCCGAGACCGGGGAGATGTACGACGACCTGCTGGTGATCGTCACCCCCACCGAGGCGGAGAAGCGGGCCCTGGTCGAGGACGAGTCGACACCGTTCTTCACCATCGACCACTTCAAGAGGTCCAACGCGGTGCTCGTGCAGCAGTCGCGCCTCGGTGAGCTGGACCGCGACGAGCTGGTCGAGATCATCACCGACGCCTGGGCGGCGCGGGCGCCGAAGGCCCTGGTCCGGAAGCACCTCGGGGATGGCTGACCGGCGGAGGAAGCCGGCCGCCCGACGCCGCGCCGACCCCGCACGGCTGGCGGCGTACGACGTGCTCGAGGCGGTGCGCGCCGACGACGCCTACACCAACCTGGTGCTGCCCACCGTGCTGCGCCGGCACGGACTGGCCGGGCGGGACGCGGCGTTCGCCACCGAGCTGGCCGCGGGCACGCTCCGCCGCCAGGGCACCTACGACGCCGTGCTCGCGGCCTGCGTGGACCGTCCCCTGGCCCGGGTGGAGCCCGGAGTGCTCGACGCCCTGCGCCTCGGTGCCCACCAGCTGCTGTCGATGCGGGTGCCTCCGCACGCCGCGATCAGCACGACCGTCGACCTGGTGCACGACAAGTCCGGCAGAGGTCCGGCCGGCTTCGCCAACGCCGTCCTGCGGAAGGCCGCCCAGCACGACCTCCCCGGCTGGGTGCGCCGGGTGGCGCCGGACCCCTCCACCGACCCGGCCGGGTTCGCCTCCGTGGCCCACAGCCACCCGCGCTGGATCGTGGAGCAGCTGACGGCGGCGGTGGGGGAGGAGGAGATCGACGCCCTGCTGGCCGCCGACAACCTGGCCCCGCGGGTGGTCCTGGTGGCCCGGCCCGGGCGGGCGCACGTCGACGAGCTCCCCGGCACGCGCACCCGTCTACTCGCCGTACGGCGTCGTCATGGAGGGTGGCGACCCGGCGTCCGTCCCGGCCGTGGCCGAGGGCCGGGCGGGGGTGCAGGACGAGGGTTCCCAGCTGGTGGCGCTGGCCCTGTCGCGGGCGAGCGTCGACGGGCAGAGACCAGCGGTGGCTGGACCTGTGCGCCGGGCCGGGTGGCAAGGCGGCCCTGCTCGCCGGGCTCGCGGCCGGGCAGGGGGCCGGGCTGCTGGCGGCCGAGCTCCGCCCGCACCGGGCCGGGCTTGTCGCCCGTGCGCTCGCCGGCGCCGACGGCACGCTGGGCACGGTCGCGGCCGACGGCACCCGGCCGGCCTGGCCGCCGGGGAGCTTCGACCGGGTCCTGGTCGACGCGCCCTGCTCGGGTCTCGGTGCTCTGCGCCGACGGCCGGAGGCCCGGTGGCGGCGCGCGGCCGCCGACCTCGACGACCTGGTGCCGCTCCAGGAGCGGCTGCTCGACAGCGCGCTCGAACAGCGTCCGGCCGGGCGGGGTGGTGCTCTACGCCACCTGCTCCCCGGTCCTGGCCGAGACGGCGGGGGTGGTCCAGACGATCCTCGACCGGCGCGGCGACGTCGAGCTCCGGGACGCGGCAGCGCTGCTGCCGGAGGTCCCCGACGCGGCCGGACCCTTGCCCGGCACCCTCCAGCTGTGGCCCCACAAGCACCAGACGGATGCCATGTTCATGGCCCTTCTGGGCAGAGCCTCTTCAACGTCGCCTTAGAGTTTTTTGTTTTGTTGACCACCCAAGGTGTGGAATGGGCGGTGTCGGCTTCTCTTCAGGAAGCCGCGGGGAGGAAAGATGCGACGCGCAGCCGTGCTGCTGACAGCGATCGGCGCCGCCCTGTGGTCGTCCCTGTCCCCAGCGGCGGCGGATGACACGGTCGTCGTGCGCGGTCTGGCGTTCCCGAGCTCGGACACCTACCTCACCTACTTCGGCTGCGCCGACCTGTTCCACCTCGCCAGCGCACCCCCACAGGTGCGGATCGGCCAGGCCGAGGCTACCCCGACCGGACTGCGCAGCTTCGGCGTCCAGACGCCCGGCGCCGGCACCGCGTCCGGCCCGGTGACCCTGGTCGACTCCGTGGCGGCGACCACCGTGGCCGGCTTCTCGGCGCGGGCCGACCTCGGCAGCACCGGCGTCGCCTACGTCTGGTACGTCTCGCCCGGCATCGACCGGGGCCAGGTCTGGGCCGGCCGGGCCGATCTGGCGGTCGGGCCCCAGTGGCAGTACGTCGACGCGGCCGCCGCCACCTACAGGTGGACCCTGTACGACGTCGACAAGGCCGCGGCCGTGAGGGCCGGAGGCAGCGCCACCATCGCCGGCTTCACGGCGGAGAACGGCGACGGACCCGGCTACCTGCTTGCCGGACTGGGCTGCGACGGGACCGAGTTCGTGATCGACGCCCTCCGCTTCGGCAGCCCGGGCGCGGTGACGACCTACGACCTCGAGGGGATCACCGTCACCACCTCGATCTCCGCCTGCCGTGACCGGGCCCAGCGGGAAGCGGGTGACCTTCACCGGCGCCTCCGTCGACATCGCCGGCGTACCCGTCGGTGCGCCGCTGGTCCTCCAGGCCCGCCCGGCCGGGAGCGGGGTCTTCCGTCCGGTCGGCGGCCCGGTCGCCGCGTCACCGGGTGGTGCGGTCTCGATGAGCCTGGTCCCGGACCGGACGACGACGTACCGCTGGTTCATGCCGGCCACCGGCTACGCCGACGCCGGCTTCTCCGCCCCCGTCACCGTCCGCGTCGCCGCACCCACCCGTTGAGTCGCGCCCGCTAGTTTGGCCGCATGGCCTCCACGTCGCCTGCCACCGAGATCGAGGTCGACAACCGGGTGGTCCGGGTGACCAACCCGGACCGGGTCTACTTCCCGGAGAGCGGGGCGACCAAGCTCGACCTGGTCGAGTACTACCTCGCGGTCGGCGACGGCATCGTCAACGCCCTGTTCGAGCGGCCCTGCATGCTGCACCGCTTCCCCAAGGGGCTGGCCGGCGACAAGGTCCACCAGAAGCGCCTCCCGGCGGGTGCGCCACCCTGGGTCGAGACGGTGCGGCTGCACTTCCCGCGCTGGAACCGCACGGCCGACGAGCTGTGCGTCACCGAGCTCGGCTCGGTGATCTGGGCGGTGCAGATGTCGACCGTCGAGTTCCATCCCTGGAACAGCCGGCGGGAGGACACCGAGAAGCCGGACGAGTGGCGGATCGACCTCGACCCGGGGCCACTGTGCGACTTCGCCACCGTGCAGCGGGTCGCCCACGTGGCCCACGAGGTGCTCGACGAGCTCGGGGCCGTCGGATTCCCGAAGACCAGTGGAGGCTCGGGGCTTGCACGTCTACGTCCGGATCCCGCCCGACCACGGCTTCGCCGACGTACGACGCGCGGCGCTCGCGTTCGCCCGCGAGGTCGAGCGGCGCGCTCCCGACGACGTCACCACGGCCTGGTGGCGCAAGGACCGCGACCCGCACCACCTGTTCGTTGACTACAACCAGAACGCACGCGACCACACCATCGCGGCGGCGTACTCCGTGCGCGGCTTCCCCGACGCCCGGGTCTCGACGCCGATCCGGTGGGAGGAGATCGACGACGTCGATCCCCACGACTTCACGATCTTCACCGTGCCGGGCCGGTACGCCGACGTCGGCGACCTGCACGCCGACATCGACGGGCACCCGTTCGACATCGCCCCGCTGCTCGAGTGGGCGGCCCGCGACGAGCGGGCCGGCACGCAGGCGCCGCCCGTGCCCGAAGAGTGACCCCGAACAACGACCGACAGGGGTCCTCAGGAATGTTGCCTAGGGTCGAGGGATGCTGCACGCCGAAGATGCTCGTGACGTCGCCGTCGTCGTGAACGCCGGATCTCGCCTGGGCGCGGCCGCCCTCGACCGGACTGCCCAGCTGCTCGGGACGGCCGGCTTCCGGTCGCTGCGAGTGCTCCCCGTCCACACCGGCCGCGAGCTCCCGACCCGGATCGACGAGGCCGTGGCAGATCGCCCCGACCTGCTCGTCGTCGGCGGGGGCGACGGGACCGTGAGCTGCGCGGCCGGCAGGGTCGCGGGGACCGCGGTCACCCTCGGAGTGCTGCCCCTCGGCACCGCCAACGACTTTGCCCGCACGATGGAGATACCTCCGGAGCTCGACGAGGCGGTGGCGACACTCGTCTCGGGCAAGGTGGTCGACATCGACCTCGGCCGTGTCGACGGCCGCGCCTACCTCAACGTCGCATCCCTCGGGCTCTCGGTCGCGGTCACCGAGCGGCTGACGCCGCGACTCAAGCGCCGGCTCGGGCCGGTGGCGTACCCGGTCGCGACCGCGTTGGCCTACCGGCGGCACGTCCCGTTCCGCGCCCGGCTGGAGTTCCCGGAGGGGGAGCGCGAGCCAATGGATCTGGAGGACCTGATGCAGATCGCGGTCGGCAACGGCCGTCACTACGGCGGCGGCAACGCGGTCGCTCCGAATGCCTCGGTCGATGACCACCTGCTCGACGTCTACGCGATCGTGCGCGGGCGGCTGCGCGACCACATGTCGATCGCGCGGCTCCTCAAGGACGGCAGCTTCGTGGAGCACGAGAAGGTCCACCACGTCACCACCCGCCGGGTCCGGGTCGTCACCGACCCCAGCCTCCCGGTGAACCTCGACGGCGAGATCGCCGCGACGACGCCCGCCACGTTCGAGGTGGAGCGCAACGCGGTGCGCGTCGTCGTTCCCACCGGCTCGCGCGCCGCCCGCCTCGATGGACCGTTGGGCCGCGACGCCCAGGACCCCGGGGCGACCCCCTAGGATCGGCCACCGTGGGCATCCAGATCACACCGAGCATCCTCACCGCCGACTTCGCCGACCTCGGCGCCGAGGTCGCCCGGATCCCGGGCGCCGACTGGGTGCACGTCGACGTGATGGACAACCACTTCGTGCCCAACCTGACCTTCGGCCCGACGATGGTCGAGGCGCTGGGCAAGTTCACCGACGTTCCACTCGACGCCCACCTGATGATCGAGGACGCCGACGACAACGCCCTCGCCTACGTCGAGGCCGGGTGCGGGTCGGTGACGTTCCACATCGAGGCGACCAGGGCGCCGGTCCGGCTGGCACGGGAGATCCGGGGTCACGGCGCCCGCGCGGCCATGGCGCTGAAGCCGGCCACCCCGATCGAGCCCTACGAGGACCTGCTCCCCGAGCTCGACATGGTGCTGGTGATGACGGTCGAGCCCGGGTTCGGCGGCCAGAAGTTCCTCGACCTCTGCCTGCCCAAGATCCGGCGGGCCCGCGCCATGCTCGACCAGCACGGCATCGAGACCTGGCTCCAGGTCGACGGGGGAGTGTCGCTCGAGACCATCGAGCGGTGCGCCGAAGCCGGCGCCGACGTCTTCGTCGCCGGTTCCGCGGTCTACTCCGCCGACGACCCCGACAAGATGGTCGCCCAGCTGCGGGCGACCGCGGAGGCGGCGGCCCCGCAGCTGTAGGAGCTGTGCCAGACCTCACCCCGCACGGCGCGGCCCGATGTGGCAGGCTTGTCCCCAGCAAGAGCCAATTGAGCTCGCGTGCTCTGGGGTCGGTGAAATTCCGAGCCGGCGGTGACTGATCGAAGGCTTCCTCGCTTCGCTCAGAAGTCCGCGACCCGGTCGCAGCCAGCGACCGGTTGACCAGGTGGAACTCCTGGACCGACGGTCAAAGTCCGGATGGGAAGCGCACGCAGGCGGGGCCGCTCGTCCCGAGGACGACGACCCCCGCCGCGCCCCCGGAGTCCGCGGACCGGACCGGAGAGGGCGATGACCTTCACGAAAGCAGAGCAGGACGCGATGCGGCGCGCGCTGACGCTCGCCGCCAGTCCCGGCCTCCCGCTCGGCCCCAACCCGCGCGTCGGCTGCGTCATCATCGACGACGCCGGCACGGAGGTCGCCGAGAGCCACCACCGCGGCGCCGGGACCGTCCACGCCGAGGTCGCCGCGCTCCGGGAAGCCGGCGAGGCGGCCCGCGGCGCGACCGCCGTGGTGACCCTCGAGCCCTGCAACCACACCGGGCGCACCGGTCCCTGCGCCGCCGCGCTGATCGAGGCCGGCGTACGCCGCGTGGTGTACGCCCAGCCGGACTCCAACCCGGTCGCCGCCGGGGGAGCAGACGCCCTCCGCGCCGCCGGCGTCGAGGTGGAGGGCGGGCTCCTTCTCGACGAGGCGCGACACCTCAACCGGGCCTGGACCTTCGCCGTCGAGCACGGCCGTCCGTTCGTCACCTGGAAGTTCGCGACCACCGCTCGACGGGCGCAGCGCCGCCGCCGACGGCACCAGCCGCTGGGTCTCCAGCCGCCCCGCCCGGCTGGACACCCACCGCCTGCGCGCGCAGTGCGACACGATCCTGGTCGGCACCAACACCGTCGAGGTCGACGACCCCGAGCTCACCGTGCGCGACGAGGTCGACGAGCCCCTTCCGCGCCAGCCACTCCGGGCGGTGATGGGGATGCGGGAGCTCGACCCCGGCCGCCGGGTCCTCAACGACCGCGCGGAGACCCTCCGCCTGCAGACCCGCGACCCGCGGGCAGCGCTGGAGACGCTCTTCGAGCGCGACTGCCAGCACGTCTTCCTCGAGGGCGGGCCCACCCTGGCCGCCGCGTTCCTCGACGCCGGCCTCGTCGACGAGGTCGTCGCGTACGTCGCCCCGATGCTGCTCGGCGCCGGATCCCCTGCGGTCGGCGACCTCGGCATCGACACCATCGCCAAGGCCCGCCGCCTCGACGTCACCGACGTGACCGTCCTCGGCACCGGCCACGACACGAACGTGCGGCTGACCATGGCCCCGCGGAAGGAGACCTGAGATGTTCACCGGGATCGTCGAGGAGCTCGGCACCGTCGAGCGCGTCGAGGACCAGGGCGACGCCGTCCGGCTCACCATCCGGGCGGAGACCGTGCTGGACGACGTCCGGCCCGGCGACTCGATCGCCGTCAACGGCTGCTGCCTGACCGTGGTCTCGGCGACCTCCAGCACCGAGGGCGGTCAGGTCGACCTGTGGACCGCTGACGTCATGCAGGAGACCCTCGACCAGACGTCTCTGCGCGGGGCAAGGACCGGAGACCGGGTGAACCTGGAGCGTGCGGTCACGCCCACGACCCGGCTCGGCGGCCACATCGTCCAGGGCCATGTCGACGGGGTCGGACAGATCGTCAGCCGGACCCCCAGCGAGCACTGGGAGGTCGTGGAGATCTCGATGCCGCCCACGCTCGCGAAGTACGTCGTCGACAAGGGCTCGATCACCGTCGACGGGGTGTCCCTGACCGTGGTCTCCACCGGCTCCTCGAGCGAGGCGCACGAGACGTTCACGGTCAGCCTCATCCCGGAGACCCTGGCCCGCACCACCCTCGGCCACCGCCGCCCCGGCGACCGGGTCAACCTCGAGACGGACGTCATCGCCCGGCACGTCGAGAAGCTCGTCGGGGTCCACGCGTCAGGAGTACGCCCATGACCGACCAGGTTCGTCTCGACTCCGTCGAGCGCGCCATCGCCGACATCGCCCGGGGCAAGGCGGTCGTGGTGGTGGACGACGAGGAGCGCGAGAACGAGGGCGACATCATCTTCGCCGCGGCCAAGGCGACCCCGGAGCTGATGGCGTTCACCATCCGCTACTCCAGCGGCGTGGTCTGCGTGCCGATGCCGGCCGAGATGCTGGACCGGCTGGAGATCCCACTGATGACCCCGCACAACAAGGACAAGCTGCGCACGGCGTACACCATCTCCGTCGACGCCCGTGACGGCGTCACGACCGGCATCTCGGCCAAGGACCGCGCCCACACGGTTCGGGTCCTGGCCGACTCCGCGACCGAGCCCTGGGAGATCACCCGCCCGGGCCACGTCTTCCCGCTGCGCTACCGCGACGGTGGGGTGCTCGTCCGGCGCGGCCACACCGAGGCCGCGGTCGACCTGGCCACGCTGGCGGGCCTCACCCCGGCCGGCGTCCTGGTCGAGATCGTCAACGACGACGGCACCATGAAGCGCGGCCAGGAGCTGCGCGAGTTCGCCGACGAGCACGGCCTGGCGATGATCTCGATCGAGGACCTCGTCCGCTACCGGCGTCGCCACGAGGTGCTGGTCGAACGCGTCGCCGAGACCCACCTGCCCACCCGGCACGGTGACTTCACCGCCTACGGCTACCGGATCACCGTCGACGGCGGCGAGCACATCGCCCTGGTGTACGGCGACATCGGGGGCGACGAGCCCGTCCTCACCCGGGTGCACAGCGAGTGCCTCACCGGTGACGTGTTCGGCAGCCACCGCTGCGACTGCGGGCCCCAGCTCGACGAGGCGCTGACCCGGGTCGTCGCCGAGGGTCGCGGCGTGGTGATCTACCTGCGCGGGCACGAGGGCAGGGGGATCGGGCTGGTCGCCAAGCTGCAGGCCTACCAGCTGCAGGAGGGCGGCCGCGACACCGTCGACGCCAACCTCGACCTCGGCCTGCCCGCGGACGCCCGCCACTACGGAACCGCCACCCAGATCCTGCGCGACCTGGGCATCGGCAGCGTCCGGCTGCTGACCAACAACCCCGACAAGACCAGCAGCCTCGAGGAGTTCGGCATCCCCGTCGTCGAGCGCGTCCCGCTGACCCCGCACCCCAACGACCACAACCTCGCCTACCTGCTGACCAAGCGGGACCGGATGGGCCACGACCTGCCCAACCTCACGCAGGAAGGGGGTCGCTGATGAGCGGACCCGGTGCACCGGACCAGGAACCGGTCGACTGCAGCAGCCTGCGGGTCGCGATCGTGGCCGCGAGCTGGCACCGGACCGTGATGGACGGCCTGGTCGCCGGCGCGCAGCGCGCCTGCGCCGACTACCGCGTCGCGGAACCGACCCTGGTGCGCGTCCCCGGAGCCTTCGAGCTCCCGGTCGTCGCCTCTGCCCTCGCCCGGCAGGGGTACGACGCGGTGGTCGCCCTCGGCGTGGTCATCCGCGGGGGCACACCCCACTTCGAGTACGTCTGCAACGCGGCCACCGACGGGTTGACCCGGGTCGCCCTCGACCACACCGTCCCGGTCGGGTTCGGGCTGCTCACCTGCGACACCGAGCAGCAGGCCGTCGACCGGGCAGGCCTCGAGGGGTCGAGCGAGGACAAGGGCTACGAGGCGACCGCGGCCGCCCTGGTCACCGCCCGGACCCTGGCCTCGGCGACCTCCCGCACGCCGTAGGCTGGGCGACCGTGAAGACGTTCGAAGGGCTCTGGGCCGAGCTGAGCGAGAAGGCGCAGACCCGTCCCGAGGGGTCCGGCACCGTGCGGCAGCTCGACGCCGGCATCCCCGCCACCGGCAAGAAGCTGGTGGAGGAGGCTGCCGAGTCCTGGATGGCCGCCCAGCACGAGGGCAAGGACCGGGCGGCCGAGGAGATCAGCCAGCTGATCTACCACGCCCAGGTGCTGATGCTGGCCACCGGCCTCACCCTCGACGACGTCTACGCCCACCTGTGAGAGAGGAACCATGTCCCTGCTCAAGATCGCCGTCCCCAACAAGGGATCGCTCGCGGCGTCGGCCGCCGACATCCTCCGCGAGTCCGGCTACCGCCAGCGCCACGACTCCAAGGAGCTGCGGCTCGTCGACGCCGAGAACGGCGTGGAGTTCTTCTACCTCCGTCCCCGCGACATCGCGCTCTACGTCGGCGAGGGCACCCTCGACGTCGGCATCACCGGTCGCGACCTGCTGCTCGACTCCGGCGCCAAGGCCGAGGAGGTGCTCGGGCTCGGGTTCGGCCGCAGCAACTTCCACTTCGCCGGCCCGCAGGGCCGGTTCACCGACCTCGCCGACCTCGCCGGCCAGCGGATCGCGACGTCGTACGTCGGTGTGGTGCGCACCTTCCTGGAGGAGCGCGGCATCGAGGCGACCGTGACCCGGCTCGACGGGGCGGTGGAGACGAGCATCCAGCTCGGCGTCGCCGACGTCATCGCCGACGTCGTCGAGACCGGCAGCACCCTGGCCGCGGCCGGCCTGGAGACGTTCGGCGAGGTCATCCTGAAGTCCGAGGCGGTCCTGATCACCCGCGGCGGCGAGGCCCCGGCGGGCTTCGAGGTGTTCAAGCGCCGGCTCGACGGAGTGCTGGTCGCCCGCAGCTACGTGATGATGGACTACGACATCGAGAGCGACCGGGTCTCCGAGGCCGTGGCCCTGACGCCGGGGATCGAGAGCCCCACCATCTCCCCGTTGCATCGCGAGGGCTGGGTCGCGGTGCGCGCGATGGTCCCGCGCGCGGGTGTCCAGCGCCTGATGGACGAGCTGTGGGACCTCGGGGCGCGCGGCATCCTGCTCACGGACATCCATGCCTGCCGACTCTGAGGTCGAGCTCCCGCACACCTGGCGACCACTCGGCGTACGCCTCGCCGGAGCGTTCTTCGGCGGGCTGCTGCTGGTCGTCTGTGCCGTCGCCTGGTTCACCTTCGACGCCGAGACGCGCGCGAGGTTCACGGTCTTCCAGCGGGGCACGCTGGTCTTCCTGGGCCTGATCGCCTTCGCCGCCGGCTTCGCGCTGGTCCGCTCCCGGGTCGTGGCGGAGTCCGACCGGCTGGTCGTCGTGAACGGCTACCGGAAGCGCACCTACGAGTGGGCGGAGGTGCTCGCGATCCATCTGCCGCCCGGGGCGCCGTGGGCGGTCCTGGACCTCGCCGACGGCACCAGCGCGCCGGCCATGGGGATCCAGGGCTCCGACGGCGGCCGGGCGCGGCTCGCCGTACGCCAGGTGCGGTCGCTGCTGCGCTGACGCCCGTCTGTCACCCGGAGCCGTCGACGACGAGGTCAGCCCGCTGGCGGGTGCGGTGACGGGCGAAGAGCTCATCCTCGGCCTCGGCCCATGCCTGCCAGCGCGCCGCGAAGGCCTCGCCGTCGCGCTCGATCCCTCGCCGCATCCGCAGGGCGTACGGCGCCTCGACCCAGACCAGGACGCCGATCAGGTCGTCGTGCATGCGGCACCCCGAGCCCACGCCCTCCAGGATCAGGAGGTCGCTCGGCTCGACCGTCACGGTCTCGGCGAACGCCCCGGCGTGCCAGTCGTACCGCCGGTAGCTCCCCGGGAGACGGTCCGCCAACGGCCGCAGCAGCCCCGCCAATTGGCGACCGACCTGCGGGAGACCGTCCCAGCCCTCGTAGAGGTCGTCCATGTGGATGACGACGGCCCCGGGCGCCAGGGCGGCGACCTCGTCGGCCAGAGTCGTCTTGCCGGCGCCGGCCGGCCCGTCGATGGACACCAGCCGGCCGCGGCCGAGGGTGGCGCAACGGGAGCGGACCAGGTCGAGGACGAGCGCGGCTTCCTCCATCAGAACGCCAGCCCCAGGCCCCGGTAGGTGGGCACCTCGTCGACGAACCGGTCTCCCTCGAGGAGGTACGCCGACTTCGTGTGCTCGAACAGCTCACCGGACTTCGCGTGCCGGAACCACACCAGGTCGCCGATCGCGAGCCTCGCGGCGCCCGGCCCGGTGAGCGGCGTCTGCACCTCCCCGGCACCCTCGAGGCGGGTCAGGTGGAGACCCGAGGGTGCCCACGGGACCGGCAGCCGGTCCCGACCCGCAGGGCCGGAGGCGACGAGGCCCCCGCCGTGGACGGTCGCGATCCCTGCCGAGGGGCGACGGACCACGGGCACGCCGAAGAACGCGGCCGGCCGCGGGGCGAAGGACCGGTAGTGGTCGAAGAGCGCCGGCACCAGCAGCCCCGACCCCGCGGCCACCTCGGTCACCACCGGGTCGAGGGCGGTGGCGTCGACCGAGCCGGAGCCGCCGGCGTTCCAGAGCTCCAGGTCGGCGAGCTCCCCGATCGCCCGGGCGATCTCGCGGCGGCGGGCCTCCAGCTGGGTCAGGGACACCGCCTTGAGGCCCCGGACGACCAACGACTGCGCGCGCCGGCGAGGGACGGCGTCGGGAACTCCGGCGACCTGGCCCTCGTAGGTCATCACCCCGACCAGCTGGAACCCGGGACGGTCCAGGATGGTGCGGGCGAGGGCGACCACGGCGTCCGGGTCGTGCACCGGGGACCGCTTGGGGCCGATGTGCTGTCCGCCGACGAGCAGTCCGGCGTCGACATCGATCGCGACCCGGACCGGCCCGTCCGAGGTCCGGGCCTTGTCGACCACGTCGAGGTGCGCCGGCTCGTCGACCATCAGCGTGATCGCCCGCAGCGCCTCGGGGGAGCCGGTCAGCTCGGCCAGGGCGGGCCGGTCGACCGTCGGGTAGGCCATGAGGATGTCGCCGGTGACGCCCTCGCCGTGCAGCCACAGGGCCTCCGCGAGGGTGAAGGCGAGGACGCCGCGGAAGCCGTCGTGGCCGAGCACGCGCCGGAGCGAGTGCCGGGACCCGCACCGACTTGGAGGCCACCCGGACCGGCTTTCCGGCCGCCCGTCGTACGAGGTCGTCGGCGTTGGCGTCGAACGCGTCGAGGTCCACCACCACGACCGGGTTGCCGGGGGGCGGGGACGCGGCCGCGACTGCGTGGTCCAGCCGGGACGCCAAGGCGTCGCGGTCCGGGTCGCTGGTCATTCCGGTCTGGGCATCAGGTGATGCCCCGCTTGCGCAGGATCGCCTCGATCTCCGCCATGTCGTCGTCGATGACGGGCTCGCCCTTGCGGCCGGATGCCTTCAGCTCCCCTGCAGGCCGAGCCGCCCCACCGGCCTCGACGCCTCGTGGAGCCTCGGCGTCGCCGCCCTGCCGGGCCCGGAGCGCTCCCGACACGACGAACAACACTCCCGAGACACCGGCCAGCACGATCCCGAGCCACACGACCGGGCTGAACACCAGATGGGCCGCCCAGTCGGCCACCGAGCCGCCGATCTCGGAGAACATCTCCAGGGTGCCGGTGAGGAACGCCGCGGGGGGCAAGAGCGTGAACGCCGCGCCCCGGAGGCCCGAGGCCACGCCTCGCCGCCGGAACGCGAACCACGTCCACACCGCACCGATCGCGGTGAGGGTCAGGGTGAGCGCACCCCAAGTCACCTCGTCCACGAATCAAGGGTGGCACACATCTGGGTACCCGGCGGATGGGAGAATCGTGGCCATGTCCGGCGAGCCCACCCCATCCCTCCGACCGGTTCGCCGGAACCCGCATTCCCGACTCCGCGTTCACCGCAGACGACGGCTCCGTGGCGCCCGGGGTGGCGGCCGCCCTGGCGGCGTACGACGCTGGCGAGGCGACGTACGCCGAGACGCTGGCCGTCCTCCAGCAGGCCCGGTTGCTGGTGCCGGTCGTGGCGGTCGCCGGCGACGTCGAGTTCGACGAGCAGGGCCTCGCCCACGACAAGTCGAGCGACATGGCGACCGTGCTGCTGACCGGCCGGGACGGCCGCACCGCTCTGCTCGCCTTCACCGGTACCGAGCCGCTGCAGGCGTGGGACCCGCAGGCCCGGCCGGTGCCGGTCGGCGCCGCCCTCGCGGCCCGCTCGGCCGCCCAGGACGGGGCGGACGCGCTGGTGATCGACGTGGCCGGACCGATCCGGTTCGTGATCGAGGGCGACGACCTGACCGCGGTGGCCGCCGGCTGGACGCTGGCGAAGGTGGGGGAGCGGACCGCCTGGATTCGGCCGCCGACGGAATGATCGGCTAGCATTCGTCGTTGACCGATCAGTTCGGCCGTTCGCGGCCGGGCAGATCTACAAGCGGAGACCAGCAGCTACACGTCTCCCACCCGCACCGACCGCCGCTGGAAGCTCAGCACAGGTCGTCGGGTCCGGTCCCGAGATGCGAATTCCCTCGAGGGAGACGTGTCGCGACTGGCTTCCGCTTGGAGTACGAGCGGAAGCCTTCTTCGATTTCGCCACCTTCGAATTCGACGGGCGTCTTCCGGCCACTTGACCAACATGGAGGACACATCAGCACCGAGCTGCGAATCAACGATCGGATCCGGGTACCCGAGGTCCGACTCGTGGGACCCAACGGGGAGACCGTCGGAATCGTCCCGACCGACCAGGCACTGAAGCTTGCCCAGGAGGCCGACCTCGACCTGGTCGAGATCGCGCCGCAAGGCAAGCCGCCCGTCTGCAAGCTCATGGACTACGGGAAGTTCAAGTACGAGAACGCCCAGAAGGCCCGTGAGGCGCGGCGGAACCAGACGAACGTGGTCATCAAGGAGATGAAGCTTCGTCCCAAGATCGACCAGCACGACTACGAGACCAAGAAGGGCCACGTCGTCCGCTTCCTGCGGGCCGGCGACAAGGTCAAGATCACCATCATGTTCCGCGGCCGCGAGCAGCACCGACCCGAGCTCGGGTTCCGGCTGCTGCAGCGGCTGGCCGAGGACGTCACCGAGCTGGGCTTCGTGGAGTCCGCACCCAAGCAGGACGGCCGCAACATGATCATGGTCCTCGGCCCGCACCGGAAGAAGGCCGAGGCCAGGGCCGACCACGAGGCCGAGAAGGAGTCCAAGGCGGCCGAGCGAGAAGCGGCCCGGGCCGAGGAGCGCGCCGAGCGCACCGCGGCGCACGGAGCCGGTCCGGTTGCGAAGAAGAAGGAGCGCGGTCGGTCGGAGAACCTCGACCCCGAGATCGAGGCCTGACCACCTCCGGCGGTTGAGGTGCGAGCCCAGTGCCTTCGATGACTGGGAGCCTCGAACCCCGGAACCCGCCAGACCACCGCACGTAGCAACGAGAGAGAGCAAGGAAGATGCCGAAGAACAAGACGCACTCCGGAGCGAGCAAGCGCTTCCGCGTGACCGGATCGGGAAAGATCCTGCGCGAGAAGACCGGCAAGCGACACAACCTGGAGAGGAAGCCCTCCAAGGTGACCCGCCGGATGGCCGGCACCACCGAGATCGCCAAGGCCGACGTCAAGCGCGCCAAGAAGATGCTCGGCATCTGACCGAGCGACCGCCTCCCCGACACACCAGCAACAAGGAGTAATCAGAATGGCACGCGTCAAGCGGGCAGTGAATGCCCAGAAGAAGCGCCGGGTCGTCCTCGAGCGGGCCAGCGGATACCGCGGCCAGCGCTCGCGCCTGTACCGCAAGGCCAAGGAGCAGGTCACCCACTCGCTGGTCTACAGCTACAACGACCGCCGCAAGAACAAGGGCAACTTCCGCAAGCTGTGGATCCAGCGCATCAACGCCGCGGCCCGCGCCCAGGGCATGACCTACAACCGGTTCATCCAGGGCCTGAACCTCGCCGGCGTCACGGTCGACCGCAAGATCCTCGCCGACCTCGCCGTCAACGACGTGGCCGCGTTCAACACCCTGGTCGAGACCGCCAAGGCGGCGCTGCCCGACGACGTGAACGCGCCCAGGGCCGAGGCCTCGGCCTGACGACGCCACTGACCCGCGGCGACAACGCCCGGGTCAAGGAAGCGCGCAAGCTCAGCCGTCGTCCGGTGCGCGCCGGACGGCGGCTCTTCCTTGCCGACGGGCCCAAGGCGGTCGCCGGTGCGCTGTCGGTGGACGGCTGCGTCGTCGAGGTGTTCGCGACGCCCGCCGCGACCGAGGAGCACGCCGACCTCGCAGCCTCCGGCGCACGGCTGGACGCTGGTCGACGAGCCGGCACTCGCCTCGCTCAGCGACAGCGTCACCCCGGCCGGGCTGGTCGCGGTCTGCCGTTTCCTCGACGTCCCGCTCGACTCGCGTCCTCGGCTGGCCCGCCGCCTCGTGGCGATCTGCGCCGACGTCCGGGATCCCGGCAACGCCGGCACCGTGATCCGCACGGCGGACGCGGCCGGTGCCGACGCCGTGGTGCTGGCCGGCAGCTCGGTGGACGCCTACCACCCAAGGACGGTGCGGGCCAGCGTCGGCAGCCTCTTCCACCTCCCGCTCGCGATCGAGCCCGACCCGCTCGCCGCTGTCCGCGCCGCCCGGGAGGCCGGCCTCGTCGTCCTTGCCGCCGACGGCGCCGGCGAGGTCGACCTGTACGACGCCGACGAGCAGCTCGCCCGGCCCACCGCCTGGCTCTTCGGGAACGAGGCCTGGGGGCTGCCGGCCGAGCTGGCCGCCGCCGCCGACCACCGGGTCCGGATCCCGATCCACGGCCGCGCCGAGAGCCTCAACCTCGCGACCGCCGCGGCGCTGTGCCTCTACGCCTCCGCGCGCGTCCACCGCGGCTAGGGTGGCCGACGTGGACGAGCGATGGTCGCAGGACGCCCGGGCACTCGCCGACGCCCTGCCCGACGGAGTGGTCGTCGCGGATGCCGACGGCCACGTCACCCTGGTCTCGAGGACGGCCGCGGCCATGCTCTCGATCTCCGGCAACGACAGCGTCGGCAAGCCGCTCTCCGAGGTGCTGGCGCTGCGTGACCAGGACGGCAACGACTGGCACGCCACGAACCGTCCCTACGACGGACTGCGGACCCGGGTCGCGATTCCCGAGCAGTCCTGGATCCTGCCGAGCGGGAATGAGGTCCTCGTGACCACCCGGATGGCCCGGGCCGGGATCAGCGAACCCATCGACCGGGTGGTCGTCGTGCTCCGCTCCGGACGCGGCCGGGCCCGCCTCGACCGTGAGCGGTCCGACCTGGTCGCCACCGTCGCCCACGAGCTCCGATCCCCGCTCACCGGCGTCAAGGGCTTCGTCCAGGCGCTCCTCAACCGGTGGGACAAGCTCAACGACGAGCAGAAGAAGCTGATGCTCACCACGGTCCACGCCGACTCCGAGCGACTGAGCCGGCTGATCGCCGAGCTGCTCGACGTCGCCCGCATCGACACCGGTCGCCTCGCGCTGTACCCCCGGCCCTCCGACGCCGACGTGCTGGTGGGCCGGGCGGTGGCCTCGGTCCAGGCCGGCACCGCGCGTCACATCGTCTACGACGCCGCAGAGAAGCTGCCCGAGGTCAGTGTGGACCCCGACAAGTTCACCCAGGTGGTCACCAACCTGATCGAGAACGGCGTCCGCCACGGCGAGGGCACGGTCACCGTGCGGACCCAGGAGCTCGGACCCGACGACGAGTACCCCGGCGTCCGGGTCGTCGTCGAGGACGAGGGCGAGGGCATCGCGCCGGAGATGCGGCGGCGGGTCTTCACCAAGTTCTGGAAGAGCGGGGCGCGAGGTGGCTCCGGCCTGGGGATGTACCTCGTCAACGGGCTGGTCCGCGCCCACGGGGGTTCGGTCGCGATCGGCGATGCCCCCGGCGGCGGGGCGCGGATCGAGCTGACCTGGCCGGCGCAGGACCTGCGGCCCGGACGCAGTTCCTGATCTGCGGGAACCCGTTCGCGTCCGCGGCGCCACGGTTCCTAGACTTGCCCCCTGATTCGTCCGCCCGGATCCATCAGCCCGCGAAAGGCCACCATGTCGGGACCGAACACCGATTACGACCCCGTCGAGGTCACTCCGCTCAAGGCGGAGGAGGTCGAGGCGATGCGCGAGGCGGCCCTCGCGGCCATCGCCGAGGCCGCCGATCTCGCGGCGCTGAAGCAGGTGCGGCTCGAGCACGCGGGCGACCGTTCACCGCTCGCGCTGGCCAACCGGGAGATCGGAGCGCTTCCCCCGCAGGCGCGCAAGGAGGCCGGGCAGCGGGTCGGACAGGCGCGCGGCGCGGTCAACCAGGCGCTCGCCGCCCGGCACGAGGTGCTCGAGGCCGAGCACGAGGAGCGGATGCTGGTCGAGGAGACGGTCGACGTCACCCTGCCGGTCGACCGCGCCCCGCGCGGCTCGCGGCACCCCCTCACCACCGGGTCGGAGCTGATCGCCGACGTGTTCGTCGCGATGGGCTGGGAGGTCGCCGAGGGCCCGATCGTCGAGGCCGAGTGGCTGAACTTCGACGCCCTCAACCTCGGGCCCGACCACCCGGCGCGGACCATGCAGGACACGTTCTGGGCCGAGCCCGCCGACCACCACCTGGTCCTGCGGACCCACACCTCGCCGGTGCAGGCCCGCACCATGCTCACCCGCGAGCCCCCCATCTACGTCGTCTGCCCCGGCCGGGTCTTCCGCACCGACGAGTTCGACGCCACGCACAGCCCGATGTTCCACCAGGTCGAGGGCCTCGTCGTCGACGAGGGCATCACCATGGCCCACCTGAAGGGCACCCTCGACCACTTCGCCACCACCATGTTCGGAGAGGGCATCACCACGCGGTTCCGGCCGTCGTACTTCCCCTTCACCGAGCCGAGCGCCGAGGTCGACCTGGTCTGCTTCGTGTGCAGCGGGAGCGGTGCGGCCACGGTAGGCGACGACTCGGGAACCGAGCGCGCGAGGCCATGCCGCACCTGCAAGGGCGAGGGCTGGATCGAGTGGGGCGGCTGCGGCGTCGTGAACCCCCGCGTGTTCGTCGCCTGCGGCATCGACCCCGAGCGCTACACCGGCTTCGCGTTCGGCATGGGCATCGACCGCACCCTGATGTTCCGCCACGGGGTGGAAGACATGCGCGACCTGTTCTGGGGCGACGTCCGCTTCAGCTCGGCCTTCGGAACGGAGATCTAGACCATGCGTGCCCCCGTCTCGTGGATCCGCGAGTACGTCGACCTGCCCGACGACGTGACCCCGGCCGAGCTGGCCCGCAGGCTGACCATGCTCGGGCTCAAGCTCGAGTCGCTGGTCTCGGCCGGTGACCACATCTCCGGCCCGCTGGTGGTGGGCCGGGTGTTGACGCTCGAGAAGGAGCCGCAGAAGAACGGCAAGACCATCTGCTGGTGCACCGTCGACGTCGGTGACGCGAACGGCACCGGCGAGCCGCAGGGGATCGTCTGCGGCGCCCACAACTTCGAGGCCGGCGACCTCGTCGTCGTGATCCTGCCCGGTGGCGTGCTGCCCGGAAACTTCGAGATCTCCGCGCGCAAGACCTACGGCCACGTGTCCGCCGGAATGATCTGCTCCTCGCGAGAGCTCGGGCTCGGCGAGGACCACGAAGGCATCATCGTGCTCCCCGCCGGTGCGGGAGAACCCGGCGAGGACGCCCGGCCGGTGCTCGGACTCGACGACACGGTCATCGAGTTCGAGATCAACCCCGACCGCGCCTACGCGCTCTCCATGCGGGGGATCGCGCGCGAGGCCGCGCTCGGCTTCGGGGTGGCGTTCCACGACCCGGCGGACCGCACGCCACCAGCAGCCAACGACCGCGGCTATCCAGTCGTCGTCGAGGACCCCGACGGCTGCCCGGTCTTCGTGGCCCGCGCCGTGTCCGGGTTCGACCCCGCATCACCGACACCCGACTGGATGGTGCGGCGGCTGGCGCAGTGCGGGGTGCGTTCGATCTCGCTCGGGGTGGACATCACCAACTACGTCATGCTCGAGACCGGCCAGCCCATCCACGGCTTCGACCGCAGCAAGCTGGCCGGACCGATCGTGGTCCGGCGGGGCCAGGCGGGTGAGAAGGTCACCACCCTGGACGGCACCATCCGCGACGTCTCGACCGAGGACCTCCTGATCACCGACGACTCCGGTCCCATCGGGCTGGCCGGGGTGATGGGCGGCGAGACCACCGAGCTGTCCGAGACCACCACCGACATCCTGGTCGAGGCGGCCAACTGGCATCCCGCCTCGATCTTCCGCACCGAACGGCGGCACAAGCTCCCGTCCGAGGCGTCCAGGCGATTCGAGCGCGGCGTCGACCCGGAGCTGCCCGCGGCCGCTGCCGACCGGGTCGTCGAGCTGCTGGCCGAGCTCGGGGGCGGCACGATCGAGGAGGGCGTGACAGTGGTCGGCGGCGCTCCCGAGCGGCGTACCGTCTCCGCCGACGGCGACCTGTCTGCCCGCGTGTCCGGGATGGAGATCCCGGCACACACCGCGGTGGCGCATCTCGAGGCCGTCGGCTGCGACGTCGTGGTCGACGGCAGCCGGTTGACCGCGACGGTGCCGCCCTGGCGGCCCGACCTCACCGACCCGTTCGACCTGGTGGAGGAGGTCGCCCGGGTGCAGGGCTACGACCAGGTGCCGTCGGTGCTGCCGCCGGCGCCGTCCGGCGGTGGGCTGACCCGGGCGCAGCGGCTGCGGCGCCGGGTCGGGCGCACCCTGGCGGGGGCCGGGTACGTCGAGGTGGTCAGCTTCCCATTCGTCGACACCCGCGACTTCGACGACCTGGGGCTGGCTCCCGACGACGAGCGGCGCAACACCCTCCGGCTGGCCAACCCCTTGTCGTCGGAGGAGCCGGCGATGACCACGACGCTCCTGCCCGGCCTGCTGAAGGCGGCCGCCCGCAACGTGGGGCGTGGCATCGCCGACGTCGCGCTCTTCGAGTCCGCGACGGTGACCCTGCCCCGGGCCGCGACCCCGGCACCGATCCTGCCGGTCGACCGGCGCCCCACCGACGGCGAGCTCGACGAGCTGAACAAGGCGCTGCCCGACCAGCCACTGCATCTGGCGCTGGTCCTCGGCGGACAACGGGAACGCTCCGGCTGGTGGGGGGAGGGCCGCCGGGCTGACTGGGCCGAGGCCGTGGCCGCCGTCCATCAGGTGGCCGACGCGCTCGGCGTGCCGGTCTCGGTCCACGCCCAGGCCCGCGCGCCGTGGCACCCCGGCCGGTGCGCGGAGTTCCGGGCCGGCGACGTGGTCGTCGGTCACGCCGGCGAGCTGCACCCGAGGGTCTGCGAGGCGTACGGCGTCCCCGCGCGCAGCGCCGCGGCCGAGATCGACCTCGACGTCCTGCTCGAGCGGGCCGAGGCGGTCGTGCCGGCACCGTCGTACTCGAACTACCCGGCCGCCAAGGAGGACGTCGCCCTCGTCGTCGACGCGTCCGTCCCGGCGGCCGACGTGCAGGCCGCGCTGCGCGAGGGGGCAGGAGAGCTGCTGGAGTCGATCCGGCTCTTCGACCTCTACACCGGCGACCAGGCGGGCCCGGGCAAGAAGTCGCTCGCCTTCGCGCTGCGCTTCCGGGCACCCGACCGCACGCTCACCGAGAGCGAGACGGCCGCCGCCCGGGACACGGCGGTCGCGCTTGCTGCCGAGCGGACGGGCGCCGTGCAGCGCACCTAGTCGCCAAGGTCGCCGCTCGGCTCACCGGGTTTCGACACGCTCCGTCGCGGCTTCGTTCCTCAGCCGCGATCGCTGCTCAACCACCAACGATCGCGTCCGCTGTCGCGGTCGCGATCAGTTGATCGGCTGGTGGATGACCTGGCGGAAGTGGTCGACGATCATCAGGTCACCCGCGAGGTGGATCGTGGCGCCGTCGCCCCGCCTCCAGAACCGGGCCACCAGGGTCGCGGCGTCACCACTGATGACTGCGTCCGGCTCCGCACCGGGGTCGTCGATGACCCTGATGTCGTCGTCGTCGTAATGCATGTCGGTCCTTGGGGTCGGTGCCCCGGAAGCGTCCGAGCTGGACCCAGATGGACTCGCCCGTGTCGGTGATGTCGATGCGGATCTGGTGGTCGAGCGGGCTGAACGAGCCCCACTCCGGGCGAAGCGCCGTACATCACGTCGAGCACTTCCTCGACGCCATCGGCGGCCAGGGCGGTATCGAGCGCTGTGACGTCGCCCGCGGTCTGCTCGGCGTCGAGGCGGTGGATCAGGGCCTCGTGCGCCTGGCGGCGCAACGTGAAGCCCACGGTCTGCTCGGTCGACCAGGTCCACGCCTCGTCGGTCGGGTCGGCCTGCTCGAGCTCGGCGACGAGGGCCGAGGAGTACTCGTCGAAGGTCTTGAGCAGGTCGTCGTAGGCCGTCGGCCGCTCGGGGCCGGGGTCGTCCTCGTCGGGGCCGAGCGGCCTGGTCCTGACGATCTTGCCCCAGAACCACTGCACCTCGGCGAGGTGCCAGAGCAGGTCGGCGGCGTTCCAGTCCGGGCACCCGGGGACGCGCGCTTCCGGGTCGCACGCCGCGAGAACGTCGCGGAACCGCCGTGACTCGGAGCGGATGTGTTCGAGATAGTCAGGGAAGTCGAGTCTCGCCATGCGCCGAACCTAGCGGGCCACACCGACGGTCGTCACCCGTTGGCGCGGACCTGGTTGGACCCGCCCAACATGAACATACGGAGGAATGTATAGTCATGCACATGACGTCGAAGCGGGTCGCGGTGGCGGGCGCCAGCGGGTACGCCGGGGGCGAGGTCCTCCGGCTGCTGCTGGGCCATCCAGAGGTCGAGATCGGCGCCCTCACCGGGCACTCCAACGCCGGCGAGTCGCTCGGCGCGCTGCAGCCCCACCTGGTGCCGCTGGCCGACCGGGTGCTCGAGAAGACCGACGTCGACACCCTCGCCGGCCACGACGTCGTGTTCCTCGCGCTGCCCCACGGCCAGTCCGGAGAGCTGGCCGCACAGCTCGGTGAGGACGTGGTCGTCATCGACTGCGGGGCCGACTACCGGCTCACCGATCCCGACGCCTGGGAGCAGTTCTACGGCGGTGAGCACGCAGGTTCCTGGCCCTACGGCCTGCCCGAGCTCCCTGGCCAGCGCGAGCTGCTCGCCGGGGCGACCCGGATCGCCGTACCCGGCTGCTACCCGACCATCTCGACCCTCGCGATGGTGCCGGCGGTCGCCGCCGGGCTGGTCGAGCCCGACGTCGTGGTGGTCGCCGCCTCCGGGACCAGCGGCGCCGGCAAGGCCGCCAAGGCCCACCTCCTCGGCAGCGAGGTGATGGGCAACGCGAGTGCCTACGGCGTCGGCGGAGTGCACCGCCACACCCCCGAGATCGTGCAGAACCTCTCCGGGCTGGTCGACGGCACGGTCACGGTCAGCTTCACCCCGCTCCTGGTGCCGATGCCGCGCGGCATCCTCGCCACCGCCTCGGCACCACTGGCGCGCGGGCAGCCGCGACCTGACCGCCGACGAGGCGTACGACGTCTACGCGAAGGCCTCCGCCGACGAGCCGTTCGTCCACCTCCTCCCACCCGGGCAGTGGCCGCAGACCAAGTCCGTGCACGGCTCCAACGTCATCCACCTGCAGGTCACCGTCGACGAGGCAGCCGGTCGCCTGGTGGCCGTCGGCGCGGTCGACAACCTCGCGAAGGGCACCGGCGGCGCGGCCGTGCAGTGCATGAACCTCGCCCTCGGGCTCGACGAGACCCTCGGCCTGACCACCGTGGGCATCGCGCCGTGAGCGTCACCCACCCGAGCGGCTTCCGCGCCGCAGGCGTCCCGGCCGGGCTGAAGACCGGGGGCGCGCTCGACCTCGCCCTGGTCGTCAACGACGGCCCGACCCACGACTCGGCCAGCGTCTTCACCGCCAACCGGTGCAAGGCGAACCCGATCCTGTGGAGCCAGGAGGTCGTCAAGGACGGCACCGTCCACGCCGTCGTCCTGAACTCCGGCGGCGCCAACTGCTACACCGGCCCCGACGGGTTCCAGACCACCCACGCCGTCGCCGAGCGCGTCGCCGAGCGCCTCGGCATCGGCGCCATCGACGTGGTGGTCTGCTCGACCGGGCTGATCGGCCTCGCCAACCCCCGGCAGAACCTCCTCGACGGAGTCGACACCGCCCACAAGGCGCTGAACGAGGCCGGGGGCGACGACGCGGCCACCGCGATCATGACCACCGACTCGGTGCCCAAGAAGGTGGTGGTCGAGGGCGACGGATGGTCCATCGGCGGGATGGCCAAGGGCGCCGGCATGCTGGCCCCGCAGCTGGCCACCATGCTCGTCGTACTCACCACCGACGCCGTCGTTCCCGCCGCCCAGCTCGACGGGGCGCTGCGCGACGCCACCCGGGTCAGCTTCGACCGCCTCGACTCCGACGGCTGCATGTCCACCAACGACACCGTGACCGTGCTGGCCAGCGGGGCCAGCGGAGTCACTCCCGCCCCGGAGGAGTTCGCCGACGCGCTCACCCGCGCCTGCACCGACCTCGCCATGCAGCTGCTGAAGGACGCCGAGGGGGCCGACCACGAGATCGCGATCACCACCATCAATGCGGCCTCCGAGGACGACGCGGTCGAGGTGGGTCGCAGCGTCGCCCGGAGCAACCTGTTCAAGGCGGCCGTCTTCGGCAACGACCCCAACTGGGGCCGGGTGCTGGCGAGCATCGGCACGACCAGCGCGGCCTTCGACCCCGCCGACCTCGACGTCGCGATGAACGGCGTCTGGGTCTGCCGGACCTCCACCCCCGCCGAGGACCCGGCGACCGTCGACCTCACCGGTCGCCAGGTCGAGGTGACCATCGACCTCAAGGCCGGCGCCGAGCGGGCCACCGTCTGGACCAACGACCTCACCCACGCCTACGTCCACGAGAACAGCGCCTATTCCTCATGAGCAGACCAGATCCCGCCAAGGCCCGCACCCTCGCCGCCGCGCTCCCGTGGCTGATGCGCTACCACGGCAAGACCGTGGTGGTGAAGTACGGCGGCAACGCGATGACCGACGACACCCTCAAGCAGGCGTTCGCCGAGGACATCGCCTTCCTCCGGTTCGCCGGCTTCCGTCCCGTCGTCGTGCACGGCGGCGGTCCGCAGATCTCCGCGATGCTCGACAAGCTCGGGATCGAGTCGGAGTTCCGCGGCGGGCTGCGGGTCACCACTCCCGAGGCCATGGACGTGGTCCGAATGGTGCTCGTCGGCAAGGTCCAGCGCGAGCTGGTCGGGCTGATCAACGAGCACGGTGCCCTGGCCGTCGGCCTGTCCGGCGAGGACGCCGCCCTGTTCCGCGCCGAGCCCACCAACACCGTCATCGACGGCGAGGAGGTCGACCTCGGGCTGGTCGGCGAGGTCGCCGAGGTTCGCCCCGAGGCCGTGCTGGACATCGTGGAGGCCGGCCGGATCCCGGTGATCTCCAGCGTCGCCCCCGACGAGAACGGCCTGGTCCACAACGTCAACGCGGACACCGCCGCCGCGGCTCTCGCCATCGCGCTGAAGGCCGAGAAGCTCCTCGTGCTGACCGACGTCGAGGGCCTCTACAAGGACTGGCCCGACAGCGACGAGGTGATCCAGGAGATCAACCCCGACGACCTCGAGAAGCTGATGCCCAGCCTCGCCAGCGGGATGGTGCCGAAGATGACCGCGTGCCTGAAGGCCGTCCAGGGCGGCGTCGCCAGGGCCACCGTGGTCGACGGCCGCGAGCAGCACGCCGTACTCCTCGAGCTCTTCACGAACGAGGGCGTCGGCACCCAGGTGCTGCCAGGCGTCCCGATGCGCACGAGGAAGGCCCACGACACATGAGCACCACCTGGAAGGACCGGTACGCCGCCGCGCTGATGAACGCCTTCGGCCCGCCGAAGCTGGTGCTCACCCGGGGCGAGGGCGCGCGCGTGTGGGACGAGGACGGTAACGAGTACCTCGACCTGTTCGGCGGCATCGCCGTCAACGCGCTCGGCCACAACCATCCCGCCCTGGTCGGCGCCGTCCACGACCAGCTCTCCACGCTCGGTCACATCTCGAACTTCTTCGCGAGCCGGCCCCAGATCGAGCTGGCCGAGAAGCTGCTCGAGCTGCTGCTCGGTCCGGCGGCGTCGAGGTCGACCGACGGACGGGTCTTCTTCTCCAACTCCGGCGCCGAGGCCAACGAGGCGGCCTTCAAGCTGACCCGGCGCACCGGCCGGACCCGCATCGTGGCCGCCGAGGGCGCGTTCCACGGCAGGACCATGGGCTCGCTCGCGCTCACCGCCAAGGAGGCGTACCGGACACCGTTCGAACCGCTTCCGGGCGAGGTGACGTGGGTGCCGTACGGCGACGTGGATGCGCTCGCCGCCGCGGTCACCGACGACACCGCCGCGGTGCTGCTGGAGCCGATCCAGGGGGAGGCTGGTGTGGTCGTCCCGCCCGAGGGCTACCTCGCTGCGGCGCGTCGGATCGCCACCGAGCAGGGCGCCCTGCTGTGGATCGACGAGGTGCAGACCGGCATCGGCCGGACCGGCCGGTGGTTCGCCCACCACGCCGAGCGAGAGTCGGACCGCCCGACATCGTGACCCTGGCCAAGGGCCTCGGCGGCGGCATCCCCATCGGCGCCACCATCGCGACCGGCCGGGCCGGCGGGTTCTTCGAGCCGGGCAACCACGGCACGACTTTCGGCGGCAACCCGGTGGCCTGTGCGGCCGCACTCGCGGTGCTCGGCGTGATCGAGGAGCAGGGGCTGCTCGACGAAGTGGAGAAGATCGGCAAGCGACTGGCCGACGCGGTCGGGGCGGAGCCCGAGGTCACGACCGTCCGTGGCCAGGGGCTGCTGATCGGCGCCGACCTGGCCAGCGACGATGCGGCCGCGGTTGTCGACGCGGCCAGGGCGGCCGGCTTCCTGCTCAACAACACCGGTCCGGCCACGCTCCGCTTCGCACCTCCGCTGGTGCTCACCGACGATGACGTTGCCGCCTTCGGCGACGCGTGGCCCGGCATCCTCCGGGAGGCGCGGTCATGAGGCACTTCCTGCGCGACGACGACCTCTCTCCGGCAGACCAGGCGCACGTCCTTGCACTGGCCGCCAAGCTCAAGCGGTCGCCGTTCAAGGCCCAGCCCCTGGCCGGCCCGAAGACCGTCGCGATGATCTTCGACAAGCCCACCCTGCGCACCCAGGCGTCGTTCGCGGCCGGGATCGCCGAGCTCGGCGGCTACCCCATGCTGGTCGACGGCAAGCTGGCCGGGATCGGGGTGCGCGAGCAGGTGTCCGACGTGGCCAAGGTGCTGGGCGGGCAGGCGGCTGCCATCGCCTGGCGGACCTTCGAGCAGTCGCGGATCGAAGAGATGGCCGAGCACGCCGGCGTACCGGTCGTGAACGCGCTGACCGACCAGTTCCACCCGTGCCAGCTGCTGGCCGACCTGCTGACCGTCTCCGAGCACCAGGGCCGCACGGCTGGGCTCACCGTGGCCTTCGTGGGCGACGGCGCGTCGAACATGGGCAACTCCTGGCTGCTCGCCGGCGCCACCGCCGGGATGGACGTGCGGATCAGCTCCCCGGACGGCTACCAGCCCGACGCGCAGATGGTCGACGAGGCCACCCGGATCGCCGACGGCACCGAGGGCTCGGTGGCGCTCGAGCCGGACCCGTGGTCGGCCGTGGCCGGTGCGGACGTCGTGGTGACCGACACCTGGGTCTCCATGGGCACGGAGGACGAGGGCGAGGCGCGCACCGAGGCCTTCCGCAGCTTCTGCGTCACCAGTGCGCTGTTCGCGGAGGCCAGCCCGGACGCGATCGCGATGCACTGCCTGCCGGCGTACCGCGGCAAGGAGATCGACGCCGCGGTGATCGACGGCCCGCGCAGCGTCGTCTGGGACGAGGCGGAGAACCGTCGCCACGCCCAGAAGGCGATCCTGACCTTCCTCCTGGAGGAGGCAACGTCAACATGAACCAGACCGCGCTCCGGCCCACCACCAAGAACGCCCGCCACCAGTGCATCGTCGAGCTGGTCTCCCGGCGCGAGGTGAAGTCCCAGGGCGAGCTCGCGCACCTGCTCGCCGAGAGCGGGCTCCACGTCACGCAGGCCACGCTCTCCCGCGACCTCGTCGAGCTGGACGCCGTGAAGGTCCGAGGGCTCTCCGGTGCGCTGGTCTACGCCGTTCCCGGGGAGGGCGGTGACCGACGACCCTCGGCACCCGGTGCCAGCGCCGCGGCTGCCCAGCGCCTCGCCCGCCTCTGCGGCGAGCTGCTCGTCACGGCCGAAGCGAGCGCCAACCTCGTCGTCCTCCGGACGCCGCCGGGTGCCGCCCAGTACCTCGCCAGTGCCTTCGACAAGACCGAGCTCCCCGAGGTGCTCGGCACCATCGCCGGCGACGACACGGTCCTCGTGATCGGTCGCGACCCGGCCGGCGGGGCCGACCTCGCCCGAAGGTTCCTGGCGCTGGCCACCGACCACTCCGAACAGAAGGATCGTCCAACGTGAGCAAGGTTCTCACCTCCCTGCCCGTCGGCCAGCGCGTCGGCATCGCCTTCTCCGGCGGCCTCGACACCTCCGTCGCGGTGGCCTGGATGCGGGCCAAGGGCGCCATCCCCTGCACCTACACCGCCGACATCGGCCAGTACGACGAGCCCGACATCGACGGCGTACCCGAGCGCGCCCTGCTGTACGGCGCCGAGATCTCACGGTCCGTCGACTGCCGCCGCACGCTCGTCGAGGAGGGGCTCGCCGCGCTTGCCTGCGGCGCCTTCCACATCCGGTCCGGCGGCCGGGCCTACTTCAACACCACGCCGCTCGGCCGCGCCGTCACCGGCACCCTGCTGGTCCGGGCGATGCACGAGGACGGCGTGGACATCTGGGGCGACGGCTCCACGTTCAAGGGCAACGACATCGAGCGGTTCTACCGCTACGGCCTGCTCGCCAACCCCGACCTGCTCGTCTACAAGCCCTGGCTGGACGCCGACTTCGTGCACGAGCTCGGTGGGAGGCACGAGATGAGCGCCTGGATGACCGCGCACGACCTGCCCTACCGCGACAGCCAGGAGAAGGCGTACTCCACCGACGCCAACATCTGGGGCGCCACCCACGAGGCCAAGGTCCTGGAGCACCTCGACACTTCGCTCGAGGTGGTCGAGCCGATCATGGGCGTGAAGTTCTGGGATCCCGAGGTCCGGATCGAGCCGGAGGACGTGACCATCCGGTTCGCCGAGGGCCGTCCGGTCGCCATCAACGGCAAGGAGTACGACGACCCGGTGGAGCTGGTCCACGAGGCCAACACCATCGGCGGCCGCCATGGCATCGGCATGTCCGACCAGATCGAGAACCGCGTGATCGAGGCCAAGTCGCGCGGCATCTACGAGGCGCCGGGGATGGCGATCCTCTGGATCGCCTACGAGCGCCTGCTCAACGCCGTCCACAACGAGGACACGATCGCCAACTACCACGCCGAGGGCCGCCGGCTCGGCCGGCTGCTCTACGAGGGGCGGTGGCTCGACCCGCAGGCGCTCATGCTGCGCGAGGCGATCCAGCGCTGGGTTGCCTCGCTGGTCACCGGAGAGGTCACGATGCGGCTCCGCCGGGGCGAGGACTACACCGTCCTCCGCACCGAGGGGGAGAACTTCTCCTACCACCCCGACAAGCTGTCGATGGAGCGCACCGACAACGCCGTCTTCGGCCCGACCGACCGGATCGGCCAGCTCACCATGCGGAACCTCGACATCGCCGACTCGCGCGCCAAGCTCGAGGCGTACGCGGGGCAACCGCAGGACCAGGGGCACGTCCTCGTCGAGCACGGCAATCTCTACGGCGCGATCGAACCCGGCGGCGCCGACCGGATCGCCCGCCGGGACGACGCCGACCAGCTCGACGACGAGGCGCTCGACCATGCCGCGATGGAGTTCGGCACCGACTGATGGCAGAGACCAACGAGGGCAAGCTCTGGGGCGGACGCTTCTCCCACGGGCCGTCTCCGGAGCTGGAGGCACTGTCCCGCTCCACGCACTTCGACTGGCGGCTCACGCCCTACGACCTCGCCGGCTCACGGGCCCACGCCCACGCCCTGCACCGCGCGGGTCTGCTCACCGACGGCGACCTGGCGGAGCTCGAGCGCGGGCTCGACGTGCTGGGGAAGAGGTACGCCGCCGGCGACCTGCAGCCGGACCCGTCCGACGAGGACGTCCACGGCGCGCTCGAGCGGCTGCTGCTGGAGGAGGTCGGCCCGGAGGTGGGCGGACGGCTGCGCGCCGGGCGTAGCCGCAACGACCAGATCGCGACCCTGCTCAAGGTGTTCCTGCGGGACCACGCCCGGGTCATCGCCGGCCAGGTCCTCGACCTGGTGGACGCCCTGTCCACCCAGGCACGCGACCACCTCGACGTGATCATGCCGGGGCGCACGCACCTGCAGCACGCCCAGCCGGTGCTGCTCGCGCACCATCTCCTGGCCCATGCGTGGCCCCTGGTGCGCGATTTCGATCGGCTCCGGGACTGGGACGACCGGGTCGCCGCGGACTCGCCGTACGGCTCGGGCGCCCTGGCCGGGCAGAGCCTCGGCCTCGACCCCGCGGGCGTGGCCGCCGAGCTCGGGTTCACCGGGTCCAGCGCCAACTCGATCGACGGGACCGCCGCGCGCGACTTCGTCGCCGAGTTCGCCTTCGTGACCGCCCAGATCGGCGTCGACGTCAGCCGGCTCGCCGAGGAGGTCATCTTGTGGTCGACCCGGGAGTTCGGGTTCGTCGA
>CAWEVA010000012.1:60000-110557 GCA_963812345.1 uncultured Actinomycetota bacterium
AAGCTAATCTGCCCTGGGTAAGTCGGGACCTAAGGCGAGGCCGACAGGCGTAGTCGATGGACAACGGGTTGATATTCCCGTACCGGCAAGGTAGCGACCCTGACGAGGCCGGTGATGCTAACCGCCCGAAACCTCTCGCCATTCGCGCCTTCGGGTGTGGAGCGGGGGGCGGAGCGCGGGACCCGATCCGGTAGTAGTCAAGCGATGGGGTGACGCAGGAAGGTAGCCCAGCCACAGCGATGGTTGTCTGTGGGCAAGGAGGTAGGAGGACGCCCAGGCAAATCCGGGTGTCTCACTTTGATGTGGACTCTGAGATCCGACGCGGAGCCGTGACCGGCGAAGTGGGTGATCCTATGCTGTCGAGAAAAACCTCTAGCGAGCTATGCGCCGCCCGTACCCCAAACCGACTCAGGTGATCAGGTAGAGAATACCGAGGCGATCGAGCAAACCATGGTTAAGGAACTCGGCAAAATGCCCCCGTAACTTCGGGAGAAGGGGGACCCGAACCGTGAACCCACGAGCTGGGGGAAGCGGGGAGGGTCGCAGAGACCAGGCCCAAGCGACTGTTTACTAAAAACACAGGTCCGTGCGAAGTTGTAAGACGAGGTATACGGACTGACTCCTGCCCGGTGCTGGAAGGTTAAGGAGACCCGTTAGCCGCAAGGCGAAGCGGAGAACTTAAGCCCCAGTAAACGGCGGTGGTAACTATAACCATCCTAAGGTAGCGAAATTCCTTGTCGGGTAAGTTCCGACCTGCACGAATGGAGTAACGACTTGGGCGCTGTCTCAACCATGGACTCGGCGAAATTGCACTACGAGTAAAGATGCTCGTTACGCGCGGCAGGACGGAAAGACCCCGGGACCTTTACTACAGTTTGGTATTGGTGTTTGGTTCGGCTTGTGTAGGATAGGTGGGAGACTGTGAAACACGCACGCCAGTGTGTGTGGAGTCAACGTTGAAATACCACTCTGGTCGTACTAGATGTCTAACCTTGGTCCGTGATCCGGATCAGGGACAGTGCCTGATGGGTAGTTTAACTGGGGCGGTTGCCTCCTAAAATGTAACGGAGGCGCTCAAAGGTTCCCTCAGCCTGGTTGGCAATCAGGTGGCGAGTGTAAGTGCACAAGGGAGCTTGACTGTGAGACAGACATGTCGAGCAGGGACGAAAGTCGGAACTAGTGATCCGGCCACGGCAAGTGGAAGCGTGGTCGCTCAACGGATAAAAGGTACCCCGGGGATAACAGGCTGATCTTCCCCAAGAGTCCATATCGACGGGATGGTTTGGCACCTCGATGTCGGCTCGTCGCATCCTGGGGCTGGAGTAGGTCCCAAGGGTTGGGCTGTTCGCCCATTAAAGCGGCACGCGAGCTGGGTTTAGAACGTCGTGAGACAGTTCGGTCCCTATCCGCCGCGCGCGCAGGAAACTTGAGAAAGGCTGTCCCTAGTACGAGAGGACCGGGATGGACGAACCTCTGGTGTGCCAGTTGTCCCGCCAGGGGCACGGCTGGTTGGCTACGTTCGGGAGTGATAACCGCTGAATGCATCTAAGCGGGAAGCACGTTTCAAGATGAGGTTTCCCACCCACACGATGGGGTAAGGCCCCCCACAGAACATGGGGTTGATAGGCCGGAGGTGTACAGCAGCAATGCCCAGCCGACCGGTACTAATAGGCCGAGGGCTTGTCCCACAAACCCTCAACCAAAACCACAAACACACACACTGTGTGCATCGTGCCCGCGTCCACAACCACCACCCACCCACCCCGAACCCAGGGCCGTGTGCGGTACACCCCCCAAAACAAAACACCCACCCCCACACAAACAAGCGGGGGCGGGGTGTTTCATAGAGTTACGGCGGCCATAGCGACAGGGAAACACCCGGACCCATACCGAACCCGGAAGTTAAGCCTGCCAGCGCCGATGGTACTGCAACCGAGAGGCTGTGGGAGAGTAGGACGCCGCCGGACATACTTCAGGCCAGGGGCCACCCGTCACGGGTGGCCCCTGGTGCTATTTCCGGGCCTTTCGGTCCCATCGGCCCGGGGCCAGTCATGGTCCACAGGAACACCTCCGGTCAGCCTTGTTCACAGGCGCGCACTCACCCGGCGCCGCCCGTCGGCGATTGCCGCGAGATTTGCTCGTGGAGGTGATCGGTCCATGTCAGCGTCCGTGTCAGCACAGCAACCAACCGCACCGAGGCGGTCAACGAGGTCCGGCTCGTCGGTCGGGTCTCCCAGCCACCGGAGGAGCGCGTCCTGCCCAGCGGCGACACGCTCTGGAGCTTCCGGGTGGTCGTGCCCAGGCCCGACGACCCGACCCGGTCCCGGCACCCTGTCGACGCCGTCGACTGCTGCGTGTGGTCCGGGCGGGCCCGCAGGTCGGTCGCGAGCTGGCGCGTCGATGACGTCGTCGAGGTCCGGGGCTCCGTGCGCCGGCGGTTCTTCAGGACCGCTCACGGCGCCGCGTCCCGGTTCGAGGTCGAGGTCTCGTCCGGCCGGCTCATTCGTCGCGCAGCGAGCGCATGAGGGCGCCCATGCTGGGCTTGGGCTGGAAGGAGGTGGCCTTCTCCGGCAGCAGCCGGTCGCCGCCCACGATCCGTTGAACCGTGTCGAACTCGATGGCCGGCATCAAGACGGCGACGCCGCCGGTGCGGGGCAGGCGACGCAGGGTGTCATCGACCGAGTGGTGGTGTTCCACGCGGTCGGGCTGCCTTTCCAGTGCCGGAAGCACCGAGGCGTGGAGGACTTCCACCGCGGCCGTCCCGGCGGGGAGGTCGAGGGCCAACGTCGCCCATTCTCGCCCGTCGGTGACGACCAGCGTCCCGGGGGCGAGGGCGGCCACCGCGTCGGCCGAGCCGCGGGCGGTGAAGGCCCCGAAGCTCGTCGCCGCCTTGTGCAGCGCCTCGAGGGTGGTCCCGACGAGGATGCGGTGGATGGCCCCGAGGAACAGGGGCGTGTCGTCCTGGTCGACCAGCATGGCCAGGCCGAGGTCGGCAGCGGTTCCCGGCGAGGCTTCCTGCATGCGCAGGTAGGCCGCGTACCGGTGGTGCCCGTCGGCGAGCAGCGCCCGGGATCCGGCCAGCAGGCGGTCGAGGTCGGCTCGGATCCCCGGTTCGCGGATCGCCCAGATCCGGTGATGGTCGCCGTTGCGGTCGTCGAACTCCCGGTCGGGGGCGCGGGCGAGCACCGACCGGAGCAGCTCCCGGACCGGGGCAGGTCCCCGGTGCACGAGCAGGATGGGTGCCGGGTTCATGCCCATCTCGGTCATCCGGTCCGCCAGCTCGGCTGCCTGGACGGGGTGGATCCCTTCGTGTGGGTACACGACCCGCTCGTCCGGGTGGTGGGCTCGCAAGGAGAGGTTCAGCCCGCCCACGAGGCCGCGGACGGTCATCCCCGCCGCGGCGTACTCGTGCAGGTAGACCGCGGGTTCCGGGTCACGGTGCAGGTGGCCCTGCTCCTCCCAGCGCCCGAGGCGCTGCGCCACGTTTCGGTAGGGACGCGCGAACGCGCGCGCCGAGGCGGGGTCGCCGACCCTGGTCGGGGACAACATGAGTGCCCGGAACGGGTCCAGCCGGAACGGTCCCGCCACGTACGGCGGCGTGACCACGCGGCTGGACTCCATCGATGCATCGTAGGGTGCCCATCCTCGGCAGTTCGAAAGGAGGGGCGACGTGCTCGGTGCCTCGAGGGAGCCGCTGGTCGAGGCCCACGACCTGGTGATGTTCGACCTGGACGGGGTCGTCTACATCGAGTCCGCGGCGGTGCCCGGTGCGCCGGACCAGCTGGCCCGGCTCCGGGGCGGGAGCACGAAGCTCGCGTTCATCACCAACAACGCCTCCCGCCCGCCGGAGGCCGTGGTGGAGAAGCTGGCCGGGATCGGCGTCGACGCGGACCCGCACGAGGTGGTCACGTCGGCGCAGGCCGCGGCCCACCTGCTGCTGGAGCGGCACGGCATGGGCGGCGTGATCGCCTGCCTGGGGGCAGCCGGGCTCGAGGAGGCGCTGCGGGACGTCGGCCTGGAGCCGGCTGCCGTCGACGACTCGCGCGCCGTGGCGCTGGCGACCGGGTACGGACCCGACGTGCTGTGGCGGGACGTGATGCGCGCGGCCGTGCGGGTCCGCGACGGTCTGCCGTGGGTCGCGAGCAACACCGACCTCTCGCTGCCGACGAAGTTCGGTCAGGCCCCTGGGCACGGCGTCATGGTCGACATGCTCGAGCGGTTCAGCGGGGTGAAGGCCGTGGTGGCCGGGAAGCCGCAGCGACCGCTGCTCGACGAGACCATCCGGAGGATTGGCGGCACCAGCCCGCTCATGGTGGGTGACCGGCTCGACACCGACATCGAGGGTGCCCACAACGTCGGCATCGACTCCCTGCTGGTGATGACCGGGGTCACCGGCCTGCCGGAGCTGGCGTCGGCCGGGCCCGAGCTGCGACCGACGTACCTCGCCGTCGACCTGGAGGGCCTGTTCACGCCTCACCCGGCGCCGGACCGCGATGGCGCCGCGTGGCGATGCGGCGGCTGGACGGCGACGGTCCAGGAGGGTCGGCCGGAGGTGTCCGGGGACGGGACAGTGGACGACTGGTGGCGGACGCGTCGCGTCCGCCCTCTGGGACCATCTCGACCGGTCCGGCTCGGCCGCGGACGTGAGTGACCTGGCCGCGCCCAACGCCGAATCCGGGACCGGCCGGGGTAACCTGCGCGCATGATCACCCCGCGAGTGACCGAGGGCATCCCGGAGACCGATCAGCCGGAGACTTCCGTTCCCGATGCCGAGCCGGAGCGCACGGGTGTCGAGGAGGTCGATGACGTGCTCACGTCCTTGCAGGGGCTCGACGACAGCCCGGTCGAGGAGCACCCGGCCGTCTTCGAGCGCGCCCACGAACGGCTCCGGCAGGCGCTCGACGGCCCGTCCGGCGCCTGAACCGGCGGCCGTGCCGCCACGTCGGCAGCGCCTGGACGCCGAGCTCGTCCGGCGTCGCCTCGCCCGATCCCGAGAGCACGCCGGCGAGCTGATCGCCGCCGGCCGGGTCAGCGTGTCCGGGGCTCCGGCGACGAAGCCGGCCACCGGCGTCACCACGGACGTCGCGATCGTCGTCACAGATGATCCGGAACGGCCGGACTACGTCTCGCGTGGTGGGCACAAGCTGGCCGGCGCGCTCGCCGAGTTCGAGCCGGCGGGGCTGGCCGTCCGGGGTCGGCGCTGCCTGGATGCGGGCGCTTCCACCGGCGGGTTCACCGACGTGCTGCTGCGGCACGGCGCCCGCGAGGTCGTGGCCGTCGACGTGGGGTACGGACAGCTCGCGTGGCGGCTCCGGCAGGACGAGCGGGTGGTCGTGCACGACCGGACCAACATCCGCGACCTGAGCCTGGCGGTGGTCGGCGACCCGGTCGACCTGGTGGTGGGCGACCTGTCCTTCATCTCCCTGGTGCTGGTGCTCGACGCCCTGCTGGCGGTCACCTCGCCCGACGGTGACCTCGCGCTCATGGTCAAGCCGCAGTTCGAGGTCGGCAAGGACCGCGTGGGCAAGGGCGGCGTGGTCCGCGATCCCGCCCTGCGGACCGAGGCCGTGGTAACCGTGGCCGAGGCGGCGGCCGAGCGGGGGTGGGGGACCAGGATGGTCACGCCGAGCCCGCTGCCGGGGCCGTCGGGGAACGTGGAGTTCTTCGTGTGGCTGCACCGTGGTCCGGCCCGGGTGGATGCGGCCGACATCGCCGCCGTTGTGCATGGCGTGGGCGGCCCGGGGGCGGCGAGTGAGAAGGTTGACTCGTGACACCGACCAGCGGCGGGCATGACACGGCGGCGGGCAGCGTCCCCCGCCGGGTGCTGCTGCTCACCCACACCGGCCGGGCGGAGGCCCACGAGGTCGCCCGTTCCTTCTGCAAGGCGCTGACGGGGCACGGTCTGGTGGTCCGCCTCCTGGCCGCCGAGGCCGCCGATCTCGGGCTCGACACCGCACAGTTCGACCCGCCCCTGGAGATCATCGACGACGCGGGCGACGCCGGCCACGACTGCGAGCTGGCCCTCGTGATCGGCGGCGACGGCACCATCCTGCGGGCCGCCGAGATCACCCACGCCAGCGGGACCCCGCTGCTGGGCGTCAACCTCGGCCACATCGGGTTCCTCGCCGAGGCGGAGTACGACGACGTCGAGTCCACCATCGACGCGATCGTCCAGCGCCGCTACACCGCCGAGGACCGGCTCACCCTCGACGTGTCGGTCCGCCGCGAGGGCGAGCTGGTGACCAGCACCTTCGCGCTGAACGAGGCCAGCGTCGAGAAGGCCGCCCGCGAGCGGATGATGGAGCTCGTCGTCGAGATCGACGGGCGGCCGCTCTCACGCTGGGGCTGCGACGGCGTCGTCTGCGCCACTCCGACCGGGTCCACCGCCTACAACTTCAGCGCCGGCGGGCCGGTCGTGTGGCCGGGGGTCGAGGCGCTGATGATCGTCCCGCTGAGCGCCCACGCCCTGTTCGCCCGGCCGATGGTGGTTGCCCCCACCTCGGTGATCGCGCTGGAGGTGCTGAGCCACAACGAGGGCGCCGGAGTGCTGTGGGCCGACGGGCGTCGTACCGTCGACCTGCCGCCCGGGGCCCGGATCGAGGTGCGCCGAGGCGCGACCCCGGTGCGCCTGGTCCGGCTGCACGAGGCGCCGTTCACCGACCGGCTGGTGGCCAAGTTCGGCCTGCCCGTCGAGGGCTGGCGGGGTGCGGCCGCTCGACGGCGCACCGGAGAGGGTGCGGATGCTTGAGGAGATCCGGATCGGGTCCCTCGGAGTCATCGATTCCTCGACCCTGGAGCTCGGCCCGGGCCTGACCGTCATCACCGGTGAGACCGGTGCCGGCAAGACCATGCTCGTGACCGCGCTCGGCCTGATCCTGGGGGGCCGCGCCGACAGCGGCGCGGTGCGCACCGGCGCGCGGGCCGCCCGGGTCGAGGGCGTCGTCCGGGCTTCGGCGGCCGACCACTTCGCCGGCGCGGTGGAGGACGCCGGCGGGGAAGTCGAGGACGACCGCGTCGTCCTGGCCCGCAACGTCTCCGCCGAGGGCCGCTCGCGGGCCTTCGTCGGCGGCGCCTCGGTTCCGGTCTCGGTCCTCGCCGAGCTCGCCGAACCCCTCGTCGCCGTCCACGGACAGTCCGACCAGCACCGGCTGCTCCAGGCCCGGGCACAGCGCGAGGCGCTGGACCGGTTCGGGGGAGACGACATCGCCGGCCTGCTCGAGCAGTACTCCCATCTCCACGACCGCCTCGCCGCGACCGAGTCCGAGCTCGCCGAGGTGGTGGCGACGTCCCGGGACCGGGCCCGGGAGGCCGACCAGCTGCGCTTCGGGCTCACCGAGATCGAGGCGGTCGCCCCCGAACCGGGCGAGGACGAGGCGCTGGCGGGGGAGGAGTCCAGGCTCGGGTTCGCCGACACCCTCCGCACCGCGGCGGAGCAGGCCCGGGAGGCCCTCTCCTCGGACGGGGAGCAGCCCGACGCCCTGGCCACCACCTCGGCCGCCCGCTCCCTCCTCGAGAGCGTCCGGGAGCACGACACCGAGGCCGCCGAGCTGGCCGACCGGCTGGCCGAGATCTCCTACCTGCTGTCCGACGTCGCCGCCGACGTCGCGTCCTACGCCTCCCGGGTGGAGAGCGACCCGGTCAGGCTCGCCGCCGTCTCCGAGCGACGGGCGGCGCTGACCGCCCTCACCCGCAAGTACGGCGAGACGGTCGACGAGGTCCTGGCCTGGGCCGAGAGCTCGGCGACCCGGCTCACCGACCTCGACCACACCGATGACCGGATCGAGGAGCTCCGTGCCGAGCGCGACGACCTCCGCCGCCGGCTCGGCGACCTCGCCGGCGCGCTCTCCCTGGCCAGGACCGAGGCAGCGACCCGGCTCGCCACCGAGGTGACCGCGGAGCTGGGGCTCCTGGCCATGCCGCACGCCCGGATCGAAGTGACCGTCCGGCAGCAGGCGCTGGCCGAGGACGCCGACCCACCCGGGCTGCGGGTCGGCGACCGTGTCCTCAGGTTCACCTCCACCGGCGTCGACGACGTGGAGTTCCTCCTCGCCGCAAATGTCGGCTCCGAGCCCCGGCCGCTGGCCAAGGTGGCGTCCGGGGGCGAGCTCTCCCGGGTGATGCTCGCGCTGGAGGTGTCGCTCGCGGCGACCAGCCCGGTCCCCACCTTCGTCTTCGACGAGGTCGACGCCGGGGTCGGCGGGAAGGCCGCTGGCGAGGTGGGGCGCCGGCTGGCGAGGCTGGCGCGCTCCGCCCAGGTCCTCGTCGTCACCCACCTGCCCCAGGTCGCGGCGTACGCCGACCACCACGTCGTGGTCGAGAAGTCCAGCGACGGCTCGGTGACCACCTCGGGACTGACCGCGCTCGACTCCTCGGCGCGCGAGCGGGAGCTGTCCCGGATGTTCGCCGGCATGGAGGAGTCCGACACCGCCCTCGCGCACGCCCGCGAGCTGCTCGAGGCCGCCCAGCCGGCCCGCGCGCTGGGCTGATCGCCGAGGGCGACGCGCCGGGCGGGTGGTTGCCGAGAACCCGCCCTCCCGGCTGTCACGATTGCCCGGTCATGAAGCCTGCTACGCGATCCCGACCGGGGACCCCCACTCCCGGACTGACCGGAACCGCCCGGGTCGAGCGCCGGACCCGTGTCCTGCTGCCCCGGCTGCGTCCGGGAGACGTCGCCGTGCTCGACCACCTCGACATGGACCGGGCCACCGCGCAGGCGCTGGTCGACGCCGGCGTCTCGGCGGTCCTCAATGCCGCCCCCATGATCTCGGGGCGCTTTCCGAACCTCGGCCCCCAGGTGCTGGCGGAGGCCGGGATCCTCGTCCTCGACAACGTCGAGGGGGCCCTCGGGATCGCCGACGGCGCCGCGGTCCGCGTCCACGACGAGGTGGTGTTCGCCGACGGCGCCGCGGTCGCGATGGGCCGCGAGGTCGACATCCACACGGTGGACCTGGAGATGGCCCAGGCCAGGGCCGGGATGGGCAGCCAGCTCGAGAGCTTCACCCACAACAGCACCGAGTTCCTGCGCCGTGAGGAGGGGCTGCTCCTCCACGGGCTCGGCCTGCCCGAGCCGGCCACCAGGATCGCGGGCCGACCCGTGGTCGTCGTCGTGCCGGGGAGCGGGAGCCGCCGGAGTCTTGCCTCGATCGAGGCCTTCATCCGCGAGCAGGACCCGGTACTGGTCGGTGTCGACCGGGGCGCCGACCTGCTCCTGGACTCCGGTCACCGCCCCGACATCGTGCTGCTGTCCAACACCGCGGACGACGCCGAACGACCCTCGGCCAAGGCGTTGCGGACCGCACGCGACGTGGTCGTCCGGGTCGACAGCGGTGGGCGGCTCCATGCCGAGCAGCTCGAGCGGCTCAGCGTCCGCCCGTTGCCGCTGGAGTCCTCCGCCACCAGTGAGGACGCCGCGCTGCTGCTGCTGGAGGCCGAGGAGGCCCGGCTGATCGTCGGGGTGGGCCTGCACGCCAGCCTCGAGGAGGTCCTGGACCGCCAGAACCCCGGCCTCGCCGGCACCTACCTCACCCGGCTGAAGGTCGGACACCTGCTCGTCGACGCGGCGTCCGTACACCTGCTCTACTCCGGGCGGGTCCGGCCGCGCCACGTGCTCCTGGTGCTGGTCGCCGGCCTGCTCGCGCTGGCGACGGCCGTCGCCGTGACCCCGGTGGGCCAGGAATGGCTGGCCGCCCTCACCGACTACCTGCAAGGACTGTTCCGTTGATCTCGTTCCGCCAGCACGTCGTCACGCTCGTCGCGGTCTTCCTCGCCCTGGCCGTCGGGGTGGTCCTCGGCGGCGGTCCGCTGGCCGAGGTCAGTCGTGACGCCCTGACCTCGACCGCTGCCCAGCCGAAGTCCCGGCCGGGCGACGACGGGTCGGCGTTCGGCGACGCCTTCGCGACGGCCACCGCCACCCGGCTGTACGACGAGAAGCTGGCCGGGCGGTCCGTCGCCCTGGTGAGCCTCCCCGGCGCCGACCAGCGGGTCATCGAGGGGCTGGTCGGTCAGATCGAGCACGCGGCCGGGACCCTCGAGGGGAAGTACGAACTCCAGCCCGGTCTCGTCGACCCCGGGGAGAAGTCCCTGGTCGACACCCTGGGCAGCCAGCTGATGACCCAGCTCGGCTCCGAGGCCGCCGACGAGGACGCGCCGACGTACGAACGCATGGGACAGCTGCTCGGCACGGCGATCACCACGCGAGACGAGGACGGCGCCGGGGCCGGACAAGAGCCCTCCTCGATCCGGCAGAGCCTCGCCGGGGCCGACCTCGTCGCCTCGCCGGAGAGCGAACCAGGACGTGCCCCGCTGGTGCTGGTGGTCCTGGGCGACGACACCGACGACGACATCCTGGGCGGCCTGCTGTCCGGGCTGGCCTCGCGGGCGCTCGGAGTCGTGGTGGCCGGCGACACCCGATCCGGCACGAACGGTGACGTGGCCGCCCTGCGGGCGCGACCCGAGGCCGCGAAGGTCACGACCGTCGACGGCGTCGAACTGGCCGTGGGCCAGGTCACCACCGTGCTCGCGCTCGTGCAGTCGCTGTCGGAGAAGGGCGGGTCCTTCGGTGCGTCGGGTTCGGATGGAGCCGTACCCCTCCGGTAACATGGAGGTCCGTGAAGCATCCGACCCCCACCAAGCACGTATTCGTGACCGGGGGCGTCGCCTCCTCGCTCGGCAAGGGCCTGACGGCCTCCAGCCTGGGCAATCTCCTCAAGTCCCGCGGACTGCGGGTCACGATGCAGAAGCTCGACCCCTACCTCAACGTGGATCCGGGCACCATGAACCCGTTCCAGCACGGCGAGGTGTTCGTCACCAACGACGGGGCCGAGACCGATCTCGACATCGGCCACTACGAGCGCTTCCTCGACGCCGACCTCGGCCAGATCGCCAACGTGACCACGGGCCAGGTCTACTCCACCGTCATCGCCAAGGAGCGGCGCGGCGACTACCTCGGTGACACGGTCCAGGTGATCCCGCACATCACCAACGAGATCAAGGACCGGATCCAGGCCATGGGCCATGCCCAGCCGGGCCAGGACGGCGTGGACGTGGTGATCACCGAGATCGGCGGCACCGTCGGCGACATCGAGTCGCTGCCGTTCCTCGAGGCCGCGCGCCAGGTCCGCCACGACATCGGACGGGACAACTGCTTCTTCCTCCACGTCTCCCTGGTGCCCTACATCGGGCCGTCCGGAGAGCTCAAGACCAAGCCGACCCAGCACTCCGTCGCCGCGCTCCGGTCGATCGGTATCCAGCCCGACGCCGTCGTCTGCCGGGCCGACCGGGAGCTGCCCGAGGGGATCAAGAAGAAGATCTCGCTGATGTGCGACGTCGACGAGGAGGCCGTGGTCACCGCCGCCGACGCGCCGTCGATCTACGACATCCCCAAGGTGCTGCACCGCGAGGGTCTCGACGCCTACGTCGTACGCCGTCTGGCGCTGCCCTTTCGTGACGTCGACTGGACCACGTGGGACGACCTGCTCCGCCGGGTGCACCATCCGCAGGAGGAGGTCACGGTCGGCCTGGTCGGCAAGTACATCGACCTGCCCGACGCCTACCTGTCGGTGGTGGAGGCCCTGCGGGCCGGCGGCTTCGCGCACGAGGCCCGCGTGCACCTGCGCTGGATCGCCTCCGACGAGTGCCAGACGCCGGCCGGGGCCGCCCGCCACCTCAGCGACGTCGACGCGATCTGCGTGCCCGGAGGATTCGGGATCCGCGGGATCGAGGGCAAGCTCGGCGCGCTGACCTACGCCCGCACGCACGGCATCCCCACCCTCGGGCTGTGCCTGGGCCTGCAGTGCATGGTCATCGAGTACGCCCGCAACGTGGCCGGCCTCCAGAAGGCCGCCTCCACGGAGTTCGACCCCGACTGCCCGGAGCCGGTGATCGCGACCATGGAGGAGCAGAAGTCCTTCGTGGACGGCGCCGGGGACCTCGGCGGCACCATGCGGCTCGGCCTCTACCCGGCCTCGCTCGCCGACGGCACCGTCGTCCGCGAGGCGTACGCCGAGGCGACGATCGCGGAGCGCCACCGGCACCGCTACGAGGTCAACAACCACTACCGCGAGCAGCTCGAGGCCGCCGGCCTCGTGTTCTCGGGCACCAACCCCGACCTCGGCCTCGTCGAGTTCGTGGAGCTGCCCCGCGAGGTGCACCCCTACTACGTGTCCACCCAGGCGCACCCCGAGCTGCGCTCCCGGCCGACCCGCCCGCACCCGCTCTTCGCGGGGCTGATCGGTGCCGCCATCGAGCGTCAGCGTGAGCTGCGGTTCCCGATCGACGAGAGCGGCCTGCGCCGGCTGGACGAGGACAAGGAGTAGCGGAGACGCGCCAGCGGATCCGCTGATGGTGGTCGAGCGAGCCGCGCGACCGAGGGACGAGGTCGCGACCGGCGTGTCGAGACCAGGACCCGCCGGATCACCCTCGGGCGCGCAGCATCCGCTCCAGCGTGTCGGCGCCGGTGAGCACGGTGGTCCGGACGGTCGGGTCCTGGTCCGGCTCCGCGGCGACCCGCCGGGCCCGCTCGAGGAACGCGGCGTCACCGACGGTGGGGAACATCATCCGGGCCAGGCTCATCACGGCCAGCATGCCGCCACCGGCGAGGCGCACCACCTCGTCGAGGTAGGACTCGGCGTAGGGCAGCAGCAGGTCGTGCTGGACCGGACGCCAGAAGCAGCGGGCCAGCTCCCGCAGCGGAGCCCCCGCGGGCACGGACCGCTTGTCGAAGACCTGCGCCCACACCTCGTCCTTGGCGTCCCGGTCGGGGCGCGCGGCGGTCACTCCGAGCGCCCGGACCCAGGCGTCCGGGTCCGGATCGCGTTCCTCGAGGGCGTCGACCGCCGCTGCGTCGTACGACCCGAGAGCGGCTTGCCGCACGAGGACCCGCCAGGCGAGGTCGGTGTCGCCGGCCGCGGCGTCCTCGAGCAGGTCGAAGTGCTCCGGCTCGGACGCGGCCGCGGCCAGGGTGCGCAGCGCCGCCGCCCGGTGGTCGGGGTGCTCGGCCAGCGCGGACGCGGTCTCGGCCAGGCGGGAGAGCTGGCGCGGGGTGTGGGAGATGGGCGTCCACTGGTCGGCCGCCCGCTGGGCGAGGCCCAGGAAGGGCTCGACCACTGCCGGGCTGCGCTCGGAAGCCAGCACGTCCAGCACGCAGGTGAGCAGGTCGTCGGCCGCCAGCTCGCCCTTGATCAGCATGTCCCACGCGGTGGAGACCCCGAGGGCCCGGGACAGGGGGTCGGGAAGGTCTCCGGCCCGCTCGAGGAGCGTCTGCAGCGACGCCTCGTCGGTGCGCACCGCGGCGAACGTCAGGTCGCCGTCGTTGACGAGGTGCAGGTCGGCCTCGGGCAGGTCGGGAACGGGCGTGCGCAGGCCGGTGGTCTCGACCGGGGTGGTGGCCACCCTGACCAGGCCCTCGTCCCGCGCCGCGAAGGAGCCGATGTCGATCCGGTGCTGCCGCGGCGCCTGGCCCGCGTGGACCGGAGGCCATCACCTCGCCCTCGACGAGGGAGAGAGTGTCGGTGCCGGACTGGTCGAGCCAGGAGGTGGTCCACTCGGACAGGTCCCGCCCGGAGGCGTCAGCGACCGCGGAGATCAGGTCGTCGAGCCGGGCGTTGCCCCAGGCGTGCGCGCGGAAGTAGGAACGCAGCCCCTCGACGAACGACTCCTCCCCGACGTAGGCCGCCAGCTGCCGCAGCGTGCTCTGACCCTTGACGTAGGTGACCGCGTCGAAGTTGGCCATCGCCTGGGCGACGTCGGGCACCTCGCTGCGGATCGGGTGCGTGGCCGGACCCATGTCCATCCGGTAGCCCTCGAGCTTGAGGCCCGCCAGGAAGGTGGCCGCCGCGTCGGTGTACGACGTCGCGTTGACCTCAGCCCAGTTCGCCGCCCAGGACGCGAACGCCTCGTTCAGCCACAGGTCGTCCCACCACTGCATGGTCACCAGGTCGCCGAACCACATGTGCGCCATCTCGTGCAGCAGCACGTTGGCGACGTTCTCGCGCTGGCCGTGGGTGGGCGGGCTGCGGTGGAGCACGCTGTCGGTCCACGTGACGCAGCCCCAGTTCTCCATCGCGCCACCCATGTTGGGCACGAAGACCTGGTCGTAGCGTTCCTGCGGGAAGGGCTGGCCGAACTGCTCCCCGAAGAACGCCAGTCCCTGGGCGGTGAGCTCGAACAGGTGCGCGGCGTCGCGCTCGAGGTTGGTCTTGAGCGACTGGCGGCAGAAGAGCCCCAGGCTGTGGCCGCCCCGCTCCTCGCGGATCTCGTGGAACGGCCCGGCGTTGACGACGACGACGTAGGTCGACAGCGGCGGGGTGTCGGGGAACTGCCCACCGCCGGCCACCGTCGGCGTGCTCGTCGACGGAGCCGGGGGCGGAGTTGCTGGTGACCAGCCACGCGTCGGGCGCCAGCACCGTGAACCCGTGGGGCGCCTTGAGGTCCGGCTGGTCGAAGCAGGCCCACACCCGCCGCGCCGCGTCGGGCTCGAAGGAGGTCCAGACGTAGACCAGCTTGTCGGAGGGGTCGACGGTGCGCAGGATGCCGGCCGAGCTCGCCGTGTCGGACTGGGCGGCGCTGACCACCACGACGTTCTCGGCGGCCAGGTCACGAAGCGGGATCCGGCCGTCGGCGACGCTGTCGAGGTCGAGCGGACGATCGTTCAGGGTGGCCCACCGAACGTCGGCGACGCAGTCCAGGAACGTCGCCGCGCCGGGCTCGCGGCAGGTGAAGGTGATCGTGGAGACCGACTCGAGCGTGTCGCCGTCCAGCAACCCGCGCATGTCGACAGCGATGTCGTACCGCTGCACGTCGATCAGCGCCGCGCGTTCGGCGGCCTCGGCCTGGGTCAGACTGGCGACTTCGGGCACGGACAGGCTCCCTGAGGTGAGGCGAATTCTTCCGGCACGCTACCCGCTAACGTCGTCGCATGCCGACGCCGACTCCCGAGCTGGGTGACGCGGCCGAGTCCTGGCCGGTGGACGAGAGCACCGACCTGTTTCGCGACGACTGGGTGATGGCGCTGAGGGTGGACCGGATCCGGCGTCCCGACGACCCGGAGGGTGAGCCGTTCCGCCGGCTCGTGCTCGAGCACCCGGGCGCGGTGATCGTCCTGGCGCTGGACGACGAGGACCGTGTGTGCTGCCTGCGGCAGTACCGCCATCCCGTCCGGCGCCGGTTCGTCGAGCTGCCCGCGGGCCTGTGCGACGTCGACGGCGAGGATCCGCTGGAGGTGGCCCGCCGCGAGCTGCGCGAGGAGGCGGGGCTCGAGGCGGGGGAGTGGGTCGGGCTCACGGCGACGTACTCCTCGCCGGGGATCTCCTCGGAGCTCATGCACTTCTACCTCGCGCGCGACCTGGCCCCCATCGACCGCGGTGACTTCGTGCTCGGAGCACGAGGAGGCGGACATGGAGACGCTCTGGGTCGACTTCGAGGAGCTGCTCGCCGCGGCGCTCGACGGCCGGCTGCGCGACGGGCCGATCGTCCTGGCCGTGCTGCTCGTCGCCGCGAAGGGCTACGCCGGACGCGGACGCGCAGGGGAGTAGTCTCCGACCGTCACCACGGACGTGGTGACGGTCACACCGAAGGGGAGAGCAGCAGGTGAAGGTCGGCGTACCGAAGGAAGTCAAGAACCACGAGTACCGCGTCGCGATCACCCCGGTCGGAGCCCACGAGCTCGCGCAGCACGGCCACGAGGTGTTCGTCGAGAAGGGTGCCGGGGCCGGCTCCCAGATCATGGACGAGGAGTACGTCGCGGCCGGGGTAACGATCCTGGACTCCGCCGACGACGTGTGGGGCAGTGTCGACATGGTGCTCAAGGTCAAGGAGCCGGTCGCCGAGGAGTACCACCGCATGCGCGAGGGGCTGACCCTCTTCACCTACCTCCACCTCGCCGCGGACAAACCGCTCACCGAGGAGCTGCTCAACCGCAAGGTGACCGCGATCGCCTACGAGACCGTGCAGCTGCCCTCGGGCGGTCTGCCGCTGCTGTATCCGATGTCCGAGGTGGCCGGCTGCCTGGCGCCCCAGGTGGGGGCGCACTCCCTGATGAAGGCCGAGGGCGGCCGCGGTGTCCTGATGGGTGGAGTCGGTGGCGTCGCGAACGCCAAGGTCGTCGTCATCGGTGCGGGCGTCGCCGGCCAGAACGCCGCCAACATCGCGCTGGGCATGGGCGCCGACGTGACCCTGCTCGACACCGACCTCGACAAGCTGCGGATGTCCTTCTGGCGCTACAACAACCGGGTGCACGGGCTGGCCTCGTCCAAGCTGGCCATCGAGCATCAGGTGATGGAGGCCGACCTGGTGATCGGTGCGGTGCTGATCCCGGGGGCCGCGGCGCCCAAGCTGGTCAGCAACGACCTGGTGTCTCGGATGAAGCCGGGCTCGGTGCTGGTCGACATCGCCGTCGACCAGGGCGGCTGCTTCGAGGACACCCGGCCCACCACCCACGCGGACCCGACCTACGAGGTGCACAACTCGGTGTTCTACTGCGTGGCCAACATGCCGGGGGCGGTGCCCAACACCTCCACCTACGCGCTCACCAACGCCACGATGCCCTACACCGTGGCCCTGGCCGACAAGGGCTGGCAGCAGGCCTGCCTCGACGACCGCAGCCTCGCCCTGGGGCTGAACACCCACGCCGGGCAGCTCACCAACGCGCCCGTGGGCGAGGCGGTGGGCATCGACGCGGTGTCCCTGGAGCAAGCGCTGAGTTGATCGTCCGCGCGATCCGCACCTACCTCGACCACCTCTCGGTGGAGCGGGGCCTGGCGGCGAACACGCTCACGTCGTACCGCCGTGACCTCCGCCGCTACCAGGAGTATCTCGAGGAGCTCGGGATCGAGAGCCTGGACGCCGTCACGGAGGCCACCGTGACCTCGTTCCTGGTCCGGCTTCGGGAGGGCGACGCCCACCACCCCGCGCTCAGCTCGACGTCCGCGGCCCGCACGGTGGTCGCCGTCCGCGGCTTCCACAAGTTCGCGGTGAGCGACGGGCTCGCCACCAGCGACCCGGCCGCCTCGGTCAAGCCGCCGACTCCCGCGAAGCGACTGCCCAAGGCGCTCCCGCTGTCGGACGTCGAGGCGATCCTGGAGGCCGCCGGCGCAGCCGGGACGACGCTCGCGCTGCGGGACCGGGCCCTGCTGGAGGTGCTCTACGGCACCGGCGCCCGGATCTCCGAGGCCGTCGGTCTCGACGTCGACGACCTGGACACCGTCGACGGCACCGTCCTGCTTCGCGGCAAGGGCAGCAAGGAACGGCTGGTCCCGGTCGGCTCCTACGCCCTCGAGGCGGTCGACGCCTACCTCGTGCGCGGACGGCCGGAGCTGGTGGCGACCGGCTCGACGGGACGGCCGGCGCGCTCTTCCTGAACGCGCGTGGTGGACGCCTCTCGCGGCAGTCCGCGTGGGCGGTGCTGGTCCGCGCCGCCGAGCGGGCGGGGGTCACCCGGGACGTCTCGCCGCACACCCTGCGGCACTCGTTCGCCACCCATCTGCTCGACGGTGGGGCCGACGTGCGGGTCGTGCAGGAGCTGCTCGGGCACGCCTCGGTCACCACCACGCAGGTCTACACGCTGGTCACGGTCGACAACCTGCGCGAGGTCTTCGCGACCGCCCATCCCCGGGCGCGGAGGTTGAGCACCGGCGGCTGGGTCCCGACCAGCAACGACCCCGACGACGTGTACGACGCGTTGACGTGCTGGGTCGCGGGGCAGGGGCTCGAGCTCTACCCCCACCAGGACGAGGCGGTCATCGAGCTGCTCGCGGCAGCAACGTCGTGCTCTCGACCCCCACCGGGTCCGGCAAGTCGCTGGTGGCACTCGGCGGCGCACGCGGCCGCGCTGGCCACGCGACCGGGTCAGCTTCTACACGGCTCCGATCAAGGCGCTGGTCAGCGAGAAGTTCTTCGCGCTGTGCGAGGTGCTCGGCGCCGAGAACGTCGGCATGCTCACCGGCGACGCCTCGGTCAACCCGGATGCCCCCGTCATCTGCTGCACCGCCGAGGTGCTGGCCAACATCGCCCTGCGGGAGGGACCGCGACGGCCGACGTGGGGCTGGTCGATCATGGACGAGTTCCACTTCTACGCCGAGCCCGACCGGGGCTGGGCGTGGCAGGTGCCGATCCTGGAGCTGCCGCGGGCGCAGTTCGTCCTGATGTCGGCAACGCTCGGCGACATGACCGACACTCGCCGACGACCTCACGCGTCGTACCGGCCGGGAGACCGCGGTCATCGATGACGCCGAGCGCCCGGTGCCGCTGTCCTTCTCGTGGTCGCTGACGCCGCTGGGCGAGACGCTGGAGGAGCTGCTGACCACCCACCAGTCGCCGGTCTACGTCGTCCACTTCACCCAGGCCGCGGCGGTGGAGCACGCGACCTCGCTGCTCCTTCACCGAGCTAAGGCGATCGCCGCGGGGGCCGACAAGCCGGCCCTCAAGGAGCGGCTGGCCGGGTTCCGGTTCGGCGCCGGCTTCGGCAAGACGCTGTCCGGCTGCTGCGCCAGGGGATCGGCGTCCACCACGCCGGGCATGCTGCCCCGCTACCGGCGCCTGGTCGAGCAGCTCGCCCAGGCTCGGCCTGCTGCGGGTGATCTGCGGGACGGACACGCTCGGCGTCGGCATCAACGTCCCGATCCGGACCGTGCTGTTCACCGGGCTGGCGAAGTTCGACGGCAACCGCCAGCGCGATCCTCCGCACCCGTGAGTTCCAGCAGATCGCCGGTCGCGCCGGGCGGGCGGGCTTCGACACCGCCGGCTACGTCGTGGTCCAGGCGCCCGAGCACGTGATCGAGAACGAGCGCGCGAAGAAGAAGGCCGAGGCGAAGAACGCCGCGATGAGCGAGGAGAAGCGGGCCAAGAGGAAGAGCAAGGCCCAGCTCCGGAAGCCGCCCGAGGGCACGGTGGTGTGGACCGAGCAGACCTACGACAAGCTGGTAGCCGGGACGCCCGAGCCGCTGGTCTCCCGGATGCGGGTGGACAACGCCATGCTGATCAACGTCCTCTCGCGCGAGGAGGACGCCTTCCCGGTGCTGAGGAGGCTGCTCACCGACAACCACGAGGACCCCGGCAGCGGTTGAAGCTGGTCCGCCGCGCGCTGCGGCTCGCACGCAGCCTGCTCCGAGTCGGGGACCGTCACCCGGCTGACGAGGTGGACGACCACGGCCGCCGCTACGGCTGACGGTCGACCTGCCACCGGACTTCGCGTTGAACCAGCCGCTGGCCCACTTCGCGCTCGCGGCGTTCGACGTGCTCGACCCCGAAGTCGCCGGAGTACACCCTCGACGTGGTCTCGGTGGTCGAGGCGGTGCTCGAGGGTCCACGGCAGATCCTGTTCGCCCAGCAGCACGCCGCCCGCGGCGAGGCGATCGCCGAGATGAAGGCCGACGGGCTCGAGTACGACGAGCGGATGCGACTGCTCGACGAGATCACCTGGCCGCAGCCGCTGGCCGAGCTGCTCGAGGCGACGTACGAGATCTACCGGACCACCCACCCCTGGCTGCCCGAGGACGCGCTGGGGCCGAAGTCGATCGTCCGGGAGATGTACGAGCAGGGGATGACGTTCACCGACTTCATCGGCCGCTACCAGCTGGCCCGCTCCGAGGGGCTGCTGCTGCGCTACCTGACCGACGCCTACCGCACGCTGCGGCAGACGGTGCCCGAGCGGCACCGGACCCCCGAGCTCGACGACCTCGCCGAGTGGCTCGGCGAGACCGTCCGGCAGACCGACTCCTCGCTGCTCGACGAGTGGGAGGCGCTGTCCCACCCCGACGCGGTCCGCGAGTGACGTCGCTGCACCACGAGCCACCGCCCCCGCCCCGGCCGATCTCCGCGCAGGAGCGGCCCTTCCGGGTGATGGTGCGCAACGCGATGTTCCGGCAGGGTCGAGCTGGCCGCCCGCGACGACGTCGACGGCCTGGTCCGGCTGGAGCGGTCGGCCGCGGACCGGACCGACCCGCCCCTGGAGGTCGAGATGACCCGGAGCGCCTGGGACGCCGCGCTCGAGGACTACTACGCCGAGCACGGCTCCATCTCCACCGCGGCGGACGCCCGCGGGCCGGACCTGCTGCGGATCGAGGTCGACGGGCGGCGATGGAACGTGCGCCAGACCCTCGACGACCCGGCGGGCCACCGCGACTGGGTGATCGACGCCCGCGTCGACCTCGACGCCTCCGACGAGGCCGGCGAGCTGGTGCTGCTGACCACGGCGATGCACCGGTTGTGACCGTCCGGCCGGCGCCGAGGCGTCGTACACAGGTTTGTGCACAGGGAGGCGCCGAGGTGTGCACGGGACCGGGGCCAGTGCACAAGTCCATCAACAGATTTGGACTTCTTCTGGGGGTAACCCGTGTCGTGTTGTTTCCCGTCCGAGCGGCGGTCTACTGTCGCCGCAGGCTCGGATACAAGTCGCCGAGTCGACAAACGAGGGGCGGAACAACATGGGTGGCGGGATCTTCTCGGGAATGTCTGGCCGAGCTGGAAGCGGCGCTCCGGAGATGCCGCCGCTGACCCACCCGCCCGCCCCACCCCACGAACCCGGAGACCAGCACGTCGTGAGCGACCCGATCCCCTTCGAGCGCCCCGAGCCCCGCGGCTCGGCCCGCACGTCCACCAAGGAGGCCGCGCGGCCCGAGGAGGTCCCGCTCGGGCCCACCGGCCGGCCCTTGCCCGACCTCCCGGAGCTCCGGCCCCTGCAGCGGCACGGCAACGCGCGGGTGATCGCGATGTGCAACCAGAAGGGTGGCGTCGGCAAGACCACGACCACCATCAACCTCGGCGCCGCGCTGGCGGAGTACGGCCGCAAGGTCCTGCTGGTCGACTTCGACCCGCAGGGCTCGCTGTCGGTCGGCCTCGGCATGAACCCCCACGAGATCGAGCTGTCGGTCTACAACCTGCTCATGGAGCAGCGACGTCACCCTCGACGACGTCGTCGTCCCCTCCGGCGTGCCCGGCATGGACCTGCTGCCCTCCAACATCGACCTGTCCGCGGCCGAGGTGCAGCTCGTGCACGAGGTGGCCCGCGAGCAGACCCTGCAGCGGGTCCTCGGGCCGGCCATCGCCCAGTACGACGTCATCCTGATCGACTGCCAGCCCTCGCTGGGCCTGCTCACCGTCAACGCGCTCACCGCCGCCGACGGCGTCCTCGTGCCGCTCGAGTGCGAGTACTTCGCGCTGCGGGGCGTGGCGCTGCTCAAGACGACGATCGACAAGGTCCGCGAGCGGCTCAACCCCAAGCTCGAGATCGACGGCGTGCTCGGCACGATGTTCGACGGCCGCACCCTCCACGGGCGCGAGGTCATGGAGCGCCTCGTCCAGGCCTGGGGTGACAAGGTCTTCCACACGGTGATCCGCCGGACCGTGAAGTTCTCCGACTCGACGGTCGCCGGTGAGCCGATCACGTCGTACGCCTCGAGCTCCACGGGTGCCGACGCGTACCGCCAGCTCGCCAGGGAGGTGGCGGTCCGGTGCCTCGACGGGTGAGCCTGCCCGCCGCCGACGACCTCTTCCGCAGGACTGCCCAGGGTGGCGACAAGTCGCACGTCCGTGCGGTGGGGCCTGACGAGGACGCGGGCGACCAGGAGACGCAGTCCGGCGCTGAGCGTGCGAGCGCACGCAAGCCGAGCGGCCGGGTCCGGCACGACGAGAAGATGACCGTCTACGTGACCTCCGACGAGCTGCTCGACCTCGAGCACACCCGCCTGTCGCTGCGACGGGCCCAGGGGCTCGCGGTCGACCGTGGGCGGCTGGTGCGCGAGGCGGTGGCCCTGGTCCTGGCCGACTACGAGGCCAACGGCGACGACAGCGTCCTGGTGCGGCGGCTGACCGAGGAATGACCGTGGCGACGCCGCGGGTCTGGCGGAGGGCTCGACCGTGGAGCAGGCCCCGGAGTTCGAGGTCAGGCTGGACAACTTCGAGGGACCCTTCGACCTCCTGCTGAGCCTGATCTCCAAGCACAAGCTCGACATCACCGAGGTGTCCCTGTCGAAGGTCACCGACGAGTTCATCGCGCACGTCAAGGCCCTGGGGTCGACCTGGGAGCTGGAGCAGACGACGCTCGTTCCTGCTGGTGGCCGCGACCCTGCTGGACCTGAAGGCGGCCCGCCTGCTCCCGCAGGGCGACGTGGAGGACGAGGAGGACCTCGCGCTCCTGGAGGCTCGGGACCTGCTCTTCGCCCGCCTGATGCAGTACCGCGCGTTCAAGCAGGTCGCCGCCGTGCTGGAGGACCGACTGTCCGCGGAGTCGCGACGGCACCCCAGGGCGGTCGGGCTGGAGGAGCGCTTCGCCACCCTGCTGCCCGAGGTGCTGATCGGGATCGGCCTCGACCAGTTCGCCGAGCTCGCCGCGGGCGCCATGAAGCCGCGCCCGGTGCTCGAGGTGTCGCTGGGGCACATCCACGCCGCGAAGGTCAGCGTCCGTGAGCAGGCGGCCCTGGTGGTGGAGCGGTTGCGCCGCTCCGGCACCATGACCTTCCGGGCCCTGTGCGGCGACTCGCCGGACACCCTGACCACCGTGGCCCGGTTCCTGTCGCTGCTCGAGCTCTTCCGTGAGGGGGCGGTGGCGTTCGACCAGATGTCCCCGCTCGGCGAGCTGAGCGTGCGGTGGAGCGGCACCGACGACGAGGACTTCGAGATCGACGAGTTCGAGGGTGCGCCGCCGCCCGCGGACGAGCCGCAGTGACGAGCCCAGTGACGAGCCGAGTGACGAGCAAGGAGAGACCGGCGTGAGCGAGCAGACCCTGGACATCGCGGTCGCGGACCTGCGGCCCGCCCTCGAGGCGCTGCTGATGGTCGCCGACCAGCCGCTCGACGTGGCCACGCTGGCCTCGGCGGCCGGGCACCCCGTCGACCAGGTCGTCGCGAACCTCACCGCGCTCGCCGACGAGTACACCGAGCAGGGCCGCGGGTTCGAGCTGCGGAACGTCGCCGGCGGCTGGCGTTTCTACACCCGCGAGGAGTACGCCGCGGTGGTCGAGGGCTTCGTCCTCGAGGGCCAGCAGGCGCGGCTCACCCAGGCGGCCCTCGAGACCCTCGCCGTGGTCGCCTACAAGCAGCCGGTGTCCCGGGCCCGGGTCTCGGCGATCCGCGGCGTCAACGTCGACGGCGTGATGCGCACGCTGCTGACCCGCGGCCTGGTCGAGGAGGCGGGGCAGGACGAGTCGTCGGGGGCGAATCTCTACCGCACCACCGGCTACTTCCTGGAGCGGATCGGCGTCACCTCGATCGACGAGCTGCCGGAGCTGGCGCCGTACCTCCCGGACCTCGGCGACATGGCCGACGAGCTGGAGAGCCTGGCCCCGGCCGCCGAGGGTGTTCCGGTCGTGGAGGGCCCCGCCGTCGAGGATGGGGCGTGACCGAACCCGACGAGGAGGGTCTGGTCCGCCTGCACAAGCTGCTCGCCCAGTCGGGCATCGCCTCGCGCCGCAAGTGCGAGGAGCTGATGCTGGCGGGGCTGGTCGTGGTGGACGGGGAGGTCGTGACCCGGCTCGGCACCAAGGTCGACCCGCGGACCGCGGTGATCCGGGTCGACGGGAAGCGGCTGCCACCGGTGTCGGAGCACGTCTATCTGGCGCTGAACAAGCCGCGGGGGGTCGTCTCGACGATGTCCGACCCGGAGGGACGGCGGACGCTTGCAGGATCTCGTCTCCGAGCGGCCTGAGCGCCTGTTCCACGTCGGGCGGCTCGACACCGACACCTCGGGGCTGATCCTGCTGACCAACGACGGCGACTTCGCCCACCGCCTGGCGCACCCGTCGTACGAGGTGGACAAGACCTACGTCGCGGAGGTCGAGGGCGAGGCCACGAAGGCGACGATCCGGACCCTGCTGGAAGGCGTGACGCTCGACGACGGACCGGTGACGGTGTCGCGGGCGCGGCTGGTCAGCGGGGGAGCGGGCAAGTCGATCGTGGAGCTGGTCATCCACGAGGGCCGCAACCGGATCGTGCGGCGCCTGCTCGACCACCTCGGGCACCCCGTTCGCCGGTTGACCCGCACCGCGATCGGCCCGGTCCAGCTCACCGGGCTCAAGAGCGGCGAAGATCCGTGACCTCACCCTCGAGGAGCTCGGTGCGCTGCTGGACGAGGCGCAGCTGTGAGCACGTGACGAGGATGGACGTTGACTGGAACGGCGAACTGGTCGATCAGCTTGAGTCGCATTGGCAGCATCGGCTGCGGCCCCGACTCGAGGGACTGACGGATGACGAGTACTTCTGGCAGCCGGTTCCCGACTGCTGGACGATCAGCCGCCGTGGAGAGAGCTCGGCGCCGATGTCACTCGGAGCGGGAGACTTCACGTGGGACTTCGGTGAGCCTCGACACCCGGAGCCAGTGACGACCATCGCCTGGCGGCTCGCTCACCTGATCGTTGGATTCGCGGAGATGAACGGGACGCACTTCGGCGGCCCGCCGGCCGACATCGAGACCTTCGACTATGCGGGCAGTGCCCAGGAAGCGCTGCGTCAGCTCGATGACGCCCACGACAACTGGGTCGAGGGTGTGCGCGGCCTCGGCGACGCAGGGATCGCCGAGCCACAAGGCTCGAAAAGTCCACCTGAGTTCGCCGATGCACCTGTGGCGAGGCTCGTCTTGTACTGCAACGTGGAGGTCTTTCACCACGGGGCCGAGATCTGCCTGCTCCGTGACCTCTATCTGCGGAACCGTTCGTAGCAACGCGATGGAGTGTCCAGGTCAAGACACGGCGACCGAGGTCTAGGCTCGCGGGGTGCAGGCCAGTAGGACTTCGGAGAGCGACGCGACCCAGGTGGCTCTGGTTCTCGATGCGGGCGGTGCTCGCTCGGCCTACCAGGTGGGCGCGCTGGAGGTACTGCTTCCGGCATTGGCGGAACGCGGTACTCGGCCCCGCGTGCTGGTCGGCACCAGCGCCGGTGCACTGCTCACGGGCGCGCTCAGCGCGACGGCCCACCTGGAGCCGGACGAGCAGATCGCGCGGCTCAGGAGCATGCTCGGCCAGACCACCAAGCAGAACGTGATGCGGCCGTTGTGGAGGCAGGTGCCGGAGGTGCTCGCGCGCTACACGTCGGAGACGTTGGGCCTGTCGCGCTTCCGTCTGCGCGGGTTGTTCGGAAGCCAGCCGCTCGCCCAAACCCTGGCGAAGTCCATCGACTGGGAGGCCCTGCACCGCAACGTCGAGGAAGGTGTCATCGAGTCCGCGGCCGTCGTGGCGACGTCCGTCCGAACCGGGCGAGTCATCCTGTTCACCGAGTCCGGCTCCCCTGTACCGCGCTCGGCACCCGAGTACCACGGGCGCTTCGTCGCCACCCGGCTTGACGTCCCCCACCTGATGGCCTCCGCGGCGATCCCGGTTCTGTTCCCCTCCGTGCACGTCGACGAGCCCGCCGAAGCCGCGGGGTGGTACGTCGACGGCGCCACCCGCCGTCGAGCGCCGCTCGCTCCGGCTCTCGAGCTGGGTGCCGATCGCGTGGTCGTGGTCGGCACCGGCGGACTGCGCCCGCCAGATGCAGACTCCGACCTGGACCGGGTCGCCGTCGACCTGGGCGACGCCGGGGCCACCTTGCTCGGCGCGGTCATGGACGACCCGCTGCGACACGACCTGCGCCGGCTCGCGGAGCTCAACGCGCTGACGGGGGACCCCGAGCTCGCCCCGGTCCTCGAGCGTCACCGCGAGGCGCGCGGCCGGTCGGCGTACCGCACGGTCCCCTACGTCGCGGTCGCGCCCGAAGACGGCGAGGAGCTTGCCCGCACTGCGATGGAGATCTTCCGTGCCAACCACGGCTCGCTACTTCGCACCCTCGGCGATCCCGACCTGCAGGTCATGCACCGGTTGCTCGGCAGCGACAGCCCGCTGCAGGGCGAGCTTCTCTCCTACCTCTTGTTCGATCCCGACTTCTTCGCGGCCGCCTCCGCGTTCGGCCGCCGCGACGCCCAGCGTTGGGTCGAGCAACACGCCGACCTCTGGCGGACCGATTCCCTTCCGGACCCCGGGAACTGAGCGCATCAAGGGCGCATGCGCACGGTTGATTGGTCGCTACACCGGGCATGCTCAGTCCGGGATGGGCTCGGCCCAAGCAGGACGCGGGATGAGGCAGAAGGGGTGCCCCGCAGGATCAGCGAACACCCCGTCTCGCAGCTGAACTGCGCCAAGACTCAGCACCTCAGGTGTCGCGTCGGCGACATTCTCGACCATGACGTCCAGGTGTATCTGCTGCGGGACCGCTGGGTCCGGCCACGTCGGCGGGCGATGGTCGGGAGCGAGCTGGAACGCCAGCCCGGAGGTCGTGTCGTTCTTGGCAACCACCACGAAGTCGTCGCTCTCGTAGGTGATGGGCTGGCCAAGGAGTGCAGCGTAGAAACGGGCAAGTGCGGCCGGGTCAGGACAGTCGACGATGATGTGGTGCAGGCGTCCTCGCATTGCTGAATCCTGCCAGCCGACGCTCGGACTCGCCGTACGCAACGTGCTGGAGTGGGCAGCCTGAGCCGGTCGAGCCGACCTCGCTAGCCTGAGGCCCATGTCTGTGCGGGCGGTGCGGGGAGCGACCCAGCTGGAGGAGGACGACCGCGACCACATGCTCGACCGGGTCGCGGAGATGGTGCTCGACGTCATGGCGTCCAACAACCTCGCGGTCGACGACTTCATCTCGGTCATCTTCACCGCGACGTCCGACCTGGTCGCGGAGTTCCCGGCGTACGCCGCGCGCCAGCTCGGGTTCGGCGAGGTGCCGCTGATCTGCGCCCGCGAGCTGGAGATCGAGGGATCGATGCCCCGGGTGGTGCGGATGCTCGCCCACGTCGAGTCCGACCTGCACGAAGGCGGACATCACCCACTGCTACCTGCACGGCGCGGCGACGCTGCGCAAGGACCTGACCCACACGAGGGAGGTCCCCGACCGTGAGTGACCTCCTGACCGGACCGGTGGAGGTGATCGGCACCGGCATGCTCGGAACCTCCGTCGGCCTGGCCTGCCGACGGGTCGGCCTCGAGGTGGTCCTCACGGACCTGTCGGCCGAGCACCTGCGCACCGCGTCGGGGCTCGGCGCCGGCCGGCCCCGCCGGCCGGAGGACCGCCCCCAGCTCGTCGTGGTCGCGGTGCCGCCCGACCACCTCGGCGACGCCATCCGCGAGGCGCTGGACGCCTCCGACGCGACGGTCACCGACGTCGGCAGCATCAAGACCGAGCCGCTCCGGGTCGCCGCTTCCTCGCCGGCCGTGGAGCGGTACGTCGGCAGCCACCCCATGGCCGGCAGCGAGCGGTCCGGGCCACTGGCGGCCAGCGCGGCCCTCTTCGACGGCCGGCCGTGGGCGGTCACGCCCCACGACACCTCCGATCCCGGAGGAGTGCGGCTGGTCGAGGAGCTGGCCGCAGCGTGCGGGGGAGTGCCGGTCCGGATGACCCCCGAGGAGCACGACCACGCGGTCGCCCGCACCTCGCACCTCCCGCACCTGCTGGCGGTGCTGACGGCCGCCCGGCTCGCCGGCGCGCCGCCGGAGCACCTGGCGCTGTCCGGTCAGGGCGTGCGCGACGTGACCCGGGTGGCCGGCAGCGACCCGGCCATGTGGCAGCAGATCGTCGCCCTCAACGCCGACGCGTTGCGGGGGGTGCTGGCCGAGGTCAGGGAGGAGCTCGACGCGCTCCAGGACGCCGTCATCAGCGGCGACCGGGAGGCACTCGGCGGGCTGCTGGCCAGGGGAGTGGCCGGCACCCGCGCGATCCCCGGCAAGCACGGCGGGCCGGTGGCGCCGACCACGTCGGTGTTCGTCTCCGTGCCCGACCATCCCGGGGAGCTGGCGAGGCTGTTCGCCGACGCGGGCGCCAGCGACGTCAACATCGAGGACGTCCACATCGACCACGACCCCGGCCGCCCGGTCGGGCTGGTGGAGCTGGTCGTCGACGAGGCGCGCGCAGAGCATCTGCTGGGCTCTCTCGAATCCCGTGGATGGGTGACCCACAGGTAGGCTGCCCGCCGTGCAGACCATCCTCGACGACATCGTCGTCGCCATCGACGGACCCTCCGGATCGGGCAAGTCCAGTACGTCGCGTGGGGTCGCGGCCAGGCTCGGCCTGCGCTACCTCGACACCGGCGCGATGTACCGCGGGATGACCTGGTGGATGCTCCGCGAGGGAGTCGACGTACACGACCCGGAGGCCGTGGCCGCACGCGCCGGCGAGCCCGAGATCCTCTCCGGCACCGACCCGAACGGCCCGTCGATCATCGTCGAGGGCGTGGACGTCGGCCTGGCCATCCGCTCCGCGGAGGTCAACGCCGCGGTCTCGCCGGTCAGCGCCGTGCCCGAGGTGCGGTCGCGACTGGTCGAGCTGCAGCGCGACACGATCGGGACGGCGGCATCGTGGTCGAGGGCCGCGACATCGGCGCCGTGGTGGCGCCGTTCGCGCAGGTGAAGGTCTACCTGACCGCCGATCCGGCAGCGCGGGCGCAGCGCCGGGCGGCCGAGGAGGGCGGCACCGACATCGACACCACCCAGGAGTCCCTGCTGGCACGGGACGCGATCGACTCCAGCCGCGACGCCTCGCCCCTGACGATGGCCGAGGGCGCCGTCCACATCGACACGACGGCGTACACGCTCGACGAGGTGGTCGACCAGGTGGTGGCTCTCGTCGAGGCGGTGGAGGCAACGGCGTGAACGCGTCCGCCCACACCGAGCGACCCCGCAGCGACGGGATCCGGCACCCGCGTCGCCTGATGATGATCGTCCTGCGCCCGCTGGCGCGGGTCGTGCTACGACGTCGCCTCACGGTCCGGGTGCACGGCCGCGAGCACATTCCGGCCACGGGCCCGGTCATCTACGCCGGCAACCACATGGGGATCATGGACGGCCCGCTGCTGGCGATCTTCGCCCCCCAGCCCGTCCACGCCCTCACCAAGGTGGAGATGTTCACCGGGCGCATGGGCCGGTTCCTGCGCGGCGCCGGCCAGGTGCCCCTCGACCGCTTCAACCCGGATCCCGCCGCCGTGAAGGCCTGCCTGCGCGTGCTCCGGGACGGGCACGCGGTCGGGATCTTCCCGGAGGGGCGACGGGGAACCGGGGACCTGGAGCGCTTCCACCGGGGCGCGGCGTACTTCGCGCTGGTCACCGGTGCGCCGGTGGTCCCGGTGATCTTCCTCGGCACCCGTGAGCCGGGTGGCCACACCGACTCCGTGCCGGCGCGGGGCAGCGTGGTGGACATCTGCTTCGGACCGCCGGTCTCCGTCGACCCGTGCCGTGGCCCCGCTCCCGCGACCGGGTCGAGGAGGTCTCCGTCCGGCTCCGTGAGCACCTGCTGGCCCCGCTCGAGCAGGCCCTCGCGGCGACCGGCCGCCACCTGCCGGGTCCGCTGCCCGGCGAAGAGGTCGAGCCCGACCCGGCCACCGGCGTCACCGAGCGGGACGCCTCATGAGCGTCGACGACCTCAGCCCGGCCGACCAGCCGGGCCCGATCCCAGTGCTCGCGGTGGTGGGTCGGCCCAACGTGGGCAAGTCGACACTGGTCAACCGCTTCCTGGGCCGCCGGGAGGCCGTCGTCGAGGACGTCCCCGGGGTCACCCGCGACCGGGTGTCCTACGACGCCAACTGGAACGGCCGCGCGTTCACCGTCGTGGACACCGGCGGCTGGGACCCGGACGCGCGCGGGCTGGCCGAGCGGATCGCCGCCCAGGCCGAGATCGCCGCGAGTCTGGCCGACGCGGTGTTGTTCGTCGTGGACGCGACGGTCGGCATCACCGACGCCGACGAGGCCGTGGTGAAGATCCTGCGACGATCCGGGAAGCCGGTCGTCCTGGCCGCCAACAAGGTCGACGACCAGCGGACCGAGACCGAGGCGCACGCGCTGTGGAACCTCGGGCTGGGGGAGCCCTTCCCGGTCTCGGCGCTGCACGGACGTGGCTCGGGCGACCTGCTGGACGCCGTACTGGCCGCGCTTGCCCGATCCGCCGCCCGAGCGGCTGGCGGAGGTCGGCGGCCCGCGGCGGGTCGCGATCGTCGGGAAGCCGAACGTCGGCAAGTCCTCGCTGCTCAACAAGCTGGCCCGGGAGGACCGCGTCGTCGTCGACCACGTCGCCGGGACCACCGTCGACCCGGTGGACGAGCTGATCGAGCTCGGTGGGCGGACCTGGCGGTTCATCGACACCGCGGGCATCCGCAAGCGGGTCAAGGAGGCCTCGGGACACGAGTACTACGCGTCGCTGCGCACCTCCACCGCCATCGACCGGGCGGAGGTGGCCGTGCTGGTGGTCGACGCCGACCAGTCGATCTCCGAGCAGGACGTCCGGATCCTCCAGACCGTGCGGGAGGCCGGGCGCGCGCTGGTCATCGCGTTCAACAAGTGGGACCTGGTCGACGAGGAGCGGCGCCACTACCTCGAGCGTGAGGTGGAGCGGGAGCTCGTGCAGGTGCAGTGGGCGCCCCGGATCAACATCACGGCCCGCACCGGCTGGCACGTCGACCGGCTGGTCCCCGCGCTGGACAAGGCGCTGGGGGGCTGGGAGACGCGGATCACGACCGGCGCCCTCAACGCCTTCCTCGGCCGCCTGGTCGCCGAGCACCCGCACCCCGTGCGTGGCGGCAAGCAGGCCAAGATCATGTTCGGGACCCAGATCTCGATCGCGCCCCCCACGTTCATCCTGTTCACCAGCGGCAAGCTCGACGCGGCGTACCTGCGGTTCATCGAGCGCCGGCTGCGCGAGGACTTCGGCTTCGTCGGCACGCCGATCGTCCTGCAGCAGCGCCCGCGGGAGCGGCGCAGGCGCTAGTTTGGCGGTCATGCGCTTCTCGGTCGCGCTCGTGCTCGCCCTCGCGGCCTCCGTCCCGTCGGGGGCGGCCGCGAGACCGATCGCGGGCACGACCTGCCAGACCTTCCCGGCCGACAACTACTGGCGCGCCGACGTCACGGACCTCCCCGTCCATGCGCGGAGCGACCAGTGGCTCGCGAACATGTCGAGCCACCGCGACCTGCATCCCGACTTCGGGCCCAATGCGGGCGGAACCGACTACGGCATCCCGATCACGGTCGTCCCGCACGACCACCGCCGGGTGCGGGTGCGGTTCACCTACGCCGACGAGAGCGACCACGTGCGGTACCCGCTCGGCGCGGACACGAAGATCGAGGGTGGACGGAACTCCGACGGCGACCGGCACGCGATCGTCGTGGACCGCGGGTCGTGCCGGCTGTTCGAGACCTTCGCGACCCGCCAGCGCGAAGGCCGGTGGTACGCCGGCTCCGGCGCCACCTGGTCGCTGCGCAGCAACGACCTGCGACCGGACGGCTGGACGTCCGCCGACGCTGCCGGCCTGCCCATCCTCCCCGGGCTGCTCCGGTGGAACGAGGTCCGCGACCGGAGCGTCAACCACGCCATCCGGTTCACCACCGACATCACCCGCCGGCACCACGTGTGGCCGGCCCGCCACGACGCCGGGTCGCAGGACGGCAAGGCGTACCCGCCCATGGGGGCCAGGTTCCGGTTGCGGGCCGGCTTCCCGACCGAGGGCTTCGGCCCGGCTGCGCGGGCGGTGATCCGGGCGATGAAGCGCTACGGGCTGGTCCTGGCCGACAACGGGTCGCCGTGGTTCTTCCAGGGAGAGCGGAACGCGAACTGGCCCGACCGGCTGATCTCGGAGCTCAAGACCATCCCCGCGTCGTCGTTCGTGGCCGTCGACGCCTCCGGCCTGAAGGTCTCCGGGGACAGCGCCCAGGTGCGGTGATCCCGATACGGCCCCGGCCGTTCGGCTGCGATAGTGTGCACGCGGCCTTCCACGGAAGGCCTTCGGGCTGTGGCGCAGTTTGGTAGCGCACTTGACTGGGGGTCAAGGGGTCGCAGGTTCAAATCCTGTCAGCCCGACCGAGATCTGCAGGTCAGAGGCCGTCTTCCACCCTAAGACGGCCGCTGACCTTGCCCTGGCCGGCGCCCGTCAGCGTGCATGGGGCGTGGATGTCGATCGGGAGACCGAAATTCGACGGGCGGAGGGGTTCACGGTGCCGAATCGGGGTTAGGTAAAGGCACGGGGTGGGGTCGGCGCGGTCCGCGCCCCCGCTCGGTGCCCGCCGACCCGACTCGTCAAGCATCCTCGGCTACCTGTGTCTGGGGAAACACAACCCCTTGCGTTGGTTCACGGCGCCGGTAACGGGGTAGGTAAAGATCTGGGCCGGGTCGGCGTAACCCGATTATGGGCGCCGCGTCGGCCCGGTTCCTCAAGCCACACGGCGGTGTAGCGGGGCGCGGCACTGGGCGGTGATCGGGGCCGATCCGGCAGGTGGCCCTCAGCCGACCGACCCCAAGTCCTAAGGCTGCAGGACCAGCCGTTCGAGGTGTGGATCGTCAGCGACGGCGGGAAGCCGCCCCCCGGATCGATCTCGAATGCCGGGCCACCGCCGGGTGGGTACCTGCTGATAGCTCGGCGGCTCGAACCCGTCGGGCAGCGGCCGGGTCAGGTAGACCGGTGTAGTTGTTGATCACCGAGGTGCTCGTTCCGTCGTCCGGGCCGCTGGCGCCCGGGTTGACAGAAGCCCTCGATCTGCTGGGGTGCATCCACGACCCCATGAGGACTCGTTGATCGGCGCAACATCTTGTAGCTGTACTGGAACCGGACTCTGGCTCGCCATCCGGGCTGACGCGTCATAGCCGGTCTGCATTGGCCTCGCCGTCGGTTCGTGCTCACTTGCGTGCGGCCATCCCCTTCGGCAGTCGACAGTCCCTCCTTCCGGTTCGCGAGCTTCGTCCCGGTGCGCACCGCGTAGAGAACCTCCTCGACGCCGCCCGGTTGCGTGCCGATGACGAGCGGCTCCCCGAGCAGCGCTCTGGCCTCGGTTCGGCCGGACGCGGTCTGGCGGCCGGCACTGCAGGCAGCTCTGGTCGGTTGATCGGCGCAACGAGGCGACCGTAGTGCCCGACGCGTCGCGTTCGCCGCCGGCCGAGGTCGCGCAACACACGTCGGCACGGCCAGCACCGCCGCGGCGGCGACGGCCGTGATGTGGTTGCGGCACGACGGCGGCGCAGGCGACGGCGCCCGGCAGCGGTGAGCACCCCAAGGTCCGGCGGTGGCACGTCCGCGTGGTCCTCGTGTGGATCATCTTCTTCGGTTGTGGAGCTGGCGAGTGCACTGGCCTGATTGCCTATCGGCCTGCTGCTGATGATCACAGGCGCGAGCAGCTCGGTGAGCTCGCTGCGGTCATCGACTGCGTCGGTGGCGGTACGCATCTGCTTGTCGTGCCGATCGCCGGTTCTCACCGGCAGCGGCCGGCGGCGGCGCCTGCTGACGATGTATCCGTTGACCAGTGCGCGGTGGACGTAGGAGTAGGCGCCCTCGCGCCGGACGCGCGACCAGCTGGCGTATCTCCGGGCCAACGCTCCGTGGACGAGGTCCTACGGCGTCGTGGGAATCCTGGGTCAGCAGGTATGCGGCCCGGCGCAATCGCGGCCAGGCCGCGGTCACGAACTCCTCGAACTCCTCGTCCCGCGACATCGGCCTCTCCGCGCGCTGCAGTGATCCAGTCTCTACGGCGTGGACGCCTGATCGGTTGAGCGAGGAGCGAGAATTGCCCGACGGGGCGCGACCGTCAGCGAGCACCGGGGGCCATCGGGAGACCAGAATCCCCCAACCGGTCGCGGGGTTTCACGCATGCAGAATCGGGGTTAAGGTAAAAGGAGGGTGTGGTCGCCGCGGTCCGTGCCCCCGAATCGGCGCCCGCCGACCCGACTCATCCGGCGACCAGTCCACGCCGGAGGCTAACTCGGCCTCTCGAGGTCCGGGGGCCGAAGCCGGAACACCTGAAGACGAAGGTCGTAGTACTTGTCGGTCTCTCCGACCCACTCAAAGCCCAACCGTCGCGCGAGCTTCTCCGCACGCTGGTTGGCCGGCCGCATCACAGCGAAGAGTTCGTGTGCCGAGTCCTCGAACGCCCAGCCCGCAACGGCACGGGCCGCCTCCGTCGCGTAGCCCTGGCCCCAATGACCGGGGGCGAACTGCCATGCGAGCTCGAGGTCCTCCTGGAACGGGGGCATCCGTCGGAACGTCAACGACCCCAGCAGCACGCCATCGTCCCGACGCCTGACTGCCCAGTGGCCGACCGGAGGGTCCGCCTGGGCGTCCTCCTCGGCCCACCGGTCCAGGACATCGCGCATCCCGTCCTCGTCCTTGACGGGCTCCATCGCGGGTGTCAGCCAGCGCGTGACCCCCTCCGTACCGAAGATCGCCAGGCTGCTGACGCGTCCTCCGGTCGCCACGCTGCGAGGTCGAGCCGCTCGGTGCTGAGTGTGATTTGCGTGGACGCCATGCCGGCCTCCTCGTCGGTGCTTGAACCTGCCCAGGCCGATACAACAACGGCGTCTTGCCAATGCTTCCGTCCACTGAGGTGCCACAAAGTCGTATCCTCACCCATCACCACGGCCCTTCGCTGAGCGCGCGACCACACCGGTTGACGCCAACAACCCACACTCACATCAGGTCGCGAGATCTCCTGGGGATCAAGGGGTCACAGGTCCAAGTCCTGTCAGCCCGACCGACAGAAACGGCTCTGACCTGCGGAAACATCGAAAGTCGCACTAGCCCGCGTGCGCCATTGACGCCACGCGAAAAGGGGAGGACCTTCGAGGAGGCGTCACGTGGGGACGGTGGGGCCGACCGGATGAGTTTCGCTTGGGCGTGACGTCGAGTCGTGCGGATCGTTCGCGCGCTTCACGTCGCGGGCGGCGGTTCGCCGAATGCCGCAGTGCGCTCGGCCCTGCGGTAGACGGAGGGACTCTCTCATGTCTCGCTTCAAGACGAATCGCAAGGCTCTGGCGCTCAGCGGCGTAGCCGCGCTGCTCACCGTCGGACTGGCAGGAATGCCAGCACTGGCCAGTCACCCGGAGGTCAGCCTCCCGGGTAGCAATTTCGAGATCGACACCGACGCCAACCTGCGGCTCGACGACCCGGCTCCGTCAGAGGACTGGGCGAGCATCCCGCAGGGCACCGACCCAGGGCTCGGAACGCCGCAAGGCCGACCTGCCGACCGGCTCCGGTGACGACTCCTTCGGCCAGGGCACCAAGGAGGACACCGCCGTACCCACTGTGGTCGACGGCATCATCCCGCCGAACAAGTCCGACCTGCTCACCTTCGGCGGCTACCTGGAGACGACACCCGACCGGGGACCGGTTCCTGAACATCTTCTGGCACCGCGTCCAGGAGCCGAACGGCACCACGAACATGGACTTCGAGTTCAACCAGTCGTCCGTGATCTCGACCAACGGGGTGACCCCGGTGCGTACCGCTGGTGACGTGCTGATCCAGTACGACCTGGCCAAGGGCGGCACCAACCCGCGAGTTGTTCCTGTCCCGCTGGGTGACCACGGGTCCAGGCTCGCTGTGTGAGGCGAACAACTCCACCCCGTGCTGGGGCGACACGGGTGAACCTGACCGACGAAGGTTTGGCCACCGGCTCGATCAACACCTCGGCGATCCCGGCAGCAGAGTCTGACGGTCTGGGTGCCATCTCGCCCCGCACGTTCGGCGAGGCGCAGATCGACTTCGACGCCCTGGCCGGTGAAGACGAGTGTGTCGCCTTCGGCTCCGCGTACCTCAAGAGCCGGTCGTCGGACTCGTTCACCGCGGCACTCAAGGACTTCATCGCTCCGCTCGCCCTGAACTTCGACATCTGTGGTGACGATCCGCATCCTCAAGGTCGACGATGCAACCCCGGCCTCACCGCTCAATGGCGCGGAGTTCGACCTGCTCCTGGACAACCCGCCGGTCGGCGGCTCACCCGGCGCAGAAGACACCCTCGTCGACTCCTGCACAACGGCAGCCGGCGAGTGCGGCTTCACCGACATCGGACAGGGTGAGTACTGGGTCGTGGAGACGGTTGCCCCGCCGGGCCACAATATCGCCGACCCGGCCTTCCAGCACGTGACGGTGGTCGCGACCGAAACGGTCACGGTGACCTTCGTCAACCCGAGGGAGCGCGGAGCCATCCTGCTCACGAAGTTCGCGCAAGAACGCCGCCGACGGGGCGGGTGACCACCCGCACGCCGGTGTCGACTTCACGATCGCCGGTAAGCCGGTGACCACCAACGCCAAGGGCCAAGCCTGTGTGGACGGGCTGCTGTTCGGTAACTACGACGTGACCGAGACCCTGCCTGCTGGCTACCACGCAGCCGGTGCGCTCACGAAGTCGGTGACCGTAGACAACGAGGCGTCCTGCTCGGACGACCCGTACGGCGGGGAGACGGTGGACTTCACCAACATCCCGCTGACGAACCTGACGGTGTCGGTGGACTCGCAGATCGAGGGTGGCACCAACTCCACGATCGACTGCACCCCGCTCGCACCGGCAGGCAACGACTTCACCACGCCTGCCACCGGAGACGGCTCGCACTCGGTCAACGACCTGGAGCTGGGCACTCACACCTGCGAGGTGGTGATCGACCCGTGACCGATAAGGTCTGACACTAGGATGGGCCACGTTCGTCTCCACCAATTGGACGAACGGGGCCCAATCTCGAGCTGGGCCGCTACACCGTGGACGAGGTTCCGCCGTTCCCGCCCGGGTTCGAACCAGACCCCGACGTGGTGACGGTCGAGCTCACCCTCGAGCCGGGACCGAAGGACGTCACGATCTCGGAGGCGTTCGTCAACCGGGCGCTCTACCGGCTGATCGTGATCACCTGCAACACCACCACTGAAGAGCTTGTCGACTCCACCGTCACCCTCAACGGTGACACCAGGGAGACCGTCAAGCCCGGAGAGCTGGGTGGAATCGATCAGAACGCGCTGTGCCAGCTGCCCGGCGCGAACTACGACAACCTGACGCGCGGCACCTACAACCCGAGCGTCGAGCTGCCTGACCTGCCACCGCTGTTCCCGGCACCGTAAGGGGGTAGAAAGCAGCGATCTCTGGCGACCACACGTCCCCTCCCCGGGCGTGTGGTCGTTGGGCTGCCTGCGACCCCGACTGGTCACGGGGTCAAGATCGAGTCCTGCCTGTCCTTGATCGGAGAGGGCCGGTCTGACTTCAGGGATCGCCGTATCTTGCCCACCGGCAAGGTAATCTGTGTGAAGGGCAAAGCGACGCTTGAGATCCTTTACTACCCGTCGAGCCGGTTGGGTTCAGTTCGAGTCCGCGCGGACCGAGACCATGGTGTAATCCAGACACCAGCTGCCGTTGTCGTCGGAGGGAGGCGCGCAGTGCGTACGACGATTGCCGTCACACTGACCGTCATTGCTCTGGTCGTCATGGGATCGCCCGGCCCCGGGAGCGAATCGAACGCCGCCTCCGGCACCCGCCGCGGGGCGACCATCGTGGTCGATGTCACGGGCGACCGGGGGCGGGCGCCGACCAAGCTGCTAGGCGCTAACCAGCAGTTCGACAGGAACGGCCGCGGCTTGTGGGACCCCAACACAGATGCGCCGGTGCCAGCGGCGGTGACCGGGGCGATGCAGGCGGGAATCCAGTCCATGCGCTTCCCCGGGGGGACGGTGGCGAACCTTTACGACTGGAAGCGTGCGATCGGCCCCGAGCGCGGGTGCCAGGCGACGGGACCGCATCGTCCCGGATTCGAGGGGCGCGCGGTGACCAGCGGGCTGGGCTTCGGTCCCGACGAGTTCATGCGCTTCCTGGACGAGGCGGGCGCCAAACCGAACATCATGGTGCCCTTCGTGACGGAGACACCAGGAGACGCGGCTGACTGGGTGGAGTACATGAATAGCCCGGCAGGGACCGAGGGCAACCCGAATGGCGGGACTGACTGGGCCGAGGTACGTGCTGACAACGGGCATCCCGAGCCGTATCGGGTTCGTTGGTGGGAGATCGGGAATGAGCAGCACCACCACAATTCGCGGTACTGGATGTCGCACAAGAGCAGCCTCGCCTTGCGCCAGTACGCTTTCGGTGGCAGTAGGGTCGTCAGCGGTGAGAACCTGGGCAAGCAGTGCGCCCACCCGACCGCCGGCATTCCGTCCGACGGCGCGGCGTCGCAGACGTTCGAGGCGCTCTATCCCCCGGTGGACCCTGAATCCTTCCGGGTCGAAATCGGTGGAACAGGCTGGACACAGGTTCCCGATCTCTCCGCCGCGGGACCCGAGGATCAGGTGTACACCCTGGACGCCGAGCATGGGCGGGTCACGTTCGGCAACGGGACGAACGGCGCGATCCCGTCGCCAGCCACCAAGGTGAGCGCGTCGTATCGCAGTGTCCACCAGGGATACTTCGCGTTCGCCCGCCGGATGAGGGAGGTCGATCCCTCGATCCAGGTGTGCGCCACCTGGGCCGCGGCGGCCTTCAACCGGCTCGTCCGCCGGGAGTACGACTGCCTCGCCTCACACGCCATCGTCCCGTTGACGACCGCGGCGCGGCCAAGGTGGTCGGGGCAACTCGAGGGCCACGACTGGATGATGCGCAAGACGGGCGCGGTCCAAGATCGGATCCGTGAGGCTCGCAGAACCATGCCCCCATCCACCCCCCTGCTCCTCACCGAGTTCGTCGCGATGCATGGAGACGCGCGTGCCTTCCCAGCCTGGGGGACCTCAGTGAGTCATGCGGTCTTCATGTCCTCACTCTGGGCTGCCTGGCTGAACATGCGGATCCCTTTGGGTAATGGTGCCAAATTCACGGGGGGGAGTGGCAGCACCTCGGTGCTGGGTGGGTCCCGGTACACGTTCACGGCCCACGCGGTGACCCGAATGGCCCTCGCGCCCATGTTCTCTGCCGGCGGCGAACTGCTCGCCACCCGGATCGAACGGAATCCCGTCCGGCACACCCCCAGTGCGCGCGGTTCGTACGCAGGATTGACGGTCGCGGCCACCCGCGGACATGGCGCCGTAAGGCTCCTCGTGGTCAACCGGCTCCCCCGACAGAGCGTGACCTCACGCATCCGGCTGGACGGGCGTCGGGCAGGCGGCACAGCCTCCATCCGCTCGGTCACCGGATCGTCCTTCAAAGACTGGAACCAGCCGGACTCGCCGCCAAGTGTCGTCCTCGACATCCGCTCCAGGACCATTGGAGAGACGGGTTTCAGGTACGAGTTCCCGGCCGCCTCGACGACCGTCTTCCGGATCCCCCTGCGCTGAGGACGAAGCCGCCGTTTCGGACGATCAAGCGGGTTCAGACCCGCGCGGATCCGACGTCGTAGAACCAGGGGAACGCATCGGGTGGATCCTGTCAGCCCAAGGCCGTGCCTTCGACCGAGGGAGCCGGCGTGATCTCCGGAAGCCGCGTCATGCGGAACGAGTTGAGCAGGCCGATCAGGCTGGCGAGGACGGACACGAGCAGCGCGACCTGGAGCGAGAGGTCTCGTGCGTGCGTGTTGATGCGGAGGATCTCCTCCTGGACCGCTTCGGGCTCGTCGGCGAGCAGCGCGTCGATCTGGGTGTTGCTCATCACCTGGGCATCGTCCTCGAGGGTCTGCGGCGATCTGCTCCTGCTGGTCCGGAGGGATCACCGTGCTGGCCTCGGTCATCGTCGGTGAAGCTCAGCGGAGAGGGCGGCCAGCATGAGGCCTCCGGCCACCGCCAGGCCGAAGGAGAGCCCGAAGGACCCGGCGGCCGAGTTCACCCCGGCGGCCTCGCTGACCCGCTCCTCCTCGATGGGCGCCAACGTGTAGTTGTTGAGCTGGGACACCAACAGACCCAACCCGGAACCGGCGAGCAGCAAGCGGGCCGATGAGCCACCAGCCGAAGTCCGCTCGAGGGACGAGCGGGATGATCAGCGGCCATTCCCACTGTGGTGAGCGCGAACCCTGCACGGACGACGCTGCTCGAGCGACGCTTTCCGGACCTCCGGCCGGCGATCATGGCCACCGCGAACATGCTGAGCGACAACGGGGCCAAGGAGAGCCCGGCCTGCATCGCGTTGTACTCGAGGGTCATCTGCAAGAAGATCGGGAGCACGATCATCGCGCCGCCGAGGGTGATCTGCTGCAGCATCTGCTGGGAGATCCCGATCCTGAAGTGCGGGAAGCGGAACAGGTCCGGGTCGAGCAACGTCGGCTTCCCTTGGCGCTTGCGGCGCACCAGCCAGTACGCCAGCGCGACGAGCCCGACAGCGCCGATCACGATGAGCGCCCCCACCGCTTCGCCGCCCTCCTGCCAGACCAGGATGCCGAGGACGACACCGCCCATACCCACGACGGAGAGCACCGCGCCGACCAGGTCGATGCTGCCGAGGCCCGGTGTAGGCGACGTCGCGGACGAGCTTGATGTTGGCGAGCACGACCGCGATCACCACGACCTCGAGGAAGAAGCCGACGCGCCACGACAGGAACGTGGTGACGAACCTCCGAGCAGCGGCCCGACCGCGGCGGCAATGGCGGCCGCGGCCCCGACCAGGGCGTAGGTCTTCTTCCGGGCCGCGCCGTCGAAGTTCCCGTGGATGAGCGACTGCATGGCGGGCAGCAGCAGCGACGCCCCGAGGCCCCGAGGATCGCCCAGAAGATGATGATCGCGATCAGGTTCTGGGCCAGCGTCATCGCCAGGGCGCCGATGGCGTAGGCGAGAAGGCCCAGCACATAGGCCCGCTTGCGACCGATGAGGTCGCCCACCTTGCTGCTGATCAGGATGAACGCGGCCGAGACCAGAGCCTCGAGCGCGATCGCCGACTGGACGCCGCTCACCGTCGTGTCGAGATCCTCGACCACCGCGGAGATCGAGACGTTCATCAGCGAGGTGTCGACGACGAGCACGAACATCGCCGCGGCGAGCAAGATGGCCAACCGGGAGCTGTGCGGCTGCTCCTGAGATGCGGCAGTACCAGCGTCCTCGCTCATGGGACCTCCCTCCCACACATTTCCGGCGGGGCTAGGGTCCGGCCTCACCCACAGCGGGTGACCTGAAGTTGGTCACGGAGCCCTGGGGAGCGAGTGCCGGCCTCGTCCTGATCAACCAGACGCCGAGCGCGCCCACGGACAGGGCGAGGGGAACCGCCCACGGCGACAGGAGCGCCTGGTAGCCGAGAGCGCCGCCGATGATGATCGCGACGGAGATCGTGACGGGGGCATGTGCCCGCAGGTTCGCGACCCCATAGAGCATCCACCCGATCGCGAAGAGCAGATAGCTGGAGACAGCCCCCAGACCGAGCACGACAGTCGGATCCGTGTCGAAGGCGTTCGGCGCCTCGTCGGCGAGCCACGGGACGGCGAAGGTCTCGAACCACAGGTCACCCCCAAGCGCCATCGTGCCGACCACAGCCGCGATCGTCGCGGCGACGCCCAGCCGCCCGGTTCGCTCCTCCAGCCGGTCATGGTCCGCGACGAGGAAGAGCATCAGCATGACGAAGCCGACGAAGTACGCCGCACCGCCGAGCTGGAACGCCGGGGCCGTCGTCGTCGCCACATGGTCCTTCGGGTCGAACGGGAGCATCACCAGCTGCGCACCGACGATCAGAACGCCGGCCGACAACGCGAACGGACCTGCGAGTCGAGACATGATCGAGTGAGACATGACCTTCCTTTCAATCCAGCCCGCGCGCTTGCCGACTCGGCAGAGGCCCCGGGCTGGTGGCTGACTCCGACGTGAACTCCATCCGGGCGGCCGCGAGGAAGAAGCAGCCGAAGGCGAGAGTCCCGAACGGGAAGGGGTGCCCGCCGAGCAGGAAGACCCCGGCGAGGATGAGCAGCGCGAACGTCATCCTGGGGACTCCTGCGCGCCTGAGCGCCACGCGGCGGTGACCATGGCGACCGTCCAGGCGCCCGAGCCCACCACGGACAGGAGGAAGATGAGACTGGGCCCGGGCATGTCGTGGGCCGCCTCGAAGATCGCCGTCTGCGACTCGGCCGGGAGTCCCTGCGCGTTGCGCAGCACGTAACCAGTGGCGATCCCGGCCGCTGCGTCGTACGCGCTGAAGAAGACGGCGAAGACTCCCACTGACCACCGGCTGACCGTGACGAGGGGGCCGGTCAGCCCTTCGGTGAGCAGGAACGCCGCCACCGCGACCAGACCGACGAGCGGGAGCTGGATCATGTGGAACCAGAAGAACCAGTCCGCCTCGCCGATCGCGCCGACGAGGTCCTCCTTGCGGGGATGGAACACCTCGAGCACCGCCAGGGCCAGCGGCGCACCCAGCAGGACGAGTCTCTGCGCCAACCGCGAACCGGACTCAACCGCCGTCGTCATGTCACCCTCGCGCTGGCGATGGGGCCGTGGGCAAGCCGGTCGGGCGCAGGTTGTCGAAGTCGGCGGCCCGCCGGATCAGGAGGTAGCCAGCGAGGAGGATGACCAGCAGCATCGTGACGACGCCGGTCTCGGTCGTGGCGTAGGCCATGGCGGCGGGGGAGGTGGCGATCGCCGCACCGCTGAAGCCGTCCACGGCGTTGTTGAAGGCCCCATGCGACACGGCCACCGGCCAGATGGAACCCGACCATGCGCGAAGCCATCCGTACCAGACTCCCGCCATCGTCAGGGAGACCATCACCATGGGTACGACGATCCAACGGTTTCCCGCACTCTGATAGGTCGTCGTGAGGAGCAGCAGCGGCAGGTGGAAGACCGCGTGACAGGCACCGGTCACCAGCGCCGCTCGGCGCCCCGAGACGACCTCGGCCAGACGCAGCATCAGGAACCCGCGCCACCCGATCTCCTCACCGAGGAAGACCACGCCGAAGACGGCCGTCGAGACCAGGAAGTTGACTGCCTCGGTGCCCAGTCCCCACCCCAGCGCCGGGAAGCGGACAACCCCCACGGCCGCGGCGACACCGAAGCTCATCCCGATGAGCACGACCGGCCCCACGACAGCCAGGATCAGCGCACCCCATCCGGGGCGTCCGAAGCCGACCGCCGCCCAAACCGCTCGTCGCTGACCGTGCGGAACGCAGATGGCGATCGTCAGCGCAACGGCGACGAGCGGCACCGCGATGCTGATCAGCGGCGCGATGCCTGCGTGTGGAAGCGCCAACGCGATCGCGAGGGCCAGGAGGTACGTGATCCCGAGGAACACCGAGGCCTGCCGTAGTGGACGGTCCGTTCTCGGGAGCACGACTGGGTCGATGGGTCGAAGGTGCAGCATGGTGCCGCCTCAGGTCAGGAAGCCGGCTGAGGGAAGGGCGCCGACGGGGTCCCGGGCGATACTCGCTTCGCTGCAGCTGGTCGCGTGAACGACTGGTTCCTTCGAAGGTACGCCGATACCGTCCGATCCGCACTCACCCTGAGTCGACCACGAACCAGACCCCGACCGCCGGCTCCTCGCCCTCGTTGCGGTAGCCGTGCGGCGTCGTCGACTCGAAACAGACCGCGTCCCCGGCTGCCATCTTGTGCTGGTCGAAGCCGAGCGTGAGCTGCAGCTCCCCGCTGATCAGGTAGCCGTACTCGGTGCCGTGGTGCCGCATCAGGCCGCCGTCGGCGGACGAGGCGCTGCCCGGTTGGTAGGTGACCAGCAGGAAGTCCACGTGGTGGTGCGGCACCTGACCCAGCCGCTGCCAGGTCACCCCGGTGTCGAGGGTGAGCACCTCGCGATCGTCGGGTGAGACGTGCGGTCCGACCCCGTGGTCCCGGTCGGTCGTGAGGAAGCGGAGCCCGGCGCCGTCACTCGTGCCGGTGGCGACGGAGGCAGGCTCCGGAGTCTCGTCGAACAGCTCCTCGATCGGCAGCCCCAGGGCCGAGGTGATGGCGTAGAGCGTGCTGACCGAGGGCTGGCTCTTGCCGGTCTCGATCTGGGAGATCAGGCTCGACGACACCCCGATGTCGTCGGCCAGGGCGCGGATGGTCAGCTCCTGCCGGGTCCGCTCGGCGCGGATCCGGGGGCCGATCTGCGGGACCTTCGGCTCGCCCATCCGGCACCTCTCTCGCTCGCCCTGACGCCTCTAGTCAGTGTCACTGAACGAGCGTAAGTTTCATTGAACACCATCGAAGGGACGGTGGTAGCCATGGCGATCCGCACGTACGGCCCGAACGCCGTCGACTGGGAAGCCCGCGTGGACGTCGACCGGCTGCGTTCGGAACGACTCGAGCGGCTTCGCTCGCAGCTGGAGAGCTCCGAGCTGGGTGCCCTGCTCACGTTCGACTTCGCCAACATCCGCTACATGACGGCCACCCACATCGGGACCTGGGCGATGGACAAGCTGATCCGGTTCGCGCTGCTGCCCCGCGGCGGTGACCCGGTGATCTGGGACTTCGGCTCCGCCGCGAAGCACCACCAGCTGTACAACCCCTGGCTCGACTACGACCGGCTCCCCGGCGACGCCGAACCGTCGGAGGCGATGCTCGCCGGACGGTCGGGCGCCCGGGCCGGGATCTCCACCCTCCGCGGCGCCTTCCATCCGGACGCCGGCATCGCCGAGGAGGTCGCCTCCAAGGTCGCGACCGTGCTGCGCGAGCACGGGCTGGCCGGCGAGCCGCTCGGGGTCGACCTGGTCGAGATGCCGATCCTGTTCGCCCTGCAGTCCGCGGGGCTCACGGTCGTCGACGGACAGCAGGTGTTCCTCGAGGCCAGGCGGCTCAAGACCCCGGACGAGATCGCGCTCCTGACCCAGGCCTGCTCGATGGTGGACGCGGCGTACGACGAGCTCTACACGTTCCTGCGTCCCGGCGTCCGCGAGAACGAGTGCGTCGGCGTGGTCGCCAACGTGCTCTACGGCCTGGGCAGCGAGTACGTCGAGGGGGTCAACGCGATCTCCGGCGAGCGGTGCTCACCGCACCCGCACGTCTACAGCGACCGGATCGTGCGCCCCGGAGACCCGGCGTTCTTCGACATCCTGCACAGCCACCTGGGCTACCGCACCTGCTACTACCGGTGCTTCGCCGTGGGCAGCGCCTCGCCGGCCATGAGGGACGCCTACACCCGCTGCCGCGAGTACATGGACATGGCGATCGCTGCCGTCCGGCCGGGCGCGACCACGGCCGACATCGTGTCCCTGTGGCCGCGCGCCGAGGAGTTCGGCTTTCCCAGCGAGGAGGCGGCGTTCGCCCTCCAGTACGGCCACGGCGTCGGCCTGGCCATCTGGGAGAAGCCGATCTTCAGCCGACTGGTGTCGCTCGACCATCCCGAGGTCCTGGAGGAGGGCATGGTCTTCGCGCTCGAGACCTACTGGCCGGCGGCCGACGGCTGGTCCGCCGCCCGGATCGAGGAGGAGGTCGTGGTCACCGCTGATGGCTGCGAGGTGATCACGAAGTTCCCGGCCGAGGAGCTGCTGATCGCCGGCCAGCGGTACTGGACCGTGGGCGGCGAGCTGCCCAACCTGCGCGAGGCCCAGTCGCACCTGAACACCCCGGCCGGAAGGGGCGAGCGGTGAGCGTCGCTGCGTCGGACACCCTCGACGGCACCACCCTGCTCGGGCTGTACGAGCAGATGGCGACGATCAGGCGGACCGAGAAGGCCGCCTACGACATGTTCATGTCCGGGCTGGTCAAGGGCACCACCCACCTCGCCTCCGGCCACGAGGCCGTGGCGGTCGGGGCGAGCGCTGCCCTCCGCGACGACGACTACGTGTTCGCCACCTACCGCGGACACCACCACGCGATGGCGCGCGGGGCCACGGCCGAGGAGTGCCTCGCCGAGCTGATGAGCAGGCGCACGGGCGTGTGCCGGGCCAAGGGCGGCTCCATGCACCTGACCAAGGCCGACCGGGGCATGCTCGGCTCCTATGCCATCGTCGGGGCGCACCTGCCGATCGCCGCCGGAGCCGCGTGGTCGGCGAAGCTGCGCGGAACCGATCAGGTGGCGGTGGCGTTCTTCGGCGACGGGGCGACCAACATCGGCGCCTTCCACGAGGCGCTGAACCTGGCCGCCGTGTGGGCGCTCCCGGTGCTCTTCGTGTGCGAGAACAACCTCTACATGGAGTACACCCCGATCGGCTCGGTCACCGCCGTCGAGCACCCGGCCGCCGACCGTGCCGGCTCCTACGGACGTCCCCGGCGAGGTCGTCGACGGCAACGACGTCATCGTCGTTCGAGAGGCGGTCGCGAAGGCCGCCGCCCGGGCCCGCGGCGGCGAGGGACCGTCGGTCCTCGAGGCGATGACCTACCGGCACTACGGGCACAGCCGGGCGGATCCCGCGAAGTACCGCCCCGCCGACGAGGTCGAGGAGTGGCTGCGCCGCGACCCGTTGCTGGTCGCCCGGGAGCGACTGGCTGCGCTCGGGGTGCCCGAGGACGAGGTCACGGCGGCTGACGCCCGGGCCGAGCGGGCCGTCGCAGACGCCGTACGCCGGGCCACCGACGCGCCCGAGGCGGACCCGCACGAGGCCCTCACGGACGTGTGGGCCGACGGGAGTGCGGCATGGCGGACCTGATCACCTATCGCGAGGCGGTCGCCGACGGGATCGCCCGGGAGATGCGCACGGACCCCACCGTCGTCTGCCTGGGCGAGGACATCGGCGCGGCCGAGGGCGTGTTCAAGACGACCACCGGGCTGTTCACCGAGTTCGGGCCGGAGCGGGTCTGGGACACCCCGATCTCCGAGCAGGCCATCGTCGGGGCCGCCCTCGGGGCCGCGATGACCGGGCTGCGACCGGTCGCGGAGATCATGTTCTCCGACTTCTTCGCCTGCTGCTTCGACTACCTCGCCAACGAGATCCCGAAGATGCGCTACATGACCGGCGGGCAGGTGACCGTGCCGCTGGTCGTGCGCACCGCCAACGGCGGCGGACTGGGGTTCGGCGCGCAGCACTCGCAGGCCGTCGAGAACTGGGTGTTCGCGGTCCCCGGCCTCAAGATCGCTGCCCCGGCCACCCCCGCGGATGTGGTCGGCATGATGGCCTCGGCGATCCGCAGCGACGACCCGGTCATGTTCTTCGAGCACAAGGGCCTGTTCGCCAGCAAGGGGGAGCCCGCGCCGCCCGATCACGTCGTCCCACTCGGCGAGGCAGCCGTGGTCCGGTCGGGCACCGACGTGACGCTGGTCGGCCTCGCCTCGACGGTGCCGCTCGCCCTCGCCGCCGCCGAGCAGCTCGCGGCCGAGGGCATCTCCGCCGAAGTCGTCGACCTTCGCTGCCTGGTGCCGCTGGACGCGCAGGCGGTCCTGGAGTCCGTCGCCCGCACCTCGCGCCTGGTCGTCGTCGAGGAGAACCCCTACCAGGGCGGCTGGGGCGGAACCGTGGTGTCGATCGTGGCAGACGAGGGCTTCGAGACGCTCGACGCACCCATCCGCAGGGTGGCGGCCGAATGCGTCCCTCTCCCGTTCGCCGACGCGCTGGAGCAGCAGGTCATACCCACCGTCGACAAGGTCGTCGAGGCGGTACGCCGTCTCGCGTCGTACTAGTTCTGAACAACCGGAGCGGCCGGGACATCCGGTCGGGAGAAAGGGGTCACACCATGGGCAAGATCCTCCTCAAGGGCGGCACCGTCTTGTCGGTGGACCCGGAGATCGGGGACCGGGCCACCGGCGACGTCCTGATCGAGGACGACAAGATCGCCGGGGTCGATGCCGCCATCGAGGCCGACGCCGAGGTCGTCGACTGCACGGGAAAGATCGTCATCCCGGGCTTCGTCGACACCCACCGGCACACGTGGGAGGCGGCTATCCGCAACTGCGCACCGAACGCGACCCTGGACGACTACTTCGTCGAGGTGCTCGACACCTTCGCGCCGCTCTACCGGGCCGAGGACGTCTACAACAGCAACCTGGCCGGGTCGCTGGAGTGCCTCAACGCCGGCATCACCACGCTGGTGGACTGGTCGCACATCAACAACACCCCCGAGCACGCCGACGCCGCGATCCAGGGGCTGAAGGAGACCGGGATCCGGGCGCAGTACGCGTACGGCAGCGCCAACACGTCCCTGGAGAAGTACTGGTTCTTCAGCGCCGAGGCGATCCCCGGCGACGACGTACGACGGGTGCGGTCGACGCACGTGCCGGGCGACGACGGGCTGATCACGATGGCGCTCGCCACGCGAGGCCCAGGGTTCACCCAGGACCAGGTCGTGCAGGCAGAGTGGGAGCTGGCCCGCGAGCTCGGCATCCCGATCACCGTCCACGTCGGCATGGGGCGGATGGCCGGGCGGTTCGGCATGGTCGAGCAGCTCGATCGGCTCGGGCTGCTCGGGCCCGACACGACGTACGTCCACTGCTGCTACTTCAGTGACCACGAGTGGCAGCGGGTGGCCGAGACCGGCGGCACGATCTCCATCGCAGCGCAGGTGGAGACCCAGATGGGGCATGGCTGGCCGCCCGTGAACAAGGCCCGCAAGTTCGGCCTGCGTCCGAGCCTGTCCATCGACGTCGTCACGACCGTGCCCGGTGACATGTTCACCCAGATCCGGGCGGCATTCGGCGCCGAACGAGCCCGGGTCAACGCCGTCTGCTGGGACCTCGACACCCCGATCCCCGATGACATGCTCACGGCCGCCGACATGCTCAAGATGGCCACCCTCGACGGCGCGCACGTGGCTGGCGTCGAGGACCGGACCGGCTCACTCACGCCGGGGAAGCAGGCCGACGTCACCGTTGTCGACGCCACGGCGGTCAACGTGGCGCCGATCCACGACCCGGTCGCGGCGGTCACGCTGTCGGCCGACGTGTCCAATGTCGAGCACGTTCTGGTCGCGGGGGAGTGGCGCAAGCGCGACTTCCGGCTGGTCGGCGACCTGGAGCGAGCTGTTTCCCTCGTCCAGCAGTCCCGCGACCACCTCGCCGCCGCGGCGGAGAAGGCCGCGGCCGAGAAGCAGGAGCCCGCATCGGCATGACCACCCCATTCGAATGCTCGCTTCGCTCCGCTTCGAACGGGGACCCCGGATGAGCACCCATCACCTGGTCGCGCACGGCTCATCCCAGGCCTGGGCTCCTCCGGCCGGACCCCTGGCCGGGTCGCCCGGGCTGGAGGGTTGGTCGGTGCTGGACGCGACCACTGCGGCAGTGCACACCGGGTTCGGCCTGAGCAGGCTGGCGGCGGGAGGTTCCGTGCCGGCGCACGTGCACTCCTACGAGGAGAGCCTCTACCTCATCGAGGGACAAGTGGTCGTGCAGACGCCAGGTGAGGCGGCGCGGCTCGGGCCGGGCGACTACGGCCTGATCCCCGTTGGCGTCCCGCACTCGCTGCGCAACGACGGCGCCGCCGAGACGCGGTTCGCGCGACTCTCGGTACCGCTGCCGAGGCCGGAGCACGACCTCGACACCCAGCTGGTGCCGGAGCTGACGGAGACGGAGCCGGTCGCCGCCGACGTACGCGACCCGCGAACGCGCCGATACGGCCACATCGACGATGCCCACATGGATCCCGCGCAGCAGGGCCAGGACCGACTGGCGGTGTCGGCGAGCATGCGCACGGCCCTGCTCGTCTACAGCGGCATCACCGTGAAGATGATGGTCGACTCCGACCTCGGAGCCCAGCTGTCCACGATGTTCATGGTCCAGTACGAGCCCGACGGCGTCGCCGGCCCGCACGACCACCCCTTCGAGGAGGCCTACTTCTTCCTCGAGGGCCACGCGGAGGCGACGTTCGACGGCACCCGCTACGAGCTGGGGCCGGGCGACGTCGCCTGGGCCGGCGTCGGCGCCGTCCACTCGTTCCGCAACCTCGGTGACGGCCCGCTGCGCTGGCTGGAGACGCAGGCGCCGCAGCCGCCGCCACGACACTCCTACCGGTTCGCACGGGACTGGGACTACCTCCGGGAGGTGACCGGATGACCGACGACACGACCATCGTGGTGGTGGGCGGCACCTCCGGGTTGGGCCGCGAGATCGCCAAGAAGTACGCCGACGCGGGCTGGTCGGTCGTGCTCACCGGCCGGGACGCCGCGCGGGCCGCAGCGGTCGCGGCCGAGCTCGGCGGGGACGCCCGTGGCCTGGCCGTCGACCTCGCCGAGCCGGAAACGGTGGCCGATGCGCTCCGAGCGACGTCGGCCCGGTCGACCACCTCGTCCTCTCCGCCATCGCCCGGGACGCGAACACCGTCCAGGACTACGACATCGGCTCCGCCCGCTACCTCGCGGTGATGAAGCTCGTCGGCTACACGGCCGTGGTCAGTGCGCTGCTCGACCGGCTCGCCGAGGACGGATCCGTCCTGCTGTTCGGCGGCCGGGCCAAGGACCGCCCGTACCCCGGCTCCACCACCGTGTCGACCGTCAACGGCGGGGTCACCGGGCTGGTGAACACCCTGGCTGTCCAGATCGCGCCCCGGCGGGTCAACGCGCTGCACCCGGGCATCGTGGCGGACAGTCCGTTCTGGGAAGGCAAGACAGCGGCCACGGACGCCGTACGCGACCACACGCCCACCGGGCGGAACGTCGCGATGGAGGACATCGTGGACGCGGTGGACTTCCTGATCCGGAACCGGTCGGTCAACGGCATCGACCTGTACGTCGACGGCGGATGGCTGTTGCAGTGAGGGTTGCCGTCGTCGGTACCGGGCGGATGGGCGCCGCGATGGCGCGCCGGGTGGCCGACGCGGGCTTCGACCTGGCTCTCTTCAACCGCACCGCATCGCGCGCCCAGGCCGTCGCGGCGGACACGGGCGGCGCGGTTGTGGGCTCTGCCCGGGAGGCCGCGGCCGAGGCGGACGTCGTCGTCGTCTCGCTCGCCGACGACGCGGCGGTCGAGGCGACCTATCGTGGCGAGGAAGGCCTGGTCTCCGGTCTGCGACCGGACGCGGTCGTGTGCGACACCAGCACGGTCGACCCGCAGACCGTCCGGAGACTCGCTCCCCTGGTGGCCGACCGGGGAGCCACCCTCCTCGACTGCCCGGTCTCCGGCAGTGTGTCGGTGGTCGAGGCCGGGA
>CAWEVA010000013.1:0-265176 GCA_963812345.1 uncultured Actinomycetota bacterium
GCTGGCCGCTGCTGGCCGAGCCCACCAGCGGGTCGCGCACGGGTGACAACGCGCTGCGCTGCTACCGGCTGCTCCTCGACGGCCCGCTCGGGCAGCGGATCGAGCGGGTGGTGGTCTTCGGCCACCCCACGCTCTCCCGCCCGTGACCCGGTTGCTGGCCCGCGACGACGTCGAGGTGTGGTCGCGGCCGCCGGCGGGGGTGTGGCCGGAGCGGCCGTTCCCGGTCGACGTCACCTTCGACCGACTGGAGGTCGACGCGCCCGCCGACCCCGCGTGGCTCGAGGAGTGGCGAGCGGCCGACCGCGACGTCGCCGCACGCCTCGACCGGCTGCTGGCCGCCGAGGAGGGCATCACCCCGCACGAGGTCGCGGGCGCCGTGAGCCGCGGCGTACCTCCCGGCGGGCTGCTGTTCGTCGGCGCCTCCAGCCCGATCCGCGACCTCGACCTGATGGTGCCGAGGTACGCCGTCGGCGACCGGCGCAAGATCATCGCCAACCGGGGGCTCTCCGGGATCGACGGCACCGTCTCGTCCGCGATCGGGGCCGCCCTCGGCCGGCCGCACAGCACCCGGTGCTTCGCGCTGATGGGCGACGTGACGTTCCTCCACGACGCCAACGGACTGGTGCTCGGGCCGGACGAACCCGCCCCCGACCTGACGATCGTCGTCGTCAACGACGACGGCGGCTCGATCTTCGCGATGCTGGAGCAGGGCGCCGAGGAGTACGCCGACCGCTACGACCGGCTCTTCGGCACCCCCCACCGCGTCGACCTCGCCAGCCTCTGTGCCGCGACCCGGACACCCCACTGGAAGGTCGGGTCCCTGCCCGAGCTGGAGCAGGCGATCGCCAGCCCCAACGGCGGGATCGAGGTGGTCGAGGTCGCCGTCCGGCGTGACAACCGGCGCGACCTCGACGCCCGGATCCGCGCCCTGGCTCCCTGAGGCCCGCTCAGCCCGTCTCGCGCACCATCCGGACGCGCCGGCCGTATGGCTCGTCGTGCCCGGCCCCGTCGAACCGGAAGCCCTGCCGCTCGTAGAACCGGATCGCCCGGTCGTTGCCCTCGAGCACCCAGAGGATACGCCGACCGGTCGCCCACCGCTGCCTCGAAGAGGGCGTGGCCGACCCCGGCGCCCCACCACGCCGCGCGCACGTAGAGGGCGAACACCTGGATCTCGAGCTCGGGGGACTCGGTGCCGGGACTGGCGGCGTTGACGAACCCGATCAGCGCCGCGTCGTGCTCGGCCACCGACGTGTAACCGTTGGCGAGGACCTTCCGCCACCTCTCGACGCGTGCCGGCAGGTCGTCGTCCAGGGCGTCGAGGATCGTCTGGGGCATCAGGCCGGTGTAGGCCTCGTGCCAGCAGTCCAGGTGGAGCTGGGTCAGGGCCTCCGCGTCCGCGGGCACGGCACGCCGGATCTGCACCCCGGTGGGCAGCGGCATCCGCGTCATCGTAGGGACCGCCACAATGGGCGGGTGGAGATTGCCTTCCTGCTGGTGGCCATGGCCGCCGGGGTGCTGGCCGGTACGGCGCTCGCGAGTCGTCTCGGGATCCCGGCACCCCTGCTGCTGATCGCCGCCGGGATCGGGGTCTCCTTCATCCCGGGGGTGCCGGAGATCCAGCTCCACCACGACGTCGTACTCCTCGGGCTGCTGCCTCCGCTGCTCTACGCCGCGGCCCTGCAGACCTCGCTGGTGGACTTCAACGCCAACCGGCGCCCGATCCTGCTGCTGTCGGTCGGGCTGGTCGTGTTCACCGCCGCCGGGATCGGCGTGCTCGTGCACGGCCTCCTGCCCGGGATCTCCTGGCCCGCATCTTTCGCCATCGGTGCCGTCGTCGCCCCGCCCGACGCGGTCGCCGCCACCTCGATCGGCCGGCGGATCGGCCTGCCCCGGCGGATCGTCACCCTCCTCGAGGGCGAGTCGCTGCTCAACGACGCGACCGCGCTGGTGGCGCTGCGCACCGCGATCGCGGCCGGGCTCGGCGCCGTGACCTTCCTCGACGTCGGGCTCGACTTCCTGATCGCGGCGGGTGGCGGGGTGCTCCTGGGCGTGGCGACCTACCTCGTGGTCGCGTGGATGCGCACGCCACGTGACGGATCCGGTGCTCGACTCGGCCATCTCCCTGGTCACGCCGTTCGTGGCCTACCTGGCGGCCGAGCAGATCCACGGCTCGGGCGTCCTCGCCGTCGTCATCGCCGGGCTGCTGCTCGGCCACAAGGCCCCGGTCCTGCAGACCGCCCAGTCCCGGATCGCCGACCGGATGAACTGGCGCACCATCGCGTTCCTGCTCGAGAACGCGGTGTTCCTGCTGATCGGGCTGCAGTGCCGCTGGATCCTCGACGACGTCCGCGACAGCGGCACCCCGATCGGCCGGATCGTCCTCGTCTGCGCGGCCGCCCTCGTGGGCGTGGTGGTGCTTCGCTTCGTGTGGGTGTTCGTCGCCCGCTGGACCCTGGTCCGCGGGGTTCCGCCGGCCCGTGGAGCCACACCGTCCTCCTCGGCTGGGCCGGGCATGCGGGGCGTGGTCTCGCTCGCGGCCGCGTTCGTCATCCCCGCCGGGACCGACTACCGCGAGGTGCTGCTCCTCGTGGCCTTCACCGTCGTGGCCGGAACCCTGCTCGCTGCAGGGCCTGACCCTGCCGTGGCTGGTGCGCCGGCTCGGCGTCGCCGGGCGCCGACCCGGCCGAGGATGCGCTGGCCCGGGCCACGCTGCTCGAGCAGGCGTCCAGGGCCGGCCTGGCGGTGCTCGACAAGAGTGAGTACGACGACCCGCACGGTGTCGCCGACCTGATCCGGCAACGGCTCGAGGAGCGCAACTTCGCGGCCTGGGAGCGGCTCGGCGACGCACTCGGAGCAGGTGGCGCCCAGCGAGCTCTATGCCCACCTCCGACTGGAGATGCTCGCCGCCGAACGCGCCCGGATCCTGGAGATCCGCAAGAGCGGGAACGTCGCCGCCGAGGTCGTGGGCGAGGTGCTGGCGATGCTCGACGTGGAGGAGTCGATGCTCGAGGCGGCCAGCCAGGAGCGGGAGGAGCTGGCCTCCCCCGGGTCCGCGCCACGGCGGACCGGCGACGACTGCGAGCACCTCGCGTCGTACCCCGCGATCGAGACCACCCCGGACCCCGTCTGCGAGGCGTGCCTGGCCGAGGGCGTGAAGTGGGTGTCGCTGCGCGAGTGCCTCACCTGCGGACAGGTCGGGTGCTGCGACTCCTCACCCCGCCGCCACGCAACGCGCACTTCAACGACACCGGGCACCCGGTGATCGAGTCCGCCGAGCCCGGCGAGGACTGGCGCTGGTGCTACCTCGACCACGTGACCGCGTGAGCGTAGGGTCGGCGCCATGCGGATTGTGAAGTTCGGCCATGCCTGCGTCCGGGTGGAGCACGACGGTGTCGCGGTGGTGGTCGACCCAGGAGTCTTCACCGAGGTCGGCGCCGTCGACGGCGCCGACGCCGTGCTGATCACCCACGAGCACGCCGACCACTACCTCCCCGACAACCTGCGGGCGACCGACGCCCCGGTCTTCACGATCGATGCGGTGGCCGCGAAGATCCGCGAGGACGCGCCCGACGTGGCCGAACGGGTGACGGTGGTCCGGCCCGGCGAGGAGTTCGACGCAGGTCTGCCGGTGCGCGCCGTCGGCGAGCTGCACGCCGTGATCCACCCGGAGTACCCGCGGTTCTTCAACTCCGGATTCGTCCTGACCGCGGGAGCGCAGAAGGTCTATCACCCCGGGGACGCGCTCACCCCGCCGGACGAGGAGGTCGACCTCCTCTTCGTGCCGGTCTCCGCGCCCTGGATGAAGGCGTCCGAGGCGATCGACTTCGCCCGCGTGGTGAAGGCGCCGCGCAACCTCGCGATCCACGACCGCGTCTACTCCGAGGCCGGGCTCGGCATCATCGACGGGCACATGAACGCGTTCCTCCCCGACGCCGGCCAGGAGTACGTGCGCCTGGCCGACGGAGCCGAGCTCTAGCGTTCGAGCTTCGAGGCTCAGGCGTAGGCGTAGTCCTCGAGGGGGAACGACTCGGCCTCCCGGTGGGCGCTGATGGTCGAGGTTGGCCGCAGCAGCGCGGGCTCGCCGTGCTGGTTGAAGTAGTAGCTGCGGGCGGTCGCGCAGGAGCCGAGATTGAACACCGAGTCCTCGAGCAGCTCGGTGACCCGGCCGAGGAACTCCTCGTTGGCCGGCTCGCGCACCTCGAAGGTGGACGCGCCGCGGCGGCGTACCTCGCCGAGGAGCCGGCCCATGTGCTTCATCTGGCCCTCGATCGTCGTGAAGTAGGACAGCCCGGAGTAGGAGTACGGCGACGCGAGCGACAGGAAGTTGGGGAAGCCGGGGGCCGCGATCCCCTCGTAGGCCTGGAACCGGGTCTCCCGCCACCACCGGCCGAGATCCTTGCCGTCCCGGCCGATCACCGGGATCGCCGGGAAGTTCTGCTGCCACATGTCATAGCCGGTCGCCAGCACGAGCGCGTCGATCTCGGTCTCGCGCCCGTCGGCGGTCACGATCCCGGTCGGGGTGATCCGCTCGATGGGCGTGGTCTCGAGGGTGACGTCGGGCCGGGTGAAGGTGGGGTAGTAGTCGTTGGAGAACGTCGGCCGCTTGCAGCCGAAGGAGTAGTCGGGGGTCAGCTTCCGTCGCAGCTCGGGGTCGGGGACCTGCTTGCGCAGGTGTCGCCGCGCGGCCAGCGCCGCGCCCCGGTTGAGGAAGCTCATCCGCCGGTAGCGAAGGACCGCGAAGACCATCAGTGCCTCGAGCAGCGCGGTGTTGACCTTCCGGGCCAGGCGTTGGCTGGCCGGCAGCCGGGCGAAGAGGCGGCGTACGGCTCCGGGGATCTCGAAGTCCAGCTTGGGGGTCACGAAGATCGGCGTGCGCTGGAAGACCGTCAGGTGGGCGGCCCGCTTGGCGAGCTCCGGCACCAGCTGGACCGACGTGGCGCCGGTGCCGATCACCGCCACCCGCTTGCCGTCGAGGTCGGCCGAGTCGTCCCACTTCGCCGTGTGCACGACGGTGCCCGCGAACTCCTCGACGCCCTCGATGTCGGGCACCCGCGGCTGGGAGAGGAAGCCGGTCGCGGTGATGAGGTACGACGCCCGAACCGGCTCGCCGTCGGCCACGGAAACCTCCCACACCTGGTCCGCCTCGTCCCACCGGGCGCCGTCGACGACCGTGTTGAAGCGCATGTGCCGGCGCAGGTCGTACTTGGCGGCGACGTGGGCGGCGTACTTCTTCAGCTCGGGGCCGCGGGCGTACCAGTGCCGCCACCACGGGTTCGGCTCGAAGGAGTAGGAGTAGGTCACGCTGGCGATGTCGACGGCCAGACCGGGGTAGCGGTTGACGTGCCAGGTCCCGCCGAGGTCGTCCTCGCGCTCGAGGATGACGAAGTCGTCGATCCCGAGCCGCTTGAGCTGGATCGCCGCGCCCATGCCGCCGAAGCCGGCGCCAACGATCACTGCCTGGTGTCCCATGCCTATTGAATATCAGTCAATAGGCGTTGACGGCAAGGTCGCGCTCGCTCAGTGAGACGGCCGGAGCTGTCCGGTGCGGTGCTGATGGAGGAGTCGCGCGAGGGAGCGTTCGGCGGGATCGGTGCCGGTGAGGGCCTGGACCTCGGAGTCCTCGATGAGGTGGGTGCCGCTCCTGTCGACGATGCGGTGCAGGCCGTGGCGGGTGCGCCAGATGACCTCACCGGTGGGCAGAGGTGTGCACTGGAAGTTGAGGTGGGTCTTGGCCCGGTGGCCGGTGCGGCCGAGTGGTTGGGAGTTGTGAGTGCCGGTCTGGCCGGGCGGGCCACCTGGGTCGTAGGGGACGACGTGGTCGAAGTCGAGATCGCGGACCTGGTCGTCCGGCTTGCGGCTCGTGCGGCTGGCGTGGGGGAAGGCGTCGCCGACGTGCCGAAGATGGACGCGCTCCTTGAGTGACTCGGGGTGTTCGTAGCAGTTGACGCTGACCTGGTCGGCCAGGTCGATCACCGGCTTGAGGGTGACGTTGGCATGGCCGACGAAGTCGGCGAGCTGGCCGAGGACGATCGGGCCGAGCCCTTCGAGGCGGACGGTTCCGGACCGGGCGGCCAGGGCGGCCTCGTGGACGTGGGCATACATGGTGGCGGCGGGTCGAAGCTTGGCCGGATCCATGCTGCGCAGCGCGTCGAGGAGGTCTGCGGGGAAGGCCACCGCGCGGTTGGGCGGGTCGTCATCCTCCGGCTGCCCGGCGTGCTCGAGCAGCAGGGCGAGGAGCTCGGCGGGTCGGGCCAGCCATCCGAACGCCTCGGCGCGGAGCTCGTCGCGGGTCCTCGACGCATGCTCGGGGCGGGCGCCGAGGATGTCGGCAACCCGGGCGATCGTGGCGTCGACCCAGAAGGCGTCGCCGGCGGTGACCCGGGCGATGACCGTCCGCAGGCCGGTCGGGTCGCGACGCGACAGAGCGACGAAGCGCTTGGCCGCTTCGGCGGCCAGGCGCGCCTCGTGGCCGGCGGGATCGGCCTCGATGATCTTGGCCTCGGCGATCTCGAACACCCGTGACGGGGCCTGGCCGGCGATCGCCTCGGCAACGGCGGCATCCACCACGCTGACGGCCTCCAGGGGCAGGTGGCGGGTCATCACCGCGACCTTCCTGGCGACCCATGCTTCCGCGGTCAGATCGAGCACCCTGGCCCAATCGCGGGGAGCCGGTGCTGCAGGTCGAGGACGTCGGCCGTAACCGATCGGGCGGCCAGGGTGTGCACGCCGCGGGCGATGCCCAGCTCGACGAGGGCGAGATCCTGAACGCCGGGGGTGCCGGCGCCGCCGAGGACATCGAGCCGGTTGCCACCCGGCACGCGGGGGCCGGGCTGGTGGCCGGGATCGGCGGAGTGCAGGCGGGCCCAGTGGGCGACGAGCTGGATGTCTTCGACCTCGACCGCGCGACGCCGCCGCCGGCAGTCCTCGAGCTGGCCCAGCGTGTGCCGGGCGTCGAGGGTGTCGGGGATCGAGACCATGACGAGTCTATCGAACGTATGTTCGAACAGTCAAGATCTGGTCCGCCCCCTGTGCACCGAGTTGGCCGGCTCTTCGGAAGGTCGCCCGCGACAAAGACGATGCTCAACCGCTACACAGACGAATAGGCGGTGATGTTGTACGTGACACACCCAGGGGCCGCAGGGGGATGCACTGCTCCCCGTGGGGTACCGAGGCAGATGTGAACTTGCTGCTGATTCCACTGATCCTGGCCGGCCTCTTCGTACTGCCCTTCACCATGGCATGGCTAGAGCCGAAGAAGGCTCCGACTCATCGCGCAGCATCTCGGCGCACAACATCGCGCTGACCAGCGGGGGTGCCTCGGGGCGGTGGGCCTTCCGCGCGGGCGGCGACTGGTTCGCGAAAACCACCCGCTCATGCCGCTGTCAGGTCTTGCCGATGAGCGCGGATGATGGTGGTTGCGTGCGCGCAGGTACTACCGCTTCCCCCGACCGAACATGTGGCGCAACCGGTCGGCCATCGACCTCGCCGGCTTGATCTCGACCAGGGTTGACCCATCGGGCGACGGAAGGCTCGCCGCCTGCTCCGCGGAAAGTGTCGTGCGGACGTAGGTGGTGTGGATCGAGTCGATCTGAGGGGCGTCGACGAACCGGGTCCCTTCCGCCGTCTGGACGACGATGCCGTCGAACACCGAGACCTTCTCGTCGACCAGAACGGCCTGGACCGTGGCGAAGGGGTGCCCGTCGCTCGTCTGCACCGGTGTGCCCGGCTGGAGCGCGGTGTAGGCGATGGGGTGGTCCTGCGCTTCAGGCATGCAGCAACCCTACGGCCGCCCTGCAATGACGGGCGACGACGTTGCAGCGCACTCATCTGCCGCAGATCGCGCGCGCATGCGGCCATGTGGACAAGCCCGCGCCCGGGGCTGCTGCAAGCGACTGCGGGCAGCGCGGCGTGGCACCATTCGGTGCGTGACAGGCAGCCAACAGGCTCGTGACCGAGAGACCCGCAAGGCAGATGCGCTAGCGATGCTGGCAACCCCAGCAGTGGACGTGTGGGTCGCCACTGCCTCGCCGACTGGCGCTCCGCACCTCGTTCCCGTCTCGTTGGCGTGGGTCGATGAGCGCGTGGTCATCGCCGTCGAGGGTGGCTCGGTCACCGCGCGCAACCTGACTGCGTCCGGCGTGGCCCGACTCGCCCTTGGACCGACACGCGACCTGGTGATGATCGACGCCACCCTGGAGGACGCAGTCGACGTCGGCGCCGACGATCCGCTGGGCACGGCGTACGTGACACAGGCCGACTGGGACCCGCGGCTCAGTACCGGATACGTGTTTCTGGTGCTGCGGCCCGTCCGGGTGCAGGCGTGGCGCGAGGCCAATGAGATGGCTGGTCGCACGCTCATGCGCGACGGCATTTGGCTGGTCTGATTGGCAGCGATGGACGCCCGGTCATGCCGCGATCCGCTCGAGCCTGTCGAGAGCGGATGACGCGTCACGCTACTGCTCCGGCCGCCAGGCGTCACGTGAGAAGTACTGAAGCGGCACTTCCCGTAGGCCCCGATCGGCGCAAAGATCTGAACTCGTGGCGGCGCGCGCTGAGATCCGGCAGGTGTCAGCTCAGGAAGCGCCAGCCGTGCGGTGACGACCCAAGGATGGCGGGCGTGAAATGAGCGGCAAGGTAGTCGTGAACAGGTGTATGTCACTTGACGGCTTCATCGCGGGTCCCGGCGACTCGATGGACTGGGGCGGTGGTCGCGCTCTCGCCGACTTCGTGGCACCGGACGATTTCGCGGAGGTCGCCGCGGCCACCGGCGCCATGCTCGTCGGCCGGCGGACCTGGGAGGTAGGCGACCGGATGAAGGCCGAGGAGCCGGGCAGCATCGACTACCCCTTCTCCGGACCGATGTTCCTCCTCACCCATAGACCGCTGGAGCCGCCGGACCCGGAGGTCACGATCCTCTCCGGCGACATCGGGGAAGCGGTCGCCACCGCACTGGACGCTGCGGGCGGCAAGAACCTCGAAATCCTCGGCGCCGACGTGGCCAGCCAGTGCCTGCAGCGGGGGCTCGTCGACGAGATCCTGGTGTACGTGCTGCCGGTGCTGCTCGGCGACGGCATCCGCTTCTCGTCCCCGGGCCTTGCGAGGACAGACCTGGAACCGCTCAGCAGCACGCGGTCGGGCGACGCGACCCTCCTCCGCTTCCGCGTCCGCAAGCAGTCCGACAAGACCGACGGATAGCGCCGGATCACCTCGTGCCGGGCTGGCGACAGGTGGCCGATTGGATGCGTCACTCCTCGACGTTGCGGCCGTCCAAGCCGCGATCCGGGCGTTCGGTGATCATCATGGTCCGAAGGAGTCAATCTGTGCGGCTGCGCACCCGGGCAATCAGGTCGGTCGTGGAGATGCCCCCGGTGCGTGGCACCAGGCGAAGCCGGCCGGATTCCGCGGCGGGTCCGTACACCTCGGCACCGGCGTCCACGTCATCACCGTGAACGACGAGCGCCAGCTTGTGCTCGTCGAGGAACTCCCGGGTGAGTCGATTGGGAGCGTCCGGGATGACCTCGTCCACGTAGCGACAGGCCTCGATCACCGCCACTCGCTCGGCGAGGGTCATGATCGGGCGTCGCTTGTACGCCGTGGCTGTTTCGTCCGAGAGCACCCCGACCACAAGGTGATCACCAAGTTCCCGGGCGGCCCGCAGCAGGGCTACATGTCCGGCGTGGAAGAGATCGCCGACCATGTCGACGTAGACGCGGGCAGGCTCGGTCACGAAAGGCCCCTGGGTAGTGAAGGTCGAGCTCACACCCTAGTTCCGCTGCAACGTCCGGCGAGAATGCCTCAGCATCAGAACCATGGGTAGCGACGCACGGATCTGCCGCTGTCCGCTTGCATCCGGATGAGCGGATGCCTCGGCGCCCCGCGTGCGGCGTTGGGTTGGACACTTGCTGCATGGTCGAGGTTGATCCCGAGCGATTCGAGGTGATGGTGAGCGAGGCCCTCGACGGCATACCAGTTGAACTGGGCGAGCTCATGAGCAACGTGGCCGTCACTGTGCAACACGACCGTGGCCCGGCGGGCCTGTTGGGGCTCTACCAGGGAGTGCCATTGACCCGTCGGTCGAGGTCTTACGCCGGCGCCCTGCCCGATCGGATCACGATCTACCGGCATGCCATCTGCGCGGTCTGCGACAGCGAGGCCGAGGTCGTCGAACAGGTTCGGCGGACGGTCATTCACGAGGTGGGTCATCACTTCGGAATCGGCGACGCGCGGCTGCGTGAGCTCGGATGGTGAGTCAGCAGGAACATCCGCTCATGCCGCGTCGCTCGGTCGTCCCCGATGGGCGGGCACGTCTGTGAGTGACCGGCATCGGTGCGGTTGCCCGGCCAACCCTCATGACGGGGCAACATGGCCCGCATGTTCCTGCCCACCCCCACGCTGCACACCGCTCGCCTGCGACTGCGTCCCTTCAACGACGCGGACGCGAACGCACTCTTCGCGCTGCACAGCAGCGCCTACGTGCTGCGCTACTGGGACGCGCCGCCCTGGAGCGAACGTGTGCGCGCCGAGCGGTTCATCACGGCTTGCCGGCAGATGGCAGAGGAAGGCACCGGGACGCGGCTGGCCGTGGACCGTGTTTCCGACGGAGCGTTCATCGGCTGGTGCAGTCTGACCCGATGGAACCCGGACTACCGCAGCGCGTCGATGGGCTACTGCCTCGACGATGCAGCATGGGGCCACGGCTACGCGACGGAGGCCGCGCGCGCCTTGCTGCAGTGGGCATTCGACACGCTGGACCTGAATCGAGTCCAGGCCGAGACCGATACGCGCAACGCGGCATCTGCCCGCGTTCTGGAGAAGCTCGGATTCGTGCGTGAAGGGACGTTGCGGGAAGACTGCGTCGTGAACGGCGAGGTGTCGGACTCGTGGGTGTACGGGCTGATCAGGCGGGAGTGGCGGCCGTCGTCCGAGCCGGTTCCCGCCCGCTGAGTCCTCCTCGCTCGCGAGACGGCGCCCGGCGCACTGCCGAATGGGACAAACCCAGTCAGGACTCTCAGCCGCTGGCCAGGGCGTCGCGCACCGGCACGAACTTCGCCTGGGCCTCGGCCAGCTCGGCCTCGGGGTCGGAGTCGGCCACGATCCCGCAGCCGGCGTACAGCCGCACCGTGGATCCGGACAGGTGCGCAGAGCGCAGGGCGAGCCCCCACTCGCCGTCTCCGGCGGCGTCCATCCAGCCGACCGGGCCGGCGTACCGACCGCGGTCCATGCCCTCGATCTCGTCGATGAGTGCGGTGGCGGCCGACGTGGGGGTCCCGCCGACGGCCGCCGACGGGTGGAGCGACTCCGCGAGCCGCAGCGAGGACACGGTGGCGGCGTCGTGGACGACGCCGGCGACGTCCGTGGCCAGGTGCATGACGTTGGGCAGGTGCAGCACGAACGGCGCCTCGGGGACGTTCATCGAAGAGCAGTGCGGGTCGAGCGCGTCGGCGACCGAGCGGACGGCGTACTCGTGCTCCTCGAGGTCCTTCGACGACCGGGCGAGGGCGGCGGCCAGTGCGAGGTCGCGCTCGTCGTGGCCGGTCCGGCGGATGGTCCCGGCCAGGACCCGCGACGTGACCAGGCCGCGCTCGCGGCGGACCAGCATCTCGGGGGTGGCGCCGAAGATCCCGTCGACGTGGAAGGTCCAGCACATCGGGTAGTCCTCGGCGAGGCGCCGCAGCGGCCAGCGCACGTCGATGGGCGCGTCTGCGGTCGCCACCAGGTCGCGCGCCAGCACGACCTTCTCGAGCGCGCCGGAGCTGATCCGGCGTACGGCGTCGCCGATCACGGACATCCACTGCTCCCCGTTGAGGGCGCCGTCGCCGAAGCGGACGTCGACGGGTGCGCTCACCTCGTCGGCCCGAGCGCTCAGGGTCCCCGGACCCGGCTGCTCGAGGCCGTGGCGGGAGATGGTGGTGAGCCAGGTGGTGTCTCCGCGACGACCGACCACCACCTCGGGCGCCACCAGGATGGAGTCGCCGGGCTCGTCGGCGAAGGCGAACGAGCCGAACGCGACCAGACCGGTGCCCGGCTCGTTGACCTCGTCCTGAACCAGGGCCGCATCGGCGACCTCGGCCCACCACTTGTCGGCATCGGCGAACCGGGTGGCGCCGGTGGTGCGGACCTCCGCGGCCGCACCCCAGCCGACGAGGCCCTCACCCCGGCGCAGCCAGGACACCGGGCGCTGGTCGGGGAGCAGGTCGAGGAGGTTGGCCGCGGCATCGGGGCCGAGGCGGACGGTACGGACGACGAGTGACGGCGGCGGGACCGTGTCCCCGACGTACGACATGACGTGCAGCCTAGACCGGTGCCCGTCAGGCTTCGGCATCGTGCCCGGGTGCGTCTCGGTCATGGCGGTCGGCCGCCGGTGACGACGCAGCCGAGCGAACGACGTGTGCGTCCGGACACCCGTGGGAGGTGGTCGCCGGGCGCGCACGACGCTCGCTCGGCCGGGTGTGCGTCCGGACACCGGTGCGGCTAGGTGCCCGGACGCACGAGCCGCTCGCGGGGTCCATGCCTCGAGCGGCATGCTGCCCACTATCGCGCGGGCGCCGAGGGGATCGTGGGCGTATGACGGGCCCGTCATGGAACGGTGGATCTGGGACGCCTCAGCGGACCAGGGGGAGGGACAGATCGAAGCTGGCGCCCTCACCCAGGGTGCTCGCACGACGAGGCGTGCCGCCCATCGCGTGCGCCGCGGCCGAGGCCATCGCCAGACCCAGGCCGCTGCCGGGCATGCCGTCCGCGGGGCGGCGGTGCCAGAAGCGCTCGAAGACATGGGGAAGGTCCTCGGGCGCGATGCCGGCGCCGGAGTCGGCCACGGTGATCGTGCCGACCCGGCCGTCGCGGCGGCAGGACAGCTCGATCCGATCGCCGGGCCCGTGAAGTGCACGGCGTTCTCGACCAGGGCGTCGACGGCGAGCTCGAGCCACTCGCGGTCGGCACTCACCCGCGCGTGCCCACCCTGGTCGGGGTCCCGGTCGCGAACTACCCAGTCGCGCTCGGCGGTGCCGGTCCAGTTGGCGCCGATCTGCTCGACGAAGCAGCCGAGGTCGAGTGGCTCGCGGTTGAGGACTGCGCGGAGTCCAGCCGGGCCAGCGCCAGGAGCCGGATCGACAGCGCGTCCATCCGGTCCAGCTGGCGCAGCACGACATCGCTGTCGTCGTACGCCAGCGGTCAGCCAGGTTGCCCTGGATCAGCTCGACGTGGCCGCGGGCGATCGTCACCGGGGTGCGGATCGCGTGCGAGGCGTCGCGCAGGAACTCCCGTTCCCGCTGCAGGCGAGCGCTGACGCTCGTCCGCCATCTCCTCGACCTGCTGCTGGGCCTGCGCCGGCGCCGCGCATGCCAGACCATCGCCAGCAGCAGCATCGGCATGAGCGGCACCTCGGACAGCTCCGGTGCATCGATCCTGCCGTCGAGGTAGTGCAGTACTGAAGATCATCCGGTGACCACGGTGATGGTGCCGATGACGAGCAGGGTCGGCCCCATGGGCCATACCCGGAAGCCGTAGACCAGGGTGATCGCAAGGAACATCAGGTGGTACGGGATGGTCTCCTCGCCTGGGATCAGCTACCATGGCGACGAGCATCGCGACGACGAAGACGGCGAGCAGCAGGTCGATGACGAGTCCGGTCCGCCAGCGCGGCTGCCGACGGCGTCGCCCCTGGCCGGAGCGACGGCGTCAGACGGCCTGGACTCGGTAGCCAACATTGCGCACCGTCCGCACGACGTCACCGGGCAGCTTGCTGCGCAGCCGCGCAACGCAGGCGTCCACCACGTTCGTCCCGGGGTCGAAGTCGTACCCCCAGACTTCCGACAGCAGCTCGGCCCGCGAGCATGCGCCGCCCTCCCGGCGCATCAGGCACTGCAGCAGGAGGAACTCCCGGTGGGTGAGCTCACAGACGCTGCCGCGGACCCGCAGCTCACAGCGGCGCAGGTCCAGGGTGAGTCCGCCGAGCCGCAGGAGGTCTTGGGTACCGGCGACCGGGACGCCCCGCAGCCGGGTGCGCACGCGCGCGAGCAGCTCCCGGACGGCGAAGGGCTTGGGCATGAAGTCGACCGCGCCGCGCTCGAGGCACTCCACCCGGGTCTGCACGTCTGCCGCGGCCGAGAGCACCAGCACCTTCTGGTCGGGGTCGTGGGCGATCAGCCCGCCGAGGACCGCCTGGCCGTTGACGCCGGGCATCAGCAGGTCGAGGACGACCAGGTCGGGTCGATCGGCCAGGGCGCGACGCAGCCCCTCTGCGCCGTCGGTGCTGGTGACCACGCAGTGGCCCTCGTTCTCCAGGGCACGGTGGATGAACCGAACCATCTCGGGTTCGTCGTCGATGAGCAGGATCTTCCCCACGGCCTAGAGGATGTTTAGCGCGCGTAAAGGGAGCATCAACAAGCCGGGACGACGTCCCGTCACGACCAGTAGACGATGACCTTGTCGCCGATCTGCACCTGGTCGAACAGCGCCACGATCCCGTCGTAGTCGCGGACGTTCACGCAGCCGTGCGAGGCGCCGTTGTAGCCGGTGGCCGCGAAGTCCGGTGAGTAGTGCACGGCCTGGCCGCCGGAGAAGAACATCGCGTACGGCATCGAGGTGTCGTAAAGGCTCGACACGTGGTCGCGCGACTTCGAGAAGACCGTGAACGCGCCCTCCCGCGTCGGCAGCTCCTCCGAGCCGAAGCGCACGTCGAAGGTCGAGATGACCTCACCGTCGACGACCCAGCGCAGGGAGTTCGAGGACTTGTCGACGCACAGCGCCCGGCCGGACTTGCACCGCGGGTCGAGCGCACCCAGCTTCGGCTCGATGTTGTGCAGCTGTTCGTACGTCGGCTGGTAGGTCATCCCGTGCAGCCGCTCCAGGGTGCGCTGGTCGACCTCGCCGGTGACCGGGATCTCCCGTTTGGCCTGGAAGCCCCGGACCGCCCGGACCGTCTCCCGGTCGTAGTGGCCGGTCACGTCGCCGAAGATCCACTGGATCGCCACCAGCCTGGCCTGCAGGTCGCGCACCTCCGCGCCGCGGTCGCCGACCGACAGGATCGCCGGACCCGGGTGCAGGATGTTGAAGAGCTGGTCGTGGGTCGGCCGCTTCGTCATCGAGACCAGCCGCTCCCACGTCCGCTCGTCGGTGATGCCGGTGGCCTCGAGACGGCGCTTGTCCTGGAAGGCCCGGACCGCCTCTCGCGTCGCGGGGTCGTACTCGCCGGTGGTCAGCTCCGGGAACCACGCCAGCTGGAACAGCCGCGACTGCAGCTCGCGGACCTTCACGCCCCGGTCGCCGGGCGCCAGCCGGAACTCCGGCTTCAGGTCCTGCCCGGGAACCGTCCGGCGGGCCGGGAGGGCGGTCTCGGTGGGTTGTGCCGAGGGCTGTGTCGAGGGCTGGGCAGCCCTGGCCGACGCCTCGTGCGAGCGCAGCACGCGTCCCGCGCCGTACGCCGCCACGCCCAGCACGCCGACCATGAGGACGGCGACCAACAGGGTGCGCAGTGCCTTCATCACGTCTCCCTGACCCGAGAGGGGTCTTCCAGTGTCACGAAAGAGACGCCGAATCCCGGTATTTGGTTGCGTGTGGGAGCGTTCGTGACCGCTTCGTTGCCATCCGCCGACCGGCCGTAGGCTCTCCGCGTGGCCCGTGCCGAGCTCGACAAGCAGCCCACCGACGTACGCCGGATGTTCGACGCCGTCGCGCGTCGCTACGACCTGACCAACGACGTCCTCTCCCTCGGCCAGGACCGTCGCTGGCGGCGGGACGTGATCGACGCGGTCGCCCCGGAGCCGGGGGACCTGGTCCTCGACCTGGCCGCCGGCACCGGCACCTCGAGCGAGCCGTTCGTCGAGCGCGGAGCCACCGTCGTGCCGTGCGACTTCTCGCTCGGCATGCTCCGCGTGGGCAAGCAGGCGCGGCCCTCGCTGCCGTTCACTGCCGGCGACGCGACCCGGCTCCCCTTCGCCGACGACACCTTCGACGCGGTGACCATCTCCTTCGGGCTGCGCAACATCGTCGACCCGCGTGCCGGGCTGCAGGAGATGCGGCGGGTCACCCGGCCGGGCGGTCGGCTGGTGGTCTGCGAGTTCAGCCACCCGACCAACCCGGCGTTCCGGACGGCGTACCTGGAGTACCTGATGAAGGCGCTGCCCGCGATCGCCCGAGCCGTCTCCTCGTCCCCGGACGCCTACGTCTACCTGGCCGAGTCGATCCGGGCCTGGCCGGACCAGCGCGGCCTCGCGGACCTGGTCGCCGAGGCGGGCTGGCGGGCCCCCGAATGGCGGAACCTGACCGGCGGCATCGTGGCCCTCCACCGCGCCACCGGCTAGCCAGCGGAGGCGTCCCGACCCCGGGGTGCGTCGGGCTCCGGTCCGCCCTAGACTGTGCCTTGCGCCACTTAGTGAACCTGTTCACAAGGTCACAACCGGCGGGGACGAGACGGAAGGAAGCGCGCCGATGGAGCTCTACACACCGGTTCTGGTGCTGGGCGCTCTCGCCGCCGGCTTCGCGATCTTCTCCGTGATCATGAGCTCGGTCGTCGGCCCCAAGCGCTACAACCGGGCCAAGCTCGACTCCTACGAGTGCGGCATCGAGCCCACCCCGCAGCCCGTGGGTGGCGGCCGGTTCCCGGTGAAGTACTACATCACCGCGATGATGTTCATCGTCTTCGACATCGAGATCATCTTCCTCTACCCGTGGGCCGTGAACTTCGACCAGATGGCGTTCTTCGGGCTCGTCGAGATGGTCATCTTCATCGCCACCGTGTTCGTCGCCTACGCCTACGTATGGCGTCGCGGCGGACTGGACTGGGATTGAGCGCCGCGATGCACGCACCCTGCCTTCGTTATCGTCGCTCGACGACCGCTGCGCCTGGAAGGTCGCCTTCGCTCCTCTGCCTCGGCATGGCACGCGCCTCGCGACGCTCAACAACCGCTAGGAGGGGAAGCGCGTGGGCGTAGAGGAGAAGCTCCCCAGCGGCGTCCTGCTGACCACGGTCGAGGGCGTCGCCGGCTACATGCGCAAGGCCAGCTTCTGGCCGGCCACGTTCGGTCTCGCCTGCTGCGCGATCGAGATGATGACCAGCGGCGGCCCCAAGTACGACCTCGCCCGGTTCGGCATGGAGGTCTTCCGGGCCAGCCCCCGCCAGGCCGACCTGATGATCGTCGCCGGGCGGGTCAGCCAGAAGATGGCGCCGGTGCTGCGGCAGATCTACGACCAGATGGCCGACCCGAAGTGGGTGCTGGCGATGGGGGTCTGCGCCAGCAGCGGCGGCATGTTCAACAACTACGCCATCGTCCAGGGCGTCGACCACGTCGTACCCGTCGACATGTACCTCCCCGGCTGCCCGCCGCGGCCCGAGATGCTGATCGACGCCATCCTCAAGCTGCACGACCAGGTGAAGGCCGGCAAGCTCGGCAGCAACCGTCGCACCGAGATCGAGGAGCGCGAGACCGCAGCCCTCGCCGCCCCGCCCACCTCCGAGATGAGAGGTCTGCTGCGGTGAGCGACGAGCAGACCGGCCAGCAGAGCGACAAGGAGCGGGGCACCCGCACCCAGGACGTCGTCCGTCGCCGGCACCACCACCGAGAACGCCGTCGGGGTGCGCCGCGGCATGTTCGGCGCCCGGGGCTCCGGCGACACCAGCGGGTACGGCGGCCTGGTCGACCCGATCGTCTTCCCCGCCACCAGCCAGCGCCCGTTCGGCGGCTGGTTCGACGAGGTCGCCGACGCCCTCGAGGCGCGACTGCGCGACACCGAGCTGGAGCACGCCGTCGAGCGCGTGGTGATCCACCGCGGCGAGATCACCTTCCACGTCCGGCGCCAGGACCTCCCGTTCGTGGCCCAGATGCTGCGCGACGACGACTCGCTGCGGTTCGAGTTCTGCTCCGGGGTCAGCGGGGTGCACTACCCCGACGACGAGGGCCGCGAGCTGCACGCCGTCTACCACCTGCTGTCGATGACCCACAACCGCCGGATCCGGCTCGAGGTCAGCGCGCCCGACGCGGACCCGCACATCCCGAGCATCGTCAGCATCTACCCCACCAACGACTGGCACGAGCGCGAGACGTTCGACATGTTCGGCATCGTCTTCGACGGCCACCCGGCGCTGACCCGGATCCTGATGCCCGACGACTGGCCCGGGCACCCGCAGCGCAAGGACTACCCCCTCGGCGGGATCCCCGTGGAGTACAAGGGCGGCAGCATCCCGCCGCCCGACGAGCGGAGGTCCTACACATGACCCACGACGTCTACGCCGGCAGCTCCGAGACCACTCAGGGCAAGGTCTTCACCGTCACCGGGCAGGACTGGGACTCCATCGCCGAGGAGCTCGGGGAGGAGGCCGAGGAGCGGGTCGTCGTCAACATGGGGCCGCAGCACCCCAGCACCCACGGCGTCCTCCGCCTGATCCTCGAGCTCGAGGGCGAGACGGTGAAGGAGGCCCGCTGCGGGATCGGCTACCTCCACACCGGCATCGAGAAGAACATGGAGTACCGCACCTGGGTCCAGGGCACCACGTTCTGCACCCGGATGGACTACCTCAGCCCGTTCTACAACGAGGCCTCCTACGCCTTCGGGGTCGAGCGGCTCCTCGACATCGAGGACGAGATCCCGGAGAAGGCGCAGGTCCTGCGGGTCCTGCTCATGGAGCTGAACCGCATCTCCTCCCACCTGGTCTGCATCGCCACCGGCGGGATGGAGATCGGCGCGCTCACGGTGATGACGATCGGCTTCCGGGAGCGGGAGCTCGTGCTCGACCTCTTCGAGCTGATCACCGGGCTGCGGATGAACCACGCCTACATCCGCCCGGGCGGCGTCGCCCAGGACCTCCCCCCGGGTGCGCTCGACGAGATCCGTGACTTCGTCGCCCTGATGAAGAAGCGCCTGACCGAGTACGCCGCCCTCTGCAACGCCAACCCGATCTTCAAGGCCCGCCTCGAGGGCGTCGGCCACCTCGACCTCGCCGGCTGCCTCGCGCTCGGGCTCTCGGGACCGGTCCTGCGGAGCGCCGGCTACCCCTGGGACCTGCGCAAGACCCAGCCCTACTGCGGCTACGAGGACTACGACTTCGACGTCCAGACCTGGGACACCTGCGACTCCTACGGCCGGTTCCGGATCCGCCTGGCCGAGATGGGCGAGTCGCTGAAGATCGTCGAGCAGGCCGCCGACCGGCTGGCCGGCCTCGAGGGCGCGCCGGTGATGGTGGCGCGACAAGAAGATCGCCTGGCCCAGCCAGCTCGCCATCGGCAGCGACGGCATGGGCAACAGCCTCGACCACATCCGCCACATCATGGGCGAGTCGATGGAGGCCCTGATCCACCACTTCAAGCTGGTCACCGAGGGATTCCGGGTGCCGGCCGGGCAGGCCTACGTGCCGGTCGAGTCGCCCCGCGGCGAGCTCGGCGCCCACGTCGTCTCCGACGGCGGGACCCGACCGTTCCGGGCGCACTTCCGGGATCCGTCGTTCACCAACCTGCAGGCCACCAGCGTGATGAGCGAAGGCGGGATGGTGGCCGACGTGATCGTGGCGATCGCGTCCATCGACCCGGTGATGGGAGGTGTGGACAGATGAGAAGCTCGACGACAAGACCCGCGCGGAGCTCGAGGAGATCGCCGCCCGCTACCCGCAGGCCCGGTCCGGGCTGCTGCCGATGCTGCACCTCGTGCAGTCGGTGCAGGGCCGGATCACCCCCGAGGGCATCGAGGCCTGCGCCGACGTACTCGGCATCACGGCCGCCGAGGTGAGCGGGGTCGCGACGTTCTACACGATGTACAAGCGCAAGCCCGTCGGCGACTACCACGTCGGGGTCTGCACCAACACGCTGTGCGCGGTGATGGGCGGCGACGTGATCTTCGAGCGGCTCAAGGAGCACCTCGACGTCGGCAACGACGAGACCACCGAGGACGGCAAGATCACCCTCGAGCACGTCGAGTGCAACGCCGCGTGCGACTACGCCCCGGTGATGACCGTCAACTGGGAGTTCATGGACAACATGACCCCGCAGTCCGCGACCGAGCTGGTCGACGACCTGCGCGAGGGCAGGGAGGTCCACTCCACCCGCGGCCCGCGGCTGTGCACCTGGCGCGAGGCCGAGCGGGTGCTCGCCGGCTTCCCCGACGACCTGGCCGACGAGGGCCCGGCGGCCGGGCCCGCCAGCCTGGTCGGGCTGGAGATCGCCCGTGAGAACGACTGGACCGCGCCGCCCGGGGGTGGGAAGTGACTGACACGTTGACCCCGGTCCTGACCGACAACTGGGACCAGGAGCGGTCCTGGACCCTGTCCGCCTACGAGGAGCGCGGCGGGTACGACGCCCTGAAGAAGGCGCTCGGCATGACCCCCGACGCGGTCGTCGAGGAGGTCAAGGACTCCGGCCTGCGCGGTCGCGGCGGCGCGGGCTTCCCGACCGGCATGAAGTGGGGCTTCATCCCGCAGGACAACCCCAAGCCGAAGTACCTCGTCGTCAACGCCGACGAGTCGGAGCCGGGCACCTGCAAGGACATCCCGCTGATGCTGGCCAGCCCGCACACGCTGATCGAGGGCGTGATCATCAGCTCCTACGCGATCCGGGCCAACCACGCGTTCATCTACGTGCGCGGCGAGGTGCTCCACGTCGTACGACGCCTGCAGCGCGCGGTGCAGGAGGCCTACCTGGCCGGCCACCTCGGCAAGGACATCCACGGCTCGGGCTACGACCTCGACCTGGTCATCCACGCCGGTGCCGGTGCCTACATCTGCGGCGAGGAGACCGCGCTCCTCGACTCGCTGGAGGGTCGCCGCGGCCAGCCGCGACTGCGTCCGCCGTTCCCGGCCGTCGCCGGTCTCTACGCCAGCCCGACCGTGATCAACAACGTCGAGTCGATCGCCTCGGTGCCGAGCATCATCGAGCACGGCAGCGGTTGGTTCTCCTCGATGGGCACCGAGAAGTCCAAGGGCTACGGCATCTTCTCGCTCTCCGGCCACGTGAACCGGCCCGGACAGTACGAAGCGCCGCTCGGCATCACACTGCGTCGACTGATCGAGCTCGCCGGCGGCATGCGCGAGGGACGCGAGCTGAAGTTCTGGACCCCCGGCGGGTCGAGCACGCCGCTGCTGACCGACGAGCACCTCGACGTGCCGCTCGACTTCGAGGGCATCGGCGAGGCCGGCTCGATGCTCGGCACCCGCGCCCTCCAGCTCTTCGACGACTCCACCTGCGTCGTCCGTGCGGTGCTGCGGTGGACGGAGTTCTACAAGCACGAGTCCTGCGGCAAGTGCACCCCCTGCCGCGAGGGCACCTGGTGGCTGGTGCAGGTGCTCGGCCGGCTCGAGAAGGGCGTGGGCACCGAGGACGACCTCGACCTGCTGCTCGACCAGTGCGACAACATCATGGGCCGGTCCTTCTGCGCCCTGGCCGACGGTGCGGTCGCGCCCATCTCCAGCTCGATCGAGTTCTTCCGCGACGAGTACCTCGCGCACTTCCGCAACGGTGGCTGCCCCTTCGACCCGGCCGCCTCGACCCTCTTCGCGACCGCTGGAGCAAAGGCATGAGCCAGGTCTCGACCAGCCCGACCGGCGAGAAGACGCCGGAGAAGACCGACCTGGTCTCCCTCACCATCGACGGCGTCCAGGTCAGCGTCCCCAAGGACACCCTGGTCATCCGGGCCGCCGAGCAGATCGGGGTGGAGATCCCGCGGTTCTGCGACCACCCGCTGCTCGCCCCCGTGGGCGCCTGCCGGCAGTGCCTCGTCGAGGTGCCCGACGCGGGCAACGGCCGCGGCTTCCCCAAGCCGCAGGCGTCATGCACCCTGCCGGTCGCGGAGGGCATGGTCGTCGAGACCCAGGCCACCAGCAAGGTCGCCGACAAGGCCCAGCAGGGAATCATGGAGTTCCTGCTGATCAACCACCCGCTCGACTGCCCGGTGTGCGACAAGGGCGGCGAGTGCCCGCTGCAGAACCAGGCCATGTCCAACGGCCGCGGCGAGAGCCGCTTCGAGGGCGTCAAGCGGACGTTCCCCAAGCCGATCAACATCTCCGCGCAGGTCCTCCTCGACCGCGAGCGCTGTGTCCTGTGCGCGCGATGCACCCGCTTCTCCGAGCAGATCGCCGGCGACCCCTTCATCGCCCTCGTCGAGCGCGGCGCGCTCCAGCAGGTCGGCATCTACGAGAAGGAGCCGTTCGAGTCCTACTTCTCGGGCAACACGATCCAGATCTGCCCGGTCGGTGCGCTGACCAGTGCCGAGTACCGCTTCCGCTCCCGCCCGTTCGACCTCGTCTCCTCGCCCTCGGTGGCCGAGCACGACGCCTGCGGCTCGGCGATCCGGGTCGACCACCGGCGCGGCAAGGTCATGCGCCGCCTCTCCGGCAACGACCCCGAGGTCAACGAGGAGTGGATCACCGACAAGGACCGGTTCGCCTTCCAGTACGCCCAGGCGCGCCGACCGGCTCCGCTACCCGATGGTGCGCGACGACGACGGTGAGCTGCGCCCCGCGTCGTGGCCCGAGGCGTTCGTCGTGGCCGCGCGAGGGCTCCGTGACGCGGGGACGTCGGCCGTCCTGACCGGTGGAAGGCTGACCGCCGAGGACGCCTACGCCTACAGCAAGTTCGCCCGGCTCGCCCTCGGCACCAACGACATCGACTTCCGGTCCCGGCCGCTGTCGGAGGAGGAGGCGTCCTTCCTGGCCAGCGAGGTCGTGCTCCGCCGCACGGTGTCGTACGCCGACCTGGAGACCGCCGCGACCGTGGTCCTCGCCGGGTTCGAGCCGGAGGACGAGGCCGGCGCGATCTTCCTGCGGCTGCGCAAGGCGTCGCGGCACGGGACCCGGGTGGTCTCCGTGGCGCCGTACGCCAGCCGTGGCCTGCAGAAGATGAACGGCCAGCTGCTGCCGACGGTCCCCGGCGAGGAGGCCGCGGTCCTGGACTCCCTGGTCGAGCACGCCGAGTTCGGCATCGACAAGACCGCGGTCATCCTGGTCGGGGAGCGCCTGGCCACCTCGCCCGGCGCGCTGACGGCCGCCGCGAGCCTCGCCCAGAAGACCGGAGCCCGGCTGGCCTGGGTCCCCCGCCGGGCCGGAGACCGTGGCGCGGTCGAGACCGGGTGCCTGCCCAACCTGCTGCCGGGCGGTCGTCCGGTCGCCGACGCCTCGGCGCGGGTCGACGCCGCCGCGGCCTGGGGCGTCGCCTCGGTGCCGGGCACAGTGGGCCGCGATGCCGACGCGATCGTCGCCGCGCTCGTCGCCGGCGAGATCGGTGGCCTCGTCATCGGTGGCGTCGATCCCGACGACACCGCCGACCCGGCCGCGACCCGCGCCGCGATCGATGCCGCCCGGTTCGTGGTGTCCCTGGAGCTGCGGGAGACCGACGTGACCCGCGCCGCCGACGTGGTCCTGCCGGTCGCCCCGGTCACCGACAAGGCGGGGACCTTCGTCAACTGGGAGGGGCGGCTCCGCCAGTTCGACACCATCCTCGGCAACCCCGGATCGCTGCCCGACCTGCGGGTCCTGGCGGGCATCGCCGAGGAGCTGAGCGCGCTCGGGGCCGGTCACCGGCTCGGGTTCCGGACCGTCGACGAGGCGCGGCTCCAGATGGAGGACTTCGGTGGCTGGGACGGCGATCGTGCGGGCCTGCTCGACACGGGTTTCGAGACAGGCGCTAGCGCCCTTCCTCGTCGCTGGCGCTCGCTACTCGACCACCGAGACCGGCGAGGGGCTGGCGCTGGCGACCTGGAAGCAGATGATCGACAACGGCTCGATGCAGGACGGCGACGACCACATGCGGGCCACCGGGCGGATTCCCGTCGCCCGCGTCTCGGCCGAGGTCTACGACGCGGTCGGCCCGATCGTGACGCTGACCGGTGACCGGGGCTCGGTGACGCTGCCCGCGGAGATCGCCGACATCGTCGACGGCACCGTCTGGGTGCCGGCCAACTCGTTCAAGCGGGGCGTCCTCGCGGACCTCGCCTCGCCCGGCACCCGGGTCACCGTGACGGGAGGGAACTCGTGATCTCGATCATCCCGCTGGCGACGACCGGCGACGACCTCTCCGCGTTCGGGCAGGACCCGTGGTGGCTGGTCCTGGTCAAGGCGGTGCTGATCTTCGTCGTCCTGGTGCTGCTCACGTTGTTCAACATCTGGTTCGAGCGCCGGGTCGTGGCCCGGATGCAGCACCGGATCGGCCCCAACGTGCACGGACCCTTCGGCCTGCTCCAGTCGCTCGCCGACGGCGTGAAGCTGGCGCTGAAGGAGGACATCATCCCGAAGGCCGCGGACAAGGTGGTCTTCCTGATCGCCCCGGTGATCGCCACGATCCCGGCCTTCGTGACCTTCGCGGTGATCCCGTTCGGGCCCGAGGTGGAGGTCCCGTTCACCGACATCACCACGCCCCTGCAGCTCACCGACATGCCGGTGGCGGTGCTCTTCGTGATGGCGATCGCCTCGGTCGGCATCTACGGCATCGTGCTGGGCGGCTGGTCCAGCGGGTCGACGTACTCCTTGCTCGGCGGCCTGCGCTCCAGCGCGCAGATGATCTCCTACGAGGTCGCGATGGGCCTCGCGCTGGTCGCGGTGTTCCTCTACGCGGGGTCGATGTCGACGTCGGGGATCGTCGGCCAGGCCCAGGGCGACCGCTGGTACGCGCTGATCCTGGCGCCGTCGTTCGTGATCTACCTGATCTCGATGGTCGGTGAGACCAACCGGGCGCCGTTCGACCTCCCCGAGGCCGAGGGCGAGCTGGTCGGCGGCTTCCACACCGAGTACTCCAGCCTGAAGTTCGCCCTGTTCTTCCTCGCCGAGTACATCAACATGGCGACGGTCTCGGCGCTGGCCACCACCCTGTTCCTCGGCGGCTGGGCGGCACCCTGGGGCATCGTCCACGTCTGGCCCGGCGCCAACGAGGGCTACTGGCCCCTGCTGTGGTTCTTCGGCAAGGTCATGTTCTTCATCTTCATCTTCATCTGGCTGCGCGGGACCCTGCCACGACTCCGCTACGACCAGTTCATGCACTTCGGCTGGAAGCGCGCTGATCCCCATCTCGCTGCTCTGGATCGTGGCCGTGGCGACGTCCGCGTCGGTCCGGCTCGAACGGCGGCCTCGAACCCGTACCTCCTCGGCGGCATCGGCGTGCTGGCCGCCCTGTTCGTGGTGCTCTTCTTCGTGGGCGAGAAGGAGGAGGCCGAGGTCGAGGCCCAGGCCGAGCAGGCCGCGCCGACCGAGGCGTACGCCGGTGGTTACCCCGTCCCGCCGATGCCGGCCGGCGGCGCCGTACGCGGCCCCGCCGAGGCGCTGAGGTTCGACAAGCGCACGCCGGTCACCACCACGGCCGGCGAGCAAGGAGGCGGATCCTGATGGCCGAGGAAAAGAGCATGCGGGAGCAGTTCTGGGACCCGATCGCGGGTTTCGGAGTCACCTTCCGCACCATGTTCAAGAAGGTCGTCACCGAGCAGTACCCCTTCGAGAAGCTGCCGACCGCGCCGCGGTTCCACGGCCGGCACCAGCTCAACCGCTGGCCCGACGGCCTGGAGAAGTGCATCGGCTGCGAGCTGTGCGCCTGGGCCTGCCCGGCGGACGCGATCTACGTCGAGGGTGCCTCCAACACCGAGGACGAGCGCTTCAGCCCCGGTGAGCGCTACGGCCGCGTCTACCAGATCAACTACCTGCGCTGCATCCTGTGCGGGTTGTGCATCGAGGCCTGCCCGACCCGGGCCCTGACGATGACCAACGAGTACGAGCTCGCCGACGACAACCGCGCCGACCTCATCTACGAGAAGTCCGACCTGCTCGCCCCGCTGCTGCCGGGCATGGAGCAGCCGCCGCACCCCATGCTCCTCGGTGAGGACGAGGGCGACTACTACCGCGGCAACTTCTCCCACCCGTCCGCGGCAGAGACCACGGAGGCGACGACATGACCTTCTGGCTTCTCGCGCCGGTGATGGTGGCCGCCGCTCTCGGCATCCTGTTCGTCCGCAAGGCCGTGCACGCAGCGTTGCTGCTCGCGGTGGTGATGATGTCGCCTTGCGGTGCTCTACCTCGTCCTCGAGGCGCCGTTCCTGTTCGCGGTCCAGATCATCGTCTACACCGGCGCCATCCTGATGCTGTTCCTGTTCGTGCTGATGCTCGTCGGCGTCGACGCCTCCGACTCCGTGGTCGAGACGATCAAGGGCCAGCGGGTCCTCGCCATCGTGGCGGGGCTGCTTCTGGGTGCGGTGCTCATCGTCGGGCTCGGCCAGGTCTCGCTCGGCGCCACCGTCGGGCTGGAGGAGGCCAACGAGGGCGGCAACATCCAGGCTCTGGCCAACGTCCTGTTCTCCCGCTACGTCTTCGCCTTCGAGACCACCAGCGCCCTGCTGATCACGGCTGCGGTGGGCGCGATGGTGCTGGCCCACCGGGAGCGGATCGCCCCCAAGGACACCCAGGCGGCCCTGGCGGCCCAGCGGATGCGCGACTACGCCGACTCCGGCAAGCACCCCGGTCCACTGCCCACACCGGGCGTCTTCGCCCGGCACAACGCCGTCGACACCCCCGCCCTCCTGCCGGACGGCACCACGTCGGAGACGTCGGTCTCGCGGGTGCTGGCCGCGCGCGGCACCGTGCGCTCGGCGCCGGCGCTGGCCGACGACATCGAGGAGGTCCAGGAGCATCTGGGCGGGGTCTCGACCGGTGCGGCGGGCGCCGGGCGTCGTACCGGAAAGTCCGGCGTCACCGCCCGGACCGAGGAGGACAGCCCATGACCGAGTACGTGGTCTTGTCGGCGATCCTGTTCACCATCGGCTGCGTCGGGGTGCTGACCCGGCGCAACGCGATCGTGGTGTTCATGTGCGTCGAGCTGATGCTCAACGCCGCCAACCTCGCGCTGGTGGCCGCCGCGAGGCAGCACGGCAACCTCGACGGCCAGATCGCGGCCTTCTTCGTCATGGTCGTCGCGGCGGCCGAGGTCGTGGTGGGGCTCGCGATCATCATGACCATCTTCCGGACCCGTCGGTCGGCCTCGGTCGACGACGCGAGCCTGCTGAAGTACTGAGGGGATGGACTTGTCGAATCTCACCGAGGGCGTCAACCTGCTCGCAGGCACCACCGTCCCCGTGGTCGAGCCCAGCACCGCCGACGGCGTCTTCTCGCTGCTGTGGCTGGTGATCGCCCTGCCGCTGCTCGGCGCGGTGGTCCTGCTCGTCGGCGGGGCCATCCTCCCCAAGGTCGTGGACCGGTGGGGACACCTGCTCGGCTGCGTCCTGCCGATCGGCTCGTTCCTGATCAGCCTGGCCATGTTCGTCGCCGTGCTCGGTCGCCCGGAGGAGGACCGCCAGGTCGCCCAGAACCTGTTCACCTGGTTCGAGACCAGTGACCTCACGGTCGACTTCGACCTGATCTACGACCCGCTCACCGCGCTGTTCATGCTGCTGATCACCGGCGTCGGGTCGCTGATCCACGTCTACTCCGTCGGCTACATGGCCGACGACGACCGGCGGCGCCGGTTCTTCGGCTACCTCAACCTGTTCGTGGCCGCCATGCTCATGCTGGTCATGTCGGCCAACTACCTCGGCCTGTTCCTGGGCTGGGAGGGCGTCGGCCTCGCGTCGTACCTGCTGATCGGCTTCTGGCAGTACAAACACTCGGCCGCCGCGGCCGCCAAGAAGGCGTTCGTCATCAACCGCGTCGGCGACATCGGCCTCTCGCTGGGGGTCGGGCTGATGTTCGTCACCTGGGGCACCACCGACTTCAACACCATCAGCGCTGAAGCCGGCGAGGCCTCCGAGGGCGTGCTCACCGCGCTCGGACTGCTGCTCCTGCTGGCCGCGTGCGGCAAGTCCGCGCAGGTGCCGCTGCAGTCGTGGCTCCTGGATGCGATGGAGGGCCCGACCCCGGTCTCGGCCCTGATCCACGCCGCAACGATGGTGACCGCCGGCGTCTACCTGATCGTCAGGTCCAACTTCATCTTCGACCTCACACCGACCGCCCAGACCGCGGTGGTGGTCGTCGCCGTGGTCACCCTGCTGTGGGGGGCGATCATCGGCTGCGCCAAGGACGACATCAAGAAGGTGCTGGCCGGGTCGACCATGAGCCAGATCGGCTACATGATGCTCGGCGCCGGGCTCGGCGTCGCCGGCTACGCCTTCGCGATCTTCCACCTGCTGAACCACGGGTTCTTCAAGGCCAACATGTTCCTCGGCGCCGGATCGGTCATGCACGCGATGGACGACGACGTCGACATGAGGCACTACGGCGCGCTCCAGAAGATGATCCCGGTGACGTTCCTGACGTTCACGATGGGTTACCTCGCGATCATCGGGGTCCCGCCGCTTCTCGGGCTTCTGGTCCAAGGACGCGATCATCGAGACCGCGCTCGCCCAGAGCTGGGTGGTCGGAGTCTTCGCCATCCTCGGGGCGGGGATCACCGGCTTCTACATGACCCGGCTGATGCTGATGACCTTCTTCACCGACAAGCGCTGGGCCAAGGACGTCCACCCGCACGAGTCGCCGAAGGTGATGACCATCCCGCTGATCGTGCTGGCGGCACTCTCCGCGTTGGGCGGCGTCATGCTCATCGGCGACTGGATCGTCACCTTCCTCGCCCCCGTCGTGGGTGAGCCCGTGCACGAAGAGCCGCTGCTGCCCGCATGGGCCGTCTCGCTGATCGTGCTGGTCGTGGTGGCGGCCGGCGTCGCGCTCGCGTGGCTGCTCGTCGGCAAGCGCGAGGTGCCCCGCGTGGCGCCGCGCGACGTTTCGTTCGCCACCCGCGCCGCGCGCGAGGAGCTGTACGGCAACGCCATCAACGACACCCTCGTGGTCGACCCGGGGCGGCGCGTGGTCGGCGGCCTCCTCACCATGGACCGCGTCGCGGTCGACGGCATGGTCGAGGGCGGCTCGGCCGCCGTCGGCGGCTTCTCCGGTGTCTTCCGGCGGATCCAGAACGGCTTCGTGCGCTCCTATGCCCTGTCCGTTCTCGGCGGTGTGCTGCTCATCGTCCTCGCTCTCCTGGCGGTGAACCTCGCATGAACGAGTTCCCCTGGCTCACCGCGCTCATCGCGCTGCCCCTGGTCGGCGCGCTCGTCACGGCGTTCCTGCCGCGCACCGCCCTGCCCCGACAGGTGGCCCTCGGCTGTCTCCGGTCTGACACTCGTCGGTGCTGGCGTCGTCGCCGCCGGGTACGACGCCGGTGGCGGCATGCAGTTCGTCGAGCAGCACGAGTGGATCGCCGTCTTCGGCGCCAACTACGCCCTCGGCGTCGACGGCCTCGGCCTGCTGATGATCCTGCTGACCGCGGTGCTGGTGCCGATCGTGCTCGTCGCCTCGTCGCGTCACGCCGACGAGGTCGGCCTCTTCGACGCGCCTGGTGCGGCGGCGTTCTCGGCCTGGGTGCTGGCCCTCGAGGCGCTGTCGATCGCGGTCTTCGCCGCCACCGACGTCTTCCTGTTCTACGTCGTGTTCGAGGCCACCCTGATCCCGGCCTACTTCCTGATCGGCGGGTTCGGCCGTCCCGGCCGCAGCCGCGCGGCGGTGAAGTTCCTGATCTACCAGCTCGCGGGCGGCCTGGTGATGCTCGCCTCGGTGATCGGGCTGTACGTCGTCTCCGCGCGGGCCGGCGACCCGTCGTACCTCATCTCGGACCTGGCCGCGATCGACATCGACGAGACCGCGCAGCGGTGGCTGTTCGCCGGGTTCTTCATCGCGTTCGCGATCAAGGCGCCGCTGTTCCCGGTCCACACCTGGCTGGCGGACACGACCGAGAAGGCCACGACCGGGACCAGCGTGCTGCTGGTCTGCGTGCTCGACAAGATCGGCACGTTCGGCATGCTCCGGTTCTGCCTCGGGCTGTTCCCGGAGGCGTCGGAGTGGGCCACGCCCGTCGTCGTCGTGCTCGCGCTGATCTCGCATCGTCTACGGCGCCCTGATCGCCATCGGCCAGGACGACATCCTCCGGCTGATCGGCCTCACGTCGCTGAGCCACTTCGGGCTGATCGTGCTCGGCATCTTCGTGTTCAGCAGCGAGGGCAGCAGCGGTGCGATCCTCTACATGGTCAACCACGGCCTCGCGACCGCGCTGCTGTTCCTGGTCGCCGGATTCCTGATCCGGCGCACCGGCACGCCACTGATGAGCCGGATGCACGGCGGGGTCGAGAAGGTGGCGCCGGTGCTCGCCGGGTCGTTCCTGATCGCCGGGCTCGCCACCTGCGGGCTGCCCGGGCCTCTCGCCGTTCGTCTCGGAGATCCTGGTCCTGATCTCGGCGTTCGACTACGCCTGGTGGGCCGGTGCGATCGCGGTGACCGCGATCGTGCTCGCCGCGATCTACGCCCTGTGGATGTACCAACGCACGATGACCGGCCCGCCCGGTCCCGGGCTCGCGGGCTACACCGACCTCGACCGCCGCGAGGTGGGTGTGGTCGCTCCGCTGGTGCTGGCGCTGGTGCTCTTCGGCTTCTACCCGATGCCGATGCTCGACGTGATCAACCCGACCGTCGACACCACCCTCGAGCAGGCGGGCGTCAGCGACGACGGGCCGGTCGTGAGCCCCGGAGGCAACGCGTCGGCCGAGGAGGGCGACCACTGATGGAGTTCGTCAGAAGCCGCAGATCGAGTACGCCCAGCTGTGGCCGATGCTGGTCGTCTTCGGCGTCGCGTGCGCCGGCGTACTCGTGGAGGCGTTCGTGCCGCGATCCGCTCGGTACGCCGTCCAGAGCCTGATGACCCTGGCCGGCCTGGTCGTCGCGCTGGTCGGCACCTGCCTCGTCGCCGCCGACCTCCCGACGCTCGGCGACGGAGTGGCCCGTGGCCTGATCGCCGCCGAGGGCACGATCGCCGTCGACGGCCCGAGCGTCTTCCTCTGGGGCGTGGTGCTCGTCTTCGCCATCGGCGGCGTGCTGCTGTTCGCCGAACGGCGCCTCGAGGGCGGCGTCACCGCCTTCGCCGGGCAGGCGGCTGCGCTCCCCGGCACCGAGGCCGAGCGCCGGGCCTCCACCGCCGGAATGGAGCACACCGAGGTCTACCCGCTGGTCCTGTTCGCGGTCGGCGGGATGATGCTCTTCCCGGCCGCCAACGACCTGCTGACCATGTTCGTCGCCCTGGAGGTCCTCTCCCTCCCGCTCTACCTGCTCTGCGGGCTCGCCCGCCGCCGGCGCCTGCTCAGCCAGGAGGCCGCGCTGAAGTACTTCCTGCTCGGGGCGTTCTCCTCCGGCTTCTTCCTCTACGGCATCGCGCTGGTCTACGGCTTCGCCGGGTCGATGGAGTTCGGCGGCGATCAACGAGGCGATCCGCAACGACGTCGGCAACGACACGCTGCTGCTGATCGGCATGGGGATGCTGGCCGTCGGCCTCTTCTTCAAGGTCGGAGCCGCGCCGTTCCAGGCCTGGACTCCTGACGTCTACCAGGGGGCCCCGACGTCGGTGACCGCGTTCATGGCGGCAGCCACCAAGGTGGCCGCGTTCGGCGCCATCCTCCGACTGTTCTACGTCGCCTTCGGCGCCGACCGCTGGAGCTGGCAGCCGATGATGTGGATCGTCGCCATCCTCACCATGGTGGTCGGCTCGGTCCTCGCCATCGCGCAGACCGACATCAAGCGGCTGCTGGCCTACTCCTCGGTGGCGCACACCGGGTTCCTGCTGACCGGTGTGCTCGGCGTGCAGAGCGCAACCGAACTCACGGTCGGGCCAGCTCACCTCCCTCCAGGCGGTGCTCTTCTACCTGGTGACCTACGGCTTCGCGACGCTCGGCGCCTTCGCCGTGGTCACCCTCGTCCGCGACTCCGGCGGCGAGCAGACCCACCTCTCCCGCTGGGCCGGGCTGGGCAAGGAGGCCCCGGTGGTGGCCGGCGTCTTCGCGTTCTTCCTCCTGGCCATGGCCGGGATCCCGCTGACGTCGGGCTTCGTCGGCAAGTGGGCGGTCTTCGAGGTGGCCCTGTCCGCCGGCGCCTGGCCGGTGGTGATCGCGGCGGTGCTGATGAGCATCGTGGCTGCGTTCTTCTACGTCCGCGTCATCGTGCTGATGTACTTCTCCGAGCCGACCGGCGAGGCGCCGAGCGTCGCCAGCCCCTCGGTGCTCACCGCGGCCACCATCGCCGTCGGCGCCGCGGCGACCCTCGCGATCGGCCTCATGCCAGGGCCGGTCCTCGAGCTGGCCGGCAGTGCGGGACAATTCCTCAGGTGAGCAGCCCCAGCGCGCTGGCTCTGCCGGTCACCGACAGCGCCCTCGCCGACCGCCTCCGGGAGCGGATGACCGTCGTCGAGGACGCCCTGTCCGGACACGTTCGCAGCCGGGCCGGCGTTCGTCACCGAGGCGGCCAGTCACCTGATGGAGGCGGGCGGGAAGCGCTTCCGCCCGCTGCTGGTGCTCCTCGCGGCCGAGACCGGCGACCACCCCGACTCCTACGACGTCGTCACCGCGGCCTGCGTCGTCGAGCTGACCCATCTCGCCTCGCTCTACCACGACGACGTGATGGACGAGGCGGCCCTGAGGCGCGGAGCCGAGTCGGCCAACGCGCGCTGGGACAACCACGTCGCGATCCTCACCGGCGACTTCCTCTTCTCGAAGTCCTCCGAGCTGACCGCGGAGCTCGGCCCCGACGCGGTCCGCATCCAGGCGCAGACGTTCACCAAGCTGGTCGAGGGCCAGATCCTGGAGACGGTGCCGCCCGGCCCGGGCGAGGACCCGCTCGCGCACTACCTCGACGTGGTCGCGGGCAAGACCGGCTCGCTGATCGCCACCGCGGCGAGGTACGGCGCCCGCTTCGGCGGCGCGTCCCGCGAGATCGAGGAGGCGCTGACGGCGTACGGCGAGATCGTGGGGTCGGCCTTCCAGCTCTCCGACGACATCCTCGACATCGCCTCCGACACCGTCGAGTCGGGCAAGACCCCCGGCACCGACCTGCGCGAGGGGGTGCCGACGCTGCCGGTGCTCATGGCCCAGCAGTCGACCGATCCCGACGACGCCCGGCTGCTGGAGCTGCTGGCCGGTGACCTGACCGACGACGACCGGCACGCCGAGGCGCTCGACCTGCTCCGCAAGCACCCCGCCATCGACGAGGCGAGGGCCTACGTCGTCGCCCGCGCCCAGGAGGCCAAGGATCTGCTGGCCGTGCTGCCGCAGGCCCCCGTCCGCGAGGCCCTCGAGGCCTTCGCCGACATCGTCGCCACCCGCTCCGCCTGAGTGTTGAGTTGGGCATGATGGCCCCTCGAAATGGGCATGAAGGCCCCGCGCCGGGGCCACGAAGCCCAACTCAAGGGCCATCCCGCCCAACTCAACGAACGGGGGCTAGACGACCGTCCAGGTGTCGCCGCCGCCGATCAGGGCAGCGAGACGGTCGGTGGAGTCCTCGTCGCCGTCGCCCCGGGCGGTGGTGATCTGGTCGCGGGCCAGGTCGTCGTACGTCGGACGGTCGACCTGGCGGAAGATCCCGATCGGGGCCTGGTGGAGGTAGCCGGCATCGGTGAGCCGCGAGATCGCGAACGCGGTCGTCGGGTCCGGGTTGTGGGCGTCGTGGACGAGCAGCGAAGCCTCACCGACCTCGGCGACCTCGGCGACCTTCACGCCGCCGGTGGCGGTGTCGCGGACCAGTCCCTTGGCGCCGCCGACGCCGAACCGGATCGGCTCGCCGTGGACGAGCGGGATGATCGCGTCCTCCTTGGTGTCGCGGTCCTTGATCGCGTCGAACGCGCCGTCGTTGAAGATCGGGCAGTTCTGGTAGATCTCGACGAACGCCGTGCCGCGGTGCGCCGCCGCAGCGGAGAGCACCGAGGTCAGGTGCTTGCGGTCGGAGTCGATCGTGCGGGCCACGAACGAGCCCTCCGCGCCGAGTGCCAGTGACACCGGGTTGAACGGGTGGTCCACCGAACCCATCGGGGTCGACTTGGTGACCTTGCCGGGCTCGGAGGTCGGGGAGTACTGGCCCTTGGTCAGGCCGTAGATCCGGTTGTTGAACAGCAGGATCGTCATGTTCACGTTCCGGCGCAGGGCGTGGATCAGGTGGTTGCCGCCGATGGACAGCGCGTCGCCGTCACCGGTGACCACCCACACCGAGAGGTCCGCGCGCGACGGTGGCGATGCCGGTCGCGATCGACGGGGCCCGGCCGTGGATCGAGTGCATCCCGTAGGTGTCGAGGTAGTAGGGGAACCGCGACGAGCAGCCGATGCCGGAGACGAAGACGATGTTCTCCCGGCGCAGGCCGAGCTCGGGCAGGAAGCCCTGCACGGCCTTGAGGACGGCGTAGTCGCCGCAGCCCGGGCACCAGCGGACCTCCTGGGTGCTGGTGAAGTCCTTGCCGGTCTGGGGCTCGTCGGTGGTCGGCACCGACTCGACACCGCTGCGGTGGGACGGGAACGGGAGCTCGGTGTGCTCACTTGACTGCCTCCTCGGCGGGTGCGGTCAGGTCGACGTTGATGCCTTCGGCCTGCGAGACGAGCTCCCCGATCGCCTCGGCGAGCTCGGCGGCCTTCAGCGGCAGACCGCGGACGTGGTTGTAGCCGATCACGTCGACGAGGTACTTCGCGCGCAGCAGCATGCTGAGCTGGCCGAGGTTCATCTCGGGGACCAGCACCTTGTCGTAGCGGGCGAGGACCTCGCCGAGGTCCTTCGGGAAGGGGTTGAGGTGGCGCAGGTGGGCCTGGGCGACGTGGTAGCCGGCCTTGCGGACCCGGCGGCAGCCGGCGCCGATCGGGCCGTACGTCGACCCCCAGCCGAGCACCAGCACCTTGGCCTCGCCGGTGGGGTCGTCGACCTCCATCGGCGGCAGGGAGTCGGCGATCCGGTCGACCTTGGCCTGGCGGGTGCGCACCATGAAGTCGTGGTTGGCCGGGTCGTAGGAGATGTTGCCGTGCCCGTCGCCCTTCTCCAGTCCGCCGATCCGGTGCTCCAGCCCGGGGGTGCCGGGGATCGCCCACGGCCGGGCCAGGGTGGCCTCGTCGCGGACGTAGGGCCAGAAGTCCTTGTCGTCCCCGTCGCCGTGGTTGGGCTGGGTGGCGAAGTCGGGGTCGATCGGCGCGAGCTCGGAGACCTCGGGGATCCGCCACGGCTCCGACCCGTTCGCGAGCATCCCGTCGGAGAGCAGCATCACCGGGGTGCGGTGGGTGATCGCGATCCGGATCGCCTCGAGCGTGGCGTCGAAGCAGTCGCCGGGGGAGCGCGGCGCGATGATCGGGACCGGGGACTCGCCGTTGCGGCCGAACATCGCCTGCAGCAGGTCGGCCTGCTCGGTCTTGGTCGGGAGGCCGGTCGACGGGCCGCCGCGCTGCACGTCGATCACGAGGAGGGGAAGCTCGGTCATCACGGCCAGCCCGATGGTCTCGGACTTCAGGGCGATGCCGGGGCCGGAGGTGGTGGTGACGCCGAGGCTTCCGGCGAAGGAGGCCCCGAGCGCGGCGCCGATGCCGGCGATCTCGTCCTCGGCCTGGAACGTCGTCACGCCGAACGACTTGTGCTTCGACAGCTCGTGGAGGATGTCGGAGGCCGGCGTGATCGGGTAGGAGCCCAGGAAGATCGGCAGGCCGGACTGCACGCCCCCGGCGATCAGGCCGTAGGCCAGCGCGAGGTTGCCGGTGATGTTGCGGTAGGTGCCCGGGTCCATCGGGGCCGGCTTGATCTCGTAGGAGACGACGAACGCCTCGGTGGTCTCGCCGAAGTGCCAGCCCTTGTTGAACGCCGTGACGTTGGCGTCGCGGATGTCGGGGACCCGGGCGAAGCGGCGCTCGAGGAACGAGATCGTCGACTCGATCGGGCGGCCGTACATCCAGGAGAGCAGCCCCAGCGCGAACATGTTCTTGGCCCGGGCGGCGTCCTTGCGGGACAGCCCGAACTCCTTGACCGCCTCGACGGTCATCCCGGTCAGGTCGACGGGGTGGAGGGCGTACTCGTCGAGGGAGCCGTCGTCGAGCGGGCTGGCGGAGTAGCCCGCCTTGGTGAGGTTGCGCGAGGTGAAGTCGTGGGTGTCGACGATGATCGTGGCGCCCTTGGGCAGGTCGCCGAGGTTGGCCCGCAGCGCAGCCGGGTTCATCGCGACCAGTACGTCGGGTGCGTCCCCGGGCGTGAGGATGTCGTGGTCGGCGAAGTGGACCTGGAACGACGAGACGCCGGGCAGCGTGCCCTGCGGCGCGCGGATCTCGGCCGGGAAGTTGGGCAGCGTCGACAGGTCGTTGCCGAACGCGGCCGACTCCTGCGTGAACCGGTCCCCGGTCAGCTGCATGCCGTCGCCGGAGTCCCCCGCGAACCGGATGATGACCCGGTCGAGCTGCTTGACCTGCTTGGTCACCGCTCCCATCCCTCTCCTTGCTGGCTGGCTAGACCAATGATACCAACGGTATGTGAGAACTGGAACGTGTTCCAGTTCTGCTCGGCATCGGTCCCTGCCACGACTTTCCCACGATAGTCCCGTCGCTCAACCTGGCGTGCATCGTCTCCCGGATCTGGACGGGTGAGACACGCCACGATGTGGAAGATTCTATCTAAGTCGCTAAAGTCCACTACTCTGCTCGTCAATAGTCAGATACGCACCTTCTCGGGTCGTGCGGCAGCTGCGGCGCCGCACCGAGGGAACGCAAACAGAGAGAGATGGACATGACTGCCAAGTTCAAGGCCGCAGTGGCGGCATCGCTGACCGGCGTACTCGCCCTGACCGCATGCTCGGGCGCCAGTGGCGGCGCCACGGGCGGAGATCGACTCAGCCTGGTCGGCTTCTCGGTGCTCGAGGCGGCCAACGTGCCCGTGTTCGAGGAGTTCGAGGGCACCTCCGACGGCGAGGGCGTCACCTTCCAGACGTCGTACGGCGCCTCCGGCGACCAGAGCCGTGCCGTCGAGGGCGGACTCGACGCCGACATCGTGCACTTCTCGCTGGAGCCCGACCTGCAGCGGCTCGTGGACGCCGGCCTGGTCGCCGAGGACTGGAAGGACAACGAGACCAAGGGCATCGTCACGTCCTCGGTCGTGTCCTTCGTGGTCCGCGAGGGCAACCCGGAGAACATCCAGGGCTGGGACGACCTCGTCAAGCCCGGCGTCGAGATCATCACCCCCAACCCGGCCTCGTCCGGTTCGGCGAAGTGGAACATGCTCGCTGCCTGGGCCCACGTCACCGGGGCGGGCGGAAGCGACGCCGAGGCGGAGCAGTTCTTCACCAAGCTCCTCCAGAACACGATCGCGCTGCCGGCGTCGGCGCGCGACGCGACGACCGCGTTCTCCGAGGGCAACGGTGACGTCCTGATCTCCTACGAGAACGAGGCGATCCTGGCCCGCCAGAACGGCGAGCCGTTCGACTACGTCGTCCCCGACGACACGCTCCTGATCGAGAACCCCGCGCGCCGTGCTGAGCGACGCGGGCGACAGCGCGCAGAGCTTCCTCGAGTTCCTGACCACGCCCGAGGCGCAGGCCGACTACGCCCTCTCCGGGTTCCGGCCGGTCGTCGACGGTGTCGAGCTGCCCGAGGTGGAGGGCGCCAACGACCCGGCTGACCCGTTCCCGACCCCGGGCACGCTGTACACGGTCGACGACGACTTCGGTGGCTGGGCCGAGGCCGACGCGAAGTTCTTCGACGAGGCCGAGGGCATCATCCCGAAGCTCCAGGCGAAGACGGGGACCGAGGGCGAAGAGTGACGACTGTTGTAGCTGATGTCTCGGCCCGGCCGGCGCCCACGCGCCGGCCGGGCCGCGGCTCGGGTGGACGCACCTCCACGAACCTGACCCCGGGCTCCTCGCTGGCCCTCGGGATCTCGGTGACCTGGTTCAGCATTCTGGTCCTGATCCCGCTCGCCGCGGTCGTGGTGACCGCGGCCGGCGGCGGCTGGGACGCCTACGTCGCGACCCTGACCAACCCCCAGACGTGGGCCGCGATCAAGCTCACGGTCTTCACGTCCGTGCTGGTGACCGTGGTCAACGTGGTCGTCGGCACGGTCATCGCCTGGGTCCTGGTGCGGGACCGCTTCTGGGGCAAGCGTGCGCTGGACGTCGTCATCGACATCCCGTTCGCGCTCCCGACCATCGTGGCCGGCCTGGTGCTGCTCTCGCTGTACGGCAAGGGGAGCCCGCTCGGGGTCGACTGGGCCAACACCGAGAAGGCGGTCTTCCTGGCGCTGGCGTTCGTCACCCTCCCCTTCATCGTGCGCACGGTGCAGCCGGTGCTGGAGGAGCTCGAGCACGACGTGGAGGAGGCGGCGGCCTCGCTCGGTGCGAGCCGGCTGACGGTGTTCCGCCGGATCATCCTGCCCAGCCTGTTCCCGGCGATCGCGGCCGGCGCCGCCCTGTCGTTCGCGCGCGCAATCTCCGAGTACGGCTCCCTGGTGCTGCTGAGCGGCAACCTGCCGTTCCGCACCGAGGTGGTCTCGGTCCGGGTGGTCTCGTTCATCGAGGGCGGCAACGCTGCCGCCGCCGCAGCGGTGGCCTCGTTGATGCTCGCGATCGCGCTCGTCGTGATCGTCGTCCTGGACGTGGTCCAGAGGAGGGTGGCCCGCCGTGGTTGATGTCGCGACCCCCGTCAAGTGGCTCCTGCGGCTGGTGGCCGTGGGATACGTGTTCTTCCTCGTGGCCTGGCCGGTCTCGTTCATCGTCGTGGAGACGTTCGCCGACGGTCTGACCACGCTCACGGACACGCTCAGCGACCCCGCCGTCCAGGGTGCCCTGCTCCTGACGGCCGAGGTGGCGTTCTGGGCGGTCGTGATCAACCTGGCCTTCGGCGTGACCATCTCGATGCTGCTCGTGCGCTACGAGTTCCCCGGGAAGCGGGTGCTGTCGGCGTTGATCGACGTACCGCTTTCGGTCTCGCCGGTCGTCGTGGGCCTCGCCCTGCTGCTGGTCTACAACGGGCGCACCGGCTGGTTCGGTCCGACCCTGGAGTCCGCCGGCTACCAGGTCATCTTCAGTACGCCGGGCATGATCATGGCGACCTGCTTCGTCGCCCTCCCCCTGGTCATCCGAGAGGTCGTGCCGGTCCTGACCGAGGTCGGCGACGACCAGGAGCAGGCCGCCCGGAGCCTCGGGGCCAACGCCCGCCAGACCTTCCTGAGGATCACGCTCCCCAGCATCAAGTGGGCCGTCGTCTACGGCGTCGTCCTCTCGCTGGCGCGCTCCCTGGGGGAGTTCGGCGCCGTGAAGATCGTGTCGGGCAACTTCACCGGCCAGACCCAGACGGCAACCCTCATCGTCGAGCAGAAGTACCAGAACTTCGAGCAGGAGGCCGCCTACGCGACCTCCTTCATCCTGGCGGCCGCGAGCGTGCTGTGCATCGTGGTCGTCTCCCTCCTGCGACCGAAGGAAAACGCATGAGCATCCAGATCTCCAACGTCACCAAGTCGTTCGGCGACTTCGTCGCCCTCGACGACGTCAGCGTCACCATCCCGACGGGGCAGCTCACCGCGCTCCTCGGGCCGTCCGGTGGCGGCAAGTCGACCCTGCTCCGGATCATCGCCGGGCTCGAGTCCGCCGACTCGGGCACGATCGGGATCGAAGGCGTCGACGCCACGAAGCTGCCGCCGCGCAAGCGAAACGTCGGGTTCGTCTTCCAGCACTACGCCGTGTTCAAGCACATGTCGGTGGCGAAGAACGTCGCCTTCGGCCTGGAGATCAGGAAGAAGTCGAAGGCGGAAGTGGCCGAGCGGGTCGACGAGCTGCTGAAGCTGGTGCACCTGTCGCAGTTCGCGCACCGGATGCCCTCCCAGCTCTCCGGTGGGCAGCGGCAGCGGATGGCGCTGGCCCGGGCACTCGCCGTCGAGCCGACCGTGCTGCTGCTGGACGAGCCGTTCGGCGCCCTCGACGCGAAGGTCCGCAAGGAGCTGCGCGACTGGCTGCGCCGGCTGCACGACGAGGTGCACGTGACCACGGTGTTCGTCACGCACGACCAGGAGGAGGCCCTCGAGGTCGCCGACGAGATCGTCGTGATCAACGACGGGCGGGTCGAGCAGATCGGCAGCCCCGAGCAGCTGTACGACGAGCCGGCCAGCGACTTCGTGATGGGGTTCCTGGGTGAGGTCACCCGCCTCAACGGGATCAACATCCGGCCGCACGACATCGAGATCTCGGCCGTTCCCGGGCTGGCCGGCGCCACGCCCGGTTACGTGCTCCGGGTGCTGCGGGTCGGCTTCGAGGTGCGCGCCACCGTGCTGACCGAGGACGGGGACGAGGTCACCGTCGTACTCACCCGCACCCACGCCCAGGCCATCGGGCTGGAGGAGGACGTCAGGGTCTGGCTGACCCCGGCGGTCGGTGCGGCGGTCGTCCCGGCGATGGCCGCCGGCTAGGGCAGGAACAGCATCGTGTCGCCGAGCTCGTGCCACAGGTACGGCGTCGGCGCATCGGTGGCGGCCGCGTAGGCGTCGCGGACCAGGGCGGCGCCGGCCACCGCCTCGACCAGGTCGAGGTGGCTGGCGTGGAGGTCGTGCAGCCCGGTGAGGAGGCCGCCCACCGTTCGGGCCGGCCGGTCCGGGCCGAGGACCAGGCTGGTCCAGCCGGTGGCGGCGTGGACTCGTCCGGTGCGGTCGGCCACCGTCTCGAGGGCACGCACCACCGTGGTGCCGACGGCGACCACCCGGCGGCCGACCCGGCGGGTCTCGTTGACCAACCGGGCGGTGACGTCGGGGATCGTGAACCGCTCGGGCTGCGGGGGCTCGTGCGCCTCCTGGCTGGAGACTCCGGTGTCGAGCACGAGCGGGGCGACCACCACGCCGCGGCTGATGAGCCGCACCAGGACGCTTTCGGTCAGCGGGCGGCCGGCGCTCGGCATCTCTGCACTGCCGGCCCGGTCGGCGTACACGTTCTGCAGGTCGCCCAGGGGCACGGGGGAGTCGAGGTAGCGGTAGCCGATCGGGCGGCCGTGGTCTGCCAGGTAGTCGACGGTGTCGCGCCAGGGGGAGGGGGCGACCCGCCACAGCCGGTGCTGGCCGGGCGGGTGCGCGCCGGTCACCCGGAGGCGGAGGCCCCCGGGCAGGTGCAGGACCTCACCCTCGGTGACCCGCGCGGGTCCGGTGCCGTCGGCCCGGCGTACCTCGATCACCCAGGCCCCGTCGTCGAGCTGGGTGGAGACGTGCACGGCCTGGCCGGCCCTTTCCCGGTCGAGGTCGACGGCGGCGGGAAGCGTGGCGGAGGTGTTGACCACCAGCAGGTCTCCGGGACGCAGCTCGTCGGGGAGGTCGCTGACCCGGCGGTGGGCGAGCAGCCCGGGCCGCGCCACGAGCATCTGCACCGCGTCGCGGGCGAGGCCCCGGGACTCGGGTGTGGCGGTGGCCTCGGGGCCGGGCGTCGGGTCGGCGGCAGGTTCGAACGCAGTGGACCCGGTCATCGGCCGACCCCGGCCGGCACAGGGATCTCGGCGGCGCGGTAACGCCCGCTGGGGAGGTCGCTCGCGAGCAGCGCGACCAGGTGGGGTACGACGTCCTCGGGCGGCGGCCGGTCGGAGATGTCCTCGCCGGGGAACGCGTCCTGGTGCATCTGGGTCCGCATGTCGCCGGGGTCGACGGCGTACACCCTGACGGACGGCTCCTCGGCCGCGAGGACCCGACTCACCTGGTCGAGGGCGGCCTTCGAGGCGCCGTACGCGCCCCAGCCCGGGTAGCCCTCGACCGACGCGTCGGAGCTGATGTTCAGAACCGTTCCGCCGGTGCCGCGCAGCTGCGGCAGCAGCAGCCGGACCAGCTCCACCGGGGCGTGCAGATTGGTGCGGAAGACGTCTTCGAGGACCTCGGGGGCCAGGTCGGCGACGGTGGGCTGCGGGCTGGCCCCGAGGGTGCTGGCGTTGTTGACCAGCAGGTTGGCGCCCCCGAGCTCGGCGGCGCGGGCGGCCAGCGCGGCGCGATGGCCGGCATCGGTGACGTCTCCGGCGATTGGGTGCGCGTGGGCCAGTCCCTCGACGGACGCATCCAGCCGGGCGGCGTCGCGGGCGTCGAGGACCAGGGTCCACCCGTGTCGGTCCAGCTCGCGGGCCAGCGCGGCTCCCAGGCCCTGGGAGGCGCCGGTGATCACCGCGACCTTCTGTGACTGTTCGTGGTTCGTCATGCAAGGAGCATGCAACTTCAAGTTGACTTGAAGTCAATCACTGGTGGCGCACCGGGAACCACCTCGTGGGCCTTCACGTCCCATACTTGTGACCGTGCGCCTCGCCCTCGCCCTCGCTCTGTGGGCTCTCATCGGCTGCGGGGCCGCGCAGGGTGTGGACCCCGCTCCGCACGCGGAGGTCACTGCCGCCGACGCTGCCGTGAGGCTTGTCGCCGAGACCAAGGCAGACCTGGTCCTCCATGTCAGCAACCAGTCCTTCGACGACGAAGAGGTCCGCCTGACGGTGATGATCGACGGTGTCATCGTGGTCGACGGCGACTTTCATGTCGAAGGTCAGCACAACTGGGTGAGTTTCCCGCTGGCCCTGCCCTCGGGCGGACACGAGATATCAGCGGAATCCGACTCCGGGGCGACGTTGCGTGAGTCCTTCGAGGTGCCGCCAGGCAAGACGCGTTACGCGGTCATCGACCACTGGACTGATGGCGCGGCGGACCTCGAGTGGCGGTTCCAGCGGCAGCCGGTGGCCTTCGGCTGATCACGACCGTAAGTGCGCCGGGAGTGCGCCGGCATGCGGCTTTCAGCGGGCGCTTGGCCGTCGGGCTCTGTGTCACATCTCCATGCGTTAGGGGCGTAGGGGTCAGGACGTAGCAGGCGCGTCATGGGGGTGACGACGCGCCTTGCCGCCCGTGGTGGCAAGCAGGTGACCAACCCCGTACTGGGGTCCACGATTCTGCAGGCGCTGTGCGGACTCCGGTGACCAACTAGGCGCGACCTGCGCAAACGCGGCCGTTCAGCGGTAGTTGGTGAACTGCACCGTGATCCTTTGTCCGTACCGACACCTGGGGGTCTGACCTGCGGATACGTTTGGTGGCGTTGGCTCGCGATGGCAATCGCCGAGAATCTTGCGGACTTTTCGCGGAACTCTGGCGCTGCGGCCGCACGCCTGCGGAGAGTGTCGCCGCCACGCGGCTTCGGTATGATTCCCTCATACCGAGGAGGTTGGCATGGCCGTTCGGAAGGTTGCGGTGATGCTCCCGGAGGAACTGTACGAGATGGTGGAGCGGGCGCGGGCGGTGGAGCACCGCTCCCGCTCGGAGGTGATCCAGGAGGCGCTGCGCACTCACTTCGGCGAGGCCATGTAGATCCCGACCGACGACGACGGCGGCGCCTCATCGAAGCGCTTGAAGCAGTCGACGATCACCCGGACGAACTCGCGATTGGACGGAGTCCGCAGTGATTGTGCCGACGACGTAAGGATCGTACTCGGCGAGCACGCGTCGATGACCTGCGCCGAGCGCGCGACCACTACGCAGCGATCGACCCCGCACTGAGCGACGACTTCGCACTCGCCTTCGATGCCGTCGTTGAGCGCATCCGGATCTTCCCGCATGTGCGCCCCCGGTTGATGGGCTCCCCGGTCTCCGTCGCGCCCGGATGAGACGGTTTCGAGCGGTGCGTTCTACCGGGACACGGACGAGACCATGATCGTCGTTCGCGTTCTGCACAACGCGCGCGACACGGTGCAGCACCTGCCCTAGGTGCGGCACCCGGTCTCGGCAAGCGCGAGGTCGACAAGCACGATGCCCGGGATGCTGTGCCGAACCGCAGAGTTCAGAGGCGTCGAAATGCATAGTCCGAAGGCGTCCATCTGCGAAGTTCGCGACACGCGCTACCGGCCTCGCGTGGTCGACCGACTTCTGCAGGCCGGCGCACACGCGCCCCGCACGGCGTTGCCGTGGTGCCGCTGGCGTTGCTCGGTCCGTAGGTCGAGTCACGAGCGCTGTGCGCGATCGGTCTGTTCGGTGAGCCAGAGGACGAGGTCGGCGCGCCAGTAGCGGACGTGGCGGCCGACCTTGAAGCTGCGGGGGCCGCAGCCGAGGTGGCGCCAGTAGCGCAGGGTGCCTTCGGGGACGCGGAGGAAGGCGCAGGCTTCTTGGAGGGTGAGCATCTCGTCGCCGGGGTTGCGGCGCGGGTTCGGGGTGGTGGGTTGAGCGGTCATGTGGTGCCTCCTTGGGGTGGTCGTGACGGTGAGGTGCGGGCGCGGGAAGGTCCTGCGTTGACGAGGTAGGTGCGCAGGGCTCTCCAATCAGGTGGCGGAATATCGCTGGCTGGCGATAATCGAGTGTGTGGAGCGACCGACGATCATCGAGCTGGCGCGGCGCGGGGCTGGTCTGACGCAGGCCGAGTTGGCGGCGCCGGGCCGGGACGACGCAGTCGGCGGTGTCGATGTACGAGCGGCGTCGGAAGGTCCCGATGCTCGATGTCGCCGAGCGACTGATGCAGGCCGCGGGCGCCGACTTGGGCATGGTGACGACGGTGGTCTGGGAGGTCGACTTCCTGCCGGGGTTGAAGGCGTTCTGGTACCCGGACCGGCTGTGGCGGGTCGAGGTGCCGGGGTGCTTCGACACGGGTACGGATGCCCGACCTGGTCGGCCACACCGAGCAGGACGAGTGGGATCTGCGGGACCGGGCGGATCGTCGGCGCTTGTACGAGAACCTGCTGGCCGAGGGCGACCAGCACATGATCATGCGCTGGGTCGACGGAGCCCTGCTGGTGGATGCCTGGACCGAGCTCGTGCTGCCGGAGAAGATCCGGGCGGCCTGGGAGCCCGCGGTCCAGGCGGCATCGACGGGCCGGAGCCATGGCGTGTTCGTACGACGCCTGAGAACGCGCAGTCCACGGTCAGGACCCGATGGGCCCGGAGCCAGGTCGGCGTCCAGGTTGGGTCCGCCACAACCTGCGGTGGGTTCGCCAGTACCGCAGGGTGGCGACCGGGACCCGGAGCTGGGCGGCGGCTTTCTCGATGGCGGCCCTCTCGTCGTCGCCGTGGGTCCGGTCTGTGGTTGTTGTCGTCGTGGTGCGGTGCGGTGCTCATGTGCTTCTCCTTGTTGGTGGTGTGGTGAACCTTCAAGCGCGGCAGCGGTGCCGAATGGACAGCGCTTGTTGTTCTCCTAGGTGCGCGAGCACCTCCCGGAGCGATCACCGGCGCCCACCAAGCTGCGCCCGCTGTGCAGTTGTCCATGCCTTGAAAGGCAACAACTTGCGGACCGGATCGGACATCGTTTGCCGGCGCTGGTCGGTGAGGCAGTTTCAGCGGCCGATGCCCCCCCGTGGTCGGGAGTGCTCCGGCTCGGAGGAGGCGGCTCGATCCGCCGTGCTCTCCTGCTGGCGCTGCCGGCGCTCCTTGGCTTCCCGGGCGGCGGCTTGCTGGCGGGCGAGGCGGTCGGCGGCCCACCGCTCGTGTTCGCCGTCGAGTCCTCCGTCCGGGAGCGTCCGGATGCTCGGTTCGCTCGCGAGGGCCTCGACCCGTGCCGTGGCGGTGCGCAGGTCGCGTTCGACACCTGCCAGTTCGTCGGCGACGGCGGCGAGTCGGCCGCTGGCGTCGCGCGTGTGCGCTGCCTGCCCGTAGGGGCGCAGCTCGGCGTACATGGCCTCGTCGAGCTGGGTGCGTGCCTGTTCGGCGCGGTCGTACGCCGTGTAGGCGTCGCGTTCGGCCTCGCGGATCTGGTCGGCGTCCGGGTGGGCGTCGGCGACCGTGCGGCGACGAAGGCGTTGATCGGGTCTTCGACGCGGCGCCCGTGCAGCCACATCACCTGGTCTGCGAGCTCCGCAGGGTCGGTGGCCAGGTCGGGCACGGCGGGGTGCCAGCGTTCGGCGAACGCGGTCAGCTCGGCGCTGGCGTCGCGGACCTGTCGCCGGTGCTGGCCCAGTCGCCCGGCGCCGTCACGGACGACCTCGGCGGCTCGCTGCGCCTGTGAGAGTTCCTGGCGCCACGCGCCCCAGACCCGCGTCTGGAGGTCGGCTGTCTCGGACTTGAGTGCGGCGTCGAGGTCGACGACCTGCTGGCGTGCCTCCAGCCAGCTGCGCCTGGCGTCGACCTCCTCGCTGCTGAGGCGCTCTCGGTCGGGTGTGTAGCGGGCCTGGATCGCGGCGACCTGCTGGAGGGCGTCGCGTTCACCGGCCAGGCGTTGGTGTTGTTCGTGGAGGTCGGCCTGCCGGGTCCAGGCCGCCCACAGGTCGGTGAGGACCTCGTCGAGGGGGCGGGTGGGTTTCTGGGTGCCGTAGCGCTCGATGTCCTCGGCGGCCTGCTCGGCGGCGGCCGCGGGGCCGAGGTCGGCCCGGTCGCGGCCGAACACCTGCTCCCACTGGCGCCGGGCGTCGTCTGTCGTCCTCGGCGACCAGGTGGGCGATGTTGTTGTCCCGGCCGCGGGTCATCGCGACGTAGGCCGAGGCGGCCGAGGTGTGCTCGCCCAGCATCAGGTGCCCGGTGCTGGTGGTCTCGCCCTGGGCGCCGTAGACCGTGGTCGCGTAGGCGAGCTCGACGTGCTCGCGGGCGTAGCCGGCCGGGACGGTGCGCAGGTCGGTGGCGCGTCGGCCGCGCAGGGTGAGGCTGCCGTCGGCGCCGATGGCGGTGATGGTCCAGGTGTCGCGGTTGCGTCACGCCGAGGTCGCGGTCGTTGCGCCGGGTCGCGACCCGGTCCCCGACCCCGAGCCGCTCCCGGCCGTCGGTGACGACAGCGTGGGTGTCGTCGAGGTGGCCCGCGGCGACGAGCCGGTCGCGGATCGCGCCGTTCAACGCGGCCGCCTGCTCGCGGGTGTCGGCCATCATCAGCATCCCGCCGCGCGGCCGCCGGTCCCGGCGTGGACGGTGTCGGCGGCGAGCTGGGCCAGCGCTTGGGTGCGTTCGGCGTCACTGGCGTAGATCCGGATCTGGCCGCGGCGCCACAGCGCTTCCCACACCTCACCGATCCGCTCACCATCCGGCTCACCAATCCGGCTCACCATCGCGCTCACTCGCTGCTGGGCCGGGCAGGGTGTAGGTGGGGGAGCCGGTGCGCAGGGCGAGGCTGATCGCGGCGTACTCGGGGTCGGCGAACCGGTGCGCGACGTCGAGGTCGACGTGCGCCTCGGGTGGGACCCAGCGGGCGGCGAGGTCGAGGACGCCGCCGCGGCCGACGGCGGGGAGCTGGTGCCGGTCGCCGACCAGCGCGACCCGGGCGCCCATCTCGTCGGCCACGGTCAGCAGCGCGCGCGCGGTGTCCTGGTCGAGCATCCCGGCCTCGTCGACCAGCAGCAGGTCACCACGACCCAGCACCGCCTCGGGCACCGGCTCGGCGGCATCGCGGGTCCAGCGGCCGTCGTCGTCCCAGCGGAAGCCGTGCTGGTGGACCAGCCACGCCACCGAACCCGCGGTGCCGACCTCGCGGGCCGCGACCTGGGCGGCCTTCAAGGTCGGGGTCACCACCAGCATCCGGCGGCCCTGCTCGCCGAGGACGGTCCTTGGTGGCGGCGAGGGTGGTGGTCTTGCCCGCCCGGCGGCGCCCTCGATGACCACCAGCGCCGCGTGGCCGGCGAGCGCCGCGACGGCGGTGCGTTGGAGCTCGTCGAGCCCTCGGCCCGGCTCGGGGGACAGCACGGCCGGCGCCGCCGGGGACGCTTGGCGCGGGCCGCGAGCCGGGTCACGATGTCGGCCTCGGTCCTCAGCACATGCGGTGAGGTCAGCGACCGGACGTGCTCGGGCACACCCGGCTGGTCCAGCAGCGGCACGCACGCCTCGATCGACGCGGGCGGTGAGGTCCTCGGCCAGCTCGGTGCGGACGGCTGGGTCGACGACGAGCCCGGCCGCGGCGATCGCCTTCTCGGCCTCACCGCGGATGTCCGCGGCGTTCCACGCCGACCGCCGGGCGCCGAGCCGGACCAGGATGGTCTCCACGGCGGCATCGCGGTCGAACTCACCCACCCGCGGTGCGCCGACCGACCATCGGCAGCCCGGGCTGCGGTGATGGGGTCGCGGTAGCCGAGGTCGCCCAGCTGCTGGTTCCAGTGCCGCCGACCAGCTCGGCGCCGTCGGTGGGGACGATCTTGTCGGGTCGGGCGTCCTTCCAGGCCCGCCGGTCCCAGGACCGCCGCACCGCCGGGCCGGGCTCCTGGCCGGGGTTGGCGGCGCGCCATTCGGCCTCGTACCGGTCGATGTTGCGCCCGATCTGCGCGGCCCGCTCACTGAACGCCCCGACGTACGGCGCCAGCTCGGCGATCTCCCCGGTAGCCGGGTCGAGGGTGAACCCGGCCGCGGCCAGCGCGGCGCGGAACTCCGGGTCGCACATCACCGCGGCGTGGCCGATGCCGTTGAGGGCCTCGATGGAGTCGCGGAACCCGACCGTGTGCAGGCCCCGCCACTGCCCGGCGGCGAACACCCGGGCGTTGATCTGCAGGTGCAGGTGGCGGTGCGGGTCACCGGCCCGGGAGGTGTAGTGCCGCACCGTCACCGCCTCGAGCCTCTCGACCGGCACCTGCACCTGCCGGCCGCGCGGCCCGACCCGGGTGGTGGCGTGCTCGGCGACCCAGCCGATGATCTGCTCCGCGGCCCGGTCCTGCGCGGCGTCGTAGGCCGCCGCGACCTCCGGATGCAGCGCCGCGGCCAGCGACCAGGTCTTCGGCCCGTTGACCGTGATCTCGACGAACCGCACCGCGTTGCCGTCCTGGCGGAGCCGACCGCGCGCCTGCCCGGTCACCGGGTCGCGGCCGGCCACCCACTGCTCGTACCCGTCGCCGTCGAGCACCCCGAGGTCCCTCACACCCTCGCCGGGCGAGGCGCCGAACCGGCGGGCCAGACCGCTGCCCTCGGCCAGGTAGTAGTCATCGACCCGGGACCGGTCGGCCTCGACGTAGGCGCGCGCCGCGGAGGCCGCTCCGCGGTAGACCTTGACACCACCATGCACGACCAATCACGTCCAACAAGTCGCCCGAAAATGACTCGTCGGGCCACCCGACCACGGGCGACCCATCTACGACATTCGTAGCATGCGTGCCGCTCGAAAGGGAGGTGTTGAGGGCGGATGGCGAGGAGCTTGGGGAAGATTCTGGCGGCGGTGAAGAGTCAACGGTTTCCGGTAGAAACGGGATGGTGAGCGAGGCTGGAGCGGAGGCTCTGGAGCGCATCTGGCGACGAGGCGGGAGGGGAACTCGCAGGTCTCTCTCCAAGTCTCTGAGCGACTCGAGATTGTCAGATAGGGACCTGCGGCGCGGTCTTGAGCAGATCTTGAGAAACGCCTGCGAAGCGCGCTCATGTGGGCCTACTCTTGGCGCGAATTGTTCTGGAGCACTCGGACGCGTTCCTTCTCTTGGGCGGGGGCCTCATATTGTCTCGGATCGTTCGGCTCTCGAAACGGCGTCGCACGGCCTCTCCGGTGGCTCTGAGCTGGCTCGCTATGCTGCTGGTCTTTTCGTTGCTGCCGGCGTGGGGCGCCTCGGCTGCAGCTGAGTAAGGCGGTGCGGAGTAGGCTGGGTTGACGCGGCGGGGTCGGAGGGGTCTGGAGCGACGGATGTTCAGGAGCTTGGGACTAGATTCTGGCGGGCGTGCGCAACAGACGGGGGCGGGGTGGAGCGGCAGATCTTCGCGGTGCGAGTGAACTACGCATAGGTGGTGGCTGGGTTCAGATAGAGTAGTCGCTGGTAGAGACAGAAGGGCGGGGTTTGCGGTGGAGAACAGCGTAAAGAGTTCGATCTGCTGATTACTGCGGATGCAGGGTCGCGGCCGGTGCGGCTGGAGGAGGACGGGTAGTGGGTGTAGTTCGCGATGGTGGGCGCGGACGGCGCGCAGAGGTTGCAGGGGACGTGGCCTCGTATGAGGGTCTGATGGCACGGAGCTGACGTTGCAGTACACTCGGTGGGGGTGAAGGAGACAGTGGTGCTGGCAGAGCGCCGGTCGGCGCGGCGGAGTATGTGTATGAGATCAAGGCGAGTGCAGGGGTGACGCTAGCCTGGCAGACGATGGCGGGGTGGAGTTCACACAGAGGCTGGTGAGGTAGAGTACGTGATAACGGCGCGTTCATGGTAGACAGCTCGGGCACCAGAGGGGTGGTAGAGCGCGGTGAGGTTCGGTCTGTAGGAGAAGACGGGGGATGGCGGCTGACGCTGATCGCAGATTCGGAATGGCTGACAGACCTTCGCGGGTGTACGAGGTGATGATAGACAGACAGTGACACGCTCCCCGACGCGCAGACAGACTGCTGGATCAACGAGGCCTCGCGGGGTCCAACTACTGCGACACGAACATGCTGCGGGTCGGGCTGGACGCGAACGGCAAGAAGCGTCGCTCGCTGGTCAAGTTCCGGTCACGGACATGCGCGGACGCGACGGTGCTCTCGGCAGAGCTGGGCCTGTACGCGGACTCGACGCAGTCTCGCACGAGCAAGACCGCCACCTATATCGCACGGGGTGGACCAGTAGTGGGGCTCGGCCGCGACCTGGACAGCACGGAACTCCACCTCGAACTGGTACACGACGGCGGCTCGTGGGCGGGCTCGACGCGGGCTCAACCTGGCCGGCACGGGCAGCGGATGGCGCAACTTAGAGGTCACCTCTACGTGGCGGACTGGGTTTCGGGATCTCAGCGCAACTACGGGGTGATCATCAAGCAGTCCCCGAAGACGTCGACAACTCCTGGGCTTCCACTCCTCGGAGGCCACGCTATCGACAAGCTGCGCAAGCTGGTAGTCACGTACAACACGCGCGGTCAGTGCCGCGAACCTAAGCCTGTCTCTCTGCCTACAGACCTGTACGCGCATGGTCTCAGAGGCCGCGACCCTCACCTGGCGGGCACCTCGACAGACGCGGATCTCGATGACCTGACCTACGAGCTCCAGGTCTATGCCGCGGCGGGTCGACAGTGCTGGCCACGGGGTCAGCGCGGCCACAGAGCAGGGACAGCGCGGCTCCTGGCAGGTGCGGGCCGGGACGCTGGCAGACGACGGATACTATGAGTTCAGGGTAAGGGCCAGCGACGGCGACATAGACGGGGACGGGGCCAACGACTACTCGCAGTGGAGCGCGCGGCAGCAGTTCACAGTCGACATCGACCTCGCCACGAGAGCACAGACAGGCTGCAGGTGGCGGCGTGCCTGACCGATGCGACCCGATGCTTACCGACGCCTGAGCCGGAGCTGTCCGCGGAGGACACTGACCCCGACATCAACGGTCAACTGGACTTCGAGGTCCGCGAGACAGGTAAACAGGTACTCACCACGGGGTCCTCAAACGCTGTCGCCAGCGGCACGCGCGGGACGTTCACTGTCCCACGCGGTGTGCTCGCCGACCACGGCAGCTACGAGTTCAGTGCCGGCACGCGCGACAGCCGGTCCACCACCTGGTACGGCTGGACCGGGTTCACCGTGGACCTGGACGAGGTCCCTCCATGCCCACCGGGTTCTCGGTCACGCCTGCAGCGGGGACTGCTCCACCTGGACAACGAAGTCGACGACACCCACGGTCTCCTACATCGCCGCCGACGCAGACTCCGACACGACTGCCTACGACTTCGAGCTACGCAGCTCCGGCTCTACGGACACTACGGTCACCGGATCCGACGACGAGGTCCCCGCCGGGTCGGCGGCACGCTGGCTGCTTCCCGTGGGCACCTGCAGCGAGGCGACTACCAGGTGCGCGCACGCGCGACCGACCAGACCAGCACCGGCGCTTGGTCGGGCTGGGCGACCTTCACCGTCGACGCTCCGTCCCGGGGCCAGGTACGGCGGTCACGGCTACGACCATAGGAGACAACGATCCCGCGACCCCGCCCGAAGATGTCGTGTGGACGCCGGACAACTCGCCCTACCGGCTCACCGACGCCGTCACCATCGAGGCCGGCGGCACCCTGACCATCGAACCGGGCACCGTGGTCAAGACGACCCGGACCGACCCGGGAAGCATGAGCGTCGAAGGCGGCCGGCTCGAGGCGCAGGGAAGTGCCAACTTCCCCGTCATCTTCACCTCCGTCAAGGACGACGCCGTTATGGGAGACACCGACGGGGTGGTTGCCGCACCGGCATCGGGGGACTACGGCACGGTCATTCACATTGTGGAGTCCACGGACGGAGCCTCGATCCTCGACAATGTCGCGGTCCGCTACGGCGGGTACGGCAGCGGCGGCTGCCGCGCTTACCAGGCCGTCGACGTCGAGGCTGGGGGTCGCTCGCGGTCTCCAACAGCGAGTTCAAGTTCAACTACGCCGCTATCCGCACCCGGCCCGGCGCAGGCACTGTGATCCGCAACTCGCTGTTCTCTGACCACGAGGCGTGTGCGGTCGCCTACGAAGGCCCCGTCGAGCTGTACGACAACGTGTTCGAGCCCGGTGGTCAATCGCTTTACGCCAACTCTTACGACGATCACGAGCCTAGGGTGGTCGCCGAGGGCGACTACTTCCACGGCTTCCTCGCTCTCACCGGGGAGCTCCATCTGACGCGCGAGCAGGCAGACTTCAACCACAACGCCATCCTCGGCAGCGCGCACGTACCCAACAGTCTCAACGACTCGGTGTATCTAGACCTGCGTCACAACTGGTGGGGTCAGACTGTTCCAGCCCCGCCGGTCGGCACATGTCAGAGCACGAATTTCTACCCGCCTTACAACTGGGAAACCGGCAATGGGTGTATCGGGGTCAATCGCTATGTCTACGGGTACTTCACTGATGTGCTCTCGGCCTTGGATTCGGCACCGCCGTTCCCCGCGGCCGGTTTGGAGGGGTCCCGCGCCACCCCGATCGGGACGCCGGTGGAGCAGCAGTTCGGGCAAGGGTCCGAGTTCGGCTCGCGGGCGTCGGGGGAGCAGGCTGACCCGGTCAACTCCGCCACTGGGTCCTATGTCGACACCGAGATCGACACCACCGTGCCGGCGGTGGGCCTGCCGCTGGTCGCGGAACGCACCTACAACTCCGCGGACACCTCAGCTGGACTGCTGGGTGTGGGGTGGTCGTCGGGATTCGACACCACGCTGACCGTGGTGCCCGGTGAATCGGCGGTGCTGCGCTCCGGCGACGGGCAACGGGTGGAGTTCAGCCGCGTCCAGGGGGCCTGGAAGGGCGCGGCCGGAGTGGCGGCGAAACTCGTCGACGCAGGAACGGGCTACGAGGTCACGACCCGTGCGGGCACGGTGTATGGGTTCGATGCCGACGGGCTGTTGGACTCGGTGACCGACCGCAACGGCGAGGGCACCACCTACACCCGCGACGGCAACGGCCGCCTCACCTCGGTGAGCACTTCCGGACGCCAGCTCACCCTGGGCTACCACGGCAGCGGGCTGCTGGCCTCGGTGACCTGGCCGACGGCCGGTGGGTCGGCTACGGCTACACCGACGGCCGCCTCACCTCGGTGCGCAATCTGGCCGGGAAGACCACCAGCTACGGCTACGACACCCAGGGTCGGCTGACCTGGGAGACGAACCCGTTGAGCAAGCAGGTGATGCGGCTGGCCTACGACCCGGCCACCGGGCGGGTCTCGGATGAGTGGGACGCTCTGGACCATCACACGGTGTTCGCCTGGGACCCGGCGACCGAACGCGCGACGATGACCGACCCCCGCGGCGGGGCGTGGGTCGACGACTACGAGAACGGGGTGATCGCCCGCCGCATCGACCCGGTCGGCCGCACCACCCGCTACGGCTACGACACCCAGCTGCGGCTCACCTCGGTCGAGAACCCCAACGGCAACCTCAGCCACTACAGCTACAACACCGTACGGCGACATGACCGCCGCCCGCACCCCGTTCGGGCGAGTCACCACCGACTACAACAACCGCCACGACCCGACCCGCGCGGTGAGCGCGCGGGGGGTGGTCACCGACTTCGGCTACGACGCCAACGGCAACCCCCAGTCGGTCACTCGAACCACCCCGACCAGTGAGGTCGTCACCGAGTCAGCCACCTACAACGCCCGGGGACTGCTCAGCACCGCCACGGACGCCCGCGGCAAGACCACCAGCTACGACTACAACACCCACGGCGACCTCATTTCTGAGACCAGTCCCGCAGGTCGGGTCACCAGCTACGGCATCGATCCCGCGACCGGCCGCCTCGACTGGGTGACTGATCGCGGGGCAACGTCGCCGGTGCTGACCCCGAGGACTACCGCACCCACCTCACCTACACCGCTGACGACCAGGTCGACACCGTCACCGACCCCCTGGACGGGGTCACCGACACCGACTACGACGACGTCGGCCAGGGTCACTACGGTCACCGACCCCAAGGGCCGCACCAGCGGCTACACCTACGACGACGCCGGCCAGGTCCTCACCGTCCAGGGACCTGACCCGACGGTGCCGGCGGTGGAGTACGGCTACGACGCCAACGGCCAGGTCACGACCGTGACGACGAGGCCGGCCGGACCGTGTCCTACACCTACACCAAGGCCGGCCAGGTGGCCACCACCACCGTGCCCGGCCTGGGCACCGCGACCTGGCCTACGATTCCGTCGGGAACCTGTCCAAGGTCACCGACGGCGCCGGCCTCACCACCGGCTTCACCTACAACGCCCAGTCGCTGCTCACCAAGGTCGACTACCCGACCGGCACCGCGGACGTCGCCTACGGCTACGACACCCAGGGCAACCGCACCTCGATGACCGATGCCGCCGGCACCGTGGCCTACACCTTCGACTACCTCGACCGGCTCAAGACCGTCACCCGCGGGAGCCAGACGTTCACCTACGGCTACAACGACAACGGCCTGATCACCAGCATCGACGCCCCGGCTGGGGTCAGCCACGCCTACACCTACGACGACGACGGCCTGCTCGACCTGGTCAAGGACGGCACCGGGGCGGTGCTGGCCGACTACGACTACAACCAGGCCGGCCTACCCACCCAGGGCGCGATGGCCGACGGGTCAGCCTGGGCCAGGGCCTACGACGGGCTCGGCCAGGTCTCCTCCATCCACGACGTCGCCGCGGACGACACCGTGCTGGTCGACCAGACGATCACCCGCGACCCGGTCGGCGACCCAACCCGGATCGTGGAGGATGGGCAGACCAACACATATACCTACGATGCCTTTGACCAGCTCACCGGCGTCTGCTACGACACCACCGACTGCACAGGCGCGGCCGACTACATCAAGTGGACCTACGGGCCGGCCGGCAACCGGAAGACCGAGAGCCGCTCTACCGGCACCGACACCTACAACTACGACCCGGCCACCGGCTGGCTGGACACCATCACCGGACCCGAGGGCACCCGCACCTTCGACTACGACACCCACGGCCGGCTCACCACCGACGGCACCACCAGCTACACCTACAACGCCGCCAACCAGATGACCTCCGAAACCACCGGCGGAGCCACCGCGAGCTACGGCTACGACGGCGAGGGCCGCCGGCTCAGCGCCACCACCGGGGCGAGCACCACCAAGTACCTGTGGGACCCGCTCAGCTACCAGCTCACCGCCGAGACCGACGGCGCCGGAACCCTGCTCCGCTCCTACCACCAGGGTCTGGGTACCTTCGGGTTCCGCACCCCCGCACAGGGCGACTCGGTCCACCACGTCGACGTGCAGAACAGCGTCCGGGCCGTCACCGGCCCCGACGGGTCGGTCGACGAAACGACCTCCTACGAGCCCTTCGGAACCGTCCTCGACCACACGGTCACCGACCCCCAGGCACCCGGCAGCGGGCTGGGCTGGGCCGGCGAGCAGGCCGACGACTCCGGCAACATCCACCTCCGGGCCCGGCAGTACGACCCCAAGATCGGCCTGTTCACCGCCCCCGACCCGGTGGCGTCGACCTCGAGCTCGACCACCCACAGCTACGCCAACAACAACCCGATGGTGTACTTCGACCCGTCGGGGCTGTTCAGCCTGACCGGAGCGATCACCAGCGGCCTGGACTGGGTCAACGACCACTCCACCGCCGTCACCGTGGTCTCCACCGCACTCACCTTCACCCCCCTGGCACCAATCGGGTACGCCGGACTCGGCCTGACCGCTATCAGCAGCGCCTACGCCGCCTACGACACCTGCACCAATGGCCCCAAGGGCGCCTGCGGCTCGGCAGTCGGCGAGGCTGCACTTGACGCGGTGTCTTCCCTAGCCTTCGGGGGAATCGCACGCGGAGGCTACGCGGCCCTCAAGGGACTCTCCACCGTCGGAAGAACCGCAGCACGGGCGTGCAGCTTCTCCGGCACTACGGCCGTCCTCATGGCCGACGGCACCAAGAAGCCGATCGAGGACGTCACGGTCGGCGACAAGGTCATCGCCACCGACCCCGAGACCGGCGAGCAGGTCGCCAGAAAGGTCACCCACGTGTGGGTACACGAGGACACCTTGATCGACCTGGTTGTCGACGGCGAAGTCATCACCACTACCGAAGACCACCCCTTTTGGTCCGCAACCGACAGCCGGTTCGAACGCGCCGACGAATTGGCCGAGGGCGAGAAGGTGCTCGGAGCAAACGGATTGCTACTCACGGTAGGCGGATTGCTTGACAGTACGGCCCGGTCGGCACTGGCGTACAACCTTTCCGTGGACGAAATCCACACCTACCACGCAGGCAGCTCCGCTGTGCTCGTCCACAATTCAAGTACATGCGGCACACGTCCAGGCGACCTGCCGGCGCGCGGCGAGCCGAATAGTTCCGCATCAAAGGACTACGGTGATGGGCGTGGTCAGATCCGGGACTACGGACCTGATGGGCGCGCCAGCAAGGATTTCGATTTCGGTCACGACCACGGCGCAGGTGACCCACATGTACATGATTGGGACTGGAATAAAGTACCACCACGCAGGCCCGGTCGGCCCCTCGGGCCAGGGGAGTAGGCATGGTTCCGTCAGGCGTTCGTTTTGGCCGACACCCCAATATGTCGGTTCGAATCTGGCTTGAGCAACACCAGGCAGCGGTAGCGAGATTGCCTTCGTGCTGGTCAGCTCGATGGACAGCGATCGGATGGTCTCGAACATGCCGTGGGCCGTAGCTAGGTGCCAGCGTGATCCCGATTGGGCGATTTCGACGTCTCCGCTGGTGATCTCAGGCTCCGCAACGGTGGCGCTGCTGGACGAAACGTACCTGTTCGGTGGCTTTGATGAGCTGTGGGTGCCTTCGCAGTTGCTGCTTGCCAACCCGCCGAATGAGGCATTCCTCGTTGCTCCCCGCGAACTGGATAGAAGTCCCGCCTGCTGTGCTCAGCTGGGTTCAGGTCTCTGGATGTCGGCTGGGCGTTGGTGACGGCGACGGTATGAACTTCGCTGTCAACGATCTCGGGCTTGCTGCCACCTTGGGCATGGATTGATTTCCTTACACACATGGAAAAGTACAGAACTGCTGCTGCTGCAGTCGTTGGTCTTGCCCGTGCTGACGCCCATCGAGCGTGAGCTCGACACCAACCAGGCGACGGTGACTTGGGCTCACGGCCTATCTGGTCTCCGCAAGCATCGCCACCCCACTGCTCGGCCGGGTCAGCGACGTAGTCGGCAAGACCCGGATGCTGGTGATCACACTCGCCGCGCTCGCGGTCGGCTCGCAGATGGCAGCCCTGGCGCCCAGCATCGGTGGCTGATCGTCGCGCGGGTGGTGCATGGGGCCGGGCGGCGGCGTGCTGCCGCTATCGTTCGGGATCGTGCGCGACGAGCTCGGCGACAAGATGACCGGTGCCCTCGCGGTGCTTACCTTCCTGACCGCCCTAGGGGTCGGCTTCGGCACGGACTGATGCGTACCGAAAAGTCAGCAACAACAACCCGATGGTGCACGCCGACCTGTCGGGTCTGTTCAGCCTGACCGGCGCCATCACCAGCGGTCTGGACTGGGTCAACGACCACTCCACGGCCGTCACCGTCGTCTCCACCGCCCTCACCTTCACCCCCCTGGCACCCCTCGGCTACGCCGGACACGGCCTGACCGCCATCAGCAGCGCCTACAACGCCTACGACACCTGCACGAACGACCCGAAGGGCGCGTGCGGCTCGGCAATCGGCGAAGCCGCACTTGACGCAGTGTCGTCCCTCGCCTTCGGCGGAATCGCACGCGGAGCCTACGCCACCGCCAAGGGACTAACGGCATCCGCCAGAACTGCGGCCCGGTCGTGCTCCTTCTCCGGCACCACGGCCGTCCTCATGGCGGACGGAACCAAGAAGCCCATCGAGGACGTCACGGTGGGCGACAAGCTCATCGCCACCGACCCAGGAAATCGGCGAACAGAAGGCCAAGAAGGTCACCCACGTCTGGGTCCACGACGCACCCTTACCGACCTTGTCCTCGGGGACGGCGAAGTCATCACCACCACCGAGGACCACCCCTTCTGGTCCGTCACCGACCAACGCTTCGAACGCGCCGGCCGACCCCCGAGTCTTCGCAAGTTGCGGCGCAAGGCCGCGTGCTCGTCGACTCAGGTCATTCCGCAAGTCGAGGGGTAGTGCGCCAGTTCCACTCCGAGATGCGGATCCGTCTCCGGTGAGAGACTTCCCGCGGCCGGTGCTTCCTGTGGGTGCCCTCTATACGAGCGCGGACGATGCTCCTCTCTCTGGAAACCGCAAGGTGTCAGGAGTCGCTGACACGGGAGGCGCCAGTCGCGGATCGTGCTCAGTGGTAGGTGTAGGAGACGGTGATCTTGGGGTCGGCCTGGAAGGCCCACCCGTAGGCCTGCTGGAGTCCAATCTGGGCGGGTGCGTCACCGCCACCGATCAGGTTGGCGGATGGCTGCCCAGGCATGGCCTCGATGAGCGGCGGGTCGATGGTGGCCGCGAAATCCAGCGGGAAGACCACGGTGGCGCCGAGACGCACATTGCTCACGGGCGCGAGGCTCAGCTGCGGGGCGTACATGATGAACTGGTAGCGGCGGGGGTCACCGCCCATAGGGTTGAGCTTCTGGCTGGCGTGGATCCGTAGTACCTGCTGACCGGCCGGGACCGTGATGTCGGCGATCTTGTAGTGGGCCGCGTGCGCCTCGAGCTGCTCCTGCTCGTCGAGGGCCGGGTCGAGCGTGATTCCGGCCTTGGCCAGGATCGGCTTGATGATCTCGGCCTCCTTCTTGAAGATGCGCTTGAAGTTCTCCGGCTCCTTGAAGTGCTTGTCGGCCGAGACGACGCGGACGAACGCTGAGGTGCCGGACTCCACGTCGGCTGCGAGCACGAGCCGGTACTCCTGCTCGGTCGGCGACTGGACGGTGGCTGTGATCGTCATGTTCGCAACGTCGTAGGACTCCGGGCCGAACGAGCGGAGCGGAGCAATGGACTCGATGTCGATGTTGATGCCCTGGTTGAGCACCTGGAGGTCGGTGGTGATCGGGATGGTGGCCATGGTGGTCTCCTCTCGGTCGCCACGGGTGACGACACGATCGTCATTCGGTTGAACCAAGAGCCGGAGGGCGGCCTCGGTGGACTAGGCTTTACCTGTCTGGTATAGATCCTGACATTTACCATTCCGGTAAATCAAGGAGGCGCCTCAGGTGTTGCTCGGTTTCGTGGATCGAGGTGTCCGAGACGCAGCGCATCCGAGCGCCATCGGCTCCGTCGACGATGCACTGGCGATCACCGTGCTGGCGCGCTCCCCCCACCTCGGGCACGTGTTGACAGTGGTGAGCCTCAAGCTCACACGCCTGTCCGAGAACCCGGTCTCCGACTACCACATCGGAGTTCCGAACCGTGGCGTCAGATTCCGACCCGCAGATCACCTCGGCAGGCCCGTTCCCACCGAACACACCAAGGAGAGCCTCATGCACATCACGGCCATCACCATCATCGAGATCGGTGTCGCGCTCGACGGCGAGCAGAGCGCATGACTGCCGATCACCCCCAAGGCGCTGGCAGGCAACAGGACATCGGAGCGATCCGGCCCGCCCCCTATCCGCCTGACTACAGGATCACGGTCGGAGACCTGCTGCGCCGTGAGTTGGGTGCTCGCGGTCTCAGTCAAGCCGAGTTCGCGGCGCGCACCGGCCTGTCCCCAAAGCACGTCAACCAGGTGATCCAGGGAGTCGTGCCGCTGTCGACGAGTACAGCGATCTTGATCGAGCGCGCGCTAGGTCTCTCGGCGGAGCTGCTGACGGCCATCGACGCCGGACATCAGGCAACTACCGGCCGAGCCAAGGCCATAGAAGGCATGAATCAGTACGCTGCCTGGTTTCGCCGCTTCCCATTGGCGGTGCTGCGAGAACGCGGGATCCTCACCAAGTCGAAGACGCAGAACGAACAGATCGCACAGCTTCTGGAGTTCTTCGGGGTCGCGGATCCGGATGCGTTCGATCGCCTGTACGCTGGCGACTCTTTGTCCTTCCGTCGAGCTCGAGCATCTCAGCGTCAATGTCCTCGCCACGGCCGTATGGCTCCGCCTTGCCGAGCGCGAGGCTTCACGGTTGAGCTGCGACCAGTACGATAAGAAGGGGTTTGCGGAACTCCTACCCGACTTGCGAGACCTGACGAAAGCGCACCTGTCCAAGGCCTTTCCGGAGCTGCAGCGTCAATGCGCGCAGATGGGCGTGGCCGTCGTGCACGCCCCGGACATCACTGGGGCGCGGGTGTACGCAGCGACCCGGTGGTTGAGCGCGAGCCGACCCATGATCGCCCTCAGCGGCCGCGGGCAGTACGAGGACGGCGTCTGGTTCAGCTTCTTCCATGAGGCCGGCCACGTGATCCTCCATCCCACACGCCGCAGCCTCGTACACCTAGAAGCCGAAGGCGGCGACGACGGCGACGGAGCCGAGTCCGACGCCAATCGCTTTGCGCGCGGGATGCTGCTCGGCAACGAGGTGGACGAAGAACGGCTCAGGATGGTCAAGTCCGTGGCCGACGCTCGCTCGCTGGCCACCGATCTAGGCGTGCATGCCGGGATCGTTGCAGGTCAGGCCGCCTACGCTCAACAGCAGAAGCAAGCTTGGGGTCGCCTGAGCAAGGCACGCCGAAAGGCCGCCTGGGTCTGATTCGCAGCCCGCCGTTCCAGCGCGTCCAACGCAGCCCGGTCGCGAGGTCCCGCAAGCGGGTCCCAATCGGGGACGCTGACGACCGCTCGGTTTCCGCGGCTGTGGTGATTGCGTTGCCCCTGGAGTCTGGGGCTGCCCCGCCATCAATCTGGGGACCCGACGGCGACCAACGACAGTCAATCCCATCCAAGCAGTGCGCCTACTGTTCTGCTGGGAGTATGTCGGTGGTGAGGCGCATGATGAGGCATGGCCAGCATCTCGAAGCGCACCACGACGCGCGTCGCTGTCGACGAGAAGTCCGGAAGTCAGAAGCTTGTCACCTCCGAGCGCTACCGGGCCCGCTACCGTGACGAGGCCGGCGTCGAGCACGCCCGTCACTTTCTGAAGAAGGTCGACGCGCAGCGGTGGCTTGACGAGGCGACAGCCGGAATCGTTCGCGGCGACTGGGTCGATCCGGCCGCCGGCAAGATCACCTTCGCGCAATGGTGGACTCAGTGGGCGGCGGCGCAGGACTGGGCTGCCGGTACCGCAGCCAGCGCCGACCAGGTGCTTGCCTCGATCGGCTTCGCCGACGTGCCGATCCGCTCCGTGACCGAGAACCACGTCCGACAGTGGATGAAGGCTCAGCGCCTGCCTGGTCCGAAGCGAAAGCGGGGTCTCGCGGCCTCGACGCGCCGGACCCGTTTCAACTACGTCCGTATGTGCTTTGCGGCCGCGGTACGGGCGCGGCTGATCCGTCACGATCCGACGGTCGCGATCTCGCCGCCAAAAGTCCCCAAAGCCGAGACCAAGATGCGGATCCCAACACCCGAACAGGTGGCGCAGGTGCTGGCGGCTGCGCCGGCCGAGTTCCGGGCCTTTATCGCGGTGTGCGCCTTCGCCGGGTTGCGGCTGGGGGAGGCTGCCGGCCTGCAGCTCGGCGACGTCGACTTCCTGCGACGCACTCTGACCGTCGAGCGGCAGATCCAGGGGCAAGTCAACAGCCGAACCGCCGAGGCGTCGCCGAAGTACGAATCCGCGCGCGTCATCTACCTCCCGGACGATCTCGTCACGCTGCTGTCCCGGCACGTCGAGCACATTGCGCCGCACGGCGAGGACGGCTACCTATTCTCGCTGCGCGGCTACGTCTACAACCGCAACAGCGCTGGCAATCAATGGCGCCGGATCCGCAGGCAGGTCGGCATGGACGAGTTCACCCTGCACGACCTGCGGCACTTCTACGCCTCAGGACTGATCGCTGCAGGCTGCGACGTCGTCACCGTCCAGCACGCTCTCGGGCACTCGTCGCCGTCGATCACGCTCAACACCTACAGCCATCTCTGGCCCAAGGCCGAGGACCGCACTCGCAACGCCGCCGCTGACCTGATGTCGGCCGTCTGCGCCGAGAAAAGTGAAAATCCTGCGGACTCTGTGCGGACTCTCGGGACCAATTAGGCCTCTGACCTGGGCAAACGCGGCCATTCAGCGGTAGTTGGTGAACTGCACCGCGAAGTCGTAGTCCTGCCCCTTCACCAGGGCGATCACGGACTGCAGGTCGTCGCGCTTCTTCGACGACACCCGCAGCTCGTCGCCCTGGATCTGGGCCTTGACCCCCTTCGGGCCCTCGTCGCGGATCAGCTTGGAGATCTTCTTGGCGTCCTCGGAGGTGATCCCCTCCTTGAGCGTGATCCCGATCTTGCTCTGCTGGCCGGAAGGCCTGGGCTCGGACGCGTCGAGGATCTTCAGGCTCTGGCTCCGCTTGACCAGCTTGCCCTTGAACACGTCGAGTACGGCGCTCGCGCGGTCGTCGGCCGACGCGCTGATCTCGATCGCCTGGTCGCCCTTCCACTCGATGGTGGCCCCGGTGCCCTTGAAGTCGAACCGGGTGGCGATCTCCCGGGCGGTCTGCCCGAGCGCGTTGTCGACCTCCTGACGATCGATCTTGCTCACGATGTCGAAGCTCGAGTCCGCCATGTGTCCTCCTGTGGGCCGGCCCCCGGATGGGGTCGTGGCTTTTCGTCTGCCGCTGGCGCTGCGCTATTCTTCCGTCTTGCTGTCAGCCGTCCAACACCGGCTGCCTCAGCACGGCAGGTTGCCCGAGCGGCCAATGGGAGCGGACTGTAAATCCGTCGGCTTATGCCTTCGAAGGTTCGAATCCTTCACCTGCCACATGACGACGACGGCCCCGCGCATTCCGTGCGGGGCCGTCGTACGTCCGGGGCTTGATCGCGCGGCCCTGTGGTGACGGAGGCGGTCGGGTCCCGGGTCGGCAGCAGCCGTGCCTGGGCGGTCTGGGGCGTGGGCCTGTCGGTCTACCTGCTGGCCGTCTTCCACCGCAGCTCGCTCGGCGTGGCCGGCCTGCTCGCGGCCGAGCGGTTCGAGATCGAGGCCACGGCGCTGGCCCTCTTCACCGTGCTCCAGCTGGTCGTGTACGCCGGCATGCAGATCCCGGTCGGCGTGCTGCTCGACCGGTTCGGATCCCGGGCGCTCCTGCTGGCCGGCCTGACCCTGATGACAACAGGTCAGCTGGCATTCGCGTTCGCGACCACGTTCCCGGTCGGCGTCGCGGCGCGAGTGCTGCTCGGTGCGGGCGACGCGATGGTGTTCGTCTCCGTCATCCGGCTGGTGGCGGCGTGGTTCCGGCCCCGGCAGGCGCCGTTCGCGACCCAGATGACCGGACAGGTCGGCCAGCTCGGGGCGATCGTGGCCGCGGCGCCGCTGTCGTGGGCCCTGCAGAACCTCGGCTGGACGAAGTCGTTCGCGGTCGCCTCGTCGGTCGGCGTGCTGCTGATGGTGGCGGTGGCCCTGGTGGTCGCCGACTCGCCGTACCCCGACGACCGCGCCACACCGATCCGGCTGCGCGCGCTGGCCCGCAGCCTGCGGCTGGTGTGGGGCAACCCCGGCACCCGGCTCGGGATGTGGTCCCACTTCGTGTCGCAGTTCTCGATGACCGTGTTCACGATGCTGTGGGGCTTTCCGTTCCTCGTGCGCGGTCAGGGCCTGTCCCAGGCGACGGCGAGCACCCTGCTGATGGTGATGATCGCCTGGGTCGTGGTCGCCGGGCTGGTGCTGAGCTGGCTGGTCGGCCGCTTCCCCTTCTACCGCTCCTGGATCGTGCTCGGTGTGGTCGCCTCGATGGTGACCGTGTGGACGCTCGTGCTGATGCGCGACGAGCCGGCACCCATGTGGCTGCTGGTGATCCTGGTCTGCGTCACCGCGTCCGGGGGTCCGGCCTCGATGGTCGGCTTCGACCTGGCCCGGTCGTTCACCCCACTGACCGAGTCGGGGCGCGCCAACGGGATCGTCAACGTCGGCGGCTTCTCCGCGTCGCTGTTGACCATGGCACTGGTCGGGATGCTGCTGGAGTGGCGCGAGCCGTCCGGCGTGGCGGCGTACGGGCTCGACGACTTCCGGGTGGCGCTGTCGGTCCAGTACCTCTTCTGGGGCCTCGGCGCGGTGCAGGTGCTGCGCTACCGGCGCCGGGCGATCGCCCACCTGCACCGCCTCCACCCCGGCGCGGTCGAGCAGATGAAGCGCGGCGAGCCGTTCGTGCACCCCGGTTTCGTCGACCGCGAGGGCGTCTAGCCGTCCCGGTCGGCTCAGACCTGGGCGCCGCCCTTGTAGAAGGGCGAGTCCTTGCGGGACAGCAGCTCGCGGCGCTCGTCGGCGCTGAGCGCCTCGACCTGCGCCCGCACGTCGGAGGGGTACCCGCTGACCTCGGGCGACTCGGCGAGCGGCACGATCGTGTGCACCACGCGGTCGTCGTACATGTGCAGCATCGTCACCGCCTGGTGGGCGTCGACGCCGGACACGAACCGGGCGAGCGGCGCCGGGTCCGACGTGTAGCAGGTGGCGGACGCGACCGAGACAGGGACGCCGGCGAACGTCGAGTACGTCGAGAAGTGGAAGTGGCCGCCCAGGATGCCGCGGACGTCGGTCCCGGTGATGGCGTCGGCCAGGCGCTGCTGGTCGACCAGCTCGATGATCTCGGCGGCCGGCATCATCGGGACGGGGATCGGCGGGTGGTGCATCGCCAGCAGGGTGCCGTGCGGTGCCGGCGTCGCGAGCACGTCGGTCAGCCACGCCAGCTGCTCGTCGGTGAGGTCACCGTGGTGGTAGCCGGGCACGCTCGTGTCGAGGGCGACGATCCGGAGCCCGGCCACGTCGTGGACCCGGTCCTGGGGACAGTCGCCGTCCTCGTCGAAGAGGCTGCGGGCGTACGCCGCCCGCTCGTCGTGGTTGCCCATCACCCAGACCACGGTCGCCCCGAGGGCTGCGGCCGCGGGCTCGACGAGCTCGCGGAGCCGGGCGTACGCCGCCGGTTCGGCCAGGTCGGCGAGGTCGCCGGTGAACACAAGCGCCTGGGGAGCGGGGTCGAGGCGGGTCAGCCGTTCGAGGGCGAGCCTCAGCCCGGCCTCGGGGTCGACGACGCCGTACTGCCGCGCGTCGCCGGCGAGCAGGTGGGGATCGCTGATGTGGGCCACCACGTGTCCGGGGGTGGGGTACTGACCGAGCTGCACCCGGTCACAGTAGTGGGGGCCTCAGTGCGAGGTGAGGTAGACGGCCGGGATGGTCCGATCCGTCCGCTGCTCGGCGAGGGGAGTCAGGAGGCCCACGGGCTGGCGGTCTCAGGTTCTTGCCGGTACGACGGTGCCCGCGACGTCGCCGAGCGCGATCCGGCCGCCGCCGGTGCCGGGAGCGGTGTAGCGCAGCACCACCTCGTCGCCGTCCTGGAGGAAGGTCCGGCCGTCACCGAACGGCTCCTTGCCGCCCCAGCTGAGCTCGAGGAAGGACCCGCGCTGGTCCCGCTCGGCGCCGGAGATGGTGCCGGAGGCGAACAGGTCGCCGGTGCGCAGCGAGGCGCCGTTGACCGTCATGTGGGCGAGCATCTGGGCTGGGGACCAGTACATCGAGGCGTACGGCGGCCGGCTCACGACCTCGCCGTTCAGCTCGACCTCGACGTCGATGTCGAGGCCGCGGGCGGCGGAGCCCTGCAGGTAGGGCAGCGGGTCGGGGTCCTGGCCGGGCAGGTCGACCCACGCCGCGTCCAGCGCGGCCAGGGGCGTGACCCAGTGGGAGATCGAGGTCGCGAACGACTTGCCGAGGAACGGGCCCAGGGGCACGTACTCCCACGCCTGGATGTCGCGGGCCGACCAGTCGTTGAGGCCGACCAGCCCGAACACGTGCTGCGCGAAGTCGTCCACGCCGACGCGGTCACCGAGGGCCGAGGGCGAGCCCGCCACGAACCCGAGCTCGGCCTCGATGTCGAGCCGCGTGCTGGGGCCGTACGTCGGCGCGACCGCGTCCGGGGGCTTGCGCTGTCCCGAGGGGCGCACGACCTCGGTCCCGCTGGCCACGACGGTGCCGGCGCGGCCGTGGTAGCCGACCGGGAGGTGCCGCCAGTTCGGCAGCAGTGCCTCGGCATCAGGGCGGAAGATCCGGCCGACGTTGGTGGCGTGCTCGAGGGAGCAGTAGAAGTCGACGTAGTCCGCGACCTCGACCGGCAGGCGCAGCTCGACCTCGTCCAGCGGCAGCAGGTGCGGCTCGACCAGCCCGCGCTCGGTCTCGTCGGTCAGCAGCCCGGTGACCCACTGCCGGATCGACGCGGCGACCTGTGGCCCCTCGGCCATCAGCGTGGTTGAGCGTCGGCTCCTCGAACACGTGGTGCACGTCGAGCATCTCGGCAGCGGCGACCGGCGCGAGGTCGAGCACGTGGTCGCCGATCCGCACCCCGACCCGCGGGTCCTCGCCGGTGAGGGAGAAGACGCCGTACGGCAGGTTGTCGACGTCGAACAGGGAGCCGGCGGCTCCGTCCACCCAGGTGTTCATGCGGGAGCCTCCACGAGTCCGAGTGCGGTCAGGTCGTCGAGCGGTTCGGTCACGCTGCACGAGCCGAAGGAGGTGAACCACCGGCGGGCGCGGACCATCGCCTCCTCGCCCTGGTCGTGCCAGAGCGCAAGCAGTGGCTCGGCGTCGCGCTGCTCCAGGACGGCGACCACGTCGTCGGTGGTGGCGCCGTCGAACGCGAGCCGGGTGGCCAGCAGCACGTTGAGGAAGCCGTGGTGCTCGAAGCCGTCGTCGCCCGTGTGGCGGATCGCGTTGTGCAGCCCGGCCGTGCACTTGAAGGCCGTCTCCCGGTCCAGCGCGGCGTCGATCCAGCGGCTCAGGGCGTGTGCGGGTGGGAAGGCCTCCGCCTCCAGCCCACCGGTCCGGAACTTCAGCCGCAGCTCGACGGCGGCCACTTCGTCGGCGGCCGCCAGCCAGCTCGCGGTCGAGCCGACGTGGGGGAGCTCGACGTACACCGGAACTGCGTCGTCGAGGAGGCCCTCCGACCGGGCGGCGTCGACCGCTGCCACCACCCGCCGCGCGTTGCCGGCGAGGTCGTCGAGGTCGCGCAGGGCGATCTCGATCCCGGCCAGTCGCAGCCCGAGCCGCTGGCACAGCTGGGCCGGTCCGGCCGAGCGCGCCGGCGCCGCCGGTGACCACGACGAGAGAGCCGGGCCCCGAACCCGCGTCACGAGCGGCAGGTCGGTGTCCGCGACGCACGAAGCGAGCCGACCAGGTCGGCCGCGGCGCTCGTCGCGGTCGCCGTACGCCGCCGTCGCCTCGTGCAGCGGGGCGTCGCCCGGCGGGAAGATCGCGGCATCGTCGACCAGGCCGCGCCAGGCGGCGGGGACGTCGGTGGTGGCCACCCGGCAACACTAACGACGCGGGTCAGACCAGCGCGGCGCGCCCGCGCTTGGCCAGCTGGTCGGCGATGATCAGCCGCTGCACCTCACTGGCCCCCTCCCAGATCCGCTCGACCCGCAGCTCGCGGTAGAACCGCTCAGCGACGTTCTCGCGCATGTAGCCGCGGCCGCCGAAGACCTGGACCGCGCGGTCGGCGACCCGACCGGCCATCTCGGAGGCGTAGAGCTTGGCCATCGAGCACCGGCCGTGCAGCACCTTGCGGTCGACGCCCTCGTCGATGGAGCGGGCGGTCTCGTAGGTCATCGCCCGGGCCGCGAACAGCTCCGTCAGGCTGTCGGCCAGCATCGCCTGGACGAGCTGCCGCTCGACGAGGGGTACGCCGCCGACGATCCGTTCCTTCGCGAAGGCCGTGGTCTCCTCGATCAGCCGCTCCGCGGCGCCGAGGCAGCGCGCGGCCACCATCAGCCGCTCGAAGCGGAACCACTCGTAGACGAAGGACATGCCGTCCTCCTCCGAGCCGACGAGGTGGCTGGCCGGGACCCGCACGCCCTCGAAGGCGACGATCGGGTGGCCGTGCCCGAGCGTGTGCGTGTAGGCGGGCGTCCGGACCTCGCGGACCCCGGCTGCGTCCTTGTCGACCACGAAGAGGGCCTGGTCGCCGGCGTGGTCGCCCTCGGTGAGGACGGCCTGGAAGAAGACGTAGTCGGCCTCGTGGAAGGAGGTGACGTGCCACTTGGCGCCGTCGAGGACGTAGTCGTCGCCATGGCGTCGGGCGGTGGCCGTCAGGTCCGACACGTCGGAGCCGGCGCCCTCCTCGGTGATCGCGTAGCACTCGGTCCGCTCACCGCGGACCGTCGGCAGCAGCCAGGTCTCGCGCTGGTGGTCGTTGGCGACCTCGGGCCACCACGACGGGGGCGTGGCCAGGCACCAGCCGATGCCGTTGGTGACCCGGCCGGCCTGCTCCTGGACCAGCACCTGCTGCAGGCTGCTGCAGCCGAGCCCGCCGACCGAGGTCGGCATGTTGGTGGCGAAGAGACCGAGCTCGATCGCCCGCCGGTGCTGGGCGTCGACCACGTCGTCGGGCAGCGCTCCGTCGTTCTCCTCGGCGGCGAGCTCGGTGCCGATCAGCTCGTCGGTGAAGGCGCGGGCGCGCGCCTGGAGGTCGAGGTCAGCCCGGGTCAGGCCGTACATCGGTCACCACCTTGCGAGTCATTGACTGACCGTTCAGTCTATGCCAGCCTCGGGAGGGTGACCAGCGCCTCTCCGCGCACCGCCGATGCCGTCGTCGTGGGCGGGGGGACGGTCGGCGCCTGGTGCGCGTGGTTCCTCCGCGAGGCCGGGCTGCGCGACGTCGTACTTCTCGAGCAGCGCACTCTCGGCTCCGGCGCCAGCTCCCGGGCCGCCGGGATGGTCCGGGCCCAGGGCGGCACGGAGCCGGCCATCCGGCTGGGTCTGTACAGCCGCGACTTCTACGCCGGGCAGCAGGAACGCCTGGGGATCGACTCGGGCTTCGTCGCGCAGGGCTACTCGATGCCCTGCTTCTCCGAGCGCGAGGTGGCCGAGGCGCACGCCCGGATCGAGCTCCAGCAGGGGCTCGGGCTCGACGTCCGCTGGGTCGGGTCCGACGAGCTCGACGACCTCAACCCGGCCATGGCGCGGGGCAGGACGAAGGGCGGGTCCTACGCGCCCGGCGACGGCTACATCGACCCGCCCCGCAACGTGCTGGCCTACACCGCGGCGCTGTTCACCGCCGGCGTGCACGTCGTCGAGCACACGGCGTTCACGGGACTCAGGCTCGCGGGGAGCCGGGTCGCCGGAGTCAGCACGACGTCAGGGGAGATCGCCACCGAGCGGGTCGTGCTGACCGGCGGCCCGACGCTGGCCGCGGTCGGCCGGGCGGCCGGCTGCCGGATCCCGGCGGGCGGTGCGCGCCACCAGGTCGTGGTCACCGAGGCTCATCCCGACCTCGCGGCGGACCGGCTGCCGATGGTCTTCGACGTCGCCTCCGGCATCTACTGGAGGCCCGAGGAGGGCGGGGTGCTCTGGGGCATGAGCAACCCCGACGAGAAGCCGGGCGAGGCCACGGAGTTCGACTGGGGCTACTACGACCGGGTCCGCACCCGGATGGCCGAGCTCGTCCCGGTCACCGCCGACCTCGGGCTGCGCAAGGCGTGGGCCGCCACCATCGACTACACCCCCGACCACCTGCCCATCCTGGGGCCGGCGGTGACCGCGGACGGCCCGGTCGACGGCACCGTCGTCGCGGCGGCCGGTGGTCACGGGATGATGTGGGGGCCCGGCGTCTCGCGCGCCGCCGCCGACCTCGCCGTCGACGGGCGCACCGACCTGGTCGACGTCACCGACCTGGGACTCGACCGGTTCGACGAGCAGGGCCGCAGCCGGCTGGCCCCCGACCCGATCGCGCTGCCCTTCCCCGAGTCCGCCGGCAGCTGCGGACTATCCGAGCGGGCGCGGGACGACCAGGGCGTCGACGGCCACGACGCCGCCGGGGAGGACCACGAGCGGATTGACGTCGAGCGCGTCGAGCCGGTCGCCGACCTCGTGGGCGATTCGGGAGACGGCGACCACCGCCTCGACCAACCCCGTCACGTCGACCGCCGGGGCGCCGCGGTGGCCGGCGAGCAGGGTGGCGAGCCGCAGCCCGTCCACGAGCCCGCGCGCCACGTCGGCGTCGACCGGTGGCAGCGCCACGGCCCGCTCGGCCAGCAACTCCACCAGCGCACCGCCCGCGGCGACCAGCAGGAGCGGGCCGACGAGGGGATCGCGGTGGATCCCGAGCGCGACCTCGACCCCTGGCGACACCTGGCGTTGGACGACCACGCGCGGACCGAGGCGTTCGGCGAGGTCCGCGTACGCCGTCCGGACGGACTGCGCGTCTGTCAGCCCCAGCCGGACGCCGTCGACGTCGAGCTTGTGATGGACCTCCGGTGCCGCGGTCTTGAGCACGACCGGCCACCCCAGCGTCTCCGCCACGGCCATCGCCGCCACCTCGTCGTCCACCAGGCACATCTCGACCACGGGTACGCCGTAGTCGCGGAGCAGCTCGAGGGCGTCGGCGTCGCCGCGCGCCAGCAGCTCCGTCCAGCGCCGCTGCCGCTCCTCGTCGACCGCCGGCGCCCGCCGGCGGGCCGGCCGGACCGCTTGGTCGCGCAGGTGCCCCAGCGCGCGGAGCCCGGAGCGGGTCCCCTCGAGGACCGGGATGCCCCTCTCCCGCAGCGCCGTGGCCAGCGGCTGGTCGACGGCGGCGGCGAGGTTCGAGAGCACCACGACGGGCTTGTCGGTCGCCGCGACCAGCCGGTCGAGCGCGCGCGGGAAGGACTCGTCGCCGTCGTACTCCGGCACCAGGTCGACCGCGAGCGCGACCACGTCGACCTCGTCGTCGTCTGCCAGGGCGACCAGGCAGTCCGCGAAGAGTGACTCCGAGTCGTGGCCGGCGCCCCAGACGTCGAGCGGGTTGGTGGGCTCGAGCCCGGGGTCCAGCAGGCCGCCCAGTCGCTTCATGGTCCCTTCCGACAGTGGCGCGAACGGCACGCCCAGCGCCTCGGCGACGTCGGCGGCCAGCACCCGCTCGGCCCCAGAGTCGTGCACGGTCGCGATCCCGCCGGCCCGACGGCGTACCCGCCGCCCGACCGCGAAGCACTCGAGGCTGTCGACCAGCTCGCCCAGGTCGTCGGCCCGGTGCACGCCGTACGCCGCGAACATGGCCTCCCACGCGGCGTCGGAGCCCGCGATCGCACCCGAGTGGGCGTCGACGAGGTCGCGGCCGCGCGTCGAGCCGCCCACGGTCAGCGCGACCACCGGCACGTCGAGCTCCGCGGCGTACGCCAGGGCGGCCGCCAGCCCGGGGGCGTCCCGCATCGTCTCCAGCACCAGCCCGACCACCCGGGTCTCGGGCCGCGACAGCGCGTATCCGAGGTAGTCGGCGGTCGTGGTGACCAGCTCCTGGCCCGACGAGACGGCGAGGGAGTACTCCAGCCGGCGGTGCGTGCGCAGCATCGCGGAGAACACCGACCCGGAGTGCGTCACCAGCGCGACCGGCCCCGCGGGCAGCGGGTCGCGCTCGAGGTACCCGATCGCGCGCACCCCCGACGACACGTTGACGAAGCCCATGCAGCCGCCGCCGCAGACCTCCAGCCCGGCCGCGGCCGCCACGATCTCGTCCCGCAGGCCGTGCCCGCTGCCGAAGACGACCGCGCCCGCATCGCCGCGCTCCGACGCCTCGCGCAGCAGTCCGGGTACGGCGGTGTCCGGGACCCCGAGCAGCACCAGGTCGACCGGCTCGGGGACGTCGGTCAGGGCGGGGACGCAGGGCTGCCCGAGCACGGCGTCGCGACCGGGGTTCACCAGCCAGGCCCGCTCGATCCCGGGACTGCGCAGCACCTCGGTCGTCATCCGCCAGCCGAAGCTGTCCGGCCGCTCGCTGGCGCCGAGCACGGCCACGGTCCGTGCCTCGAGCATCCGGCGCAGCCTGGGCCGGACCTCCCAGGACATCAGCGGCCGAGGCCGGCCAGCAGTCGTCGTGGCGACCGGCGCTGCGCCTTGGCGTCCTTGAGCGCGGCGCGGGACGCCTGCAGCCCGGGAATGCCGCACACCCCGCCGCCGGCGTGGGTGGCCGAGCTCGCGTTGTAGAGGCCGGCCACCGGCGTCCGGTAGTCGGCGTACCCGGGCGCCGGGCGCAGGTGGAACAGCTGCTCGACGGAGAGCTCGCCGTGGAAGATGTTGCCGCCGACCAGGCCGTACTCCGTCTCCATCTCGTGGGGCCCGACGATGTCGCGCGCGATGATCGAGTCGCGGAAGCCGGGTGCGACCGCGTCGTAGAGGTCGATCAGCCGGTCGGCGTAGGCCGCGAGCTCCTCGGTGTGGGGCTCGGTGCTCCAGTCCTCGGGCACCCACTGGGTGAAGAGCGAGAAGATGTGGGTCCCGTCGGGGTTCAGGGTGCGGTCCAGCGTGGTCGGGATGACGCCGTCGCTGAACGGCGCCAGCGCCGGCCGCCCCTCCCGGGCGTCGATGAACGCGCGCTCGATGAACTCCATGGTCGGCGCCATCTCCACCGACCCGGTGTGGTGCTCGGCCTGGCCGTCGGTCGGGTCCGCGGTGAAGCTGGGCAGCCGGTCGATGGCGAGGTTGATCTTGACCACACCGCTGCGCGAGCGCCACCGCTCGATGTCGCGCACGAAGTCGTCGGGCAGGTGGGCCGCGCCGACGTGCTCGAGGAAGGCCCGCTTGGGGTGGAGGCTGGTGACCACGACAGGGGCCCGGAGCTCCTCGCCCGAGGCCAGCACGGCGCCCTCGACCCGGCCGTCGCGGACCAGCATCGAGGCGACGGGCGCACTCGTGCGGATCTCGGCGCCGAACGCCTCCGCGCTGCGACGGATCGCGGCCGAGACGGCGCCCATGCCGCCCTCGGGGTAGCCCCAGCTGCCGAGATGGCCGTCGCCGACGTCGCCGATCGAGTGGTGGGCCATCACGTACGCCGTGCCCGGCTCGTAGGGGCCGGCCCAGGTGCCGATCACGCCGTTGACCGCCATCGCGCCCTTGACCTCGGGCGACTCGAACCAGTCGTCGAGCAGGTCGGCGATGCTCATCGTCATCAGCCGGGTCACGTCGGCGACGGTGCGCGCGTCGACGCCCCGGTTGCGCCAGACCAGCCTCGCCAGGTCGGCCACGTCGGCCGGGCTGTGGGAGCCGATGGTCGGCGGGACCGTCATCAGCATCGGGCCGAGCACGTCGGCGAGCCCGCCGAGCCACTCGTTCCACTCCACCCAGGCCCGGGCGTCCTTCGGCGACCAGCGGGCGATCGACTCGCGGGTGCGCGCGTCGTCGTCGTCGTGGATCGTCAGCGAGCCACCCTCGGGGAACGCCTGGTAGTAGGGCCCCATCGGGTGCACCTTGTAGCCGTGCCGCTCCAGCTGGAGGTCGGCCAGGATCGTGGGCGGCATCAGGCTCATGACGTACGACAGCCGCGTGACCGAGAGGTGCGGGTGCTCGGGCCACGGCTGCTCGGTGGTGGCCGCGCCGCCGGTCGTGGCCCGCGCCTCGAGGACCACGGTCCGCAGGCCGGCCCGGGCCAGGTACGCCGCGGAGACGAGACCGTTGTGGCCGCCTCCCGACGACGATGGCGTCGTACTCGTTGACCATGGCGCATCCGATCCGCTCGACGTTCCTGACTGACTGTTCAGTCTATGGCCATGCTACGGTGCGCGACAAGAGTGCCCGGGGCAGTTCGGGCCCGGATCCGAAGGGTGTCGGTGGCTGTCAAGGAGCAGGGCGAGGCGGTGGCAGACGTCCGCCGGGAGGAGATGCTGGCGGCGGCGGCCCAGCTGATCGCCGAGCGCGGCTTCTCCGAGACCCGGATCGCCGACGTCGCGACGCGCGTCGGCGCCAGCCCGGCCCTGGTCATCTACTACTTCGGCACGAAGGACAGCCTGCTCACCGAGGCGCTGCGCTGGTCCGAGCGCGCGTTCTACGCCTCGGTCGAGGCGATGCTCCAGGAGACGCCCGCGCTGCGTGACCGCATCGAGAACCTCGTCAACTGGTGCCTGCCGGAAGCCCGTGAGGTGCCCTCCGACTGGGGGCTCTGGTTCGACCTGTGGGCCCAGGCCTTCCGGCACCCCGAGGTCAAGAAGGACCGGGCGGCACTGGACCAGCAGTGGCGCGACCTCGTCACCCGGGTGGTGCAGGCCGGGGTCGACGACGGTGAGATCGGACCGGTCGACGTGGAGGCGTTCACGATCGTGTGGACGGCACTCCTCGACGGGTTGGTCGTGCAGGTCGCGCTCGAGGACCCGGTCGTCGACGGCGCCCGTGCCCGCTCGCTGGCACTCGACATCGCCACCCGGGAGCTCGGACTGTCCTGAGGCGGGATCCGCACGCGCTCAGCCGCTCAGGTGGTCAGCCGGGTGGCGAGGTGGTCGCAGTTGGCCACGAACCGGTCGACGTCCTCGTCGGTGTGCTGCACCGAGAGCAGCCACTGCTCGACCTTGCCCCAGGGCGGAAGGAAGGCGCCCCGGTTGTGCTGGACCAGCCAGTGCGCGTGGCCGTAGCGGCCGTCGAGGGTCAGGAAGTCCCGGAAGTCACGGACCGGCTCGGGCAGGAACGACAGGCATCCCTTGGCGCCGGCCGTGACCACGCGCCACGGCAGCCGGTGCCGGTCGAGGACCTCCTGGAGGCCCGCCTCCATCCGGTCCCGCAGCCGGTCGAGGTGGGCGTAAGCCGCGGGCGTGAGCACCTCGGTGAGCATCGCCCGGGCCGAGGCCATGGCGAGCGGGTTGCCGTTGAAGGTGCCGACCTGCTCGTATCGGCCGTCGGCGATCAGCGACATCACCTGCTCGCTACCTCCGATCGCGGCGGTCGAGACGCCACCGCCGATCGCCTTGGCCAGGCAGACCAGGTCGGGCGTGACGCCGACGAGGCCCGAGACCCCGGACGGGCCGACGGTCAGTCCCGTCTTGACCTCGTCGAAGGCCAGCAGCGCGCCGTGGCGGTGCAGCAGGTCCAACAGCTCGGCGAGGTAGCCGTCGAGCGGGTGAATGATCCCGGCGTTCATCATGATCGGTTCGAGGATCATGCCCGCGACCTGCTCGGGGTACTCCGTCAGCGCGCGCTCGACGGCGCCGAGGTCGTTGAACGGCACGACCGTGACCAGGTCCATGATCGCGGCGGGGATGCCGCTGTTGTCCGGCACGTTGTGCGGCCGGTCGGCCGGGCCGATGTCGTCGTCGGCCTCGGGCAGCACGGAGACCACGACCGAGTCGTGGTGGCCGTGGTAGCAGCCCTCGACCTTGAGGATCCGGTCGCGCCCGGTCGCCGCGCGCATCAGGTGGACGGCGTCCATCGTGGCCTCGGTGCCGGAGTTGCCGAAACGCCACAGCGGCTGGTCGAACCGCTCGGCGAGGTTGTCGGCGACCGCGATCGCGTCCTCGGTCGGCTGGGCGAAGTGCGTGCCCCGGGTGACCCGGTCGGAGACGGCTGCGACGATCGCCGGGTGGGCGTGGCCGGCCAGCGAGACGCCGTACCCGCCGTGGAAGTCGGAGTACTCGCAGCCGTCGACGTCGTAGACCTTCGAGCCCCGGCCGTGGCTGATCCACACGGCCTGCGGCTCGGCGATCTGCCAGTTCGAGGTCGCGGCACCGGCCAGGCGGCGGGCGCGGTCACGGAAGGCGCGGCTCTCCGGCTGGCGATCGACGAAGGCCCGGGTCTCCTCCTCGAGGACGGCGTCGAGCTGGTCGGACAGCAGGGTCGCGGTGCCGGTCATCCGGGCTCCTCAGGTCATTGACTGATCGTTCAGTCTAAGCGAGCGCCGCGACAGCGAACAAGGATTGCTCCCGGGCCGAGTGGCGGCGTCCGCTGCCACTCCGGTGCGGCGCTTGACGGTCAAGGCTCGACACGCAGGGGATCCGGGAGTAAGAATGACGGCAACTGGCTGAACCATCAGTCAACCAGATCCTTCGTGAGGCCAGCGCGACATCCTGGCTCGACTGTGAAGGAGCTTGGCATGAACGTCGACCCGGCAGATCCGGCCTTCCGTCGCCGGCGCCCCAGGCCGCAACTCGGCCGCCGCGACGTACTGCGGGGAGGCCTGTGGCTCGGCGTGGGGTTGGGGGCACTGCCGATTCTCACTGCCTGTGGAGGCGACGACTCCGGGCAGGCGCAGAACGGCACCGCCCCCTATCCGTTGGCTCGGCCGGACAGCCCGGTGACCTTGCCGATCAAGGACAGCAACCCACCCATCGATGACGGACTCGATCCCGAGACGGGTGGTGCCTTCAGGATCCTGAACTACGACGCGTACATGGCGCCGGGCATCATGAAGGCCTTCGGTGAGGAGCACGGCGTCGAGGTCCAGGTGACGCCGTACAGCAACTACGACGAGATGCTGGCGAAGATCCGCGCGTCGGGCGAGTCGTTCGACCTCGTCTTCCCCGGTCCCAGCGTGATGAGCAAGATGGTGTACACCGAGCTGATCCAACCGCTCAACCACTCGTACGTGCCCAACCTCACCAACCTCTGGCCGGAGTACCAGGATCCCTGGTACGACCAGGGCGCGCGGTACACCGTGCCCTACACGATCTACGGCACGGGCGTGTTCTACCGCGCGGACCGGGTCTCGAGCGTCCCGGAGAACGGCTACGACCTGATGTGGGACGAGCAGTACTCGGGCAAGGTCTACCTGCTCGACGACATGCAGGAAGGGATCGGCATGTCGCTGCTGCGCAACCAGATCAGCACGGACATCAACACGAGCGACCCCGACCTCGTCAACCAGGCCACCGACTCGCTGATCGAGCTGATCGACCTGGTGAAGATCAAGGCGAATGTCAACGCATTCTCCGAGGTCCCAGAGGGCACCGCCACGATCCACCAGGCCTGGTCGGGCGACCCGATCGCCGGCCAGTACTACCTGCCCAGGGGTGAGACCACCGACGTCCTGGCCTACTGGCGGCCGGAGGACCCCGCGGAGCGGGTCATCGGCAGCGACAACATCGCCATCCCCAAGAGTGCGACCAAGCCGGTGCTCGCACACCTGCTGATCAACGACCTCCTCGACAACGAGGTCGGCCTGCGCAACTTCGGGTGGAACGGCTACCAGCCGCCGCTGACGAAGCTGTCCGCCCGGTACCTGATCGACCAGGGCTACATCCCGGAGAACCTGATGAACGCCGTGGTGCTGCCCGAGGACTTCGACACCGGGCTCACCTTCTACGAGGTGGACCCGAGCACCGAGGCGCTGTGGCGTCAGTCCTGGTCCGAGTTCAAGGCCGGTGGCTGAACCGAAATCCGGCCACGACCGCGCGACGCGGCGATTGTGGCCGGCGCTCGCCCTCCCGGGGACGTTCTGGCTTGTCGCGCTGTTCCTTGTGCCGTTCTACGCCGTCATGGCGGTCGCCTTCAGCGGCAACATCAACATCTTCGGGGAGCCGGTCCCCGCATGGAACCCGCTCGACTGGCAGTTCGCCACGTTCCAGCAGGTGATCTCGGACTCCGTCTCCGGCCCCTTCCAGGCCGTGTGGGTCCGCACCGCGACCTACACGGTCTGCGCGCTGCTGATCTGTGTCGCCGTCGGGTACCCCGTGGCGTACTACACGGCCCGCCTGGCGGGGAAGAGGAGGGGCCTGGTCCTGGCCCTGATCCTCGCGCCCTGGTGGATCAACTACATCACCCGCATGCTCGCCTGGGTCAACCTGCTGCAGGACGACGGCTACGTGAACAAGGCGATCGGCATCTTCGGCGTCGCGCCGGTCTCCTGGTTGTCCGGCAACCCGTTCACCGTGGTGATCGCCCTCGCCTACGGCTACCTGCCGTACTTCATCATTCCGCTGTTCGCATCGCTGGACCGGATCGACCAGCGGCTGCTCGAGGCCTCGCGCGACCTCGGCGTGGGCTCGGTCCGCACCTTCGTGCACGTGACCCTGCCGCTGTCGAAGATGGGGCTGATCACCGCGCTCGTCATCACCGCCCTTCCCCTGGCCGGTGACTACTACACGAACACGATCGTGTCCGGCTCCCCGAACACCACGATGATCGGGAACCAGATCGAGCTGTTCCTCCTGCAGGGTCCGCTCAAGAACTTCGGCGCCTCCCTGGTGCTGCTGCTCTCGCTCGTCCTGCTGTTCTTCATGGCCTACTACCTCATCCTGACCCAGCGCGCGAGCAAGGAGACCCGATGACGGTCACCGACACCCCTCGCAGCGTCGAGGCCCCTACGGCTCGAGCCAGGAGATGGGTGCGCCCCTGGCGCAATCCCTGGCGTCGTCCCTACGTGCTCGCATCGGTCACGTGGCTGTACATCCTGTGGTCGCTGCTCCCCGTCCTGATCGCGGTGCAGTTCTCCTTCAACGACGGCCGGTCGCGCAGCAGCTGGCAGGGCTTCTCCGCGCAGTGGTACTGCTGCGCCGAGGGGTCGGTCGGCGAGGACCCCAGCCTGCTGCTGGCACTGCAGAACAGCCTGATCCTCGCGACAGCGACGGTCCTGGTGGCGACCCCACTGGGCGTCATGCTCGCGATGGGACTCACCCGATGGCGGTCGCGGAGCAGCAGCGTGGCCAACGGCATCGCCCTGGTCCCGCTCGTCACCCCGGAGATCGTCATCGGCTCGGCGCTCTACCTCGTGGTGGTCAACCTCTACCAGTTCGTCCCGCTGGGTCGGCCGGCCATGCTGCTGGGCCACGTCACGTTCTCGGTCTCGTACGTGCTCGTGATCGTGCGCTCGAGACTGCTGGCGATCGGCCGGGACTACGAGGAGGCGAGCATGGACCTGGGCGCCAGCCCCATGCAGGCCATTCGGACGGTCCTGATCCCGCTCCTGCTGCCGTCGATCTTCGCCTCGGCCATGATCGTGTTCGCCACGTCGCTCGACGACTTCGTCGTCAGCCAGTTCCTGTTCGGGAACGCCTCGAACGTCACCGTCCCCATCAAGCTGTACAACGCGGTGCGTTCGGCTCCGACCCCGGCGCTGAACGCCCTGGCCACGCTGCTCCTGGTGGCGTCGTTCCTGGCGTTGATCCTCGCCTACGTCGGCCTGCGGGCGCGCCGGCGGGGCTCGGGAACGGCGCTCGAGGAGCTGGCGGACTACGGCTGATCGGCGGGGAAGGTGGTCAGACGTCTGCGGCGACCGCGGCCGGCGCCTGTCGGGTCGGCGTGAGCACCCGCAGCGCCTGCGAGGGCAGGTGGACGGTCACCGGCTGCCCGGCGGTCAGGTGGTCGCGCATCGCATTGTTCGTGACCAGCGACTGCACGACCGCGCCCTGCGGGAGGCGCACCATCACCTGGGTCGTGGACCCGAGGAAGACGGCGCGGTCGACCATCCCGGGCAGCCGGTTGGCACCGGTCAGCCCGGCCTCGCCCACCTCGACGCACTCGGGGCGGATGACAGCCCGCCCGGCACTCGCGTCGTGGCCGGCCGGGGCCTGCGCCTCGAGGGTGAACTCGCCGAAGCGAACCGTGCGAGTCGGGCCGCTGCCCGCCAGGCACTCGACGTCCAGCAGGTTGGCGACGCCGAGGAAGTCGGCGACGAACTCGGTGACCGGTTCCTGGTAGACCTCCTCCGGGGTCCCGAGCTGCATGATCCGGCCGCCGTCCATGACGGCGAGCCGATTCGACATCTCGAGTGCTTCCTCCTGGTCGTGGGTGACGAAGACGAAGGTGATGCCGACCGCTCGCTGCAGCGAGGTCAGCTCCTCACGCAGCGAGTGGCGGAGCTTCGCGTCGAGCGCGCCCAGCGGTTCGTCCAGGAGCAGGACCGACGGTTCGAGGACCAGCGCCCGCGCCAGGGCCACGCGCTGCTGCTGTCCCCCCGACATCTGGTGGGGCCGACGGTGGGCGTACTCGGTGAGCCGCACCAGGGCCAGCGCCTTCTTGACGCGAGCCGCGCGGGTCGCCTTGTCGAGGCCCTTGCGCCACCGCAGGCCGTACGCGACGTTCTTCTGCACGTCGAGGTGCGGGAAGAGCGCATAGCTCTGGAAGACGGTGTTGACCGGGCGCTTGTGGGGAGGGCTCTGCGCCACGTCGACGCCGTCGAGCAGGATCCGGCCGTCCGTGGGCTGCTCGAATCCGCCCAGCATGCGCAGCGTGGTGGTCTTGCCGCACCCTGACGGGCCGAGCAGGGTGAAGAACTCACCCGACTTGATCTCGAGGTCGATGCCGTCGACAGCGGCGACACCGTCGAACTCCTTACGGAGCCCGATGATCGAGATCGCCCCACCGGAGTTCCGGGATCCCGTCTCGCCATGGGGCATGCGCCGGAGTCTAGAGCCTCGACGTGTTCGTGGGGGAGGCGTAGGATTTCCTGAACGACCGTTCAACCGAAAGGCGGAGTGCATGGTCGCCAGCACCGGAATCGTCCCTCCTGCGCCCCTCGACCCGGACCAGGTCGCCCGGTCGCTGGCGCCGTTCGGCTCCAGCCGGATGCTGCCGCGCGCGGCGTACCTCGACGAGGCCGTGCTGGCCTGGGAGCGCGAGCACCTCTTCGGCGGCTGGCAGTGCGTGGGTCGCTCGACCGACGTCGCGGCCGGCAGCATGGGCGCCCAGTCGCTGGGGGAGTACGGCCTGCTGCTGACCCGCGACCGTGACGGCGTGCTGTGTGGCTTCGAGAACGCCTGCCGGCACCGCGGCCACGAGCTGCTGCCCTGCGGAGGCTCGGCGCAGGCCAAGGCGATCATCTGCCCGTACCACGCCTGGAGCTACCGGTTCGACGGCAGCCTGATCGGAGCGCCGGGCCACCGCGACGCCCCGGCGTTCGACAAGTCGACGCTCGGACTGAAGCCGGTCGAGGTGCGCGAGTGGCACGGCTGGGTCTTCATCGACCGCACCGGCACAGGGGGCGCCTTCCAGGAGCACATCGGTGAGCTCGAGGACATCATCACCCGATACGACGCCGACGGTCTGGTCACGCCGGTCACCCACGAGTACGACGTGGCGACCAACTGGAAGGTCGTGATCGAGAACTACCAGGAGTGCTACCACTGCGCGATGATCCACCCCGAGCTGTGCAAGGTGAGCCCGCCCGACAGCGGCGAGAACATCGACCGCGACGGCAACTGGGTCGGCGGCTGGATGGACCTTCGCGACGGGGCCCAGACGATGTCGCTCGACGGGCACAGCGGAGGCGTCGCGATGGCCCGGCTCGACGAGGTCGAGAAGCGCACCGTCATGTACATCGCGGTGCTACCCAACCTGTTGATCAGCCTGCACCCCGACTACGTGATGACCCACCTGCTGACCCCGCTCTCGCCCGACCGCACCCGGATCCGCTGCTCGTGGGCCTTCCCGGCCGACGTCGCCGGCGCGGACGGCTTCGACCCGGCGTACGCCGTCGACTTCTGGGACATCACCAACCGGCAGGACTGGGCGGCCTGCGAGTCGGTGCAGCGGGGCATGAAGGCGCCGAACTTCGAGCCGGGGCCGCTGGCGCCCGACGAGGACGGCGTCTACCAGTTCGTCACCCACGTGGCCCGCGCCTACCAGGGGTCGGCTGCGCAGGAGGCCTGAGCGCTGGCAAGGTGTCCTCATGGCCTACTACCGCTGCGTGGGCGAGGTGCCGCCCAAGCGGCACACCCAGCACCGCGACCCCGACGGGAACCTCTACCGCGAGGAGCTGATGGGTGAGGAGGGGTTCTCCTCGGACTCCTCTCTGCTCTACCACCGCGGCGTGCCGTCGGCGATCGTCGACAGCCAGGTGTGGGAGCTGCCCGACCAGACCCGCACCCCCAACCACCCGCTCAAGCCGCGGCACCTGAAGCTGCACGGCCTCTTCGAGGGTGACGCCACCGGGGACCCGGTCACCGGTCGGCGGCTCGTGCTGGGCAACAACGACGTGCGGATCAGCTACGTGGTCGCGGGCGCCGGCGCGTCGCCGTACTACCGCAACGCGATCGGCGACGAGTGCGTGTACGTCGAGTCCGGCGCCGGTGTCGTGGAGACCGTGTTCGGGGCGCTGTCCTACCGGACCGGTGACTACGTCGTCGTCCCGCGGGCCACCACGCACCGGTGGTTGCCCAGCGAGACGAGCCGGCTCTACGCGATCGAGGCCAACAGTCACATCGCCCCGCCGAAGCGCTACCTGTCCCGGTTCGGGCAGCTCCTGGAGCACGCGCCGTACTGCGAACGCGACCTGTACGGGCCCACGGAGACCCTGGTGGTCGAGGGCAGTGATCAGCAGAGCGACGTCGAGGTGCTGGTCAAGCACCGGGCCGGTGGCGCGGTGATCGGGACGCGGATGACCTACGCGACCCACCCGTTCGACGTGGTCGGCTGGGACGGCTGCCTCTACCCCTACACGTTCAACGTGGAGGACTACATGCCGATCACCGGCAAGGTCCACCAGCCGCCCCCGGTGCACCAGGTCTTCGAGGGCCACAACTTCGTGATCTGCAACTTCCTGCCCCGCAAGGTCGACTACCACGAGCTGGCGATCCCGGTGCCGTACTACCACTCCAACGTCGACAGCGACGAGGTCATGTTCTACGTCGGTGGCGACTACGAGGCCCGCAAGGGGTCGGGCATCAACATCGGCTCGATCTCCCTGCACCCTGGCGGGCACGCACACGGTCCGCAGCCGTCCGCGATCGAGGCCTCCCTCGGGGTCGAGTACTTCGAGGAGTCGGCGGTCATGGTCGACACCTTCGCCCCGCTCGACCTGGGCGAGGGCGGGCTCGCGGCCGAGGACCCGGCGTACGCCTGGAGCTGGGCCGGCCGAGGGCCCGGTGCCGAGGGCGAAGGCGACGGCGGCCCGGCGGTCTTCTCGAACTCGTGAACGGTCCGCGCGTGCCTGACGAGAGCTCCGTCGAGCGCCGAGCGCACCGGGTGGGCATGGACAACTTCCTTGCCGGCGCGTCATTCACCCTGGGCGGCTCCTTGTTCGCGGCCGGAGCGTTCCTCGCCCAGACCGGGGCGGAGCTCCTCACCGTGAACGTCACCTACCTGATCGGTGGCTTCTTCTTCAGCCTCGGTGGCTGGCTGTCGATCCTGGCGACGACGGCCCGGTCCCGTGCCCGGTCGAGCGCGGTGGTGCTGTTCGTGGGCACCCTGCTGTTCGCGGTGAGCCTGGTGGCGGCGTTCGCCGAGGGGTTCACGCCGCGCCAGACCAACACGTGGATCTGGTTCCCGGACATGCTCGGCTGCGTCTGCTTCCTGCTGTCCGGGCACCTGGCGATGCTGGACGTCGGCCACGGGCGGGTCCGGATCCTCCCGGGGGAGCGGGACTGGTGGATCGCCGCGGTCAACCAGCTCGGGTCGGTCCTGTTCCTCCTGGCGGGCCTGGCCGCGTTCGTCCGCCCGGCCACGTCGCGAGCCGGTCAACGCCGGTCTGGTCAACTGGGGGACGTTCGCGGGCGCGGTCTGCTTCGCGGTCGCGGGGATCATCCAGATGCGCAGCAGCTCAGCTGAGGCTCCCGGCGTGACCGGGACTGCGCGATAGTGAAGGGGTGACGAACCCCGAGCGCGACCCCGACGAGATCGTCTGCACGACCGGGGCGGCGGCCGTCGAGGTGATGGTGCCGCGGGAGGTGCCGCTGGGCGGTCCGCGTGCGATGCACGTACGTCGGACGCTCCCGCAGCGGCACCGGTCGCTGATCGGGGCGTGGTGCTTCCTCGACCACTACGGCCCGGACGACGTGGCCGACTCGGGCGGCATGTCCGTCGCGCCCCACCCGCACACCGGGCTGCAGACCGTGAGCTGGCTGTTCACGGGCGAGGTCGAGCACCGCGACAGCGCGGGCCACCACGCGATGGTGCGGCCCGGTGAGCTGAACCTGATGACCGCGGGGCGCGGGATCAGCCACTCGGAGGTGTCGACGGCCTCGACGACCACGCTGCACGGGGCACAGCTCTGGGTGGCCCTGCCGGAGTCCGCGCGCCACACCGACCCGGGGTTCGAGCACTACGCGCCGGAGACCGTCACCGGCGACGGCTGGCGGGCGCGGGTGTTCCTCGGGTCACTGCTGGGCGACCGGTCGCCGGTGACGACGTACTCGCCGCTGCTCGGCGCGGAGCTGCTGCTGGAGCCGCACACCCAGCTCGTGCTCGACGTCGACCCGGCGTTCGAGCACGGCGTGCTGGTGGACAGCGGGGTCCTGGCCGTGGTCGGCCAGGAGACCAAGCAGAACGAGCTCATCTACGTCCCGCCCGGGTCGCCCCAGCTCGCCCTCGCGGCGTACGACGAGCCGGTGCGGCTGCTGCTGCTCGGAGGCGAGCCGTTCGGCGAGTCGATCGTGATGTGGTGGAACTTCGTCGGGCGGACCCACGACGAGGTGGTCGCGTTCCGCGAGGAGTGGCAGGCGCAGATCACCGATGGCGGCGCGGTCGTGACCGACAGCCAGGACGTCTCCGAGGGCCGGTTCGGCGTGGTGGTCGGTGACCACCTGCCGCCGATCCCGGCCCCGGAGATGCCCCACGTGCGGCTGAAGCAGCGCCGCTGACCCGCCCGAAACTTATCGACGCGGGTCAGCGTGCCTCACTTCTTCTTCGCCTTCGGCGGGAAGGTCGCGACGTGCTCGCGGGCGCGCTCCATCCAGGCGGTCGCCTCCTCGTCGGAGAACGACGCCGGCACGAGAGGTAGCCGCCCATCGGCCGTTCCTCGGGCCCGAACGGACCGCAGCCCTCGATGCGCGGCGAGCTCGGCCTTCGACTCCTCGTCGAGCTTGACGCCCACGTCGGTGCCGAACAGGCCCGCGAACATGTTGCCGTTCACGAACGCGCCGACGCTTCCGAACATCGGCTTCACCTCGACGCCCGGCGCCTCCGGCACCAGGGCGCGGAAGCGGGCCTTGTCCTCGTCGCTGTGCTTGGGCATCTTCATGCGGTCATCCTGCCGCGAGCGGGGTCCGGCCGGCGTACGCCGCGAGGCGCTCCAGCGGGCCGGCGTCGGCGGCCGGCGTCTGCTCCTCGGCGAACGCGCCGCGCTCCCGGGCGCCGGGGACCGTCTTCTCGGCGACGGACTGGACGTACTCGACCACCTCGTCGGAGACGGCGACCTCCTGGCCACTCGCCTGGGCGAAGTCCCACGCGTGCACCAGGAACTCCACCGAGAAGATGCCGGCGGCCATCGCAGCCGGCATCTCGCCGCCACCCGGCGCCGGGACCATGCCGTCGAGGCCGCGCGCCCGCCAGCCCTCGAGCGCCTGCGGCCGCCATCGTGGCGACCCGGTGCTCCAGCGGTCCGGTGCCCGGGTTGGTCACCGTGACGCCGGCCATCGAGCCGAGGCTGGTGATGGAGCCGAAGAGGTGCTCGGCGAGGTCGTGGCAGGTGAACTCCGCGCACGGGGTCTGCTTGGGCTGGTCGTCGACGGTGAGGTTGCGCAGGACGCCCTGGAGCACGGCCAGGGTCGCCTCCGCCGACGACAGCTCGTCGATCTGGGCCGGGACGGCCGACCAGGTGTCGGGGCCGGCGTCACCGCTGGCGGCGACCTCCTCGAGCCGCTCGAAGTAGTGGCTCCAGCCCTCGGCGTGGCTTGCGGCCTGCTCCTCGGTGAGCCCGGCGTGCTCGAGGGTGACGCGGGTGCCGCCGTCGGTGGGCTCGACGGTCACGGTGACGGTCGAGGCGTCGGGCAGCAGGTCGGGGTTGCCCTCCCATCCCCAGCCGAACACCACGCGCTTGCCCGGCTCGACCTCGCGGAAGGTGCCGGCGGCGACATGGCCGGGGGTGACGGTCCAGCGGTACTCCCCACCGGCCCGCAGGTCGACACGGGCCGAGACGGTCTGCCAGCGGCGCAACCGGTCGGGCTCGGTGAGGAGCGCGAAGGCGTCCTCGGGGCTGACGGGCAGGACGGTGCTCTTGGTGTAGGTCATCGGTCTTCTCCTGATACGGCCGGACGGTTCCGGCGCTGGTTGAGGGCGTGGGCGTCCGCGACGAGCAGGTCGAGCTCGTCGGTCCAGAACCGGTCGATCTCGGCCTGGAGCGAGCGCAGCCCGGAGGGGACGACGCGGTAGATCCGCTGCCGCCCGACCTTCTCGGCGGCGACCAGGCCGACGCTCTCCAGCAGCAGCAGGTGCTGGGAGATCGCCGAGCGGGTCACCGGGAACTCCGACGCGATCTCGCTGACGGTCCGCGGCTGCGGCGCCAACAGCTGCAGGATGCGTCGCCGGGTCGGCTCGGCAGCTGCGGAGAGAGCGTCGGTCACGAGCAATACGTTAGTCACCGCTAACGCATCTGGCAAGGTCGTCCTTGTCCTCGAAACCGTTGTGCACGCGGCGCCCCCGCCCGCCAGAGTTGTCCCATGACCACCGGGGACCAGCGACTTCAGCGACTTCAGCGGCCTGCGGGCCACCTACATCAACTGCACCCTGAAGCGCGGCCCGGAGCCCAGCCACACCCAGGGGCTGGTCGACGCGAGCGCCGCGATCATGCGCGAGCACGGGGTCGAGGTCGACATGTTCCGGGCGATCGACCACGACATCGCCACCGGGCGTCTACCCGGACATGCGTGAGCACGGCTGGGAGGCGGACGCGTGGCCCGAGCTCTACCCCGGGATCCTCGACAGCCAGATCCTGGTGATCGCCGGCCCGATCTGGCTGGGCGACAACTCCAGCGTCACCAAGCGGATCATCGAGCGGCTCTATGCGCTCAGCGGGCAGGTCAACGACAAGGGCCAGTACCTCTTCTACGGGCGGGTGGCCGGCTGCCTGATCACCGGCAACGAGGACGGCATCAAGCACTGCGCGCAGAACGTGCTCGTACAGCCTCCAGCACATCGGGTACACGATCCCGCCCAACGCCGACGCGGGGTGGATCGGTGAGGCCGGCCCGGGGCCGTCGTACCTCGACCCGGGAGCGGCGGCCCCCACAACGACTTCACCAGCCGGAACACCACCTTCATGACGTGGAACCTGATGCACCTCGCCGCGATGCTGCGGAACGCGGGCGGGGTCCCGGGCTACGGCAACCAGCGCGCGCGCGTGGGACGAGGGTGAGCGGTTCGGCTGGGAGAGCCCGGAGTACCTCTCCTGATGCGGGAATGACAGCCCAGGGTCCCGTCGTCGGCGAGGACGGCCTCGCGCAGGTGTCCCTGGGGTGCGGGCAGCGAGGTCTACCGCGCCTACCACGACACGGAGTGGGGCGTGCCCGTGCACGGCGAGGCGGCGTACCTCGAGCGGCTCACCCTCGAGGCCTTCCAGTCCGGCCTCTCGTGGCTGACGATCCTGAACAAGCGCGAGGCCTTCCGGGAGGTCTTCGCCGGCTTCGACGCCGACGTCGTGGCGGCGTACGACGAAGCCGACTTCGACCGGCTGATGGGCGACGCCCGGATCGTGCGCAACCGGCTGAAGGTCCGGGCGGCGATCACCAACGCCCGGGCGACGGTGGACCTGCGCGAGCGAGGCGGGCTCGAGGACTTCGTCCGGTCCTTCCGTCCGGAGCAGCAGCCGGCTCCCGAGCCCACCGGCCAGGTGGACAGCGTCTCTGCGGAGTCGGTGGCCCTGTCGAAGGCCCTGAAGAAGCAGGGGTTCGTCTTCGTCGGCCCGACCACGATGTACGCCCTGATGCAGGCGATCGGCATCGTGGACGACCATCTCGTGGGGTGCCATCGCCGAGGGATGCGCCTCCGCTGCGTGAGTAGGTTGTCGGCCATGAAGCGGGTCCATGCCTTCGGTGACGACGTCCTCGGCGAGCTGGACGCGGTCGGCCTGGTCGAACGGATCCGGTCACGCCGTGCCTCGATCCGGGACGTGGTCGAGGCCGCGATCGCCCGCGCCGAACGGGTCAACCCAGAGCTCAACGCGATCGCCCACGAGGCGTTCGGCCGGGCCCGGGCCGAGGCAGCCGACCCCCGGGGCGGCTACTTCGCGGGGATCCCCACGTTCGTCAAGGACAACGTCGACGTCGGCGGGATGCCCACCCAGCAGGGGGTGGACGCGTTCCAGGGGACACCGCGCAGGATCGACGGCGACTTCGCCCGGATGTTCCTGGCCACCGGGGTGATCCCGCTCGGCAAGACCCAGCTGTCGGAGTTCGGGTTCAGCCCGTCGGCCGAGCACGAGCGGCTGGGCCCGGTCCGGTCGCCCTGGGATCCCGACTTCACCGCCGGCGCCTCGTCGGCCGGGTCCGCGGCCATGGTCGCCGCGGGCGTCGTACCCCTCGCCCATGCGAACGACGGCGGCGGCTCGATCCGGATCCCGGCCTCGGTCAACGGGCTGGTGGGGCTCAAGCCCACCCGCGGGCGGCTCGCCCAGGACCGGACGCTGCGCCAGATGCCGGTGCAGATCGTCGCCGACGGCGTGGTGACCCGGTCGGTCCGGGACACCGCGGCGTTCTTCCGCGAGTCGGAGAAGGTCTACCGCAACCTGCGGCTCCCGCCGGTCGGGGACATCACCCGCCCCGGCAAGGCCCGGCTCAGGGTCGCCGTCGTCACCGAGGGCGTCGGCGCCGAAGGCCTCGCCCGAGGTCGCCGACCTGACCCTGAAGACGGCCGCGCTGCTCGAGGAGCTCGGACACACGGTCGAGCACATCGACCCGCCCGTGCCGGCGTACTTCCGCGACGACTTCCTCCTCTACTGGTCGATGCTGAGCCTGTTCCTCGTCCAGACCGGCCGACGCAGCTTCGGCGACACCTGGGACCCGGACCTGCTCGACAACCTGACCCGCGGGCTGGCCCGGCACTCCCGGCGGAACCTGCACAAGCTCCCGCTGGCGATCGCGCGGCTGCGGCTGTCGGGCCGGATCTCGGCGCGCCTCTACCGCGAGTACGACGTCGTGCTGACGCCCACGCTCGCCACCTCGACCCCGCGGGTCGGCCACCTCGCCGCCAGCAACGACTACGAGACGACCCTCGAGCGGATGCTGGCCTGGGTGGCCTTCACCCCTCTGCAGAACGCCACCGGCGACCCGGCGATCAGCCTCCCCCTGACCACGACCGCGGACGGCATGCCGCACGGCATGATGTTCGCCGCCGGCGCCGGCCGGGAGGCGTTGCTCCTCGAGCTCGCCTACGAGCTGGAGGCGGCCCGTCCCTTCGCCCGCATCCAGGACTGACCGTCAGCGAGGCTGGACCAGGAGGGCCTGGGTCGAGCGGGCGACCAGGCCGCGCCGGTCATGGACCTCCGAGACCGCCATGCCCATCGCGCCGCTGGACAGGGTCGTCTCCGCGTCCAGGCAGACCCACTCGCCCTCGGGCGGACGCAGGACGTGGACGGTCAGCTCGGTGTTGAGGAACCCCCACTCCCGCGGGTCGAAGACGGCACTCACCCCGGAGGCGGAGTCGGCGCAGGTCGACCAGTCGCTGGACCGGGGAGACGCGCTCACCCTCGACCAGGTCGGGCGGACGCATCCACACCACTCCCGGCCCGGGGTCCGCGAGATCCCCGGTGATCCACCGCCAGTCGACCGCGTCGACGTAGCCGCCGCCCCAGCCGGTGGGGCGCTCGCGGGGGGTGCCGTCCTCGGGCCCGTGGGCCGGAGCCGACGGCTCCTGGTCGGGGCCGGCCTCGGAGGCCGGGAAGAGCCAGGCCCGAGCCGTCGCGACCGGGCGGCCGCGCGCGACGTCGTACAGCTCGGCGGCGGCCAGCTGGACCGTGCGCCCGGGCCGCAGGATCGACGCCGAGACCGCGAGGTCGTCCACCGGGACCGGACCCAGCAGCTCCATCGTGAAGCGGCCGATGACCGCGTCGGACAGGCCCTCGATCGCCCGCGCCAGCAACCCGGCCGGTGGCCCGCCGTGCTGGCTGTCCGGACCCCACGGAGAGGCGGTCGTGGAGAGGGACTCGAAGCCCTCCCGGCCGTCCGCGGAAGGGCCCTGCGAACGGTAGAAACTGGGCGCTTCAGTCGATTTCCCGATCATGTCAGCCGGTGTGTATCCTCATCGGTCGTTGCCCCTTTAGCTCAGACGGCAGAGCGTCTCCATGGTAAGGAGAAGGTCTACGGTTCGATTCCGTAAAGGGGCTCTGGGCTGAGGGCCTCCGGGATCGAATCCGGCGGTTGCTCCGCCCGGTGGCGGGGTAGCTCAGGTGGTTAGAGCACACGGCTCATAATCGTGGTGTCGCGGGTTCGAGTCCCGCCCCCGCTACTGCGCAGACGAAGCAACACCGACGTAAAGGACTTCCCGTGGCCAGCAAGAGCTCCGACGTTCGCCCCAAGATCACGCTCGCATGCGTGGAGTGCAAGGAGCGCAACTACATCACCAAGAAGAACCGCCGCAACGACCCGGACCGCATGGAGCTGTCGAAGTTCTGCCCGCGTTGCCGCAAGCACACCCCGCACCGCGAGACCCGCTGACGCATCGCCGTCTCGAACTGACCCGCCCGAAAGTTTCGGGCGGGTCGACGTCTATTTTGGGGTCATGCCCGTCGACCAGTCGCTCGTGGGGCGGGTCTTCCCGCCGACCGCGCCGTACGAAGTGACCGAGGACCACGTCCGTGAGTTCGTCGCCGCGACCGGGGGTGACTACGACGGCGGCCCGGCGCCGGCGACGTACCCGATCGTGCTGGCCTTCGACGCGATGAACGCCTTCCTCGAGGCCGAGGCGATCGACCTGTTCCGGATCGTCCACGGCGACCAGAAGTTCGTCTACGAGCGCCCGGTCGTCCCCGGCGACGTGCTCACCGCGACGCTCACGGTCGCCTCCCTGCGCCAGATCGCCGGCAACGACATCATCGGCACCACGAGCGAGATCACCGACGCCGACGGCACGCTGGTCTGCTCCACCTCGGCGACTCTCGTGCACCGGGGCGCGGACGCATGAGCACTCACGACGCAGGTCTTCACCGTCACCCGCGCCGACCTCGTGAGGTACGCCGGCGCCAGCGGCGACCAGAACCCGATCCACCAGGACGAGGGCGTCGCCACCAGCGTCGGCCTCCCCGGTGTGATCGCCCACGGCATGTACACGATGGCGCTCGCCGCCCGGGCGGTCTCGACCTGGTTCCCCGGCGCCGAGGTCGTCGAGCTTCGGCTGCAAGTTCACCAACCCGGTCGTCGTCCCGGCCGAGGGTGGTGTCGACGTCGAGGTCGCCGGTGAGACGAAGGAGGGCGAGGACGGGTTGGTGACCGTGTCGCCTCACGGTCACCTGCGACGGCCAGAAGGTGCTGGGTATGCCCAAGGCAGTCGTGCGTGGCTGAGCTGCTGCGCGGCACACCTCCCTCCGGCTCGGCGGCGCCGCGCGCCGCTGGGTGGAGGCCACCACCGAGGACGAGCTCATCGCCGCGGTCGGTGCCGCCGACGAGAAGGGTGAGCCGGTGCTCGTCCTGGCCGGAGGCAGCAACGTGGTGGTCGCGGACGAGGGCTTCGAGGGCACCGTGGTCAAGGTTGCGACCCGCGGCCTGAGTGCCGACCTCGACGACCCCGACGACCCGTCGTGCTCGGGTGCGACGGTCACGGTGGCGGCGGGTGAGCAGTGGGACACCGTGGTCGCCGAGGCGGTCGAGCGCCGATGGATCGGCATCGAGGCCCTCTCCGGCATCCCCGGATCCGTCGGGGCAACCCCGATCCAGAACGTCGGTGCCTACGGACAGGAGGTCGCCCAGACCCTCGCCCGGGTCCGCGTCTGGGACCGGCGACTCAAGGGAGTCCGCACGTTCGCGGCCGCCGACTGCGGCTTCGGCTACCGCACCAGCCGCTTCAAGGCCGACCCCGGCCGGCACGTCGTACTCGACGTCACCTTCCAGTTCCGCCAGGGGACGCTCGGCGCTCCCGTCGGGTACGCCGAGCTGGCCCGCACTCTCGGGGTGTCCGAGGGGGAGCGCGCGCCGGCGGCCGACGTACGCGAGGCCGTCCTCGATCTGCGCCGCGGCAAGGGCATGGTCCTCGACGCCGACGACCACGACACCTGGAGCGCCGGTTCGTTCTTCACCAACCCGATCGTGGAGCCGGGCCAGCTGCCGGACGGCGCGCCCGCGTGGGAGCATCCGGACGGCCGGGTCAAGACCAGCGCGGCCTGGCTGATCGAGCGGGCCGGCTTCCACAAGGGGTACGGCGCCGGCCGGGTCCGCCTCTCCACGAAACACACCCTCGCCCTGACCAACCGCGGGAACGGCACCACCACCGAGCTCCTCGCCCTGGCCCGCGAGATCCGCGACGGGGTCGAGGCCCGCTTCGGCATCCGGCTCGTCAACGAGCCCGTCCTCGTCGACTGCACCCTCTGATCAAGTCCGCCTCGAGGGCCGACGAAGCCCAACTCGAGGGGCCATCACGCCCAACTCAACGAGTCAGAGGGTCGAGCCAGGCGTCGATGTCGTCGAGGGCCGACTTCCGTACGTCGTCGGGCGCGCACGAGGCCCGGATCGACATCCGGGCGAGCTCGGCCAGCTGCTCGTCGGTCAGGTCGTGGGCGGCCCGCATGGTGGCGTACTGACCCTCGAGCCGCGACCCGAACAGCAGCGGGTCGTCCGCGCCGAGCGCGATGGTGGCGCCGGCGTCCATCAGCTCGGGGAGGGGCACCGACGTGAGGTCGGAGTAGACGCCGAGGGCGACGTTCGAGACCGGGCACACCTCGAGCGGCACGCCGGAGGCCACGATGCGTTCGAGCAGCGCCGGATCCTCGACGGACCGGACGCCGTGGCCGAGCCGGTCGGCCCGCAGCGCGTCGAGGCACACCGCGATGTGGTCGGGGCCGCGCAGCTCGCCACCGTGCGGCACCAGCCGCAGCCCCGCCCGGCCGGCGATGCGGAAGGCGGCGTCGAACTCCGCCGTGCTCCCGCGCCGCTCGTCGTTGGACAGGCCGAACCCGACCACCCCGCGGCCGGCGTACTGCGCCGCCAGCCGGGCCAGGCTGCGTGCGTCGAGCGGGTGCCGGGTCCGGTTCGCGGCGATCACGAGGGCCATGCCCAGCCCGGTGTCGCGCGACGCGTCAGCCACCGCGTCGAGGACCAGGTCGGTGAACGCGGTGATCCCGCCGAAGCGGGCGGCGTACCCGCTCGGGTCCACCTGGATCTCCAGCCACCGGCTGCCGTCGCGGACGTCGTCCTCGGCGGCCTCCCGCACCAGCCGGCGTACGTCGTCGGCGGTGCGGAGCACCGAGCGGGCCACGTCGTAGAGCCGCTGGAAGCGGAACCACCCCTTCTCGTCGGCCGCCGACAGCTCCGGGGGCCACTCCGAGACGAGGGAGTCGGGCAGGTGGATCCCGTCCCGCGCGGCGAGCTCGAGCAGCGTCTCGTGCCGCATCGACCCGGTGAAGTGCAGATGAAGGTGCGCTTTCGGCAAGGCTCGCGAGCGGGCGGTTGGCCTCGAGCAGCACCTCGCTTCCCTCGCGCTTCGCGCTCGTCGTGGTTGCGATTCCGCTCGCCAGTCGCGGTCAGGAGAAGAGCTTCTGCAGCCGGGTGATCCCCTCGACGAGGTCGTCGTCGCCCAGCGCGTAGGACAGCCGGAGGTAGCCGGGCGAGCCGAACGCCTCACCAGGTACGACGGCGACCTCCACCTGCTCGAGGACGTACTCGGCCAGCTCGGCCGAAGTGTCGATGACGCGGCCGGCGTACTCCTTCCCGAGCAGGCCCTTCACCGAGGGGTAGGCGTAGAACGCGCCCTGCGGGGTCGGGCAGACGACGCCGTCGATCTCGCCGAGCATCGAGACGATGGTCTTGCGCCGCCGGTCGAAGGCGGTCTTCATCTCCTCGACGGCGGTCAGGTCACCCGACACGGCCGCCAGGGCGGCGCGCTGGCTGACGTTCGCGACGTTGGAGGTCGCGTGCGACTGGAGGTTGGTCGCGGCCTTGACCAGGTCCTTCGGGCCGATCATCCAGCCGACCCGCCACCCGGTCATCGCGTAGGTCTTGGCGACGCCGTTGACCACGACGCAGTTGTCGGCCAGGTAGGGGCACAGGACCGGCATCGAGCCGGTCTCCACCCCGTCGTAGACCAGGTGCTCGTAGATCTCGTCGGTCAGCACCCACAGCTCGTGGTCCTCGACCCACTGGCCGATCGCACGGATCTCGTCGGCGGTGTAGACGGCACCGGTGGGGTTCGACGGCGAGACGAACAGCAGCACCTTGGTCCGCTCGGTCCGCGCGGCCTCGAGCTGCTCGGGCGTCACCTTGTAGTCCTGCGTCTCGTCGGCGAGGACCTCGACCGGCACGCCCCCGGCCAGCCGGATGGCTTCCGGGTACGTCGTCCAGTACGGCGCCGGCACGATCACCTCGTCGCCGGGATCGAGCATGGCGGCGAACGCCGCGTAGATCGCCTGCTTGCCCCCGTTGGTCACGAGCACCTGCGCCGGCTCGACGTCGTACCCGCTGTCGCGCCTGGTCTTCTCCGACGATGGCCTTCTTCAGCTCCGGGAGGCCACCGGCCGGGGTGTAGCGATGGTTCTTCGGGTCGCGGCAGGCCTCGACCGCGGCTTCCACGACGTAGTCGGGGGTCGCGAAGTCGGGCTCGCCCGCGCCGAAACCGATGACCGGGCGCCCCTCGGCCTTGAGCGACTTGGCCTTCGCGTCGACCTTGAGGGTCGCACTCTCGGCGATGCCACCCACGCGTCCGGAGACGCGGTGGGACCGGGGCGAGGACGCGGGCTGGTCGGGGGTCGCTGAGGTCATGGCCCCATCGTAGGAGGGCGCGCTTTGGCGGCCGTAGCCCCTTGCCCGTAGACTCCACTTTTGGTGGTTCTCCACATGCTTGTCCCTGCCCGGAAGCGGCATCGGCAGCAGGGGAGGCATCGGAGGGCACTAGCTCAACTGGCAGAGCATCGGTCTCCAAAACCGAAGGTTGGGGGTTCAAGTCCCTCGTGCCCTGCAGGCAAGAGGAACAGTCGACAGGTCCGGTCGAGGAAAGGTGAAGACGGTGACCGAGAGCAAGGCGGTACGCCGCGACGGCAGCGCTGAGAAGCGCACCAGCCCGGTCACGTTCTACCGCCAGGTCGTCGCCGAGCTGCGCAAGGTCGTGTGGCCGACCCAGGAGCAGCTGGTGACCTACTTCCTGGTCACCATGGTCTTCGTGGTCTTCTTCATGGCCCTGATCTCGCTGCTCGACCTCGGCTTCGGCAAGCTGGTGTTCGAGATCTTCACCGGCCAGGACACCCAGTGACCACGGCCGCGACCTCCGGGTCCGCGGCAGACAGCAACATCGAGATGACGGAGCAAGACGTGTCGGAGCAGTACGACCCGGTCGAGTCGGAGGAGACCCCCCAGACGAGCACCGAGGCAGGCGCCGAGCCCGGCCACGAGGTCGAGGCCGAGGCTGAGGCGAGCCCGGAGCCGACCGCTGAGGCGCCGGCCGCTGAGGAGACCCCCGCCGAGCCGGCCACGGACGTGCCCGTCGAGGAGCCGGTTGCCGAGGAGCCGGTTGCCGAGGAGCCGGTTGCCGAGGAGCCGGTCGCCGAGGAGCCGCGTCTGCCGAGGAGCCCGCGGACGACGACCCGCTCGAGGCGTTCCGTCGCGAGCTCGAGGCCAAGGTCGGCGACTGGTTCGTGGTGCACACCTACTCCGGCATGGAGAACCGGGTGAAGTCCAACCTCGAGAACCGGATCATCTCCCTCAACATGGAGGACTACATCCACGAGATCGTGGTCCCCACCGAGGAGGTCGCGGAGATCAAGAACGGCCAGCGCAAGATGGTCAAGCGCACCGTCCTCCCCGGCTACGTCCTGGTCCGGATGGACCTCACCGACGAGTCCTGGGCCGCCGTGCGGCACACCCCGTCGGTGACCGGCTTCGTCGGGCACAGCCACCAGCCGGTGCCGCTGAGCATGGCCGAGGTCGAGAACATGCTCGCCCCGTCGGTGGTCGCCAGCACCGAGGCCGCCGCGGCCGCCTCCGGTGCCCCCGCCGCCGCGGGGACGACCACGCGCAAGCCGGTCGAGGTCGCCGACTTCGACGTCTCTGACTCGGTCATGGTCGTGGACGGCCCGTTCGCCACGCTGCACGCGACGATCACCGAGATCAACGCCGAGTCGCAGAGGGTCAAGGCCCTCGTCGAGATCTTCGGCCGGGAGACCCCGGTCGAGCTGAGCTTCAGCCAGATCCAGAAAGTCTGAGCCACCGAGCGGAGCTCCGCTCAAGAGGCTCGCGGGTTGAAGCCTGCGTAGGAAGAAGTGGCAGGGGGACCAAACCCCCGTCATGACCACAAGATAGGAAGAAGAAGGAAATGCCTCCCAAGAAGAAGGTTGCTGCCCTGGTCAAGGTGCAGCTGCAGGCTGGCGCAGCAACTCCGGCTCCGCCGGTGGGTACCGCCCTCGGTCCCCACGGCGTGAACATCATGGACTTCTGCAAGGCCTACAACGCGCAGACCGAGTCGATGCGCGGGAACGTCATCCCCGTCGAGATCACGATCTTCGAGGACCGCTCGTTCACGTTCATCACCAAGACGCCTCCGGCGGCCGAGCTGATCAAGAAGGCTGCGGGCCTGCAGAAGGGCTCGGGAGTCCCGCACAAGGAGAAGGTCGGCAAGCTGACCAAGGACCAGGTGCGCGAGATCGCGCAGACCAAGCTCCCTGACCTGAACGCCAACGACATCGACGCAGCCATGAAGATCGTCGAAGGCACCGCCCGCTCCATGGGCGTCACGACCGACTGACCAACCTCGTGGCAGGACCGCGCTGGCCCATCCGGACCACATCCTTCCGACGCCTGAGCGACGGCGTCATCACCAAAGGAACACCATGCAGCGCAGCAAGAGCTACCGCGCGGCGGCCGAGCAGTTCGACAAGGACGAGCTCCACGCCCCGCTGACCGCGATCAAGATCGCGAAGACAGGCACCAAGAAGAAGTTCGACGAGACCGTGGACGTCGTCATGCGTCTCGGCGTCGACCCCCGCAAGGCCGACCAGATGGTCCGCGGCACCGTCAACCTCCCGCACGGGACCGGCAAGACTGCCCGGGTCCTGGTGTTCGCCAACGCCGAGAAGGCGGAGGCCGCCCGCGAGGCGGGTGCCGACTTCGTCGGTGGTGACGACATGATCGAGAAGGTCAGCGGCGGCTGGATCGACTTCGACGCCGTCGTCGCGACCCCCGACATGATGGGCAAGGTCGGCCGGCTCGGCCGGGTGCTCGGCCCCCGCGGCCTGATGCCGAACCCGAAGACCGGCACCGTCACGCCCGACGTCGCCAAGGCCGTGTCCGACATCAAGGGCGGCAAGATCGAGTTCCGCGTCGACCGGCACGCCAACCTGCACTTCATCATCGGCAAGGCCTCGTTCCCGGAGGCGCAGCTGGCGGAGAACTACGGCGCCGCGCTCGAGGAGGTGCTCCGGCTCAAGCCGGCCAGCTCCAAGGGTCGCTACATCAGGAAGGTCACGCTCTCCACGACCATGGGACCCGGCATCCAGGTCGACCCCAACCGCACCCGCAACCTCGCGGTCGAGGACGACGCCCAGCCGGCCTGAGCCCGTACGTCGCTTCGCACCCGGCCGCCTTCCCGATCAGGGAGGCGGCCGCGTGCGTCCCGTGCGGCAGGCGGCTCTCACTCGGTGAAGACCCGCTCGTCGATCGAGCTGCTCGGTGACCAGCCGGCCCTCCTGGTCGAACCGGCTGTGGTCGAAGCGCGTCCGGAACTCCATGTCGACCTTGTCGATGCCGCTGCGGTTCTTCTCGATGGTGAGCACGGCCCAGGACCGGAACTTCTCCGCGCTGGCGAGGTCGTAGACCAGGTGGTGACGGGCGACCACGTCGAACTTGTTGTTGAGCATGAGGACGGAGTCCGCCTCGTAGGCCAGCGCGGACGACCCGCGCAGGTGTGCGGAGCGCATCCGGCGACCGGACGTGATGCCCTCCTTGTCGCCCGCGGACACGGCGAGCACGGGGACATGGTGGTCGAGTGCGAGGTCCTTGAGCCCCTCGACGGCCACGGTGATCCGTTCGTCCTCGATCGGCGAGCCGTCGGGCACGTGCATCTTCTGGAGGTAGTCGACGATGACCAGGGGGGCAGAACCGGTGGCGTCGCGGATCTCCTCGACGGTCTCGGTGATCACCTCCACGCTCGTGGACCGGCCGCTGGAGCGATGCAGGTGGTAGTGGTCGGCGTAGTCCCGCACCCGCTCGATGGCTTCCGCCCCTCCCTTGTGCTCGTCCAGCCGGTGGGCCAGGTCCACGGAACGGCGGTCCTGCGCCTCGAAGGCGACCCGGACGTGTCGGAGGTCGGGGGCGTCGAAGCCGCCGACCTCGCCGGCCTCGAGGGCGACCAGCCGTTCGAGGAGGGACTGGGGGTCGTGCTCGAAGCAGAAGTAGGCGACCTGGCGGCCGGTCCTGGCCACGTTGCGACCGACCTGGAGCGCCCAGGTCGTCTTGCCGAGTCCCTGCGGGCCGGCGAGCAGGACGAGCTCACCGGCGCGGAACCCGCCGGTGAGGTGGTGGTCGAGCGGGTCGAAGCCGGTCGGCCAGACCCGGCTCTCCGGGTCGGCACGGCCGGTGAGGCGGTCCTCCGCCCGTTGGAGTACGTCGCTCAGCGACTGCAGCTTGGAGTCCACGGACACAATGGCACCAGAGACCGCGGCGCTCCGCGGGCGGAATCGAGGCAATTGCTCCCGAAACCGCTGAGATTGGCCCGTGCGGATTTGGCTCCGGGCGAGCAGGCCGCCTAGTATCACCTGCGAAACCAGAGACCGCCGGTTGTCGGGTCGCCCAGCGACACGACCGAAGGCTCCGCCGCAGGGCGGACGGCCAGCGCAGGTGTCAGAGCAAGATCCTTCGTGATCGTCCACGCCCTGAGCCCTGCGCTCGGGGCGTTCGTGTTTGTGGGGGTCCTTGCGCGACGGTCTCCCAGCCCGGAAGGAGACCCATGGCGCGGCCAGAGAAGGCAGCCGCCGTAGCGGAGATCGTTGAGTCCCTCAACTCCTCCGCAGGCGCTGTGCTGACCGAGTACCGCGGGCTCACCGTGAAGCAGCTGCAGGAACTGCGGCGCTCGCTCGGTGCGAACGCAAACTACGCCGTGGTCAAGAACACGCTGGCCAAGATCGCCGCCTCCGAAGCGGGGATCGACGCCTTCGAGGACCTGCTGACCGGCCCGACCGCCATCGCCTTCATCAATGGCGACGTGGTCGAGGCGGCCAAGGGCCTGCGTGACTTTGCCAAGGCAAACCCCACCCTTGTCATCAAGGGTGGCGTCCTGGACGGCAAGCCCCTCGACGCGAGCGAGATCAGCAAGCTGGCTGACCTCGAGTCCCGCGAGGTGCTCATGGGCAAGCTGGCCGGTGCGATGCTCGCGTCGCTCAGCCAGGCCGTCTACCTGCTCAACGCCCCGATCTCGCAGGCTGCCCGGCTCGCCGGCGCGCTGCAGGCCAAGGCAGAGCAGGACCCCTCGATCCTCGCAGGTGGTGCCGGTACATCGGCCGCCGCCGAGGAGGCACCGGCCGCCGACGAGGCGACCGAGGCCCCCGCTGACGAGGCGCCCGCCGCAGAGGAAGGGCGTCCGGCGCCGAAGGAGACCGCCGCTAGCCGGAGGCCGCATCAGAAGACCGCGGGCGAAGCCACCGAGGCCTGACGCACAGGCCGACGATACACCACCTGAAACCCGGTCCGCGTCCCGCGGGCCGACAGACTGGAAGGAAACGCCACCATGGCGAAGCTCACCACCGACGAGCTGCTCGACGCGTTCAAGGAGATGACCCTCATTGAGCTGAGCGAGTTCGTGAAGCAGTTCGAGGACACCTTCGGCGTCACCGCCGCCGCTCCCGTCGCCGTTGCCGCGGCCCCCGCTGCCGGCGGCGCCGGCGCCGGTGCCGAAGAGGCTGCCGAGCAGGACGAGTTCGACGTCATCCTCGAGGCCGCCGGCGACAAGAAGATCAACGTCATCAAGGAGGTGCGCGCCCTCACCTCGCTCGGCCTGAAGGAGGCCAAGGACCTGGTCGAGGCCGCGCCGAAGCCGGTCCTGGAGAAGGTCACCAAGGAGGCCGCGGAGAAGGCCAAGGAGTCCCTCGAGGGCGCCGGCGCCTCCGTCACCCTCAAGTGACGTCACGCTGAGCCGACGCAACCGGGCCGGGCCACTTTCGAGTGGGCCGGCCCGGTTCGTCATTTTCGGCCCGGGTTTGTAAAGAGCGCTGGCTGGGGACGATGTAAGTGTTCGGTTGTCCACTGGCTGAGGTGACGACTGACTCCGACCGAAATTCCGCGTAACCTCGCGGCCCGGGGTCCGTTGTTACTCATGAGTGGGGGTAGGAACGGATTGGCTCGCGCCCTGAGCGGGTCAGTTCCCGCATGCACTGTCGGGTGAGAGGGAGGCCAACCACATGGGCGTCGAGATCAAGGTGGACGACCTCACCAAGTCCTTCGGCAGCCAGCTCATCTTTGGTGACGTGTCCCTGACCGTCCCCGCGGGCGAGATCTGCGTGATGCTCGGCCCGTCCGGTACCGGCAAGTCCGTCTTCCTCAAGTGCCTGATCGGCCTGCTCAAGCCCGACCGCGGCGAGATCGTCATCGAGGGCACCGACATCGCCACCTGCTCCGAGAAGGACCTCTACGAGATCCGCAAGCTCTTCGGCGTGCTGTTCCAGGACGGCGCGATGTTCGGGTCGATGAACCTCTACGACAACGTCGCCTTCCCGCTGCGCGAGCACACCAAGAAGTCCGAGTCCGAGATCCGCGACATCGTGATGGAGAAGATGGACCTCGTCGGCCTGATCGGCGCCGAGGACAAGCTCCCCGGTGAGATCTCCGGCGGCATGCGCAAGCGCGCGGGCCTGGCGCGGGCCCTGGTCCTCGACCCCGAGATCGTGCTCTTCGACGAGCCCGACTCCGGCCTCGACCCGGTCCGGACCGCCTTCCTCAACCAGCTCATCGTCGACCTGAACGCCCAGATCGACGCGACGTTCCTGATCGTGACCCACGACATCAACACCGCGCGCACGGTCCCCGACAACATCGGGCTGCTCTACCACAAGCACCTCGCCATGTTCGGGCCCCGCGAGATGCTGCTCTCCTCCGAGGAGCCGGTGGTCCGGCAGTTCCTGAACGCCCAGAAGGTCGGACCGATCGGCATGTCCGAGGAGAAGGACGCCGACGAGCTCGAGGCCGAGAAGGACCAGGAGCTGCCCCCGCTGCCGCCGATCCCGCATCAGATCGAGCCCTCCAACGGCATCCCCCGCCGCAGCCAGCGCGAGCCGGGCTCCTGGTGCCGTGAGAACGGCGTCGAGCCGCCGCCGGGATCCTTCGACGAGAACATGACGATGACGTCCGGAGCCTGATTCTGTGTCTTCGTTGACCCAATCCCGGGCACTCGCGCCGATAGGGACCGCCGGCAAGCTCTTTGCCTTCGGTCTCGATGTCGGGCGCGCGCTGTTCAAGCGACCCTTCCAGACCCGGGAGTTCCTCCAACAGGCATGGTTCATCGCCTCGGTCACGATCATCCCGACCGCGCTGGTCGCCATCCCGTTCGGCGCGGTCATCGCGCTGCAGGTCGGCGGCCTGATCAAGCAGTTCGGTGCGCAGTCGTTCACCGGATCCGCCGCCGTCCTCGCGGTCGTCCGTGAGGCCGGACCGATCGCCACGTCGCTGCTGATCGCGGGGGCCGGCGGGTCGGCCATCGCCGCCGACCTGGGCGCCCGGAAGATCCGCGAGGAGCTCGACGCGATGATGGTGCTCGGGATCGACCCGATCCAGCGCCTCGTCGTCCCGCGAGTCCTCGCCTGCATGCTCGTCGCGGTGTTCCTGAACGGCCTGGTCAGCGTGGTGGGCGTCGCCGGCGGCTACGTCTTCAACGTCGTACTCCAGGACGGGACACCTGGCGCCTATTTAGCGAGCTTCACAGCCTTGGCACAGTTACCGGACCTGTGGCAAGGCATGGCCAAGGCCCTCGTCTTCGGCATGATCGCGGCGGTCGTCGCCTGCTACAAGGGGATGAACGCGGCCGGTGGCCCGAAGGGTGTCGGCGACGCGGTGAACGAGTCCGTCGTCATCACCTTCATGCTCCTGTTCGTCGTCAACTTCGTGATGAGCGCGATCTACTTCCAGCTCGTGCCACCAAAGACGGGTTGACGCCATGGCCGACGTCAAGCAGGTCTACCAACGCCCCGCCAGGCAGCTCGACCACCTCGGCGAGGAGCTTGCGTTCTACATCAAGGCGCTCGCGTGGACGCCGCGCACCATCCGCCGCTACAAGAAGGAGATCCTCCGGATCCTGGCCGAGGTGACCCTCGGCTCGGGCGCGCTGGCGGTCATCGGCGGCACGGTCGGCGTGATCACCGCGATGTGCTTCTTCACCGGCACCGAGGTCGGTCTGCAGGGGTACGCCGCCCTCAACCAGCTCGGCACCGCCGCCTTCTCCGGCTTCGTCTCGGCCTACTTCAACACCCGCGAGATCGCACCCCTCGTGGCCGCGATCGCCCTCGCCGCGACCGTCGGCTGCGGCTTCACCGCCCAGCTCGGCGCGATGCGGATCTCCGAGGAGGTCGACGCCCTCGAGGTGATGGCGATCCCGTCGATGCCGTTCCTGGTCACCACCCGGATCATCGGCGGCCTGATCGCGATCGTCCCCCTCTACGTCGTCGGCCTGTTGTCGTCGTACTTCGCGACGCAGATTGACGGTCACCGGCTTCTTCGGGCAGTCGACCGGCACGTTCGACCACTACTTCAACCAGTTCCTCCCACCCGGAGACGTTCTCTGGTCGTTCGGCAAGGTGCTGGTCTTCGCCGTCGTCGTGATCCTGATCCACTGCTACCACGGCTACACCGCGAGCGGCGGGCCGGCCGGTGTGGGCGTGGCCGTGGGCCGTGCGGTCCGCACGAGCATCGTGGCCATCAACGTGATCGACCTCTTCCTGTCCATGGCCATCTGGGGCACCACCACCACCGTCCGGCTGGCAGGGTGATGTAGCGATGCGACTTGCCCAGAGCCACAAGATCCTCGGCGTGATCTTCATCGTTCTCCTGATCGGCGCGGTCTGGATGACCAACGCGATCTTCACCAAGAAGTTCGCCGACTACGACGAGGTCACGCTGCAGACCTCCAAGATCGGCCTCCAGCTGCCGACCCGGGCCGACGTGAAGATCCGCGGCGTGATCGTGGGTGAGGTGCTCTCCTTCGACTCCAACACCGAAGGTGCGGAGCTGACGCTGGGCATCTACCCCGACCAGATGGACACGATCCCGGCCAACGTGACCGGCTCGATCGTCCCGAAGACCCTCTTCGGCGAGAAGTACGTCTCCCTGGAGATCCCCGAGACCGGGCCTGAGGGCCAGCTCAGCGTCGACGACGTCATCTCCCGGACGGACATCTCGATCGAGGTCGAGGAGGTCCTCTCCGACCTCTACCCCCTGCTGCGCACCGTGCAGCCGGCCGAGGTCAACAAGACCCTCAACGCCATGGCCACCGCCCTCGAGGGTCGCGGCGAGCGGCTCGGCGAGAACCTCGAGATCGTCGACAGCTACCTCAAGCGGGTCAACCCCCAGATCCCCGACATCGTCGAGGACCTGCGGCTGACCGCCCAGGTGTCCGACCTGTACGCCGATGTGATGCCGGAGGTCGCCTCCATCCTGCGCAACACGATCACGACCACACAGACGCTGGAGAGCCGCGACGCGAAGGTCCGCGCGCTCTACACCGACGTGGCCGGGTTCGCCGACACCTCGCGCGACTTCCTGAACGAGAACGGCGACAACCTGATCCGGCTCGGCGAGGTGAGCGCAGCCCAGCTACGGGTCTTCGCGAAGTACGCACCGGAGTACCCCTGCCTGACCGGCGGGATCGTGAACGCCGGCAAGCTGCAGGCCGAGGCGTTCCGCGGCTTCACCCTCCACATCGTCCTCGAGCAGCTGCCCGTCCAGCCGCGTGGCTACCGGCCCGGTGACAGCCCCCGATTCGGGGAGACCCGCGGACCGAACTGCCTGAACCTGCCCAACCCCCCGTGGTCCCAGGCCAACCCGGTGAGGCACCAGCCGAACATGGACGACGGCGTCGACGAGCCGACCGGCAAGGGCACCAGCCGGGTCGCCCCCGGCTACGGCCACGCCACCAACGGGATCGGCTTCGCCGGCAGCAGCAGCGAGACCGCCATGCTGAACTCCCTGCTCGGGCCGACACTCGGGGTCTCCGCCGGGGACGTCCCTGACCTGGGCGCCCTGCTGGTGGCGCCGATGGCGCGCGGAGCGGAGGTGAGTCTGCGATGAAGATGCTCGACAAGCAGACCGCGTTCGACCTCACCAAGCTGCTGATCTTCATCGTGGTCACCACGGTCGCGACCGGGCTCCTGGTGGTCACCATCGGCAACGTCTCCTTCTCCGGCATGAAGGAGTACAAGGCCGAGTTCGTCGACGCCACCGGCGTCGTCAAGGGCGACGACATCCGCATCGCCGGCGTCAAGGTCGGATCCGTGAGCGATGTCGAGGTCATCGACCGCACCCGCGCCCTGGTCAGCTTCAAGGTCGAGGACGACTCACCGGTGACCGGGGCGACCAACGCGGAGATCCGCTTCCGCAACCTCGTCGGCCAGCGCTACATCACCCTGACCCGCGGCATCGGCGACACCCAGCCGCTCCAGGAGGGCTCCACCATCCCGGTGGAGAAGACCTCGCCCGCGCTCGACCTGACGGTGCTCTTCAACGGCTTCAAGCCGCTCTTCCAGGCCCTGTCCCCGTCCGACCTGAACAAGCTCTCCTTCGAGGTCATCCAGGTGTTCCAGGGCGAGGGCGGCACGCTCGAGAGCCTGCTCTCCCACACCGCCTCGGTCACCCAGACGCTCGCCGCGCGCGACCAGGTCATCGGCGACCTGATCGAGAACCTCAACGAGGTGCTGGACCACATCGGCGACCGGGACGAGCAGCTGACCGAGCTGATCCAGTCCTTCCAGGTCTTCATCGGGGGCCTGAAGGAGGACCGGCAGGCGATCCTCGGCTCGCTCGACCAGATCTCCGCGCTCTCGGTGCAGACCGCCGACCTGGTGGACGGGATCCGCGAGCCCTTCGTCGACGACATCCGGGAGCTCCGCGAGACGGCCGGCAACCTCGACGAGAACAAGGCCGAGCTCGACCGGGCCCTCCAGGTGCTCCCGATCAAGCTGAACAAGGTGGGACGCACCGCGATCTACGGCTCGTGGTTCAACTTCTACCTCTGCGAGTACAGCGGGCAGATCCGGGTCGGCGGCCAGCGGCTCAACATCCCCAAGCAGACAGTCGGGTCGGAGAGGTGCAATCTGCCGTGAGCACTCCGTTCCGCGAGCGCAACCCCGTGATCATCGGGGCGGTGAGCCTTGCCGTCATCGCCGCGATGATCCTGGCGGCCTTCCGCGCCCAGGACCTTCCCCTCATCGGCGGTGGCGACGTCTACTACGCCTCCTTCAGCGAGTCCGGCGGGCTCAAGGCCAAGGACGAGGTCCGGATCGCCGGCGTCCGCGTCGGCAAGGTGGAGTCCGTCGAGCTGGCCGGCGACCACGTGCGCGTCGCCTTCCGGGTCGACAGCGGGGAGGAGTTCGGCTCCGAGACCGCTGCGGCGATCAAGATCAAGACCCTGCTCGGCGCCATGTACCTCTCGCTGCTCCCGGCCGGTTCGGGACAGATGGAGGAGGAGAGCGAGATCCCCGTCGAGCGGACCCAGTCGCCGTACGACGTCGTGGAGGCCTTCTCCGGCCTCGCCGAGACCTCCGAGCGGATCGACACCGACCAGCTCGCGAAGGGGCTCACCACCCTCGCCGACCTCACCCGCAACACCCCGGAGGAGTTCCGCCGGGCCCTCGACGGCGTGTCCGCCCTGTCCGCCAACGTCGCGGCGCGGGACGAGCAGATCAACAGCTGCTGCAGAACCTCGACCGGGTGTCGACCGTGCTCGACGAGCGCGACACCGACCTGATCGCCCTGATGCGTGACTCCCGGGTGCTCTTCCGCGCGCTCGTGCAGCGCCGCGAGGCGATCCACAACCTCCTGGAGTCGACGTCCCGCCTGTCCAGGGAGCTGACCCTCCTCGTCCAGCAGAGCCGGGCCGACCTCAAGCCGGCCCTGACCCACCTCGAGAACGTCGTCGCGGTGCTCAACAAGAACGAGGACAACATCGACAACAGCCTGCGGCTGATGGCGCCCTTCTACCGGGTGTTCGCCAACACCCTGGGCACCGGCCCCTGGTTCGACACCTACATCCAGAACTTCCCGCCGGCCCCGGAGGTGGCGCGATGAGCATGCTCAAGCGGCTCCTGATCCCCGGGCTCATCCTGGCGTTGCTGGCCGCCGCGGCGTTCGTGATGTTCCAGAGTGAGGAACGCAAGACCCTCACCGCTCACTTCCCCCGCACCGTCTCCATCTACGAAGGCAGCGAGGTGCGGGTGCTGGGCGTGCCGATCGGCAACGTCGACACCGTCACCCCGTCCGGCACCGACGTGGTGGTGACCATGTCCTACGACGCGGAGACCCAGGTCCCCGCAGACGCGAAGGCGGTCATCGTCGCGCCCTCGGTGGTCGGGGACCGCTTCGTCCAGCTGACGCCGGTCTACGACGGCGGCGAGGTGCTGGCCAGCGGCGAGACGCTCGAGCAGGAGCAGACCGCCGTACCGCTGGAGCTCGACCAGATCTACGACAGCCTCGACGAGCTCAACGTCGCGCTCGGCCCGACCGGTGCCAACCGCAACGGCGCCCTCAGCGACCTGCTCGAGAGCACCGCCAAGAACTTCGGGGGTCAGGGCGAGCAGTTCCACCAGACCATCGAGGACTTCGGCAAGTTCAGCCAGACCCTCGAAAACAACAAGGAAGAGCTCTTCGGCTCCTTCGCCGCCCTGGAGGGGTTCATCGGCACCCTCGCCCAGAACGACCAGACCGTGCGCCAGTTCAACGAGTCGATGGCCCAGGTTTCGACCATGCTGTCCGGTGAGCGACAGGAGCTGCGTGCCTCGCTGAGGAACCTCGCGGTGGCGATGGGCGAGGTCTCCACGTTCGTCAAGGACAACCGCGCGATCCTCGGACGCAACATCGAGGGCCTCAACCGGGTGGCTCGAGTACTGGTCAAGCAGCGGGGCGCCCTCGACCAGATCCTCAGCTCGGCGCCGCTTGCCCTGAACAACCTCTACATGACCTACAACCCGCAGGCCGGCACGCTCGACACCCGGTCCAACCAGGGCGAGGTCGAGGGCCAGATCCTCGCCGACCCGGCGGCCTTCCTGTGCGGCATCGCCGGCCAGGTCGACGACTCCGGTGCGATGTGCGACGAGATCGAGCAGATCAACTTCCCGCGGTCGGCCGCCTTCGGCCAGGGCGGCGCGGCCTGGCAGGAGCGCTTCGACCCGACCCTGGGCGGCCTCGTGGAGGTGCGGCGATGAACGCGCTCAAGCGCCGGTTCAAGGCGCTCCTCCTGCTGGTCGCGGCGTCGGTCCTGCTCAGCGGGTGCGACTTCGACGTCTACCAGCTGCCACTGCCGGGCGGCACCGACGTCGGGGACAACCCGATGACGGTGACCGTGATGTTCGACGACGTCCTCGACCTGGTGCCCAAGTCCACCGTCAAGGTCAACGACGTCAGCGTCGGCAATGTGAGCGACGTCCAGCTCGACGGGTACACCGCGAAGGTCACGCTCGAGCTCCAGGAGGATGTCGAGCTTCCCGACAACGCGATCGCGCAGATCCGGCAGACCAGCCTCCTCGGGGAGAAGTTCGTCTCGCTCAGTCCGCCCCCGGAGGGTGAGAGCAGCGAGCCCCTCGAGAGCGGCGACGTGATCCCGCTCGAGCGCAGCGGCCGCAACCCCGAGGTCGAGGAAGTCCTCGGCGCACTGAGCCTGCTGCTCAACGGTGGCGGCGTCGGCCAGCTCCAGACCATCAACCGCGAGCTCAACAACGCCCTCGAGGGCCGCGAGGACTCCGCCAGGTCGGTGTTCCGCCAGATCGAGGAGCTGATGGGCCAGTTCGACCGGCACAAGGCCGACATCGTCGACGCGATCGAGTCGCTCAACCGCCTCGCGATCGCGACCAAGGCCCAGCTGCCGACCATCGACGCGACGCTCGAGGAGCTCCCCAGCGCCCTGCGGACCATCGACGCCCAGCGCGGCGACCTGGTCAAGATGCTGAAGGCGCTCAACCAGCTCGGTGACGTCGGGATCCGCGTGATCAAGGCGTCGAAGGACTCCACCATCGCGTCGTTCCGCCAGCTCGTGCCCGTCCTGACCGAGCTCGCCAACACCGGCGACAACTTCGCGAAGTCGTTCCACGTCTTCCTGACCTACCCGTTCGTCGACGAGGTCGTCGGCCGTGACCCCCAGGTGGCCCGCAACCTGCACATGGGCGACTACACCAACCTGTCCGTCAAGCTCGACGTCGCCCTGCCGGGCAGTGAGGACGGCGGGCCGCCGGTCGATCCGACCGACCCGGCCGCGGTGTGCACGGCTTTGGGTGATCTGCCCGAGAACACTCCGCATCGAGGACCTGCCCCAGGACCTGTGCGAGCGCGCGGCCGCGCAAGATCCAGAGGTGCATCGACAACCCGCGTCCCAGGAACTGCCGGGGTGTCCCGGAAGCGATCGTCGAGGCCGCGTGCGCAGGAAGCGCCCGCCGAGCAGCCCCCCTGCCGCAGGCGCTGCTGCCCGGGCGGTGGCGGTGGCGGCGGCACCGGTGGCGGCGGTGGCGGCGGTGGCCCGACGCTCCCGCCGATCCCCGGTCTGCCACGGGCCGGCTACGGTCCCACCGAGAGCTGGTCGACCCGAGGCCCCACCATGGGTGACCTGACGAAGATCTACGATCCCGACCTCGTGGCCCTCCTCGTCCCAGGGATGGTGACCCGATGATCACCAGCCGCACCAAGATCCAGCTGCTGATCTTCGTCCTGATCACCCTGATCGGCGTCACCTACGTCGGCGCCCGCTACGCGCGCCTCGACCGGCTGGTCGTGGACGACACCTACACGGTGGTCGCGCACTTCCCGGACTCCGGGGGCATCTTCGCCGGCGGCGAGGTCACCTACCGCGGTGTCCGGGTCGGCGAGGTCAGCTCGCTCGAGCTCACCGACGCGGGTGTCGACCTCAACCTCGACATCGAGAACGAGTTCGACACCATTCCCGCGGACACCCTCGCGGTGGTCGGCAACCGGTCGGCCGTCGGCGAGCAGTACGTCGAGCTGCAGCCGCAGGCCGACACCGAGCCCTACCTGAGCGACGACTCCGAGATCGCCACCGAGAACACCCGCACCCCGATCAAGGTCGAGACCCTGCTGACCAACCTGTCCAACACGGTCGAGTCGGTCGACAAGCAGGCGCTGAAGACCACGGTCACCGAGATGGGCAAGGCGTTCGAGGGCACCGGGCAGGACCTGGGCAGGATCATCGACTCCGGCAACTCCTTCATCGAGGAGGCCAACGACAACTTCGACGTCACCACCGCCCTGATCCGCGACAGCAACACGGTGCTCAACGGGCAGCTCGCCAAGGCCAGCGCGATCCGGACCTTCGCCCGGAACCTCCAGCTGTTCAGCTCGACGCTGGCCGGCTCCGACGCCGACCTGCGCAAGGTCATCGACAGCGGATCGGTGACCGCCACCGAGCTGCGCACCTTCATCGAGGACAACGAGGTCCAGCTCGGCGAGCTCGTGAACCGGCTGGTGACCACCGGCGAGGTCGTGGTCAAGCACCTCGATGGCATCGAGCAGATGCTCGTGCTCTACCCCTACGTGGTCGAGGGCGGCTTCACCGTGGTCTCGAAGTCCCCGAACGGGCTCTACGACGCCCACTTCGGCATGATCCTCCAGCAGGAGCCCCACGTCTGCAACAAGGGCTACGAGAGCACCGACGCAGCGATCCCCGCACGACGGCAGCAACGCCCCGATGAACATGAACGCGCACTGCGCGGAGCCCGCCGTCCCAGAGCAACGCCCGCGGCGCCCAGAACGCGCCGCAGCGCGCCGGAGCGGCGTACCGCGCACCCGTGGTGGCGTCCTACGACCCCGACACCCACCGCCTCCACTGGGGCAGCAAGGTGCCCGGCGGGTTGAGCTCTCCCGGTACGTTGGCACCCAGGACACTCGGAGAGGAGTCGTGGAAGTGGCTGTTCCTCCAGCCCCTGATGAAGACCCAGGAGTGACGAGCAGCGACCACCACGAACGCTTCCCATCCCCAGCCTTTCGGCTGGCCCTGTTGGGCGTGCTCGTGGTCGCCCTGCTCGCCTCCGCGGGCGTGCTGATCTGGCTCCTGGCCGACCGGCGCGGTGAGGCCGACGACCTGCAGGCCCAGCGGGAGACCGTGATGGCGCAGACCGAGCAGTTCATGCTGCGCACGGGCACCTTCGGGCCGGACCTCCTCGATGACCAGGACGGGATGCCGGAGTACCGCGAGCAGGTCAAGGAAGTGATCACGCCCAAGTTCGCGACCTCCTTCGACAAGCAGGCGGTCGCCGCCGAGCAGCTGGTGGCGCAGGCCGGCGTCTCGCGAGAGGCCGAGATCTTCGCCACCGGTGTCTCGGTCATGGACGAGGACTCCGCGACCGCGCTGGTGGCGGGCTCCTTCACCGACTCCTTCCCCCAGGGCAAGAACGGCAAGACCGTGGCGGCAGAGCCGGTCCCGTTCCGGATCGAGGTGGACCTGGTCAAGACCGGGGGCGAGTGGCTGGTCGACGACTTCACCCCGATCACCGGGGAGGAGTGGCCCAGTGAACCCGAGCCTCTACGACCTCCTCGACGTCGACCGCGACGCCTCCGACGCGGAGATCCGCGCCGCCTGGAAGGCCTCGATCGCCGACCTCGACCCGAGCGACCGCCGGTTCCGGGCCTACAACCAGGCCGCGGAGGTGCTGCTCGACCCGAGCAAGCGGGCGGCGTACGACGCCGAGCTCGCGGCAGGCGACGACGCGGCGCCGGAGCCCGTGGCCGCCGAGGACCACGGACCACCACCGGCCACCGCTCCCGTGTCGGGGCCGGTCGGCGCGCCGACCAGCGCGGGCCTGGGCTCGCGTTTCACCGCGCTCAAGCGGAGGCTGGCCCGACCGACGCCCCGAAGGCCGGGGCCTCCGCCGCCACGCCGGCCCGGCACGTGCCCGTCTGGCTGCTCATCGGCCTCGCCGTGGTCGTGGCCGCGTTGATCACCGGAGTCGTCTACTTCGCCAACCAGCCCTCCGACACCGAGGTGGAGGAGGCGACCCGGGCGGCGCAGAGCGCCGCCGAGCGGGCCATCGTCCCGGTGCTGTCCTACGACGCGAGGACCCTCGAGGAGGACCAGGCGGCGGCCCAGGCGCAGATGACCTCGGACTACCGCGAGGAGTACGACAAGCTGTTCGAGGCGATCAAGGAGAACGCCCCCCGGACCGAGACCGCCGTCGCGGCCGAGGTCATCGCCTCCGGGATCGTCCGCTCGGGCGAGGACCGGGTGGAGGTCCTGCTGTTCGTCAACCGGCCGACCACCAACAAGGCGCGGCCGGAGCCGGTGATCTTCCGGGACCAGGTGACGGTCACCATGCAGCGAGTGGGCGGCGACTGGCTGGTCGACGACCTCAAGACCTCGCCCGTCGCCCGGTAGACCACCCTGCGGCGCCGGCGGACACCCGGGTCGGTGCTTGACTCGGGGCGCCCGCAGCGTTCATCATCGTCGTCAAGGCGGGTCCGGATGACCGGCTCCAGCGGCCAGTTTGTGGTGCGCCCACGCATCCGCGCTAGTCTTCATCTTTGCGTCTCCCCTCAAATGCCGTCTTCGGCCTGCCCGGTGGCTGGATGGTGGTGGGCTGGCGCCACTCCCAGAGCGACCCTCAGAAGGACACCTCTTGGCCGCGCGCACCACCTCCCCTTCCAAGGTGAACAGCCACCGCATCTCTTTCGCGAAGATCAAGGAACCACTCGAGGTTCCGCAGCTCCTCTCCCTCCAGACCAGCAGCTTCGACTGGCTGATCGGCAACGACGAGCTGGAACGCCGCCGTCGAGCGTCGCCGCGGCGAGGGCGAGGACGTCTCCGACAAGTCCGGTCTCCAGGAGATCTTCGAGGAGATCTCCCCGATCGAGGACTTCTCCGAGACGATGTCGCTGTCGTTCGAGAACCCGGTCTTCTACGACCCCAAGTACACCGTGGACGAGTGCAAGGAGAAGGACTTCACCTACTCCGCCCCGCTCTACGTGTCGGCAGAGTTCACCAACAACGACACCGGTGAGATCAAGGGCCAGACGGTCTTCATGGGCGACTTCCCGCTGATGACCGACAAGGGCACCTTCATCATCAACGGCACCGAGCGGGTCGTCGTCTCCCAGCTGGTCCGCTCGCCCGGCGTCTACTTCGAGCGCACCGCCGACAAGACGTCCGACAAGGACATCTACACCGCCAAGCTGATCCCGTCGCGCGGCGCCTGGCTGGAGTTCGAGATCGACAAGCGCGACCTCGTCGGCGTCCGCCTCGACCGCAAGCGCAAGCAGAACGTCACCGTGCTGCTCAAGGCCCTCGGCTGGACCAACGAGCAGATCCGCGAGGAGTTCGGCGAGTTCGAGTCGATGATGCTGACCCTCGAGAAGGATCACACGGAGACCCAGAAGGACGCGCTGCTCGACATCTACCGCAAGCTCCGTCCGGGCGAGCCGCCCACGCGAGGAGGCGGCCCAGACGCTGCTGAACAACTACTACTTCAACCCCAAGCGCTACGACCTCGCCAAGGTCGGCCGCTACAAGATCAACAAGAAGCTCGGGCTGACCGAGGCCTTCGACCAGCAGACGCTGACCGTCGACGACATCGTCGCCGCGATCAAGTACATCGTCTCGCTGCACGACGGCCGCGCCCAGGTCGAGTCGGCCCAGGGCCCGCTCGACATCGCGTCCGACGACATCGACCACTTCGGCAACCGCCGGATGCGCACCGTCGGCGAGCTGATCCAGAACCAGCTCCGCACCGGCCTGGCCCGGATGGAGCGCGTGGTCCGCGAGCGGATGACGACCCAGGACGTCGAGGCGATCACGCCGCAGTCGCTGATCAACATCCGACCGGTCGTCGCGGCGCTGAAGGAGTTCTTCGGCACCTCGCAGCTCTCGCAGTTCATGGACCAGACCAACCCGATCGCCGGGCCTGACGCACAAGCGTCGCCTCTCCGCGCTCGGTCCCGGCGGTCTGTCCCGTGACCGCGCCGGCATGGAGGTCCGCGACGTCCACCCTCGCACTACGGCCGGATGTGCCCGATCGAGACCCCGGAAGGTCCCAACATCGGTCTGATCGGCTCGCTGGCCTCCTACGGCCGGATCAACCCGTTCGGGTTCGTCGAGACGCCGTACCGCAAGGTCAAGAACGGCAAGGTCACCGACCAGGTCGACTACCTCACCGCCGACGACGAGGACCGCTTCGTCATCGCGCAGGCGAACGCCGCGCTGGACGACAAGGGCCGCTTCGTCGAGGAGCGGGTCCTGGTCCGGCAGCGGCACGGCGAGGTCGACGCGATCCTGGCCGACGAGGTCGACTACATGGACGTCTCGCCGCGCCAGATGGTGTCGGTCGCGACCGCCCTGATCCCGTTCCTCGAGCACGACGACGCCAACCGCGCCCTGATGGGCGCCAACATGCAGCGCCAGGCCGTGCCGCTCATCAAGAGCGACTCGCCGCTGGTCGGCACCGGCATCGAGTACCGCGCCGCGGTCGACGCCGGTGACGTGCTGGTCGCCGCCAAGGCCGGGGTCGTCAAGGAGGTGTCCGCCGACGTCATCGAGACGACGAACGACGACGGCACCTACACGACGTACAAGCTGGCCAAGTTCCGGCGCTCCAACCAGGGCACCTGCATCAACCAGCGCCCGCTGGTCGCCGAGGGCGACAAGCTCGAGGTCGGTTCGCCGATCGCGGACGGTCCGTGCACCGACAACGCCGAGATGGCGCTGGGCACCAACCTGCTCGTGGCGTTCATGCCGTGGCAGGGCCACAACTACGAGGACGCCATCATCCTCAGCCAGCGGCTGGTCCAGGAGGACGTCCTCACCTCGATCCACATCGAGGAGCACGAGGTCGACGCCCGCGACACCAAGCTCGGCCCCGAGGAGATCACCCGGGACATCCCGAACGTCTCCGAGGAGATGCTGGCCGACCTCGACGAGCGCGGGATCATCCGCATCGGCGCCGAGGTCACCACCGGCGACGTCCTGGTCGGGAAGGTCACGCCCAAGGGCGAGACCGAGCTGACCCCCGAGGAGCGGCTGCTCCGGGCGATCTTCGGCGAGAAGGCGCGCGAGGTCCGCGACACGTCGATGAAGGTGCCGCACGGTGAGTCCGGCACGGTCATCGGGGTCCGCGTCTTCGACCGCGAGGACGGCGACGAGCTGCCCCCGGGCGTCAACCAGCTGGTCCGGGTCTACGTCGCGCAGAAGCGCAAGATCTCGGTGGGCGACAAGCTCGCCGGCCGCCACGGCAACAAGGGCGTGATCGCGAAGATCCTGCCGATCGAGGACATGCCGTTCATGGAGGACGGCACCCCGGTCGACGTCGTGCTCAACCCGCTCGGTGTGCCGCGACGGATGAACATCGGCCAGATCCTCGAGCTGCACCTCGGCTGGCTGGCCCGGCAGGGCTGGGACCTCAAGCTCCACGCGGACAGCTCCGACTCCGACTGGAAGCAGCGCCTGATCAAGATCCACGCCGACAAGGCGGAGCCCGGACACCAAGGTGGCGACCCCGGTGTTCGACGGTGCCCGCGAGGACGAGATCACCGGCCTGCTCGGGGCGACGCTCCCCAACCGGGACGGTGTCCGGATGATCGACGAGTCGGGCAAGGCCAGCCTGTTCGACGGCCGCTCCGGCGAGCCGTTCCCGGACCCGGTCTCGGTCGGCTACATGTACATCCTCAAGCTGCACCACCTCGTGGACGACAAGATCCACGCCCGCAGCACCGGCCCCTACTCGATGATCACGCAGCAGCCCCTGGGCGGTAAGGCCCAGTTCGGCGGCCAGCGGTTCGGCGAGATGGAGGTCTGGGCGATGGAGGCGTACGGCGCCGCCTACGCCCTGCAGGAGCTGCTGACGATCAAGTCCGACGACGTGCCCGGTCGGGTGAAGGTCTACGAGGCGATCGTGAAGGGCGAGAACATCCCCGACTCCGGGATCCCCGAGTCGTTCAAGGTTCTCGTCAAGGAGATGCAGTCGCTCTGCCTCAACGTGGAGGTGCTGTCCCAGGACGGCACGGCCATCGAGATGAAGGACGCCGAGGAAGACGTCTTCCGGGCGGCCGAGGAGCTCGGCATCGACCTGTCCCGGCGCGAGCCCAGCTCGGTCGAAGAAGTCTGAGCCACCCCGCTCAGTCCCAGCTTGAACCAACAGTTTCGGAAGAACGAGGGAAGCAGCCAAAGTGCTCGACGTTAACTTCTTCGACCAGCTTCAGATCGGCCTGGCCACCGCGGACGACATCCGCACGTGGAGCCACGGTGAGGTCAAGAAGCCGGAGACCATCAACTACCGCACGCTCAAGCCCGAGCGTGACGGCCTCTTCTGCGAGAAGATCTTCGGTCCCACCCGGGACTGGGAGTGCTACTGCGGCAAGTACAAGCGGGTGCGCTTCAAGGGCATCATCTGCGAGCGCTGTGGCGTCGAGGTCACCCGCTCCAAGGTGCGCCGCGAGCGGATGGGCCACATCGAGCTCGCCGCCCCGGTGACCCACATCTGGTACTTCAAGGGCGTGCCGAGCCGGCTCGGCTACCTGCTGGACCTGGCCCCGAAGGACCTCGAGAAGGTCATCTACTTCGCGGCCTACATGATCACCGCCGTCGACGAGGACGCTCGCCACCGCGACCTGTCCTCGCTCGAGGGCAAGGTCGGCCTCGAGCGCGAGCGCCTCGAGAAGCGCCGCGACGGCTCGCTCGAGGACCGCACCAAGAAGCTCGAGGAGGACCTCGCCACGCTGGAGGCCGAGGGCGCCAAGGCCGACGCCCGGCGCAAGGTCCGCGACGGCGCCGAGCGCGAGATGAAGCAGCTGCGCGACCGCGCCCAGCGCGAGCTCGACCGCCTCGACGAGGTGTGGAACACCTTCAAGTCGCTCCAGGTCCAGGACCTCATGGGCGACGAGATGCTCTACCGCGAGATGAAGGCGTGGTTCGGCAAGTACTTCGAGGGCCACATGGGCGCGACCGCGATCCAGAAGCGCCTCGAGGAGCTTCGACGTCGACGCCGAGGTCGAGTCGCTGCGCGACACGATCGCCAACGGCAAGGGCCAGCGCAAGGTCCGCGCCCTCAAGCGGCTCAAGGTCGTCGACGCGTTCCGCAAGACCGGCAACCAGCCGATCGGGATGGTGCTCGACGCCGTACCCGTCATCCCGCCGGACCTGCGTCCGATGGTGCAGCTGGACGGCGGCCGGTTCGCGACCTCCGACCTCAACGACCTGTACCGCCGCGTGATCAACCGGAACAACCGGCTCAAGCGCCTGCTCGACCTCGGCGCGCCCGAGATCATCGTCAACAACGAGAAGCGGATGCTGCAGGAGGCCGTCGACTCGCTGTTCGACAACGGCCGTCGCGGGCGTCCGGTCACCGGCCCGGGCAACCGTCCGCTGAAGTCGCTCTCCGACATGCTCAAGGGCAAGCAGGGTCGCTTCCGCCAGAACCTCCTCGGCAAGCGGGTCGACTACTCCGGCCGTTCGGTCATCGTGTCCGGCCCGCAGCTGAAGCTGCACCAGTGCGGCCTGCCCAAGCAGATGGCGCTGGAGCTCTTCAAGCCGTTCGTGATGAAGCGCCTCGTCGACCTGTCGCACGCGCAGAACATCAAGTCCGCCAAGCGGATGGTCGAGCGGGCCCGCCCGGTCGTGTGGGACGTCCTCGAAGAGGTCATCACCGAGCACCCCGTGCTGCTCAACCGCGCGCCGACGCTGCACCGGCTCGGCATCCAGGCGTTCGAGCCGCAGCTGATCGAGGGCAAGGCCATCCAGATCCACCCGCTGGTCTGCACCGCGTTCAACGCCGACTTCGACGGTGACCAGATGGCGGTGCACCTGCCGCTGTCCGCCGAGGCGCAGGCCGAGGCCCGGATCCTGATGCTGTCGACGAACAACATCCTCAAGCCGTCCGACGGCCGGCCGGTGACGATGCCGACGCATGGAGATGGTGCTCGGCCTGTTCTTCCTCACCACCGACCGCGAGGGCGAGCCCGGCGAGGGCCGTGCGCTTCTCGTCGGAGGCCGAGGCCATCATGGCCTTCGACCGCGGCCGAGATCTCCATGCAGAGCAAGATCAGGCTCCGTCTCGACGGCATCGTGCCGCCGCTGGAGCTCGACCTCGGCGACTGGGAGGAGGGTCAGTCACTGACCCTCGAGACCACGCTGGGCCGCGCCCTGTTCAACGACACGCTCCCCGCCGACTACCCGTACGTGAACTACGAGGTGGGCAAGAAGGCTCTGGGCGCGATCGTCAACGACCTGGCCGAGCGCTACACCAAGGTGGAGGTGGCCGCGTCGCTGGACGCGCTGAAGGACACCGGCTTCCACTGGGCCACCCGGTGCGGCGTCACGGTCTCGATCGAGGACGTCGTCACGCCGGCCAACAAGACCGAGATCCTGGCGGACTTCGAGGCGCAGGCATCGAAGGTGCAGAAGCAGTTCGAGCGCGGACTGGTCACCGACGAGGAGCGCCGCCAGGAGCTCATCGAGATCTGGACCCAGGCCTCGAACGACGTCGCCAAGGCGATGGAGAACAACTTCGACCGGACGAACCCGATCTTCATGATGGTCGACTCCGGTGCTTCCGGAAACATGATGCAGATCCGGCAGGTCGCGGCCATGCGTGGGCTGGTGGCCAACCCCAAGGGCGACATCATCCCCAGGCCGATCAAGTCGAACTTCCGCGAGGGCCTGTCCGTGCTGGAGTACTTCATCTCCACCCACGGTGCCCGCAAGGGACTGGCCGACACCGCGCTGCGGACCGCCGACTCGGGCTACCTGACCCGTCGTCTGGTGGACGTCTCCCAGGACGTCATCATCCGCGAGGACGACTGCGGCACCGAGCGTGGCCTGCCCAAGCGGATCGGCGAGCGTCGTGAGGACGGCACGGTCGTCAAGCACGAGAACGCCGAGACCGCGGCGTACGCCCGCACGTCGGCTGTCGAGGTCACCCACCCCGAGACCGGCGACGTGCTGGCCGGTGCGGGCGAGGACCTCGGCGACGTGAAGATCGGCGAGCTGGTCGCGGCCGGGATCGAGGAGGTCAAGGTCCGCTCCGTGCTGACCTGCGACGCCCGCACCGGTACCTGTGCCAAGTGCTACGGCCGCTCGCTGGCCACCGGCAAGCTCGTCGACATCGGCGAGGCCGTGGGCATCATCGCGGCCCAGTCGATCGGTGAGCCCGGCACGCAGCTGACGATGCGTACCTTCCACACCGGCGGTGTGGCCTCCGCGGACGACATCACGCAGGGTCTGCCCCGTGTGGTCGAGCTGTTCGAGGCCCGGTCGCCCAAGGGCCGTTCGCCGATCTCGGAGGCCGCCGGCCGGGTCGAGATCGAGGAGACCGACAAGGCACGCAAGGTGCTGGTCACCCCCGACGACGGCTCCGAGGTCCAGGAGTACCCCGTCTCCAAGCGCTCGCGCCTGCTGGTGGCCGACGGCGACCACATCGAGGTCGGCCAGATGCTCACCGTCGGAACCCCCGACCCGCAGGACGTCCTGCGGATCCTCGGGGTCCGCAAGGCCCAGGAGCACCTCGTGGACGAGGTCCAGCAGGTCTACCGCTCGCAGGGTGTGTCGATCCACGACAAGCACATCGAGATCATCGTGCGGCAGATGCTGCGCCGGATCACGGTGATCGAGTCCGGTGACACCAACCTGCTCCCGTCCGAGCTGATCGACCGGGTCGTCTTCGAGGAGGAGAACCGCCGCGTGGTCTCCGAGGGCGGCAAGCCGGCCTCGGGTCGCCCGGTCCTCATGGGCATCACCAAGGCCTCACTGGCGACCGAGTCGTGGCTGTCGGCGGCCTCCTTCCAGGAGACCACCCGCGTGCTCACCGACGCGGCGATCCACGGTCGCTCGGACTCGCTGCGCGGGCTCAAGGAGAACGTGATCATCGGCAAGCTGATCCCGGCGGGCACCGGCCTCGAGCGGTACCGCAACATCCGGGTGGAGCCCACCGAGGAGGCCCGCGCCGCGGCGTACTCCGTGACCGGTTACGACTCCTACGACTACGAGTTCGGCGCCGGAACCGGCCAGGCCGTGGCCCTGGACGACTTCGACTTCGGGTCGTACCAGAATTAGCGCCCTTGGTCCGAGCTTGCTCGGGCCGAGACCCAGGCGCAAAGGTTGAGGAGCGTCGGCGTACACCCGAGCGCAGCGAAGGGGTACGCGACGCGTCTCGAAACCCGGTGAGACGAAAGCAAACCTGAACCAAGACGCTGACCCGCCCGAAAGTTTCGGGCGGGTCAGCGTCATTTCGACGGGACGGCGAGGTCGAGCACAGTCCTGAGGTCGCGCAGGTCGAGGAGCCGGGAGGCGGTCGAGGTCAGGCGTCGCGCCGACTCGGCACCGAGGACGGGGCCGGCCAGTTCCGACGCCTTGTCGGTCAGCTGGTCGTCGCTCATCGGGTTGTCCGGGGTCCCGAGGTTGTGGGCCACCGCGTGCTCGAGCTTCCTCCCGTCGCGGAGGGTCACCACCACCCGAGCCGAGTCCTTGGTCTGATCAGGGTCGGTGTGCACCTGGACCAGGCGGCGCAGGGCCACGACGTCTGGTCGCCGGACGGCCTCGTCCGTGAACTGTGATGGCATCAGCCTGCCGTCGACGAGGGCCGTGGCGAGGACGTGGTAGATGCTGAACTTCGCACGCAGCCCGCTCTCCGGCTCCTCGAGGCCGGTCGTGGTCCGGACGTAGTCGTGCACGTGGGCATCGACCGTCTCCACGTCGGCAGCATCGAACCCGTGGTGGGCGCGGAGGTGGAGAAGCGCCTGCGCCGGAGGATGGGTCAGCGATCCGCAGGCATAGGGCTTGAACCCGTTGCGGGGGAGGTACCACTCGGTCCCGAGACCGTCGAACACGTACGACGGGTCGGGCCCCTCTGTGAACAAGTGCCAGAATCCGCGGTGCCCCTCGATGGGATCGGGTGCCGACGTCACACCCTCGCGTGCCAGGAACGCCGACACCAGGCCGTCCATCGCGGCCTTGCCGGCGTGCAGCGACTTGCCCGTGGAGCCGTAGACGACCTTCATGCCGGCAGCCTGCGTGGCGCCGGTCCCCAGCGCGGCAAGCACCTGGCCGGTTGACAGGCGGAGCAGCTTGGCGGTCGCCACCGCGGCGCCCACGTGGCCCACCGTTCCGGTGACGTGCCAGCCCGCGTCGTAGTGTGCGGGTCCGGCCGCCATGCCGATCCGTGCCTGGACCTCGAAACCGGCCACGAAGGCCTCCACGGCCTGTGGTCCCGAGACGGAGACGATCTCGCTTGCGGCGGTGATGGCCGACCAGAGTGGTGCACTGCCGTGGATCGTCGTGCGCTCTGGGTTGAAGGTGTCGTCGAAGTCGAGGACGTGGGCGGCGATCCCGTTGGCGAGGGCCGCGAACGCCGGCGAGGTCCGCTGCCGGGTGCCGAGAATGCCGGCCGCGTGGGATCCGTCGACCCGATCGAGGGCGCGGATGCCGGCGCGCACTCTGCGGAGGTCGGCGGTGGCCGAGCCTGCCAGGACGCACCCCAGCCAGTCGATCAGGCACCGCACCGCTTGTGCGCGGACGGCCAGCGGCAGGTCGTCGAGGCGGAGATCGGTGGCGAACGCCGCGAGGGCGTGGCTGGCTCCGGGGGACGGCTGAGGCACTGCAGTCCTAAGTCTGTAAAGCGGAATTGACTTCTGTTATACAGACTACATGACCGAGACCTTCCCACCACGACGATCGCACGTCGCAGGCAACCCGCACCCTGCTCACCTTCCTCGAGGAGGCGCGTCCCGACGACCTCCCGGCCGAGGTTCTGCACGAGAGCGCCCGCTGCCTCCTCGACCACCTGGGGCTCGTCGTGGCGGGCGCGGAGGAGCCCGCTGCGGCCATCGCCCGGCGACTGTGCCTCACCTTGGGGGGTGAGCCCCAGGCGCGCGTCATGGGCGCGGACAGTCGGCTCCGGGTCACCGACGCCGCGCTGGTCAACGCCGTCGCGGCCCACGCGCACGACTTCGACGACACCCACGTGCCGACGATCCTGCACCCGACCTCGCCCCTGTACGCGTCCGGGCTCGCGCTCGCGGAGTGGCGCCGCCGACCGCCTGCGGAGCTCCTGGCCGCGCACGCGTTGGGCTACGAGGTGTCGGCCCGCGCGAGCATCGCCGTCTACCCGGAGCACTACGACCTCGGTTGGCACATGACCGGCACCACCGGTGCCCTGGCTTCGGCCGCTGTCGCCGTCCGGCTCCTCGGCCTGCGGGGCACGACCGCCGCACACTGCCTCAGCATTGCGGCCACGCAGGCCAGCGGTCACCGCGAGCAGTTCGGAACGATGACAAAGCCGTTCCATGCCGGGCACGCCGCATCGGCCGGAGTCTGGGCCGGACTGCTCGCGGAGGGCGGCTTCACCGGAGCGCCGGACCCACTCGAAGGGCGACGGGGAATGTTCGCGGTGATGTCGCCGGCGAGCCGACCGGAGATGCTGACCGAGGGGCTCGGCGAGCGCTGGCAGATCTTCGACAACGGGGTGAAGCCGTACGCGTGTGGGGTGGTCATCCACCCGGCGGTCGACGCGGTCCGGGACCTGTCGGTGCGCGAGGGCCTGGCTCCGGACCGGATCGAGTCCATCGAGCTCCGGGTGCACCCGCTGGTCAGGGAGCTGACCGGCAAGACCGACCCGCGGACCGGCCTCGAGGGCAAGTTCTCCGTGACCTTCGCCTGCGCCATCGCCCTGATCGAGGGTGCTGCCGGTGAGGGGCAGTTCTCCGACCGCAACGTCCGTCGGGACGACGTACGCGCGATCATGGCCCGGATCGAGGTCGTCCCCGACCCCGACGTACCTCACACAAAGGCGGGAGCAACCGCCACGACCGACGACGGCGACACGGTCCGCACCTGGGTCGATGCGGCGCGTGGCACTCCCGGGAACCGCCTGTCGGACGACGAACTGCGGGAGAAGTTCCACAGCCTCGCCGACCCGGTGCTGGGCCGCGACCGTGCGGAACGGCTGGCCGACGAGGTGTTCGCGCTCGCGGCCGACGGTCAGCGGGATCTCGACCCGCTCCTGGAGCTCACGGTGCCGGTCTGACCTCACCGAGGTCGTCGCATTCGATCTGCTGCAGGGTCCCGGTGACCATCGGGTCGTGGGGGAGTGAGAGCCCGACGACGGCGTCGGCGATCCGGGCTCGGCATGCGTCGGGACGGCGGCAGGACGACGAGATTCCGGGCGACACGGCGTTCACGGCGATCCCGTCACCGCGCAACGCCTCCGCGAGCGCGAGGGTCAGGCCCAGGAGGCCGTGCTTGGCCGCGGACACGTGGACGCGGGCCGGATCGCCGCGCAGGGCGTTGCGGCCGAGGACGTTGACGATCGTCGCGCCCGGCCCCATGTGGGGGAGACCGGCCTGCACGCACCAGAACCCGGCATCGAGCGTCACGCCGCGGACGTTCGCCCAGTCGGCGGCCGTGATCGACCGGAACTCCTGACGTGGCCGGTACGACGCATTGTTGACCAGGGCCCGGAGTGGGCCGCGCTCCGAGACAGTCGCGAGCATCCGCTGCACCTGGGCGGGGTCGGAGACGTCGGCGGTGACGACGAAGCCATCCCCGCCGCTACGACGGATGCTCTCCACCACCGCAGCGGCGTCGTCCACGCGGCTGCGCGTGTTGACGGCCACCGTCAACCTCTCCTCGGCGAGCCGGGTGGCCACGGCCGCGCCAAGGCCGCTACCGGCACCGGTGACCAGGGCGACGCCCACCGCCGGGGTCGTGTCCTCGGTCATGCGCCACCGGTGGTCCGAGCAAGAAGGGTGGAGACGTCATCGAGCTCGTCGACATGCCAGCACGTGTCCAGGAGCTCCTGGGCGCGGTCGGCGCCGAGGCGCGGCTCTACGAGCTCCAGGAACTTCTTGCCGAGGTCGGAGTCGGACAGAGGGGCACTCGGGGTGCCCCGGTTGCCGCGGACCTGCTGGCGAAGGCGCTGATCGCCAAGGGTGACCTCCACGTCAGCGTCCTGCTTGCCGAGGTCGGGATCGACGGTCACGGTCGCCAGCTCGCGTAGACGCTGGACCTCGGGGTGCGCGAGCGCGGCCTCGCCCAGTTCATCGACACCGAGCCTGCCGAAGACGGCCGCGGCTGCCGCACAGTGGCGCAGGCTGAACTTCGCCTGGAGCGGGGTGCGCGGGTCCTTGAGATCCGTGAACCGTGCTGCCGGGACCGCGACCGTGAGTGCGATGCCGGTGACCTCGTGGGCGGCGACGGCTTGGCCGAGGGTCACGTCGAGGACGCCGTCGACCGCGGGGTGCGTCAACGAACCACTGGGGTAGAGCTTGTACCCGTTGGCCGCGAGGTTCCAGGTCTCGCCGAGCCGCTCGTCGAGGGCAGCGGCCCGGGGCTGCGCGCTCAGGACCTGCAGATATCCGAAGTCACCCTCCAGGACCCGGGCGCTGGCCGCCAGGCCGTGCCCGGCCAGACTGGCCGCCAGCACGCCGTCCATGGCGGCCTTGCCGGGATGCATGCTCTTGAGGTCGCTGCCCGCCATCACCCGCAGTCCGGACGCCTGGGTGGCACCGGCGGCGATGGCGTGCTCGACCTCGTCACCGCCCAGGCCCATGGCCAGCGCGGCCGCTGCGGCGGCGCCGACGTGACCGGAGGTGCCGGTTACGTGCCAGACCACGTCGTAGTGGGCCTGTCCGGCCGCGTGGGCAACCCGGGTCTCGACCTCGAACCCACCGATGAAAGCAGTCAGGGCCTGCTTTCCGGTGATGGTGCGGGTGTCCGCCACCGCCAGGACGGCCGGCCACACCGAGCAGCTGCCGTGCACCGTGGTGCCCGGGGGGTTGTACACGTCGTCGAGGTCGAGCACGTGGGCGGAGAAGGCGTTGAGGAAGGCCGCGCCGGGGGCCGAGGCCCGCATCGGGGTGCCGACGAGGGTCGCTGGAGACGCGGCGTCGTACGAACCGACGGCGTCCCTGGCCCGCTGGGTCACCTTCTCGGCCGAGCCCGCCACGGCCACCCCGAGGTGATCCACGAGAGCACGCCTCGCTTCGTGCATCACCTCCTCGGGGACGGCCTGTGGGGTGAGCTCGCCGACGAAGCGGGCCAGGCGGGAGGATGGCCCCTCTGGGGTCACTGATCCTTCCTCAGGCCCTGCTCCTCGAGCAGGTCCCCGACGATCGTGGTCTGCTCCTCCAGGTAGCTGTTGAACTCCTCGCCAGTGCTCCCGCTGGTGACCAGGCCGTTCTCCTCGGCTATGGCATCCCAGTCCTCGGTCTCCAGCAGCGCGGCGAAGTCGTCCTGGTACTGCTGGACCGCCTCGTCAGGCATGTTCGGGGCACCCATGATGGCCCGGAACTGCACGGGGAGGTCAGCGCCTTCGATGCCCTGCTCGTCGGTGGTGGTGGCGTCCGGGAAGATGTCGAGGCCCTCGGAGCCGATGACGGCGATTGCCTTGAGCTCTCCGGCGCGCACCTGCTCGCTGAAGTCGGAGGCGGCGCCCATCATGATGTCGGCGTCCCCGCGGAGCAGGGCGGTGATCCGGGAGCCGGTCTCCTCGAAGGAGAGGAACTTCCAGCTGGCGTCCTCCTGCTCCTGCAGCACGAGGCGCGTCAGGGCGTCGTTGGCCGTGCTGGAGCCACCGGACTGGACGAGCTGGTCGGGATTGGCCTTGGCGTCGTCGATGAAGTCCGTGAGCGTGTCGTACTCGGAGTCGGCGCTCGCCACCACCACCTGGGGCTCCTCGGCCAGCATGGTGATCGGGGTCAACTGGTCCATCGAGACCGCGGCATCCTCCACGGTCATGGGAGTTGCGATCCATGTGGGCGTGACCTGGGAGATGACGTTGGGGTCACCGTCGCGCTCGATCATGTAGGACATGGCGCCGATCGAGTCGCCGGCGGGTACGTTGCGCACCGGCCACTGGGTGTCGATGATGTCGTTGTCGGCCATCACCTTGATGATCTGACGGGTGAAGACGTCGCTGCCGCCTCCGACCGAGTTGTGCGTCACGACCTCCGTCCGCGTCGGCGCTCCTTCGCGACGTGGAGTCACCGCTCCCGCCGCCGCATGCCGCCATGGCGGCGGTCGCGGTCGCGACGGCCAGGCCGGTGCGCACCCTCGAGAGTGTGGACATGGTTCTCTCCTTCGTTTCCGTTGAACGCGGTTGGCTAGTCGTCAACCTCGATGACCTGCTTCCGGACATTGCGCGACCGCCCGAAGATGAGGCTCACCATGAGCAGCGCGCCAAGACCCACCAGCACCGCAGAGATGGGGCGCTCCAGGTAGATCATGGGGCTGTTGTCGGACAGCAGCAGCGACTGACGGATCGCGTTCTCCGCGATCGGCTCGAGCACGAATGCCAGGACCAGGGGCGCCGGCGGGATGTCGAGCTTCTTCATCACATAGCCCATCAGCCCAAAGACCACGAGCATCCAGACGTCGAAGATGGAGAAGTTGACGCTGTAGACGCCGACCACTGAGAGCAACAGGATCCCCGGGTACATCACCTTGTACGGCGTCTTGAGCAACTTGGCGAAGAACGGCACCATCGGCAGGTTCATCACCAGGAGTGCGACGTTGCCGAGGTACATGCTGGCGATGATCGGCCAGACAATCTCGGGGTTGTCGGTGAACAGCAACGGTCCCGGATTGAGCCCGTAGAGCACCAGGGCTCCCAGCAGCACGGCACCCGTCCCGGAGCCGGGGATCCCCAGGGTCAGGAGCGGGATCATGGCGCCGCCGGTCTCGGAGTTGTTGGCGGCCTCCGGGGCAGCCACGCCTTCGATGGATCCCTTGCCGAACTCCTCCGGTCTCTTCGACGTGCGCTTGGCGAGGATGTAGGAGACGAACGACGCGACCGTGGAGCCTGCGCCGGGCAGAATGCCGATGAAGAAGCCGACCACAGAGCCTTGGAGAATGGCCCAGCGGGACCTGAGGATGTCACCCCAGGAGGGGAGAAGGTTCCTCAGGCCGCTCGGCACCTGGAAGATCTTGGTGTCGCTCTGCTTCTCGATGTTGATCAGCACCTCGCCCACCGCGAAAACGCCGACGCTGAGGGCGATGAACTCGATCCCACCAGCGAGCTCGATCCGGCCGTTGGTGAACCGCTGCTGGCCGGAGAAGAGGTCGGTGCCGATGATGGCGAGGAAGAGGCCACCGAACATCGCGATGAACCCTTTGAGCATCGACTCGCCCGGCAAGCATGATCACGAGGATCAGCGCGAAGGCCATGAGCGCGGAGTACTCCGGTGGGCCGAAGTCGACCGCGAGACCCGCCACCACGGGGGCCAGGAAGGTCAGGCCGATGACCCCGATGGTCCCGGCGACGAAGGACCCGATCGCGGCGATGCCGAGGGCGGGCCCAGCGCGCCCCTGTTTGGCCATCTCATAGCCGTCGATGCACGTCACCACCGACGACGACTCTCCGGGAATGTTGAGCAGGATCGAGGTGGTGGAGCCGCCGTACTTGGCCCCGTAGTAGATGCCGGCCATCATGATCAGGCCCGTGGCCGGGTCGAAGCCCGTGGCCAGAGGCAGCAGGATCGAGATCGTCGCCGGCGGGCCGAGCCCGGGCAGGATCCCGACCAACGTGCCGAGCAGGCACCCGATGAGCAGCCAGAGGAGGTTGGTCGGCGTCAGGGCCGCTTCGAACCCGGCGAGCAGCTGGTCGAGCGAGTTCACCTGGCACCGCCAGGTGTCCCGGCCATGAGGTGCATCAGGACCACAGCTCTCCGGTCGGAAGCTGGACCTCGAGGAGCGTCGCGAACAGGAAGTACGTCGCGAGCGGAAGCAACAGCAGCGTGACCGCCAACCCCGGGGTGCGGATGCGATCGACGAAGAGGAGGAGGACGAGCACGAACAGCTCGCCTGCCACCAGGAAGCCAAGGGGTTCGATGAGTGCGGCGAAGCCGGCCAGGAGCACCCACACCGTCATGGCTCGGATCAGGTGCGCGCGCTCGAGCGAGAGCTCGCTCACCTCGCCCCGGCGCGCCCGGGCGCCCAGAAGCCAGACGACGGCCAGGGCGGTCCCCAGGACGAGCAGGACCCCACTGACCAGGGCCGGAAAGAATCCGGCACCCGGCTCGTCGTTCTCCCCCAGGAAGTCGAGGCCAGTCAGGCTCATCGCCAGCAGCACGGTGCCGGTCAGGGCCACGACCAGGCCCAGCACGACATGCACCCACCGGGTCAGGTGGCCGTGGGTCGGCTCTGCGGTTGGCTCTGTCGTCGGCTCTGCCGGCATCAGTTCTCGCATGTCTTCCATATGGAACCTATGTCTGATGACAAGAAACTAGGATGGCCGTTGACGCCATGTCAAGGGTCCTGCCGGCAAAGCGCGCGCGGTCGACGGCGATTCCCGCCTCGTCCGAACCCGGGCTATTGTTCTTCTATGCAGAAAGCAAGTCCTGAGGGTGGGCAGGACTCACCGGCTTACCCCATCGCCTCCGTCGACAACGCGCTTCGCTTGTTGCTGCTCTTCCGTGAGCAGCCGAGACTGCGGCTGACCGACGCCTGCAAGTACCTGGGGGTCGCCCACTCCACGGCACATCGGCTCCTGGCGATGCTCACCTATCACGGGTTCGTGCGGCAGGAGCCCGGGTCGAGGACCTATGTGGCAGGTCCGGCCCTCATCGAGGTGGGCTTGGCGGTGGTCGGCACCCTGAGCGTGCGTGACCAGGCCCGGCCCTTCATGGAGGAGCTGGCCGAGAAGCTCGGGGAGACGGTGCACCTGGGGGTGCTCGACGGAGACCATGTCCGCTACATCGAGGCGATCGAGTCCCAGCGGGCGCTGCGGGTGTCCGCACGCACGGGCAGCCTGATCCCCGCACATTGCACGTCCTTGGGCAAGGCCATGTTGGCCCTGCAGACCGACGAGCAGGTCGCCACGCTCTATCCCACGACGAGCGAACCGTTCGCGGCACCCACCAGGAAGTCGATCACCACGTTCGAGAAGCTCGAAGCAGAGCTAAGCGGGTCCGATCGCGCGGCTACGCCATCAACTCCGGTGAGTCCGAGGAGGGCGTGGGCTCGGTCGCGGTGGCATTCCGCGACTTCGCCGGCCGGCCCGCCGCGTTGGCCGTGGCGGCGCCGACGAGCAGGTTGGACAAGGGTCGGACATCTGCCATCGGCAAGATGCTCATCGAGACCGCCCGCAGGGCCGGTGAGTCGCCGACGGCGGGGCTTCAAGCGCCGCCCGACTGATCGCCGGTCCCCGGGGGACGGTCGCTGCGGGCGCCAGCCACCGCGGCCATGAGCATCGCGGCGCCCAGCAGGAGGAACGCGCTGCTCACTCCCCACCAGCCCGCGACCAGAGCCCGCGGCGGCGACCACGACAGCCTGCCCGAGCCGGTTGGTGGCGAGCCGCAGCCCAAGTGCGGAGCCCCGGCTGGTGTCCTCGACCAGGCCCACGACCCAGGCCATGGTGGTCGTCTGGGTGAGGCCGAGTGCGAAGCCGAGGATGACGGAGAGTGGAACCAGGACGATCAGACGGTCGGTGGTCGTGAGGCCCAGCACGCACAACGCGGCCACCACGGTTGCCCTGTTGGTGAGCCGCACCTCCGACACGCGACGCGCGAAGAAGGGGGTACTGGCGCGCGCGACCAGTGCGCCCGCCGCCGAGATCCCGAGCAGGACACCCACCTCTTGGGAGCTGAGGCCGATGGCCAGGCCGAGCACCGGCATGTAGACCAGAAGCAGGTCGGAGGCGCCCTTGGCCGAGAAGCTCGTCGCCAGCGCCGCCCCCATGCCGCGGATGCGGAGTAGCGTCCAGATCTTCGCGGCACGGCCGATGCGCTGGGTGGAGGGGCGCATCGTCGTCCGTAGCGCGACCAGCGCGGGGGCAAGGCCGACCGCGACCAGGACGGTCGCGACCCACAGTGCCTCGGAGGTCGTCCCGACAGTCGGTTCACCGGAACTGCCCACGATGAACCCGCCGAGGATCGGGCCTGCCACCTGCCCCAGCGCGGAGGCGGTCGTCAGCACCCCGAACCGGGTCAGGCGCGGGACGTCGCTCTGCGCGCGGGCCATGATGCTCTGCCCGCCGATGGCTCCGGCCATGTGCCCGATTCCGAGCAGCATCGTGGCGGCGGCGATGACGGACACCCGATGGCTGGACAGGAGGACGAGCGTCGAGAGGGAGGTGACCGCCAATCCCCCGGACAGCATGACTCCGGGATGGTGTCGTTCGGTCCATCGGCCGAGCAGTACGCCGAGGAAGATCGGCGGCAGCGCGAATGACGCTGCCGCCAGTCCGAGGGCGGCGCCACTGGCATCAAGTGCGAGGAGACGGTAGGTCGAGACGGGCCGCGCAAGGGTGACCGCCACCTGCAGGGCGAACACAGCCCCCAGCGTCCCGAGGGCCCATGCTGGAGGAAGCTCGCGGCTACTCTGGCCGCGCACGGCGGCCCGCGGTCAGTACTTCCAGCCCCGCTCTGGCGTGGCCACGTCCACCTCGACGCCGTCGGGGTCGCGGAACTTGAAGAAGCGGGGCGGGTCTGCTTCCTCGGCGCCGTACACCTTGATGCCACGAGCCTCGAGCTCCTTGACCACGGCGCCCGTGTCCTCGATGGTCACGCCGATGTGGTTGGGACCCATGACGCCCTGCGTCCACTCGGACCGGGTGACGGTCTCGTTGGGCTGCAGAAGCGAATAGTTGACCTCTCCGTCGCTCAGGTCGAGGGCCTTGCCCGGGAAGTGGCCCGGCGTCCGTTCGTCGCCGAGGCGGCGGAAGCCGAGGACGTTCTCGTAGAACTCGGCGGTCCGCTCCAGATCCTGGACCACGATGCCGAGGTGTCGGATGCGCACGGTTGCTCTCCTTCCATCAGGTGACACCGTTTTCTACTTTGAAGAAAAAGTGTCCGTGTGTCAGAAATGAAGATAATGGGGTCGTCCGCCCCCGTCAACCGCCAGCACGCAGGATCCGGGCGGGATTTCTGCGGGGGCCAAGCGGCCTGCGAGGATCGACCCGTGAGCGCAGCCCGGCAGACCGACGTGCTGGTCGTGGGAGCCGGCCCCGCGGGGTCGGCCGCCGCCGCGTGGGCCGCCCGCGCGGGGCTGGACACGCTGCTCGTCGACGCCGCGGTCTTCCCGCGCGACAAGACCTGCGGTGACGGGCTGACCCCGCGGGCCATCCACGAGCTGCAGCTGCTCGGGCTCGAGGACTGGCTGCGCGCCCACACGGTCAACCAGGGACTCCGGGCGCACGGCTTCGGTCAGACGCTGCTCCTGCCCTGGCCGGGCCCCGGGAAATCGGGCACTGGGCTGCCCGACTGGGGATCGGCCGTCGCCCGCACCGAGCTCGACGACCACCTCCGCACCACCGCGATCAAGGCGGGCGCGGCCGCGGTCGACGGCGCCCGTGCGGTCGACGTACGCCTCGAGGGCGGACGGGTCGCGGCCGTGACCTTCCGGCGCGACGGCGAGCTCTTCGACGTGTCCTGCCGGCGGCTCGTGGTCGCCGACGGGGTCCGCAGCCCGCTGGGCAAGCTGCTCGGCCGGGAGTGGCACCAGGACACCGTGTACGCCGTCGCGGGGCGCTCCTACCTGGCCTCCACGGAGTCGGACGACCCGTGGATCAGCAGTCACCTCGAGCTGCGCGGCGAGCACGGCGAGATCCTCTCGGGGTACGGCTGGATCTTCCCGCTCGGCAGCGGCGAGGTGAACCTCGGCGTCGGCACGCTCGCCACGCAGCAGCGGCCGGCCAAGGTCGCGATCCGGCCGCTCATGCAGCGCTATGCCGACGAGCGGCGCGCCGACTTCGGGCTCACCGGCGAGCTGCGCGCCCCGACCTCGGCCCTGCTGCCGATGGGCGGCGCGGTCTCGCAGGTCGCCGGGCCCAACTGGGCCCTGATCGGCGACGCCGCGGCCTGCGTCAACCCGCTCAACGGGGAAGGCATCGACTACGGGCTGGAGACCGGGCGCCTGGTCGTCGAGGTGATGGGCGAGCACGACGACCTGTCGACGGTGTGGCCGGACCTCCTGCGGGACAGCTACGGGGAGGCGTTCTCGATCGCGCGGCGGCTGGCCGGCCTGGTCACCCTCCCCGGGCTCCTCCGCACCCTCGGGCCGGCCGGCATGCGGTCGGACTGGCTGATGACCCTGGCCCTGCGCTGGATGGGCAACCTGGTGACCGACGACGACCGCGACCGCGCCGCGCGGGTCTGGCGCTGGGCCGGTCGGCGGTCCCTGGCACGGGACCAGCGGCCGCCCTTCTCGTGAGGGACCTGGCCTGGCCGGTCGTCGTCGTGAGGTCCACTAGGTTGAAGGCGTGGGCAGCCTTCCGAAGCGGCAGCGGGTCGCGGCGTACGCCGTGATCCTGCGGGTCGGGCCGGGCCCGGACGGGCGGGCAGGAGATCCTGCTGAGCCGGCTCGCGGAGCGGATCACCACGGACGAGCTCTGGACCCTGCCCGGTGGGGGGCTCGACCACGGGGAGGACCCGCGCGACGCGGTGCTGCGCGAGGTCCGGGAGGAGACCGGGCTCGACGCCGACGTCGGCGAGTCCGCCCGGGTCTACTCCGCCCACCTGCCCGGCGTCTGGCGGGACGGCCGCCGGGTCGACGCACACGCCCTGCGGATCGTCTACGACGGGTGGGTCGCCCCGGATGCCCCGGAGCCCCGGGTGGTCGAGGTGGACGGCTCGACGTCGGAGGCCGCGTGGCAGCCGGTCGCCGACGTCGTCGACGGGAGGGTCCCGGTGGCGCCGCTCGTGCTGGAGGCGCTGGCCGACCACCAGCCCTTCCGCAAGCAGCGGGTCGGCGCCTATGCGCTGATCCGGCGGGACTCGCCGAGCCTGGACGGCGAGGGCGACGTGCTCCTCGTGCAGTTCTCCGAGCGCGGCTTCCACACCGGGTCCTGGAGCCTGCCGGGTGGCGGGGTGGAGCACGGCGAGTCGCCGCGGCCCGCGCTGGAGCGGGAGGTGCAGGAGGAGTGCGGGGTGGCCTGCGCGGTGGGAGAGCTGGTGGCCGTGCACGACGAGGCGTTCAGCGGCACCGCGCCCTCGGGTCGGTTCGAGGACTACCACGCGGTGCTGCTGGTCTTCTCCGCGACGGTCGACCCCGCCGCCGACCCCCGCGTGGCCGAGGTCGGCGGCACCACCGAGGCCGCAGCCTGGGTGCCGGTGGCCGACGTGAGGGCCGGGAAGCTGCCGGTGCTCGACGTCGTACTCCATGCCCTCGAGGCAGCAGGCAGGATGGGCACCGATCCGGCGTGAGGAGCCAACCATGAGCGAGACCGTCTTCACCTACGGAGCCCCGGCGCTGAAGTTCGGCCCGGGGGCGTCGGCCGAGATCGGCTACGACCTGCTGCAGGCGGGGGTCAGGCGGGTGCTGCTGGTGACCGATCCCGGCGTGGCCGCCACCGGGCACCCCGCCCGGATCGCCGACCAGATGGCCGGCCGGGGACTCGAGGTGACGACGTACGACGGCGTCCACGTCGAGCCGACGGACGAGTCGATGGGTGCGGCGGTCGACTTCGCCCGCGAGGCGGGTCCGCTCGACGCGATCGTGGCCGTGGGCGGCGGGTCCGCGATCGACACCGCGAAGGCGGTCAACCTGCTCGTCACCAACCCCGGCGAGCTGATGGACTACATCAACGCACCCGTCGGCGCGGCCACCGCCCCGGTCAACCCGCTGCTGCCGCTGGTCGCGTGCCCGACCACGACCGGCACCGGCAGCGAGAGCACCACGATCTGCGTCCTGGACGTCCTCTCGCTGAAGGTCAAGACCGGCATCAGCCACCCGCGGCTGCGGCCCACCCTGGCCGTCGTCGACCCGACCCTGACGCTGACCCAGCCGGCGATGGTGACCGCGGCGGCCGGGATGGACATCCTCTGCCACGCGCTCGAGAGCTACACGGCGCGTTGGTACGCCGGCTTCGACGCCAAGCAGCCGGAGGAGCGGGTGCCCTACTGCGGGGCCAACCCGATCGCGGACATGTGGTCGGAGCGGGCGATGTCGCTGCTCGCCGGCGCCTTCCGGACCGCGGTGAAGGACGGCTCGGACCCGGATGCGCGGGAGCAGATGGCGCTGGCCGCCACCTTCGCCGGCCTCGGCTTCGGCAACGCCGGTGTGCACATCCCGCACGCCAACGCGTACCCGATCGCCGGGCGGGTGCGCGACTACCGGCCGCCGGGCTATCCCGCGGACGAGGCGATCGTCCCGCACGGGATGGCGGTCTCCCTGACCGCTCCGGAGGCCTTCCGGTTCACGTTCGAGGCAGACCCGGAGCGGCACCTGCACGCCGCGCGGCTGCTCGACCCTTCCTGCCGCGCGGACGGGCCGGACGCGCTGCCCGGCGTGCTCCTGGACCTGATGCGCGACGTCGGGCTCCCCAGCGGCCTCGCCGAGGTCGGGTACGTCGACTCCGACGTCGACGACCTCGTCGACGGGTCGCTCAAGCAGCAGCGACTGCTCGCCACCGCCCCGCGTGAGGCCACCGCCGATGACCTGGCGGGCGTGTTCCGCGGGTCCATGGAGCTCTGGTGACGGGGCCCCGGTGACGGCGGACCCTGGAGACCTCAGTGCGGAGCTCCGTCGTCGAGGGCTCACCGACGTCGACGACTCGGTCCTCGCGCGGGCGCTCTACTCCTCCGACGCCTCGCTCTACCGCGTCGTGCCGCAGGTGGTGGTCCGGCCCCGGCATGCCGACGAGATCGTCGCCACCCTGGACGCGGCGCGTGCCCTGGGAGTGCCGCTGACCATGCGCGGGGCCGGTACGTCGATCGCGGGCAACGCGGTCGGGCCCGGCATCGTCGTCGACACGGCCCGCCACCTGAACCGGGTCCTCTCGCTCGACCCCGAGTCGCGGACGGCCGTCGTCCAGCCCGGTGTCGTCCATGCGTCGCTGACCCGCGAGGCGCTCGCCCACGGGCTGCGGTTCGGGCCCGACCCGTCGACCCACACCCGCTGCACGATCGGCGGGATGATCGGCAACAACGCCTGCGGGTCGCGGGCGCTCGGCTACGGGCGGACCGCCGACAACGTGGCGGGGATGAAGGTGGCGTTCGGGACGGGGGAGGTGGCTGAGGTCGGCGGTCGGGTGCGGGGGTTTCGAGGCTCGGGCCCTGACGGCCCTCGCACCTCAACCGCCGGGCTCCTGGCGCTGGTGGACGACCACCTGGCCCACGTGCGGACGTCGTTCGGGCGGTTCTCGCGGCAGGTCAGTGGCTACTCCTTCGAGCACCTGCTCCCCGAGAACGACCGTCGGGCGGACCGGTTCCTCGTCGGCTCGGAGGGGACGCTTGCCCTGGTGCTCGAGGCGACGGTGGAGCTGGTGCCCGACGACCGCGATCGTCAGCTCCTCGTCCTCGGGTATCCGTCGATGGCCGACGCAGCCGATGCGGTGCCGGCGGTGCTCTCGACCGGCTCGGGCCACGCGGCCCGGGTCGTCGCCTGCGAGGGGCTGGACTCCCGGATCGTCGACCTCGTCCGGGCTCGCGGGCGTGCGGTGCCGGACCTGCCGGGCGGCTCCGGATGGCTCTTCGTCGAGGTCGCCGGGGCCGACGCCGACGGCTGTGGTCGAGTCGATCGGTCGCGAGGCCGGGGCGCTCGACCGACGCCTGGTGGCCGACCCGGCGGAGGCGGCCGCGCTGTGGCGGATCCGGGAGGACGGCGCCGGGCTCGCGGCGCGCAGCCTGGACCGGCCGGCGTACTCCGGCTGGGAGGACGCCGCCGTCCCGCCCGACCGGCTGGGCGCCTGGCTGCGCGAGTTCGACGACCTGCTGCGCCAGCACGGACTCGACGGCGTGCCCTACGGCCACTTCGGCGAAGGGTGCGTGCACGTCCGGATCGACTTCGAGTTCGACGACGGGGGTCGCCGGTTCCGCGACTTCCTCGTCGCCGGAGCGCGTGCCCTGAAGGGCTACGGCGGCTCGCTGTCGGGGGAGCACGGTGACGGGCGGGCGCGCTCGGAGCTGCTGCCGATGATGTACGACGAGCAGTCGCTGCAGCTGTTCGCCGCCGCGAAGGCGATCTGCGACCCCGACAACGTCCTCAACCCCGGGGTCCTGGTCGACCCGGCGCCGCTCGACGCCGACCTCCGGCCGGCCCGGCCCCGGGTCCCCTCCAGGTGCGGACCGACCACCCTGCGGCTCACCCACGACGGCGGATCCCTGGCCGACGCCGTGCACCGCTGCACCGGGGTCGGCAAGTGCGTGGCGCCGGCCCCGGGCGGCGTGATGTGCCCGTCCTGGGTCGCCACCCGCGAGGAGAAGGACTCCACCCGCGGTCGCGCCCGCGTCCTCCAGGAGGCGCTCGACGGCTCACTGGTGCACGGGCTGGCCGATCCGGCGGTGCACGACGCTCTCGACCTGTGCCTGGCCTGCAAGGGCTGCGCCTCGGACTGCCCCACCGGCGTGGACATGGGTGCCTACAAGGCCGAGGCGCTCCACCAGGCCCATGCCGGCTGTCAAGCCGCGGCCCCGGTCGCACTACACGCTGGGCCGGCTGCCGAGCTGGGTGCGGCGCTCGGCCCCGCTGGCCGGCGCCGCCAACCGGACGATGCGGGGACCCGCGGCCAGGCTGGTCAAGGCGGTCGCGGGGATCGACAGGCGACGGTCGCTCCCCGAGCTCGCCCCGGTCACGCTCCGGCGCTCCGATCGGGTCGCGTGACCCCGTCGCCCGACGTCTGGATCTGGGCCGACACGTTCACCGACCACTTCCTCCCGCAGACGGCTCGCGCCGCGACTGCGGTCCTCGAGGCCGCCGGGCTCCGGGTCGGGGTGATCCCCGACGACGCGTGCTGCGGCCTGACCTGGATCACCACCGGACAGCTCGACCGGGCACGCGAGATCGTCGAGAGGACGGTCGCCACGCTGGCGCCGTACGCCACCTCCGGCGTCCCCGTCCTCGGTCTCGAACCCTCCTGCCTGGCCACGCTGCGCACCGACGCCGTCGAGCTGACCGACGACCCGCGGGCCGCCGACGTCGCGGCCGGCGTGCACACCCTCGCCGAGGTGCTCGCCCGAGTCGACTGGCAGCCACCCGACCTCACCGGCCTCGAGGTGGTGGCACAGCCGCACTGCCACCATGCGTCCGTCCTCGGCTGGGACGCCGACGAGCGGCTGCTGACCCGTGCCGGCGCCACCGTCACCCGGGTCCCCGGCTGCTGCGGGCTGGCCGGCAACTTCGGCATGGAGCGGGGTCACTACGAGGTCTCGGTCGCGATCGCGGAGTCCCACCTGATGCCGGCCGTCCGCTCGCACCCCGAGGCCGTCGTCCTCGCTGACGGCCTCTCCTGCCGGCACCAGCTCGCAGACCTCGCCGGCGTGCCGGCCGTCCATCTCGCCGAGCTGCTGGCGTCGCGACTCGGCTGACGTCGCCCTCGCTCTGGGTCACTACGATCGGGGCATGAATCCCCGTCAGCGCCGTCTGGTCATCCCGGTGGCGCTGGCAGGGCTGATCCTCGTCGTCGTCATCGCCGCCCTCCTCAGGTGACCCGCGCCTCCATGACCGAGCCACTCCTCCGTGTCCTGACCCGCATGCGCGGGCACCTGCTCGACCCCGACGCGTTGGTCCGGGCGGTGGCCTCCGGCCGCCAGAAGGGCCAGCAGCCGCGGTGGAAGCGGGTGGAGCTCCGCTACGTCGACCTCAAGGCCGGCCGGCACCTGCAGGTCACGGCGTACGACGAACGGCAGGCCCACACGACCAACCACCCGGCCGGCGAGCAGGCACGCGACGTGGTCGACGACCTGCTGGACGAGCCGTTCGGGAGCTGGCACGTCGAGACCACCACGGAGATCCACCAGGTCAGGGTGACCAAGCGGCTCGAGGCGGTGGTGCACACCCGCGAGCGGGAGGCGGAGATCGAGGTCGACCGCGATCACGACCGCGAGAAGGACCGGCTGCTGCCGGAGGACGATCCCGTCCTCATGGCCTCGGCCTCTCCGACCGGAGCGGGCGGATGAAGCCGAGCCGGCAGGCGAAGTACCGCCAGGTCGAGGAGTTCCTGCGGATCCTCGACGTCGGCGTGAGCGAGGCGATCGAGAAGGGGCACCTGCGTCGCCCGACGTCCGACGACCCGCTCCGCGTGGTCGACCTCGGCTGCGGGAACGCCTACCTGACCTTCGCCGCTCACCGGTTCCTCACCGCGGTGCGGGGGCTGCCGGTGCGGATGACCGGCGTCGACCAGCGCGAGCAGTCCCGCGACCACAACGCGGGGCTCGCCGCCGAGCTCGAGATCGACGCCGACTTCGTCGTGGGCTCGATCGGCGGAGCCCATCTCGATCCGGCGCCCGAGGTGGTGCTCGCGCTGCACGCCTGCGACACCGCGACCGACGACGCCCTCGCCCGGGCCGTCGAGTGGCAGGCGCCCCTCGTCCTGGCGGCGCCCTGCTGCCACCACGACATCGCCGCCCAGCTGCGTCGCAACCCCACGCCGGAGCCCTACGCGATGCTCACCCGGCACGGCATCCTCCGGGAGCGCTTCGCCGACACCCTGACCGATGCGCTGCGGGCCTCGCTGATGAGGCTGCAGGGGTACCGCGTCGAGGTGATGCAGTTCGTCGAGAGCAAGCACACGCCCCGCAACACGATGCTGCGGGCGGTGCGGACGGGTGCCCCCGTGAAGGGCGGCGGCGTCCGCAAGGAGTACGACGACCTGGTGGCGACGTGGTCCGTGCACCCCCGGCTCGCCGAGCTGCTGGGCCGCCCGACCGGGACGTCCTGATGCGGGAGCGGGTCGCGCTCGGGGCGGTGGTGCTGCCGTTCCTGCTGCTGCCTTTTCTGGCGGGGACCGCAGCCGCGCCGCCTCCGGACGAGGGGCGGGTGGTGTTCCGGTTCCAGGACCCGGCCATCGTGGAGGCCAGCGGACTGGTGGTCCAGGACGGACTCTTCCTGACGACCAACGACTCCGGTGACACCGGCCGGGTCTTCGCGGTCGACCCGGACACGGGCCGGACGACCGGGGTCACCACCTGGGCGAGCGAGCCCCAGGACGTCGAGGCGCTCGCGCCCGCGGGCGCCGGCGAGGTCTGGGTCGGCGACATCGGGGACAACCTCGAGGAGCGCGACTCGATCCGGGTGACCCGCGTCCCGGTCGGCGCGGGGGACCGGGACGAGTCGGGGACGTCGTACGACCTGGTCTTTCCCGGCCCGGCCCGGGACGCGGAGTCCCTGCTCAGCCACCCGGAGACCGGCCGGCTGTTCGTGGCGACGCAAGGAGATCTTCGGTGCGGCCCTGTTCGCGGCGCCGACCGAGCTGTCGCCGGACCACCCGAACCGGATGAGACGCGTGGGGCCGGCGCTCACGTTCGCGACCGACGGCGCCTTCTTCCCGGACGGGAGGCACCTGATCATCCGCAACTACGACGCGGCGGACGTCTACACGTTTCCCGGCCTCGAGCGAGTGGCCGGCGTCGCGCTCCCCGACCAGCAGCAGGGCGAGGCGATCGCGGTGTCGGCGGACGACCGCGTCTTCGTGACGTCCGAGGGCCGACGCCAGGCCGTGCTGGAGGTCAGTCTCCCGGAGTCCGTGCGCGAGCGGATGGCACCGCCGGCCGAGCAACCTGCCGCGGCAGCGACCACCCCGACCCCGAAGCCGCGCAACGAGCTGCCCGAGGAGACGGCCCAGCCCAGCCGGGACCCGTGGCAGTGGGTGCTGGGCGCGGGCCTGTTCGTCATTGCGGTCGTGGTGATGCTGCTCGCGGTGCGTCCGAACGTGCGCCAGAAAACAGAACTGCCCCGCCGCTAGCATGCGCGCATGCCCCGGCTGCGCAGGACCTCTCCCGAGGATCCGGGGTGGACCCGGCGCCGGGCCGGAAAGGGCTTCGTCTACCTCGACGAGTCCGGCAAGCGGCTCTCGGCGAGGCGTGCGCAACGCGTCAAGGACCTGGTGATCCCGCCGGCCTGGGAGGACGTCTGGATCACGCCCTACGAGAACGGTCACCTGCAGGCGGTCGGGACCGACGAGGCCGGTCGCCGGCAGTACCTCTACCACCCCGACTGGCGCACCCGCCGCGACGCCGCCAAGCACGACCGCGTGCTCCAGTTCGGGCGGGCGCTGAGCCGGGCGCGGGAGAAGGTGCTGACCGACCTGGGCACCGCCGGGATGTCGCTCGAGCGGGCCTGTGCGGTCGCCGTACGCCTGCTGGACCTCGGCTACTTCCGGATCGGCAACGACGTCTACGCCGACAAGCACGGCAGCTTCGGGCTCACCACGCTCGAGCGGCAGCACGTGCGCAAGCAGGGCAAGGTGCTGGTGTTCTGCTTCGTCGGGAAGTCCGGGGTCGAGCACCGGGTCGAGATCGACGACCCCGCGACCGTCGCGGCGCTGGAGACCATGCGTCGACGGCGCGGCGGCGACGACGGCCTGCTGGCCTGGAAGGAAGGCCGCACCTGGCGGAGCCTCGACTCCGCGCGCGTCAACGACTACGTGCGCGACTCGACCGGCCTGGACGCGACCGCCAAGGACTTCCGTACCTGGCACGCCACCGTCCTGGCCGCGGCCGCCCTGGCCGAGACCGAGGAGCCGGGGGAGTCCAAGGCGTCACGCAAGCGGGCGGTGTCGGGGGCGATGAAGGAGGTCGCGGAGTTCCTCGGGAACACGCCGGCCCAGGCCCGGGCGTCGTACGTCGACCCGCGGGTGATCGACGCCTACGAGGAGGGCGAGACCATCCACGGCACCACTCGTCGGCACTACCCGAAGGCCGACGACCGGCAGGCGGCACTGGAGCGGGCGGTCCTGCGTCTGCTGAAGTAGTGGCATGCAGTCTGATCACATGAAGCTGGGCCTGGTCGAGGGCGACATCACCACCCAGGAGGTCGACGCGGTGGTGAACGCCGCGAACTCCCGGATGCGCGGCGGCGGCGGGGTCGACGGGGCCATCCACCGAGCCGGCGGCCCGGCCGTACTCGAGGACTGCAAGCAGCGCTTCCCCGACGGGCTGGCCACCGGGGACGCCGGCTGGACCACGGCCGGCGAGATGCCGGCACGATGGGTGATCCACGTCGTCGGGCCCAACTACCGGGCCGGGCAGACCGACCGGTCGCTGCTGACCTCGTGCTACGCCCGCGCGCTCGAGGTCGCCGACGAGCTGGGCGCCCGCACGGTGGCCTTCCCCCTGGTCAGCGCCGGGATCTACGGCTGGCCGCTGGACGACGCCGTCGACGCCGCCGTGGCGACGCTCCAGGGCGCCGGACCCGGGTCGAGGAGGCCCGGATCGTGGCCTTCGGCCGGGACACCGCCGACGCCATCCGTCAGAGGCTGTCGACCACGTAGTCGATGCAGCCGGTGAGCGCCTCCACGTCCGCGGGGTCGATCGCCGGGTACATCGCGATCCGCAGCTGGTTGCGGCCCAGCTTGCGGTAGGGCTCGGTGTCGACGATCCCGTTCGCACGCAGGGTGGCCGCGATCGCGGCGGCATCGATCGACTCGTCGAAGTCGATCGTGCCGATGACCAGGGAGCGGTGCTCGGGGTCCGCGACGTACGGCGTCGTGTACGCCGTCTTCTCGGCCCACCCGTAGAGCGCATCCGACGAAGCGGTGGTCCGCTCCACCATGCCGGTCAGGCCGCCCTTCGAGTTCATCCAGTCCAGCTGCTCGGCCATCAGGAACAGCGTCGCCACCGACGGCGTGTTGTAGGTCTGGTTCTTCCCGGAGTTGTCGATCGCCGTCGGCAGGTCGAAGAAGGCCGGGATGTGCCGGTCCGACGCGGCGATCTCCTCGGCCCTGGCCAGCGCGCGCGGCGACATCAGCGCGACCCACAGGCCGCCGTCGGAGGCGAAGCACTTCTGGGGGGCGAAGTAGTAGGCGTCCACCTGGGTCAGGTCCACCGGCAGGCCACCGGCTCCCGAGGTGGCGTCGACCAGCACCAGCGCGTCGTCGCCGACGCCCTCGGGGCGGCGTACCGGCGCCATCACGGCGGTCGAGGTCTCGTTGTGCGCCCAGGCGTAGGCGTCCACGCCCTCCTCGGCGACCGGCTCGGGCCGGGTGCCGGGGTCGGACGCGATGACCGAGGGCTCGGCCAGCCAGGGCGCCGCGGCCGCGGCCTTGGCGAACTTCGACGAGAACTCGCCGAAGGACAGGTGCTGGCTCTTCTCGCGGATCAGGCCGAACGTGGCGATGTCCCAGAACGCGGTGGCGCCGCCGTTGCCGAGGATGACCTCGTAGCCGTCCGGCAGCGAGAACAGCTCGGCCAGGCCGGTGCGCACCCGCCCGACGGTGTTCCGGACCGGAGCCTGACGGTGGGAGGTGCCGAGCAGCGACGAGCCCGTCGCGGCCAGCGCGTCCACGTGGCTGGTCTGGATCTTCGAAGGCCCGGCGCCGAAGCGCCCGTCGGCGGGCAGCAGGTCGGTCGGGATCTTGAGGTCTGGGGCGTCGGCCATGGTGCACCCTTCGGTTGTGGGGGCGGTGGTGTTCTGCGACGACGCTGTCAGCGCCGCCTATTCTGGCAGCCGCCGCGGGCCCGCCGAAATCGAAGGCCCTGTTCTGGAAGGGTTGGCATGGACATGCAGGTCGTCCGGGTCGGTTTCGGCCACCCCGACGCGATGGCCATGATCGCCGCGGTGCAGGGCGAGTACGTCGCACGCTACGGCGGCGAGGACGAGACCCCGCTGGACCCGGCCATGTTCGACCCGCCGAGTGGCAGCTTCTTCGTCGGCTATCTCGACGGCCGTCCGGTGGCCTCGGGCGCCTGGCGCCGGCGCGACGACGTCGAGGCGCTCGGCAGCACCAGCACGGCCGAGATCAAGCGCATGTACGTCGACCCGGCCGCCCGCGGGCGCGGTCTCGCGCGAGCCATGCTCGCCCACCTCGAGCACACCGCGGCCGAGGCGGGAGCGGCGGTGAGCATCCTCGAGACCGGCTCCCGGCAGCCGGAGGCGATCGAGCTCTACCAGTCGTCGGGGTACGTCGAGGTCCCCAAGTTCGGGTTCTACTGCCATGCCCCGCTGTCGCGGTGCTACGGCAAACGCCTCGGCCACCGGGGCGGCCCGGCTTGAGGAAATCTTTTGAATCCCGGGCGCGCCGCGTGAGCCCGACGTAACCTCGTGCCGCGTGACCAGAATCGTGAGAGCCGGACTGGCCGGCGTGGCCGCCGTGGCGATCCTGCTCGCGCTGGCGGGGCCGGCCGCGGCCCAGGTCGAGGACTACGCGGACTACCAGCCCCAGCAGCACTGCAGCCCCCGTGCGAAGCCCGGCACCGAGGCGCTGGCGCGCTGGCTGGTGCACCGCGGGGGTGGCTACGGCCCGATCTCGCGCAAGTGCGGAGTCGGCGGCGTCTCCGAGCACAAGGAGGGCCGGGCGTTCGACTGGATGCTCGACGCCGGCCAGGACCAGGGACCGCCGGATCGCCCAGCGCGTTCCTCGACGTCGCGTTCGCGACCGATCGCGCGCGGCAACGAGCACGCCAAGGCGCGCCGGATGGGGATCATGTACATCATCTGGAACGACCACATGTACTCCGCCGTGGGACTACTTCGAGCGGGAGGACTACCTCAGCTCGAGCTGCAAGAGCCGGCGGAAGTGCTCCAAGACGTTGCGCCACCGCGACCACATGCACATCTCGTTGAGCCGCCGGGGCGGGCGGGGCGAGACCAGCTGGTACGAGAGCCGGGTCAGCGGCGACTGACCACGAGGTACCGCTCGTCGTCGATCTCCCGGCCCCAGTACGCCGCCTCGGGCAGCATCCGGAGCTCCGCCTCCCGGCCGGTCGACTCGACCAGATGGACGGTCTCGGCCGCGGTAAGGCCGGCGCCGGTCGTCCAGCTGCCCTCGACCAGCACCAGCCGTCCGCCGGGGGCGAGCAGGCCGATCCACCGCTGCAGGGTCGCGGCCGGGTCGGGCATCACCCAGAGGACGTGCCGGCACAGGACGACGTCGTAGGCCCCGGGCTCGAGCGGCGGATCGTCCGCGTCGGCCTGCGTGAACGTGACCTGGCCGACCGTCGGCTTCTCCCGCGCCAGCCGGATCATCTCCGGCGAGAAGTCGACCCCGTCGACGGCGTACCCCTCGGCCGCGAGCAGCAGCGCCAGGGTGCCGGTCCCGCACCCGAGGTCGGCGACCCGCGCCGGCACCGGCGGCAGGACCGTGAGCAGCAGGTCGCGCCAGGCCGAGCGCACCGCCGGGTCGCGCAGGCCGTGGTCGGCGGCGTCGTCGAACGTCGCCGCCTCGTCGTTCCAGAGCTCGACCGGGTCGCGGTGAGTCATGGGCCCAGCCAACCAGACGGTGGTTGAGCAGCGAGCGTCGAGTCGAAACCCCGGAACTCTGGGCAGGGCAGAGCGGGAACACTACGTTGGACGGCATGATCACCGCCCTGCACACGCTCCTGTACGCCGAGGACCCCGACGCCGCCCGGGCGTTCTTCCGGGACGTCCTCCAGTTCCCGGGCGTCGACACCGGCGGCGGCTGGCTGATCTTCCGGACCGGGCCCAGCGAGACCGGCGTGCACCCGTCGTCCTGGGAGTACGAAGGGACGACCGGCGGCACCGACCAGCGGTTCGACGTCTCGCTGATGTGCGACGACCTGGCCGGCGACCATGGACGAGCTGCGCGGCCGGGGCGCGACGTTCGAGGGCGACGTGACCGAGCAGCCGTGGGGCTCGACCGTCCAGCTGGTGGTCCCCGGCGCGGGCACGATCACGCTCTACCAGCCGAAGTACGCCTCGCCCGCGATCGACGAGGACGTCCAGCCCATGTGGTGAGCTGGGCAGCGGCGTGCGAGGCACGAGCGCGGCGTGTGGGTCCGGCCAGGTTGCGCAAGCGATGCGTCGAGGAACGAACGTCGCTTCGCGTCGCGTCGAAACTCACGGACGCCGAGGCAGACAGTGACGCGACCGTGGCTGCCGACGTGCGCGGGTGCGGGCGTTTCGAGGCCGGCCGTAGATGGACGCTCGCACCTCGAGCGCCGGATCAGGCCGACCAGGCGTCGTTCCAGCCCTCGACGTCACTCGCCCGGCGCTCGGCCGGGCCGGTGTAGATGGCCGAGGGACGGATCAGGCGACCGGTCCGCTTCTGCTCCAGGATGTGGGCCGACCACCCGCCGGTGCGGGCGCAGGTGAACATCGCGGTGAACATGTTGGCCGGGACCTCGGCGAAGTCGAGCACGATCGCCGCCCAGAACTCCACGTTGGTCTCGAGCACCCGGTCGGGCCGGCGTTCGCGGAGCTCGGCGAGCGCCGCCTTCTCCAGCGCCTCGGCGACCTCGTAGCGCGGTGCCCCGAGCTCGCGCGCCGTCCGTCGCAGGACCCGGGCGCGCGGGTCCTCGGCCCGGTAGACCCGGTGGCCGAAGCCCATCAGCCGCTCGCCCTTGTCGAGCAGCCCCTTGACGTACGACGTCGCGTCGCCACCCTTCTCGACCTCCTCGATCATGCCCAGCACCCGCGAGGGGGCACCGCCGTGAAGCGGGCCGCTCATCGCGCCGATCGCGCCGGAGAAGGCCGCGGCGACGTCGGCACCGGTGGAGGTGATGACCCGGGCGGTGAACGTGGAGGCGTTCATGCCGTGCTCGGCAGCGGAGGACCAGTAGGCGTCGATCGCCTTCACGTGGCTGGGGTCGGACTCGCCGCGCCACCGGATCAGGAACTTCTCGGCGAGCGTGCGCCCCGGCGTCGACCTCGTGCTGGGGGATCAGCGGCTTGCCGATGCCGCGGGCGCTCTGGGCGGCGTACGACAGCACCATCACCGCCACCCGCGACAGGTCGAGCCGGGCCTGTTCGTCGCTGATGTCGTAGGTCTGGCCCATGCCGAAGCATCGGCGCCAGCATCGCCACGCTCGCCTGCACGTCGGCGCGGACGTCGCCGGTGTGGATGGCGATGTTGTACGGCTCGGCGGGCGGCAGGCCCGGGGTGTAGGAGCCGTCGATCAGGAGGCCCCAGACGTTCTCGAACGGGACCCTGCCGGCGATCTCCTCGATGTCGACCCCGCGATAGCGCAGCGCGGAGCCCTCCTTGTCGGGCTCTGCGATCTCGGACTCGAACGCGATCACGCCCTCGAGCCCGTGGTGCACCTCGGTCATGGGAACCCTCCCTCTCGGGGCCGACCGCGCGGTCGAACCCTTTGCATTCTGCCGCGCCCCGCCGTCTAGTGTCGACGCCATGGATCTGGCGGCGCTGCGCGCGGAGTACGCCCTGGGCGGGTTGCACGAGTCCGACCTGGCCCCGGACCCGGTGACGATGTTCCGGGCGTGGATGGCCGACGCGTCCGCCTCCGGCATGCACGAGCCCAACGCGATGGTCGTGGCCACGGTGTCCGGCGACGGCCTCCCGTCGAGCCGGATGGTCCTGCTCAAGGGCGTCGACGAGGGCGGGTTCCGGTTCTTCACCAACCTCGGCTCCCGCAAGGGCGCCGAGCTGTCCGCCAACCACCACTGCTCGCTGCTGTTCCCCTGGCACGCGCTCGAGCGCCAGGTCCGGGTCGACGGCCTCGCCGAGGAGCTGCGCCCGCGAGGACGTGGCGGCGTACTTCGCAACCCGGCCGCGGGGTGCCCAGCTCGGCGCCTGGGCCTCGCGCCAGTCCAGCGAGGTGAGCTCGCGCGAGGAGCTCGACGAGGCGTTCGCCGAGATGGAGGCGCGCTTCCCGGATCAGGTGCCCCTGCCGGACTGGTGGGGCGGGTACGTCGTCGTCCCAGACGTCGTGGAGTTCTGGCAGGGACGGCCGGGCCGGATGCACGACCGGCTGGTCTACAGCCGTCGCGCCGGACGCGGCTGGACCACTTCCAGGCTCGCCCCCTGAATCCCTTGAGCCCTAAATCCCTTGAGCAGAGTCGGGCCCGCCACATACGGTGGTGCCACACGGGAAAGGAGGTGGTCCGAAGAATGAATTCTTATAGGACGCGTGAGGTGGCTGCCCGCTAGCAGCTGAGGCTGCTGGCGAATACCAGGCAGCCACCCGACCCGCAGGTGATCCGGTAACCACGTCCACCGGAGCCGACCCCGAGGACATGTTCCGACGGGCGACGCCTGCGGGTCGCTCCCATTTCTGATGATCGAGTCCGGGGATTGGGACCGACGGTCGGGTCCGGGGATATGGTTGCCTTCGTCAACCTTTTCACGAACGAGGGGCACACAGTGACCCAGGCGACCGTCTCCGCCGAGCAGTCCGGCCAGATGACCCACCGCGAGGTCCTGGAGGCGCTCAGCGGCCTGCTCCTCGCGATGTTCGTGGCCATGCTCTCGAGCACGGTCGTCACCAACGCCCTGCCCCGGATCGTGACCGACCTCAACGGCAGCCAGACCGGCTACACCTGGGTGGTCGTCGCGACCCTGCTGACGATGACCGCCAGCACCCCGATCTGGGGCAAGCTCGCCGACCTGTTCAGCAAGAAGCTGCTCGTTCAGTCGGCGCTGGTGATCTACGGCATCGGCTCGCTGATCGCCGGCTTCGCGCCGAGCATGGAGGTGCTGATCGGCGCCCGCGCCGTCCAGGGTCTCGGCGTCGGCGGCCTGACCGCGCTGGTCCAGGTCGTGATCGCCTCGATGGTGAGCCCGCGGGAGCGCGGCCGGTACTCCGGCTACATCGGCGCGACGTTCGCCCTCGCCACGGTCAGCGGCCCGTTGATCGGCGGCCTGATCGTCGACGCCCCCGGCCTCGGCTGGAGATGGTGCTTCTTCCTCGGCCTGCCGATCGCCGTCCTCGCGTTCCTGGTGCTGCAGAAGACCCTCCACCTCCCCGTCGTGCGCCGCGAGGTGCACGTCGACTACCTCGGCGCGACCCTGCTGATGTCCGGGGTCTCGGTGCTGCTGGTCTGGGTCTCCCTGGCCGGCAACCAGTTCGCGTGGGGCTCTGCCACCAGCGTGGCGCTGGTCCTGGTCGGGCCTGGCGATCGTGGCCGCGGCCCTCTACGTCGAGGCCCGGGTGGCCATCGAGCCGATCATCCCGCTGCGGCTGTTCCGCGACCGCACCACCTCGCTCGCCACCGCCGCCTCGGTGCTGACCGGTCTCGCCATGTTCGGGTCGACGGTCTACCTGTCCCAGTACTTCCAGCTCGCCCGCGGCATGAGCCCCACCGAGGCCGGCCTGATGTCGGTCGCGATGGTCGGCGGGCTGCTGGTCTCGAGCATCATCAGTGGCCGCATCATCACCGCCACCGGCCGCTGGAAGCGGTTCCTGGTCAGCGGTAGCGCGGTGGTCGTGATCGGACTGTCGCTGCTCGCCACGATCGACGAGGCCACCCCGCTGCCGCTGGTCGGCGGCTTCATGGCCGTGCTCGGCCTCGGGCTGGGCATGACGATGCAGAACCTCGTGCTCTCGGTCCAGAACAACGTCGCCCAGTCCGACCTCGGCGCCGCCAGCTCGATCGTGGCGTTCTTCCGCTCGATGGGCGGCTCGATCGGGGTCGCGGCCCTCGGCGCGGTGCTCAGCCACCAGGTCGCCGACGGCGTCCGCGAGGGCCTCGCCCGGCTCGGGATCCAGGGCGGCGGGCACAGCACCGGCTCGATCCCCGACCTCGCGACGCTGCCCGCGCCGTTCCGCGCCGTGTTCGAGCACGCCTTCGGCGAAGCGACTGGGCACATCTTCCTGGTGGCGGTGCCGTTCGCGGTGCTGGCGCTGGTCTGTGTGAGCCTCATCCACGAGGTGCCGTTGCGTACCACGATCCTGCGGGCGGACGAGATGGCGCCCGAGGCCGCCCCGGACGCCGCGCCCGGACGACGCGAGCGGTGACGACCGTGCCCCGGGCCGAGACCGTGCGGGCGCTCGAGCACGAGCTGGGCGTGCTGATCCGGCGGGTACGCCGCGCGATCGGTGAGCGTGCCCGGGCCGTGCACCCCGACCTCCAGCCGATGTCCTACCTGATGCTGGCGCACCTCGCCGAGTCCGGTCCGCTGCGCTCGTCGGCGCTGGCGGAGACCTTCGGGGTCGACAAGGGCGCCGTGAGCCGCCAGGTGCAGCACCTGGCCGACCTGGCCCTGCTGGACAAGACACCCGACCCCGACGACGGCCGGGCCACGCTGCTCGCTCCGAGCGAGGACGCCCGCCGACGGCTGGGCGAGGTCAGGCAGCAGCGTCGCCGACGGCTCGACGAGCGCCTCGGCGACTGGTCGGACGCGGACCTCGAAGCCCTCGTGGCCACGCTCGGCCGCTACAACCGCACCCTGGGCTGACCGCCCTTCGTTCCTTGACCGCGTCTCGACACACGCGGTCGCGACCTCGTTCCTCGGTCGCGCGCGCTGCTCGACGACCAACGATCCGATCCGCTGGCGCGGCTCGGATCAGGCCAGCCAGGCGGCGGTGTCCGGCGGCAGCAGGCCGTTGGCCAGCGGACCGCTGCTGTGCAGCACCTCTCCGGCCGGCAGCTCGACCGGCGTCTCGCCGCAGTTGAGCACCACGGTCAGCGGGCCGCGCCGGAAGGCGAGCACGTCCCCGCCGGCGTCGAGGAGCTCCACGACCTCACCGGCCGGGGTCGCGTGGCGACGCCGGTGGCCGAGCGCGGCGCGGTAGAACGACAGGGTCGAGGCGGGGTCGTCCTGCTGCGCATCGACGCTGAGCGACTTCCAGGAGTCGGGCTGCGGGATCCACGGCTGGCCCTCGCCGGGCCCGAAGCCGAACGGCGGCTCGGCGCCGGCCCAGGGGATCGGCACCCGGCAGCCGTCGCGGCCCGGCTCGCGGGTGCGGAACCAGGCCGGGTCCTGCCGGTGCTCGGGCGCGACGTCGATCTCCTCGAGACCCAGCTCCTCGCCCTGGTAGAGGTAGACCGAGCCGGGCAGCGCCAGCATGGTGAGGGTCGCGGCGCGGGCCCGCGCGAGGCCGCGCTCGCCACCGCCGTACCTGGTGGGGTGCCGGACCACGTCGTGGTTGCTGAGCACCCAGGTCGGGGAGGCCGCCGACCGAGCCGGTGGCCGCGATGGTGCCGCGGATGACCTCGGCGAAGGCGGGGGCCGACCAGTCCGCCAGCAGCCAGGAGAAGTTGAACGCCTGGTCGAGCTCGTCGGGGCGCACGTACGCCGCCATCGAGGGGCCGTCCGGCACCCAGGCCTCGGCCACGGCCATCCGGTCGGGACCGTACTCGTCGAGGATCTCGGCCCAGCGCCGGTAGACCCCGTGCACCTCGGGCTGGTCCCACATCGGCTCGTCGTCGCCGAAGGCGGACCCGAGCATGTCCTCGACCCTGCGCAGCCTCGGGTCCTTCTGGTTCGGCAGGCCCTCCACCTTGTAGAGGCCGTGCGCCACGTCGATCCGGAACCCGTCGACCCCGCGGTCGAGCCAGAAGCGCAGCACGTCCTCGAACATCGCGTGCACCTCGGGGTTGCGCCAGTCGAGGTCGGGCTGGGTGGAGTCGAAGAGGTGGAGGTACCACTGCCCGTCGGGGGTGCGGGTCCACGCGGGGCCACCGAAGACCGACTGCCAGTTGTTCGGCGGGCTGTCGGTCTCGCTGTCCCGGAACAGGTAGCGGGCCCGCTCGGGGCTGCCGGGCCCGGCCGCCAGGGCCTCCTGGAACCACGCGGTGCTGGTCGGAGGTGTGGTTGGGGACGAGGTCGACGATGACCCGCAGCCCGAGGTCGTGGGCGCGCTCGATCAGGTGGTCGGCGTCGGCGAGCCGGCCGAACAGCGGGTCGACGTCGCAGTGGTCGGCGACGTCGTACCCGTGGTCGTTCTGGGGGGAGGGGTAGAACGGGGTGATCCAGATCGCGTCGACGCCGAGGTCGGCCAGGTAGGGCAGCCGGGACGTGATCCCGGGCAGGTCGCCGATGCCGTCGCCGTCGCTGTCGGCGAAGCTGCGGACGTAGACCTGGTAGCAGGCGGCGTCGCGCCACCAGCCCTTACTTTGATCGTTCAAACCCATGCCCTCCATGATTCAGGGGCCCGCTCGCGAGCGGTCAAATCGCTGACCCGCCCGAAACTTTCGGGCGGGTAGCGATTTGGGCATCTTCGGGCGGGTCAGCGGAAGGTGGCGGGGTCGACGGTGACCCACAGGTGCTCGGCGACGGCCAGGGCGCGGCCGTCGGCGTCGTACAGGGTGGCGGCGGTCCAGGTCTTGCGTCCCTCGGCACTCCGCGGCTCACCCACGACCACGTGCTCCTCGCCGATCAACGGCAGCGTGTGCACCCGAGCGGTGATCCGCGCCAGCACCATCATCCGGTCGGTGAGGTCGCCGGCCCAGCCGCCGACGCAGTCGAGCGCGGCCCAGGCGACCGGCAGCGAGGCGCGGGGATGGTCGTCGTGGTAGGCGTGCCAGTCCTCGAACAGGCTCGGGTGCGGGGTCCAGGTGGCCGCGACCCTGGTGGGCGCGTCCTCGTCGCCCCGCGGCGGACACCGGGCCGGGGAAGATGCGCAGGCCGTCACCCTCCTCGCGCTCGGTGCCGCAGCCGAAGCAGGACGGGAAGGGGTGCTGCCGCAGGCCGGGGTACGACGCCATCGCCGCACGCGCCTCGTCGGCCGGCACCGGGTCGACCGCGACCGGGGCCTGGTCGAGGACCTCCGCGCGGGCGACGACCGCGCCGTCGAGCGCTGGCCACCGTCGCGCCGTCGTCGTCGGTGACCTGCAACGGTGTGTCCAGCGGCGGCGGCTGCCGCAGGGACACCGCGATCGTCGGCCACCGGGCGGCATGGTCGGCGGGCACGTCGTGGTCGACCAGGGCGGCCAGGGCGCCGGACGTCCAGCCGCCGTTGCCCGAGGACCGGGGGCCGCGGAAGCGGCTGGGGACGATCAGCTCGCGCACGGACGGATCCTCTCACCCCGCGACCGGGTCTCATCTGCGGATCTGCTCCCACCGGCGCAACGCCTCGCGGCGCTCCTCGGCATGGTCGACGATCGGCGCGGGGTAGCCGACGCGGCGGCGCGACAGCTCGTCCGGGTCGTGCGGGTCCGCGCGGCCGTCGAGGTCGGCCAGCTCGGTGACCCAGCGGCGGACGTAGGCGCCGTCGGGGTCGAACTTGCGGCCCTGGGTGGTCGGGTTGAACACCCGGAAGTACGGCGCCGCATCGGTGCCGCAGCCCGCCACCCACTGCCAGCCGTGCTGGTTGGAGGCGAGGTCCCCGTCGACCAGCCACTGCAGGAAGTGCCGGGCGCCGTGCTGCCACTCCACGTGCAGGTCCTTGACCAGGAAGCTGGCGACGATCATCCGCACCCGGTTGTGCATCCAGCCGGTCGCGCGGAGCTGGCGCATCCCGGCGTCCACGATCGGGAAGCCGGTCCGCCCGTCCCGCCAGGCGTCGAACGCGCCGTCGGGGGCGTCGTACTCCATGCCGGCGAACTCGGGCCGGAGGTACTCGCGCGCGGTCTCCGGCCGGTGGAAGAGCACGTCGGCGTAGAACTCCCGCCAGGCGAGCTCCTTGCGGTAGGTCGCGGCGCCGGTGCTGCGGAGCGGGGCCAGGTCGGCGAGCATCGTGCGCGGATGGATCTCGCCCCACTTCAGGTGGACCGACATCCGGGAGGTGCCGTCGACACCGGGCCGGTCGCGGTCGTCGTCGTAGGCGGCCACCCGCTCGTCGAGGAACGCCCGCCAGCGCCGGCGCGGCCGCTGCCTCCCCTGCCTCGGGCAGGTCGATGCCCGACGGCGTCCGGGGCTCGGGCAGGTCGACCGACCCGTCCGCATCGAGCCAGGTGGCGCCGCGGGGAGCCTCGACCGGCGCCCGCCAGCCGTGCTCGGCCCAGGCTCGGCGAAGGGCGTGAAGACCTTGAACGGCTGCCCACGCCTGGTTCGTGACCCGCCCGGGCGCGACGGCGTACGCCGACCCCGTCCGGACCAGCTCGACATCGCGCTCGGCGAGCGCCCGTTCGACGGCCCGGTCGCGGCGGCCGCCCGTAGGGGCCGTGGTCGGCCGCGACGTGCACCCGGGTCGCCCCGACCGCCCGGGCGGCGCGGGCCACCTCGATGGCCGGGTCCCCGCGGCGCACGTGGAGCCGGGCTCTCCGCTGCCGCAGCGAGCCGTCGAGCGACCGCAGCGACGCGGCGAGGTAGGCCCGGCGGGGCGCCCCGGCCGGACCCCAGAGGAGCGGGGTCGATCACGAAGAGCGGGAGGACGCCGTCCTCGGCACAGGCCTCGACCAGCGCCGGGTTGTCGGCGAGCCGGAGGTCGCGCCGGAACCACATCACCGAGGCCATCCGGCCACGCTATCGAGCGTCGGGCGTGCACGAGCAGCATGCCGACCCGACCGGGACCGGGGCATGGGACAGAATGACCGGGTGAGCGATCTGATCGACACCACCGAGATGTACCTCCGGACCATCTACGAGCTGGTCGAGGAAGGGATCATCCCGCTGCGTGCGCGGATCGCCGAGCGGCTGCACCAGAGCGGGCCGACGGTCTCCCAGACGGTCGCCCGGATGGAGCGCGACGGCCTGCTCACCGTCGAGGGCGACCGCCACCTCGAGTTCACCGACGAGGGCCTGCGCCTGGCGACCCGGGTGATGCGCAAGCACCGGCTGGCCGAGCGGCTGCTCACCGACGTCATCGGTCTCGACTGGGAGCTGGTGCACGCCGAGGCCTGCCGGTGGGAGCACGTGATGTCCGAGACCGTCGAGCGGCGCCTGGTCGCGCTCCTCGACCATCCGACCGAGTCGCCGTACGGCAACCCGATCCCCGGCCTCGACGAGCTCGGGGAGTCGGAGCTGGGCGAGCAGTTCATGGAGGGCGTCGAGCCGCTCTCCGCCGTCGTCGGCGGCGGCGAGACCCGCGTCCACGTCCGCCGGATCTCCGAGGAGATGCAGAAGGACGAGACCCTGATGAGCGCCCTGCGCCGGGCCGGCGCCCTCCCCGACAAGACGGTCACCGTCGCCCCCACCGCCGAGGGGATCCTGGTCGGCTCCGGCGGGGAGACCGCCGAGATCGTGCTCGAGGCGGCCGATCACATCTTCGTGCGCAAGCTCTGAGCCTCGCAGCCAGCGAGCTGGTCAGGAACTCGCTGCAGCCGACCTCGAGCTTGTACGTCGCCAGCTCGTCGCCCCGGGTCTCGCCCCGGTTGACGATCACCACCGGGGTCCCGGCGCGGGCCGCGCGGCGGACGAAGCGGAAGCCGCTCATCACCGTGAGTGACGAGCCGGCCACGAGCAGCGCGCCGCCGTTCGTGCCCAGCGCGTCGACCGCGGCGTAGCACCGCTCGACCCGCGCCGCCGGGACGTTCTCCCCGAAGAACACGACGTCGGGCTTGAGCACGCCGCCGCAGTCGTCGCAGTCGGGCACCCGGAAGGACGACGTGTCGTCGAGCTCGACGTCGCCGTCGGGCCGGACCCGGACCTCGGCGTGCCGCTCGGCGAAGCCCGGGTTGAGCTCGGCGAGCCGGGCCTGCAGGGCCGACCGCGGAGACGTCGTACGGCACCCGAGGCAGACGACCTGCGAGATCCGGCCGTGCAGCGCCACCAGCCGCCGCGACCCCGCCTCCTCGTGCAGGCCGTCGACGTTCTGGGTGATCAGCAGCTCGGGATCCAGCCGCGCCAGGGCGTGGTGGCCGGCGTTGGGTGCGGCGCCGCCGCATCCGGCCCCAGCCCAGGTGGCTGCGCGCCCAGTAGCGCTGCTGGGCGGCCGGGCCCGAGCGGAACTCCGCGATCGTCATCGGCATCCGCGCCGGGGAGCCCGGCCCGCGGTAGTCGGGGATGCCGGAGTCGGTCGACAGGCCGGCGCCGGTGAGGACCACGAGCGGGCGGCCGACGAGCAGGTCGAGGGCCGCCTCGACGGTGGCGTCCGCCGCGGGACGCTCGACCAGCGGTGTGGTCACGTGCCGTACCGCAGCGCGGCCCGGGCCCGCGCCTTCTCGGCCTCCACCTCGCGGTTCTTCGGCGGGGCGCTGGTGACCAGGTCGTCGAGGAGGTGCTGGGTGACGTGCGCGATCTCGCGGACCGCGCGGTCGAAGGCCTCCTGGTTGGCGGCCGACGGCTTCGTGGAACCGCTCACCTTGCGCACGAACTGCAGCGCGGCGGCGGTCACCTCGTCCCCGGTGGCGGGCGGCTCGAAGTTGTGGAGCGGACGGATGTTGCGGCACATGCCTCGAAAATACGTCAGAAGTGGAAGAACGACACCGTGTCGGCTGCCCGGCACCCGGACGCCGGTGACGACGCCCCGGTGGCGAGTGCCACGATGGCGGCATGCCCAACCGTGAACGTGAGTTCGACATCGTGCTGTTCGGGGCCACCGGTTTCACCGGCGCGCTCACCGCCGAGTACCTCGCCCGCAACGCGCCGGCCGGCCTGCGCTGGGCCCTGGCCGGGCGGAACCCCCAGAAGCTGGAGAAGGTGCGCGCCGACCTCGCGGACATCGATCCCGAGCTCAAGCAGCTCGAGCTGCTGCACGCCGACGTCACCGACCCCGCCTCGCTCGCCGACGTCGCCCGCCGGGCCCGAGTCGTGATCACCACCGTCGGCCCCTACCTGACGTACGGCGAGCCGCTGGTCGCGGCCTGCGCCGAGGCCGGCACCGACTACGTCGACCTCACCGGCGAGCCGGAGTTCGTCGACCGGATGTACGTCGCCCACCACGCGACCGCCGAGCAGAACGGCGCCCGGATCGTGCACGCGTGCGGCTTCGACTCGGTGCCGCACGACCTGGGCGCCTACTTCACCGTCAAGCAGCTGCCCGCCGACCAGCCGATCACCCTGCGCGGGGTGGTCCGCGCCAGCGGGATGTTCTCCGGCGGCACCTTCCACTCGGCCGTGACGGCGCTGTCGCGGGTCCGGCAGATGAAGGAGGCGGCCGCCGCGCGGCGCCGGGCCGAGCCGCGGCCCGAGGGCCGCTCCTCCCGGGCGGTCGGCGCGAAGCCGCACCGCGACAGCGTGCTCGGCTACTGGCTGCTGCCCCTGCCCACCATCGACCCGCTGGTGGTGGCCCGGAGCGGCGCGGCCCTGGCGTCGTACGGCCCGGACTTCCGCTACTCCCACTTCGCCGGCACCAAGACCCGCCGGTTCGCCGCGGGTGGTGCCGTGGCCGTCGCCACGATCGGCGCGGTGGCCCAGGTGAAGCCGCTGCGGAACCTCCTGCTCGGCCGGATCAAGCAGGGCGAGGGGCCCGACGAGGGCCGCCGGGAGAAGTCGTGGTTCCGGGTCGACTTCGTCGGCAGGGCGGGCGGCCAGACCGTGCACACCCGGGTCTCCGGCGGGGACCCCGGCTACGGCGAGACCGCCAAGATGCTGGGCGAGTCGGCGCTCTGCCTCGCCTTCGACGACAACCCGCCCACCGCCGGCCAGGTGACCACCGCCCAGGCGATGGGCGAGAACCTCCTGTCCCGGCTGCAGCTGGCCGGGATCAGGTTCGAGGTCGTCGACTGAGGTTCGCCCAGCTGTCGTGAGACCGGCCGGCGCCGAGGTGTCAACGCACCCTGACGCCGGCCGGCGGCACCGTCTCGACGGTTCGGTCAGGGGAGGTGACGGCCTCCAGGGCGTCGACCATGCCCTCACCGGCGTAGCCGTTGTCCTCGACCGGGCCGACGCATGCCGGGTTGGCCTGCGTGCTGGGCTGGGGCGCCTCGCAGGCCTTGTCGTCGGCCTGCGCCTCCAGCGCCGCCGACCAGCTGCGCCGGCGACCAGCCGGGGTGCTGCCCCGCGAGCAGCGCGAGCACGCCGGCTGCGTGCGGCGAGGCCATCGAGGTCCCGCTCTTGAGGCCGTAGCCGTTGTCCTTGACGATCGTGGACAGGATGGCGGAGCCCGGGGCGCCGACGTCGATGATGCCCAGGCCACGGTTGGAGAAGCTCGACAGGCAGGTGTCCAGAGTCGAGGAGCTCTTGCGCGCGAAGGACGACACCGTCACCACGCCCGGGAGCTCGGTGGGGATGTCGAAGCAGCCGTCGTTGATGTCACGCCGGATCGGCGTGCTGTCGTCGGGGCTGGTGGTGTCGACGGTGTTGTTCGTCAGGTCGGTCCGGGCGTTGCCGGCCGCGGCGGCGTGGACGACACCCTGGCCGGTCGACCACTGCACGGCGCGGTTGACCGCCTCCATCGCGGCGGACTGGTCGGGCTGGTCGGAGCAGTAGTACATGAACGGGTCGATGTAGTAGCTGTTGTTGGTCACGTCCATGCCCTGGAGCCCGGCCCACATGAAGCCGCAGATGGCGTACTCGGGGTAGATGAAGCCGTCGTCGTTGACGACCTTCACCGATGCCATCCGGGCGTTGGGGGCGACCCCGACGATGCCGTCGCCGTTGCGGGCAGCGGCGATGGTGCCGGCGACGTGGGTGCCGTGGTCGCTGGTCGTCGGGTGCCACCCGGTCGCGGACCGGTCGACCCGGCCGGCGTCGGTGCAGTTCACCGAGGACGCGGTGTCGATGTTGGCCGCGAGGTCGGGGTGGTCGGGGTCGATGCCGCTGTCGAGGACGCCGACCACGACGTCGCGCGAGCCGTCGCTGACCTGGTGGGCCTGGTCGGCCTTGATGACCTGCATGTCCCACTGCTCGCCCTCACGAGGGTCGGCGGCGACGTCCTCGGCGGCGGTGTTGGCGAACTCTCCCTGGGCGCCGCCGCGGGCGAGCTGGGCGTCCGAGAGGCCGGTGGCGGTGCCGGGGGTGCCCTCCTTGACCGCGACCGTGCGGGTCGCGCCGACGGACGCGATCGCGTCGACCAGCCGGGCCGGAGGCGACGTCGGAGCGGAAGTCGCGCGTTGGTGGAGTGGACGACGAAGACGCGGATCTGGGGCCAGTCCTGGACGACGTCGCCCTCGGCCGAGTCGACGGCGCGGTGGGCCTGGCCAGGCCTCTTGCCGTCGCCGACGTTGACGATGTACGAGCTGATCTGCCCCTCCGGCGTCACGATCGGCACGGGGGTCGAGTCGCCCTCGGCCGTGAGGGCGGTCGCGCCCGGCGCGAGGCCGGTCGCTCCGGCCATGAGAGCAGCGGTGGTGGACAGCCCGATCAGGGCTGTGCGGACATGGCGCATGGGTGTGTGCTCCTTCTGGTGGTTCATCCCGAGCTGAACGGCCAGGCGCCCGGTCGGGCGCTCACGGAGTGACCGCGGCAGCAGGCCCGACCCCATCAGGTGATCCGCGTCACGTCAATGGCAGCGCGGCGGAGGATCGAGGAGCGGACCGAGAAGGCGCCCCCTGAGTCAGCAGGCGTCCGCGTAGGTGCCGAGGTCGGGCAGCGTGCCGCGCACGGGCTTCTTGCTCGGGGTCTTCAGGGTGAAGTAGCGGGCCGTGTCGACCTGTAGTCGGCTCAGGTTCATGGTCTCGCCAGGGACGGCCTGCAGCTGCAGGCGGAGGGTCAGCGGGATCCCCGAAAGGGCCTCCGGTCGATTCTCGACCGCTCGGGCGACACCGTCGACGAACCACGCGATCCGCTTCGTGGTGACCTGGACGGCGTAGGTGTGCCAGTAGTCGTTGGTCAGGTTCATCTGTCTCCTGACGCTGGTGAACTGGAGGTCGGGCAGGGTCCGGACGTGGAAGCGGGCGGAGCTGTCGACCTCGGGGCGGAAGCTGGCGAAGCCGATGTTCCGGGCACCGCAGTGCTGGTCCCGGCTCCCGGCGGGGATGAGCTCGGCGGCGACGGTGTAGTCGGTGTTGCCGGTCTCGAACCGCTTCCCGCGGAGTCGGATCTCCCAGCGGCCGCGATCGCGGTCGTGGCCGCGCAGGGTCACGCCGAGACTGCCCTTCCGCGTGGACATGAGTGTGAGCATGCCGTTCTGGGTGCGTGCGTCTCCGCTGCCTTCCACCTCCCACTGGCTGCTGAGCGGGTCGATGAAGTGGTCGACGAAGTCGATTGGGTACCACCAGTACTCGTACGCCGCGAACGTCTTCCCGGGCACTGTCGTCTGGTCGGACTGCGCCTGGCTGGCGTCGAGTGGGAGCACCAGGGCAGCCGTTGCGGCCAGGGCCACGAGAATGCGGCCGGAGAGGCGTCGGTTGGACATGTGCACCCCGAGAATTTCGCGCTGGGCTGGTTGGGCGCCTCTAGCGTGCAGCAACCTCCGCGTCGCCACCGGAGAATCCAGGAAAGCAATGGGGTGCCCCAGGCAGGTGCCGAACTGGAACTCTCCGCTGAGGGGCTGGAGCCCCGGGACATTCGTGCCATCGGGTAGACGTACTCCGGCAGTTCCCGGGTACCTTGCCGCCGTGGTCACGACACGGAAGGGCAAGCGTGCACTGCAACGGCTCGCAGCGCGCATCGCGGTGGGCGACGGTAGGGGCGGCGAACCGCCATCGACCCAAGAGACAGGCATCGCCCCCTCGCCTACGGAGCCCGGCTCACGCGTGGTGGTCTCGGGCTTCTTCGACCAGTTCCCACGCTTCTACGAGAGCAGCGAGACCGCCACCCATGAAGGACGACTCAACCTCCGTCACCAGGCGATGTTCGGAGACAACCTCGACATCTTCGAGGGCGCGAGGGTTCTCGACATCGCGAGCCACGACGGGCGCTGGTCGTTCGCGGCGCTGCGGGCGGGCGCGGCATCGGTAGTGGGGGTCGAGGGGCGCCCGGAGCTTGTCGACAACGCCAACGAGACCTTTGAGCAGTACGGCGTCGACCCCGCGCGCTACCGCTTCGTCGCCGGTGACCTGTTCCATGCGCTGGCCAAGGAGCCGGGTGAGTTCGACGTCGTGCTGTGTCTTGGTTTCCTCTACCACACGCTGCGATACAACGAGCTCTTCGCGCGGATCCGCCAGTTCAATCCGAAGCACCTGATCATCGATACCCAAGTCGCCCTGGGCGAGCATTCGGGGATCCGTCTGAGGGTCGAGGAAGCGGCTGTGCAGAGCAATGCCATCGCAGACGACTATTCCCACGACGGCCGGGTGCTGACCGGCAGGCCCACCGCCAACGGGCTGGAGCTGATGGCCAGCGTCTACGGGTTCGAGCTCGAGCGGTACTCGGACTGGGCGGGGTTGCTCCGAGACAACACGAAGAGCGCGAAGCACTACGAGCTCTACGCCAGCGGGGCACGCCTCACGGCGCGCTTCAAGTCGGTCACGTAGCTCGCTGACCATGAGGCAAAGGCGCCCTGGCCAGCGCAAACGCGTCAGCCTGAGGGGGCACCGCTGGTTGCTGGGAAGGGCGTGGTGGCGGACCAGCGGTGGCGACATTCGAGGGGAGTGCCCTGGAAGTGGTGCCCCAGGCAGGAATCGAACCTGCGACCTTTCGCTTAGGAGGCGGCTGCTCTATCCGCTGAGCTACTGGGGCCCGGCAGGAGTTTAGGCGAGGCAGGGCGCGGGGTACGTTGCCCTCCCACGGCCGAGGCTGGTGGACTCGGAGTAGCCAAGGGAACGCAAGGGTGAACATGACGACTGCACCGCACTCGTTCGGTGCGCCGGACACCGCCCTGCGCAAGGACATCCGGATGGTCACGACGATCCTCGGCGAGACGCTGGTGCGCGCCGAGGGCCAGCAGCTCCTCGACCTGGTGGAGCAGGTGCGGGCGCACTCGAAGGGCGACCGCCTGGAGGACCTGCCCGAGTTCGACCTGGAGACCACCATCCGGCTGGTCCGGGCGTTCACGGCCTACTTCCACCTGGCCAACGTCACCGAGCAGGTCCACCGCGGCCGGGCACTCCTGCGGCGCAGCGAGGCGGAGGGCGGCTGGCTCGAGCAGGCCCTCGCCCGCATCGAGAAGGCCGGTGTCGACGTCGACGACGTCGCGGAGAGACTTCGGCACGTCGCGGTCCGTCCGGTGTTCACCGCCCATCCGACCGAGGTCGCCCGCCGGTCGACGATCGACAAGCTGCGCCGGGTGGCGGCCCTGCTGGAGGAGCCGGACGACCGTCGACGCACCCGACGGCTGGAGGAGGCCGTCGAGCTGCTCTGGCAGACCGACGAGATCCGCGTCGAACCACCCGAGCCCATCGACGAGGCGCGCAACATCGTCTACTACCTCGAGGGGCTCTCGGCCGCCGCCGTGCCCGACGTGCTCGACGAGCTGCGGGACCAGCTGGCCGACCGCGGCGTCGAGCTGCCTCCGGACGCCCGTCCCCTGTCGTTCGGGAGCTGGGTGGGCGGTGACCGTGACGGCAACCCCAACGTGACCCCGGAGACCACGCGCGAGGTGCTGCGACTCCAGGCGACCCATGGGATCCGGATGCTCCAGCGGAAGGTCGACGCGCTGCGACGCGACCTGTCCATCAGCGAGCAGGTGTCAGAGGTCGACCCCGAGATCCACGCCCGCGTGGACGAGCTGCTGCCCGGGCTGCCCGAGGTCGAGCCGCGCTACCGCCGGCTCAACGCCCAGGAGCCGTATCGGCTCTTCCTCACCTGCGTGCACGTCCGGCTCGCGCTCACCGAGCGCCGCATCGTCGCCGGCGAGCCCCATCGGCCGGGACGCGACTACCGCGACGACACCGAGCTGCTGGACGACCTGCGCCTGCTGCACGGCTCGGTGCTCGCCCACCAGGGCGCGCTGCTGGCCGGTGGCGGGCTCGAGCGACTGGTCCGCACGGTCGCCGCCACCGGGCTGGGCCTGGCCACCCTCGACGTCCGCGAGCACGCCCAGAAGCACCACGAGGCCGTCGGGCAGCTGCTCGACCGCCTGGGTGAGCTGACCGTTCCCTACGCCGAGCTCGACCAGCCCGCCCGGCTGCAGGTGCTCGCCGAGGAGCTCGCCGGTCGTCGCCCGCTGGCGCCGCGGCCACTGCCCCTCGACGAGAGTGCCCGCGCCACAGCGGAGACGTTCGACGTGATCGGCTGGGCGCTCGACACGATGGGTCCGCGGACCATCGAGAGCTACATCGTCTCGATGACCCGCGACGCCGACGACGTCCTGGCCGCCGTGCTGCTCGCCCGCGAGGCCGGCCTCGTCGACCTGGCCGAGGACACCGCCCGGATCGGGTTCGTGCCCCTCCTCGAGACCGTGGAGGAGCTCGAGCGCACCGAGGAGATCCTCGACGCACTGTTCCGGGAGCCGTCCTACCGCCGGCTGCTCAGCCTGCGCGGCGACGTGCAGGAGGTCATGCTCGGCTACTCCGACTCCAACAAGTCCGGGGGCATCGCGACCTCGCAGTGGCAGATCCAGAAGGCGCAGCGCCGGGCACGCGACGTGGCCCGCCGACACGGCGTCCGGCTGCGTTTCTTCCACGGCAGGGGCGGCTCGGTGGGTCGCGGCGGCGGGCCGACGTACGACGCGATCATGGCGCTGCCCTCGGGCACCGTGGACGGCGAGGTCAAGGTCACCGAGCAGGGGGAGGTGATCAGCGACAAGTACGCCCTGCCGGTCCTGGCCCGGCAGAACCTCGAGCTGACCCTCGCCGCGACCATCGAGGCCTCGCTGCTGCACCGCATCGACCGCCGTCCGCCGGACCTGGCCCAGAGCTGGGACGAGATGATGGACAGGATCTCCCAGGCGGCCCACGAGCGCTACCGCGGGCTCGTGGAGCACGACGGCCTCGCCGACTACTTCTTCGCCGCCACGCCGGTCGACCTGCTGGGAGCCCTCCACATCGGGTCGCGTCCCGCGCACCGGCCGGGCTCCGGAGGCGGCGTCGAGGACCTGCGCGCCATCCCGTGGGTCTTCGGCTGGACCCAGTCCCGGCAGATCGTCCCCGGATGGTTCGGGGTCGGGAGCGGCCTCGCGGCGGTCGCGGACGCGGGCGAGGCGCTCTCGGGCATGTACCGCGACTGGGCGTTCTTCCGGACGTTCATCGACAACGTGTCGATGATGCTCGCCAAGACCGACCTGGACATCGCCGAGCGGTACGTCGCACTGGCGCCCCCGCCCCTGCGCCGTCTCCTCGACGACATCCGGGCGGAGTTCCGGCTCACCGTCGAGCAGGTGCTGGGTGTCACCGGTGACACCGCCGTGCTCGACCGGGAGCCGACCCTGCGCACGACGCTGGAGATCCGCGAGAACTACCTCGAGCCGCTGCACCACCTCCAGACCCAGCTGCTGGCGCGCCAACGGCGCGGCGAGGACGACCCCACGCTTGCAGCGAGCCCTCCTGCTGACGATCAACGGGATCGCAGCGGGCATGCGCAACACCGGCTGAGACCCTCCCGCTGGCCTCTGTGAGGCGGTGAGGACAAGTTGACCCCGGCGAGACGGCGACCTCCCCTGCCCGACACATCGGCTCCCCAAGATCCATCGCATGACCCTGACGAGCCCGCCGCCACCCGTCACCGCGCCGAGACGCCGGACCGGACGGTGGATCGACGACTGGTGGCCCGAGGACCCCGACCAGTGGGCGAACGGTGGGCGCCGGGTCGCCCGGCGGAACCTGGTCTGGTCGATCTTCGCCGAGCACCTCGGCTTCTCGGTCTGGCTGATCTGGAGCGTCTCGTCGGCGTTCCTGCTCGCGCAGGGGTTCGCGTTCACCCCGCAGCAGCTGTTCCTCCTCGTCGCACTGCCCAACCTGGTCGGCTCGCTGCTGCGGCTGCCCTACACGTTCGCAGTGCCGAAGTTCGGCGGCCGCAACTGGACGATCGTGAGTGCCGCGCTGCTGCTCGTTCCGACGCTGCTGTTCGCGGTCGCGGTCCAGGACCCGTCCACGCCGTACTGGATGTTCTGCCTGATCGCGGCAACCGCGGGCTTCGGCGGCGGCAACTTCGCCAGCTCGATGGCGAACATCAACTTCTTCTACCCCGCCGACCGGAAGGGCACGGCACTCGGCCTCAACGCGGCGGGCGGCAACCTCGGCGTCTCCCTGGTCCAGCTGCTGCTGCCGGTGATCGTCGGCGGCGCCGGCATCTTCGGCCTGGTCAAGGCCGCCGACGGCGGCATCCACCTCGAACGCGCCGCCTACGTGTACGCCGGCCTGGCGATCGTCGCGACCCTCGCGGCGTACTTCTTCATGGACAACCTCGGGACCGCGGTCTCGAAGCCGCGCGAGCAGCTGCGGGTGCTGGCCAAGCGCCAGACGTGGGTGATGTCGTTCCTCTACATCGGGACCTTCGGCTCCTTCATCGGCTACTCCGCCGCGATGCCGCTGCTGATCAAGCTCAACTTCTGGGTTCCGGAGCCGGCGCCGCTCGGCACGGGGATCTTCTTCGCCTACTACGCGTTCCTGGGCGCCGCCATCGGCTCCGCGACCCGCCCGCTCGGCGGCTGGCTGGCCGACCGCCTCGGCGGCGCCAGGGTCACGCTGGGGGCGTTCGCGGCGATGATCGTGTTCACGCTCGCCGTGCTGTGGACCGTCACCCAGCTGACCCCGAACCCCACCGCGGACCCGGTGATCGCGACCGGGAACCAGTCGTGGTTCCCGTGGTTCCTCGGGTTCTTCCTCTGCATCTTCGCCGCGACCGGGATCGGCAACGGCTCGACGTACCGGATGATCCCGGCGATCTGGCGCACCGAGGCCGAGCGGGCAACGACCCCGAACACCCCCGAGCGGGCAACAGCGCTGGCCAGGTCGACCCAGCAGGCATCCGCGGCCCTGGGCGTCATCGGCGCGGTCGGGGCGATCGGCGGCTTCCTGATCCCCATCGCCTTCGCATCGCCGTGGGTCGCCGACCCGCTGACCGCGACCAAGGCCGCGTTCGCGGCGTTCGCCGGCTACTACGTGGTCTGCGCGCTCGTGACGTACGGCGTCTTCCTGCGCAGGCCGGCACGCGCGACCAGCCTCGCGCGCGCCGGGATCTGACCGGACCGATGACCAGGACCCACTGCCCCTACTGCTCGCTGCAGTGCGGCATGACCCTCGAGGCTCCGCGCCGCGGTGCGCTCGAGGTCTCGCCGTGGCCGGAGTTCCCCGTCAACCAGGGGGCGTTGTGCCGGAAGGGCTGGACGGCGACCGGGCTGCGGGGCAGCCGGGAGCGGCTCACGACCCCGCTGGTCCGCGACCGGGCCACCGGCGTGCTCCGGGCAGCGGACTGGGACGAGGCGCTCGACCTGGTGGCCGACCGGCTGGCAGCGCTCCGCCGCGACCACGGCCCGGACTCGATCGCGGTGTTCGGGGGCGGTGGGCTCACCAACGAGAAGGCCTACGCGCTGGGCAAGTTCGCCCGGGTCGTCCTCGGCACCAGCCAGGTCGACTACAACGGCCGCTGGTGCATGTCTTCGGCGGCGTCGGCGTCCAACAGGGCGTTCGGGATCGACCGTGGTCTGCCCTTCCCGCTCGCCGACGTCGAGGCCACCGACGTCCTCGTGCTGGTCGGCTCCAACCTCGCCGAGACCATGCCGCCGGCGGCCCGCCACCTCGACCGGCTCCGCGAGCGTGGCGGCAAGGTCGTCGTGGTCGACCCCCGGCGCACCCCGACCGCCGAGCGGGCGGACGTGGTCGTCCAGCCGGTGCCGGGCACCGACCTCGCCCTCGCGCTCGGTCTGCTCCACCTCCTCGACGCCGCCGGCGCTGTCGACGAGCAGTACGTCGCCACCCGAACGACCGGCTTCGACGACGTACGGCGGTCCGTGGCGACCTGGTGGCCGGAGCGGGTGGAGCGGGTCACCGGGGTCTCGGCCGCCGAGCTGCGCGACCTCGCCGACCTGCTCGCCGGCGCCGGGAGGGTGATGGTCCTGACCGCCCGCGGCGCCGAGCAGCACAGCACTGGCACCGACACCGTCTCGGCCTGGATCAACGTGGCGCTCGCGCTCGGCATGTGCGGGAAGCCGGGCGCCGGCTACGGCTGCCTGACCGGCCAGGGCAACGGCCAGGGAGGCCGGGAGCACGGACAGAAGGCCGACCAGCTGCCCGGCTACCGGCTGATCGACGACCCGGTCGCGCGTGACCACGTCGCCGAGGTCTGGGGTGTCGAGGCGGCGTCGCTGCCGGGCCGGGGCCGCTCGGCGTACGAGCTGCTCGACGCGCTCGGGACGGACGGCGGGCCGCGCGCCCTGCTCGTGCACGGCAGCAACGTCGTCGTCTCCGCCCCGAACGCCGCCCACGTCGCCGAGCGGCTGGCCGCCCTCGACCTGCTCGTGGTCGCCGACCTGGTGATGTCGGAGACCGCGGCCATCGCCGACGTCGTCCTCCCGGTGACCGAGTGGGCCGAGGAGACCGGCACGATGACCAACCTCGAGGGCCGGGTGATCCTGCGCGAGCGCGCCGTGGCGCCGCCGGCGGGCGTCCGCACCGACCTCGAGGTGCTCGCGGCGCTGGCCGACCGCCTCGGTTGCCCGGACACCATCGGGACCGACCCGGAGAGCGTGTTCGCCGAGCTCGGCCGGGCCTCGGCCGGGGGAGTCGCGGACTACGCCGGCATCGACTACGACCGGATCCGCGACGAGCACGGCGTCTTCTGGCCCTGCCCGGCCCCGGACCACCCGGGCACGCCCCGCCTGTTCGCCGACCGCTTCGGCACGCCCGACGGCCGTGCCCGCTGCGTCGCCGTCGAGCACCGCGGCCCCGCCGAGGTCACCTGCGACGACTACCCCGTCCACCTCACGACCGGACGGGTGCTGGCGCAGTACCAGTCCGGAGCCCAGACCCGCCGGGTCCGCGAGCTGCCCGACCAGCGGCCCGTTCGTCGAGCTGCACCCGCTGCTCGCCGACCGGATCGGGGCCCGCGACGGCGAGCCGGTCGTGGTCGCCACCCGGCGGGGCGAGCTGAGGGCGCCTGCCCGGGTCGTCGACTCGATCCGACCGGACACGGTGTTCGTGCCGTTCCACTGGGTCGGCGCCAACCGGTTGACGAACGACGCGCTCGACCCGACCAGCAGGATGCCGGAGTTCAAGGCATGTGCGTGTTCGGTCACTCCGGTGGTTGAGGTGGTCTCGACAGGCTCGACCTACGACCTCGAAACCCCGTTAGTGGGGGCAGCGCTGTGACCACCGGAGACCGCGTGGTCGTGGTGGGCGCCGGGATGGCCGCGGTCCGCCTGGCCGAGCGGCTGGCCGGCAGCGCGCAGGTCACGCTGCTCGGCGACGAGGGCCACCCGCCGTACAACCGGATCCTGCTGTCCGCGGTGCTCGAGGGCACCCATGCCCCCGACAGCATCGCGATGCGCGTGCCGGACGAGATCGACCTGCGCCTCGGCGCCCGCGTCGCGGAGATCCACCGCGCGGAGCGCGAGGTCGAGCTGATCGACGGCAGCCGCGTGTCCTACGACGCCCTGGTCCTGGCCACGGGCTCGATCCCCACCCTGCCGCCGATCCGAGGGCTGGTCCGGCTCGACGGCCGGCTGCACGAGAAGGTGCACGCGTTCCGCAGCCTCGACGACTGCCAACGCCTCGACGCCGCGGTGCCCGGAGCCCGGAGAGCGGTCGTGGTCGGCGGCGGGCTCCTCGGCCTCCAGGTGGCCCGGGCCCTGAGCGTCCGCGGCCTCGACACGGAGGTCGTCGAGGGCGGCGACCACCTGCTCCGCAGCCAGGTCGACGAGAAGGCCGGACGGATCCTCGCCCGCGACCTCCGCCGCCTCGGCACGACCGTCTACACCGGCGCCCGGGCGGTCCGCCTCACCGAGGCCGGACTCGTGCTCGACAACGGGTTCACGCTCGACACCGACCTGCTCGTGCTCACCGCCGGCGGTCGCCCCTCCACCGCCCTGGCCCGCCGCGCCGGCCTCACCGTCCGACGCGGCATCGTCGTCGACGACGGGCTCGCCTCGATCGACGACCCGACGATCCACGCGATCGGCGACTGCGCCGAGCACGGTGGCCGGACCACCGGGTTCGTCCCGCCGGCGTGGGAGCAGGCCGGGATCCTGGCCGACCGGCTCGCCGGCGGCGACGCGACGTACGACGGCAGCCGCACCGTGGCCCGCCTCCGGGCGACCGGACTGGACGTGGCCGTGCTCGGCGACCCCGAGCACACCGACGGCGAGGTCGTCGAGGTCACCAACCCCGTGCTCGGGTCGCATCGCAAGCTCGTCGTCCGCGACGGCGTGATCGTCGGCGGCCACCCTGGTCGGCGACCTGACCCGGATCGGGCTGCTCACCCAGCACTACGACCGCGGTCGCGTGCTCGGGCCGGCGGAACCGGGAGCCCTCCTCCTCGGCGACCGGCCCACCCGCCCGTCGGCGCTGCCCGACGACGCGGAGGTCTGCGCGTGTGCCGGCGTCGACCGCCGGCCGGGTCCGGGCCTGCACCTCCCTCGAGGACGTCCGGTCCTCGACCCACGCCACCACCGGCTGCGGCGGCTGCGCCGACGCGGTCCGCTCCCTGCTCGCCTCCCGCACCCTGGAAGGAACACACAGATGAGCCCTCACCTCCGCAAGCAGCTCGTCGTCGTCGGCCACGGCATGGTCGGCCACCGCTTCGTCCAGGCCGCGATCGAGCGCGGCCTCACCGAGACCCACGACGTCGTGGTCGTCGGGGAGGAGCGGCGGCCCGCCTACGACCGGGTGGCGCTCACGTCGTACTTCGAGGTCGGCGCCGACGCCCTTGCGCTCCTTCCCGGCGGCGAGTACGACGACCCGCGGGTCCGGCTCGTCCTGGGCACCGCCGTCACCGGCCTCGACCCCGACGCCCGGACGGTCCGGCTCGAGGACGGCCAGGTGCTGCCCTACGACGACCTGGTGCTCGCCACCGGTGCCGCGCCATTCGTCCCGCCCGTGCCCGGCCACGACCTGCCCGGCTGCTTCGTCTACCGCACCATCGAGGACCTCGAGGCGATCCGGGAGGCGGCGGCCGCGGCGACGACCGGCGCCGTGATCGGCGGCGGCCTGCTCGGCCTCGAAGCCGCGAACGCGCTGCACCAGCTCGGCCTCGACACCCACGTCGTCGAGATGGCGCCCCGGCTGATGCCGGCGCAGGTCGATGACGCCGGCGGTGCGACCCTGGCCCGGCACGTCGAGGCGCTCGGCCTCACCCTGCACACCGGCGCCGCCACCGAGCGGGTCCTCGGCGAGGAGCGAGCGACCGGGCTGGCGCTGCGCGACGCGGAGCCGGTGGAAGCCGAGGTCGTGGTCTTCTCCGCGGGCATCCGCCCCCGCGACGCGCTGGCCCGCGGCCGCCGGCCTCGACCTGGCCGAGCGCGGCGGCGTGCTCGTCGACGAGCAGTGCCGGACCTCCGACCCGCACGTCTGGGCGATCGGGGAGTGCGCGGCGCCGGCCGGCCGGATGTACGGGCTGGTCGCTCCCGGCTACGCCATGGCCGAGGTCGTGGTCGACGCGATGCTCGGCGGCCCGGGCACGTTCACGGATGCCGACACGTCCACCAAGCTCAAGCTGCTCGGCGTCGACGTGGCGTCGTTCGGGGACGCCCACGCGGTCACCGAGGGTGCGCTCGAGGTGGTCCTCGCCGACGCCGTCGCCGGGGTCTACAAGAAGCTCGTCGTCTCCGAGGACGGCCGGCGCCTGCTCGGCGGGGTCCTGGTCGGCGACGCCACGGCGTACGGCGTCCTCCGCCCCATGGTCGCCAGCGGCATCGAGCTGCCGGACAACCCCGAGGAGCTGATCCTTCCCCCGGCCGCCGGGGCGCGGACCTCGGGCTCCCGGACGAGGCGATCGTCTGCTCGTGCAACAACGTGTGCAAGGCCGACATCGTCGACGCCGCCGAGCAGGACTCCAACACCCGCGCCGGCAGCACCTGCGGGTCCTGCAAGCCGGTCGTGAAGCGGATCGTCGAGGAGTACTTCGCAGCCCAGGGCCGGGTCGTCGACCGCAGCCTCTGCGAGCACTTCCCGCTGACCCGGCAGGAGCTGTTCGACGTGGTGGCCGTCCACGGCTACACGAGCTTCGACCAGGTCGTCGAGGCCCACGGCACCGGCCGGGGCTGCGACATCTGCAAGCCGGCGCTGGCGTCGATCTTCGCCAGCCTGGTCGGCGGACAGGTGCTCGAGGGCACGACCCGGGCGCTCCAGGACACCAACGACGCCTACCTCGCCAACATCCAGCGCAACGGCACCTACTCCGTCGTCCCGCGGATCCCGGGCGGCGAGATCACGCCCGAGAAGCTGATCGTGATCGGCGAGGTGGCACGCGACTTCGGGCTCTACACGAAGATCACCGGGGGCCAGCGCATCGACCTCTTCGGGGCCCGGATGGAGGAGCTGCCGGCGATCTGGCGGCGGCTGGTCGATGCCGGCTTCGAGTCCGGCCACGCCTACGGCAAGGCCCTGCGCACCGTGAAGTCCTGTGTCGGCTCGACCTGGTGTCGCTACGGCGTGCAGGACTCGGTGGGTCTCGCCATCGACCTGGAGCTTCGGTACCGCGGACTGCGCTCGCCGCACAAGCTCAAGGGCGGCGTCAGCGGCTGCGCCCGCGAGTGCGCCGAGGCGCGCGCCAAGGACTTCGGCGTGATCGCGACCGAGCAGGGCTGGAACCTCTACGTCGGCGGCAACGGCGGCGCGACGCCGGCCCACGCCCAGCTGCTGGCCGGCGACCTCGACACCGAGACCCTGGTCCGCTACCTCGACCGGTTCCTCATGTACTACATCCGCACCGCGGACCGGCTGCAGCGGACCGCCCCCTGGATCGACTCGCTCGAGGGTGGCCTCGACCGGGTGCGCGAGGTGGTCGTCGACGACGTTCTGGGGCTCGGTTCGGAGCTGGAGGCGGCCATGGCGCGGCACGTCGGGGACTACCGCGACGAATGGGCCGACACCCTCGACGACCCGGAGAAGCTGGGCCGCTTCGTCTCGTTCGTGAACGCGCCCGGGACTCCCGACCCGCACATCTCCTTCCGGGCCGAGCGCGACCAGACCGTCCCGGCCGACTCCGACGGTCCGGTGGTCCTGGGCTCGACCATCCCGGTCGGAGCCCCGCGGTGACCGTCGTCTGCCGGTACGCCGACCTCGAGGTCGAGGTCGGCGTCGTCGCGCTGGTCGAGGGGGAGGCGATCGCAATCTTCAGGACCCACGACGGCAACATCCACGCAATCTCCAACTACGACCCTTGGTCCAGGGCATCGGTGCTGTCACGCGGGATCGTCGGAACGCGCGGCGAGGTTCCGTACGTGGCATCACCGATGCACAAGCAGGCGTTCGACCTGCGGACGGGACAGTGCCTCGACGACGCGGCGGTCAGGGTCCCGACGTACGACGTCGTGGTCACCGAGGGCCTGGTCCTGGTCGGTGGTCGCCGGGAGGGCTGAATGGACGACCAACCGCTCGCCGGCTTCAGGATCGGCGTGACGGCCGCCCGCAAGGTCGACGAGCAGGTGGTCCTGCTCGAGCGCCGCGGCGCCCGCGTGGAGCGGGCGCCGGCACTGTCGCTCGACCCCAACCACGTCGACGACGAGGACCTTCGCGCGGCGACCGCGGACGTCGTGTCGCGGCCGGTCGACCTGTTCATCGCGACCACGGGCATCGGGATGAAGACGTGGTTCGCCGCCTGCGAGCGGTGGGGAGTGCTCGATGAGCTGCTGGCGTCGATCGGGTCGGCCGAGATCCTGGCGCGCGGACCGAAGAGTGTCGGTGCCCTGCGCAGCCGCGGGCTGCGGGAGGTGTGGGCCCCGCCGTCGGAGTGCTTCGAGGACGTCCTGGAGCACCTGCGCGGGCGGGAGCTCGCCGGGCTGCGGATCGTGGTGCAGGAGCACGGCCAGTCGCTGTCGATGGTGGCTCACGCGTTGCGACGCGCCGGCGCCGACGTCACGACGCTGACGGTCTACCGGGTGGCGAGCGCCGACGACCCCGAGCCGATGTTCAGGCTGGTCGACCTGATCGCCGACCGGGCCCTGGACGCGGTGACCTTCACCTCCGCCCCTGCCGTGGCCGCGCTGATGGAGGCGGCAGGAGTGACCGGCCGCCGGGACGAGGTGGTGAGTGCCTTCCAGGCCGACGCTGTCGCCGCGTGCGTCGGACCGGTGACGGCGGCCGCGTTCGAGCCGTGGGGGGTCCCGACGATCTTCCCGGAGCGCTCGCGCCTGGCCGCGATGGTCAAGCTGCTCGGCACCGAGCTGCCCTCGCGGCGTGAGGGACTGGCGATCGAGCTGGTGGGCGGCCACCAGCTGCTGCTGCACGGCGACGAGGTCCTCCTGGACGGGATCGAGGTGAGACTGTCGCCGGCTCCCGCGGCCGTCCTCCAGGCGCTGGTCGCCAACCCCGGGAACGTCGTGTCGCGCCGGGCGCTGCTGGCCATCCTCCCGAGCGGGCAGGCCGGGTCCGAGCACGCCGTGGAGATGGCCGTCGCCCGGCTGCGGGCGGCCGTCGGAACCCGTGCCGTCCAGACGGTGGTCAAGCGGGGTTACCGGCTGGCGGTCGAGGCGGGCCCGGGAGGCGGGATTTAGACGAAATTGGGTACGAACCGTGATACTGGAAGCTTCGGGGGGTGGGGTTCCACCCCTTCTGCATGTCCCCGACACCTGAGGTCCCATGTCCGACGATGCCGCGCGCGAGCAGACGCAGGAACCTGCCGCGCCCAAGCGGCATGGCCGGTCGCCCCGCAAGAACACCATCGGACGGGTGCTCCTGGCCAGCGCGGTGGTGCTCGCACTCGCGACCGGGCTGGGCGTGGTCTACCTCTACCGGCACCTCAACGGCAACCTCGACGTCGTCGACGTCACCGAGCAGCTGGGCACCGACCGCCCGGAGAAGGAGGCCGATCGCCGGCCCGCAGGAGCCCCTCAACATCCTCGTCATGGGCTCCGACGACCGCGACGCGGCCGGGCAACAACATCGACAACCAGGAGCTCGGCAGCAGCGACCGCTCCGACACGACGATCCTCATGCACCTCTCGGCGGACCGGAAGCGCGCGTACGGCGTCAGCATCCCGCGCGACTCGCTCGTCGACCCGACCGACCTGCAAGACCGAGGACGGGGAGGCCATCCCGGGCGGGACCGACGTCATGTGGAACGAGGCGTTCGCGCTCGGCGGCCCGGCGTGCACGATCCGGCAGTTCGAGAAGAACACCGGCGTCTTCATCGACCACTACGTCGTCATCGACTTCGCCGGCTTCGAGGGCATGGTCGACGCCATCGACGGCGTCCCCGTCTGCATCCCCGAGGACATCGTCGACCCCGCGCACGGCATCAACATCCCGGCCGGCACCCGCGAGGTCGAGGGCCGGGAGGCCCTGAACTACGTCCGGGCGCGCTACACCCTGGGCGACGGCTCCGACATCAGCCGGATCAAGCGCCAGCAGGCGTTCATCGCCGCGATGGCCAACAAGGCTGATCTCGGCCGGCACCCTCGCCCGCGTCGACCGGCTGGTCGGCTTCCTCGACGCCGCCACGAACTCGCTGCAGGTCGACCCCGGCCTCGACAACGTCATCAAGATCGCCAAGATGGGCGTCGGGTTCCAGGGCATCGGCCTCGAGAACATCCAGTTCGTCACGGTGCCGTTCGAGTACGACCAGCGGCCGGAGTACAGCGGCCGGGTCTCCTGGCTGCCCCAGGCCGAAGGACGCTGTGGGCCAAGATCGCCGCCGACGAGCCGCTGACGAAGCGACTCACCAGCGACGCGATCAGCGCGGCCAAGCCGACCGGATCGGACAACGAGGAGAAGTCCGGCCCGTCCTCGAAGCCGTCCCCGCGCTGTCTCTCCGGAGGAAGCCGAGGAAGCGGAGGCGAACGGGCTGTGCGCATGAGCACGCGCAAGACCAGCCGGACGAGTCGGCCGAGGCGCGCCGTCGCCGGATCGCCGCGGTGTTCGGCGAGGTGCTGCCGGACACGACCGCCGGCGAGCGGGACCGAGGGCCCGGACGACCGCGGCGACGGCGACACCTGGCTGCGCGCCCAGGTGCCGCCGCACCACGGCTGATCCGCTCTCAGACGCCGGTCCCCGGCTTCGTGCCGCCCTGGCGGCCGGCGAGCAGGTCGCGGATCTGGGTCAGCAGCTCGACGTCCGCAGGCGTGCCGGGCTCGTCGGCCGGGAAGTACCTCTCCTTCGCCTTCGTGTAGGGCATGACGATGAAGAAGTAGACGACCGCGGCGAGGATCAGGAACGAGATCAGGGCAGTGATCCAGGCCCCCACCGAGACGCCTCCGGGTGAGTAGTCGGAGAAGTCGGGCTGGCCGCCGACCTTGCCGATGATGTCCATGATCAGGGCGACGGTGGCGGTGACCACCGCTGCGAAGGCGAGGCCCATGATGAAGGCCACGGCCAGCTCGACCAGGTTGCCCTTGAGGATGAAGTTCTTGAATCCAGTCATTGCCCAACGCTAGTGGGAGAACGCATAGGTCAGGAAGAGTCGAACGCTGGCGTCGGCCAGCCGGGTCACCTCGGTCGGTGCGGCCCCCACGACCACCAGGCCGCCGGGCTGACCCGATCCGCCGGTGTCCGCCGACGGCCGGGGGAGGGCCAGGACCGGCACACCCGTGGCCACCACCGACGCGCCTGAGCTCTGGGGGTCGGTGCCGATCAGGTCGATCCGGTCACCCACGTCGAGAAGCTCCACCATCCCCGCATCGGGCAGGCGGACGGGTACGGCGGTCAGCTCGGGGTCGCCGGCGGTCAGCGCCGGTCCCACGAGCCGCACGTCCGTGACCGGCTCGCCCCGTCTGACCGGGGCGGCCAGGGTCCGGCCCACGACGTCCCGGCCGGCCCCGCTCGGGACCGAGCCCGGGGCGAAGTCGACCATGGCGAGGTCGTCGCCGTCGATCACCGCACCGGCGGGCAGGTCCCGCGCGGCGGTGAGCACGCCGACCGCGGGCTGCGGGGGCGCGGTCGCGGCCTGGACGCCGGCCGCCACGGCGACCCCGGCCAGCAGCGCGGCCAGCCACCGGCGCCGGGCCAGCACGACGCGGCGTACCCGTCGCAAGGCGCGGGCCGGGCGGGTGGGGCCGGTGGGGAGCTGGACCATGGCCCGACGCTAGGAGAGATCCGTGGGTCCTGCCCGCGTCATCCACAGCCGCGACGCCGCCCAGGGACGCCGACTCGGCGCAAACTCCGCGCCAGGGACGCCGAGTCGGCGCGAGCCTCCTCCGCTGCGCCCTCCGGGACGCCGACTCGGCTGTCAGGGGGTGGCGGTTTCCTTGGGCTTGCTCGCCGCTGGGGTCTCTGACTTCGTGGGGCTGGCTTCCGTGGACTCCTTCTTGGAGCCGGCCTCTGACTTCTCGCGGAGTCCGGGAGTCGGTGCGGTAGAAGCCCGAGCCCTTGAACACCACGCCCACGGCGTTGAAGAGCTTGCGGAGCCGGCCCTCGCACTCGGGGCACACGCTCAGCGTGTCATCTGAGAAGTTCTGGAACTGCTCGAAGGCGTGCCCGCACTCGGTGCAGGCGTACTGGTAGGTCGGCACTGGTCGGATCCTTTGGACTTCGGGTGGACCCGGGGCGAGGGGCTGGCACTCACCCCGGACGACTGCCAATGGTACGGCACAATGTCCAACACCATGGCCGACCAGACCGAGTCCTCCTCACCCGAAGACCCCGACTCAGACGGCAGAGCCTGGCGGCAGACGTTCCGCAGCTGGCCGGGCTACGCCCGGGCCTCGGTGTACGTCGTCGTGGTGCTGGTGCTGATCCTGGTCGCCGGCCTGGTGACCGGCTTCATGCTGACCCACCGGCCGCTCCCGCAGACCACCGGCGAGCTCGAGGTGCCGGGACTGGCCGGCGAGGTCACCGTCGTCCGCGACGAGTTCGGGATCCCGCAGCTCTACGGCGACTCGATGGACGACCTGATGCGGGCCCAGGGCTTCGTGCACGCGCAGGAGCGGTTCTACGAGATGGACATCCGGCGCCACCTCACCGCAGGGAGGCTCTCGGAGCTGTTCGGCGAGACCGCTCTGGAGACCGACAGGGTCATCCGCACGATGGGTTGGCGCCGGGTCGCCACGCAGGAGCTGGCCCTGGTGGGGCCAGACACCCGCGCCGCCCTCGACGCCTACGCCGAGGGCGTGAACGCCTACCTCGCCGACCGACGACCGAGCGATCTGGGCCTGGAGTACACCGTCCTGCGGGCCGGCGGCCTCGACTACCGCCCCGACCCCTGGAAACCCGTCGACTCCCTGGCCTGGCTGAAGGCCATGGCCTGGGACCTGCGCGGCAACATGACCGACGAGATCGACCGGGCCCTCGCCCTCGCCGAGCACACGCCCGCCGAGGTCAGGCAGCTCTATCCGCCCTATCCCTACGACGAGCACGCCCCGATCGTGCGCCAGGGCGCCGTCGTCGACGACGTCTACGAGCAGGACGCCACCGAGCCGGCGACCCGCCTGCCCCAGCGGCCGGCGTACCCGTCCGCCGCCCGGGCGGCCCTGCGGGGCGTCCACGGCCTCGCCGACCGGATGCCCGCCCTGCTGGGCCGCGGTGACGGGATCGGCAGCAACGCCTGGGCAGTCTCCGGCGACCACTCCGCCACGGGCGAGCCGTTGCTCGCGAACGACCCCCACCTCGGCGTCTCGCTGCCGGGGGTCTGGATGCAGATGGGGCTGCACTGTCGCACGGTGTCCGACGACTGCCCGCTCGACGTCGCCGGCTTCACCTTCTCAGGCGTCCCGGGCGTCGTGATCGGCCACAACGCCGACATCGCCTGGGGCTTCACCAACCTCGGCCCGGACGTGAGCGACCTCTACCTCGAGCGGGTCGACGGCGACCGCTGGCGGTACGACGGCCGGTGGCGGCAGCTGCGGACCCGCACCGAGACCATCGAGGTTCGCGACGGCAGCGACGTGGAGCTCACGGTGCGCTCGACCCGGCACGGTCCGCTGCTCTCCGACGTGTCCGAGGAGTACGAGCAGGTCGGCCAGCAGGCTCCGGTCGACCACCCCGAGCCGCGCGGGGACGGGTACGCCGTGTCGCTGGCGTGGACCGGCCTCGAACCCTCGCCGACCGCCGACGCGATCCTGCGCCTGAACCTCGCCACCGACTGGGACTCCTTCCGGAAGGCCGCGGCCGGCTTCGACATCCCGGCCCAGAACATGGTCTACGCCGACCGGGAGGGACACATCGGCTACCAGGCGCCGGGCCGGATCCCGATCCGCAAGTCCGGCAACGACGGCAACCTCCCCGCCGAGGGCTGGCGGTCCGACGACGACTGGACCGGTGACTACATCCCGTTCGACGGACTGCCGAACGTCCTCGACCCGGAGGAGGGGTTCGTCGTCACCGCCAACCAGGCGGTGGCCGGGCAGGACTATCCCTTCAAGATCACCGACGACTGGGACCGTGGCTACCGCTCGCAGCGGATCCGCGACGTGATCCTCGAGAAGGACGAGCTCTCCGTCGCGGAGATGGAGGAGCTCCAGTTCGACGACCGCAGCCCGATCGCCCCCGCGCTCACCCCGTACCTGCTCGAGATCGAGCTGCCCACTGCCTACTGGGACGACGGACAGGAAAAGCTCCGTGGGTGGAACTTTGCCCTGGACGCCGACAGCCCGGCGGCGGCGTACTTCAACGTGGTGTGGCGGACCCTGCTGGAGCGGACCTTCCACGACGAGCTGCCCGAGGAGGTCTGGCCCGACGGCGGCCAGCGCTGGATCGCGGTCGTCTCCAACCTGCTGCCCCGTCCGGCCGATCCGTGGTGGGACGACGCCACCACCGACGGCGAGGTGGAGACCCGCGACGACATCCTCGAGGACGTGCTCCGCGAGGCGCGGGACGAGATGACCCGGCTCCAGGCCCGCAACGCCGACGAGTGGAGGTGGGGCCATCTGCACCACCTCGACCTGACCAACCCCACCCTCGGCACGTCCGGGGTCGGCCTGGTCGAGGCGCTGGTCAACCGCGGTCCGTGGGAGGTCGGGGGCGGCGGCTCGGCCGTCGACGCGACGTCGTGGGACGCAGCCGTGGGGTACGGCGTCACCGCCGCGCCGTCCATGCGCATGGTCGTGTCGATGCGCGACCTCGACGAGTCCCGCTGGATCAACCTGACCGGGGTCTCGGGACACCCGTTCAGCGACCACTACACCGACCAGACCGACCTGTGGGCCGAAGGAGAGACGCTGCCCTGGGCGTTCTCGGCGGACGAGGTCGAGGCCGCCGGCACCGCCACCCTCAACCTGGTCCCCGGCGAAAGCGAGTGATCCCGCCCGGCGTCGCCGCGGCCACCACCGCGCGGTCGTGCGGCGCGACCGGCACGTCGCGGCCGACCTCGTCGTCGTAGAGCAGCACGCAGGTGAAGGTGCCGGCCGGCACCCGGGCCAGCGCCCGGTCGTAGCTACCGCCCCCCCTCCCTAACCTGACACCTTCGCGTGACACCGCCAGCCCGGGGACCAGCACCACGTCGGCGGTGGCGACCGCCTCGACCCCGAGGCGACGACCGGCTGGTTCGAGGATGCCCCGCCGCGCGGGCAGCAACGCGCTCTCGCCCTGGTACACCGCCCAGTCCAGGTCGTCGTCGGGCAGCAGCACCGGCAGGATCACCCGCTTGCCCGCGTCGACCAGGGTGTCGAGCAGGACCCCGGTGCCCGGTTCCGACGCGGTCGAGACGTAGGCCGCCACCGTCGCCGCGCGGCGTACCTCCGGCTCGGCGAAGAGGTGTCCGGTGATCGCGGTGCCCGCCGCGCCCAGCTCGGCGACGGCGAGCCGGTTGCGCGCGGTGAGGATCTGGTCGCGCAGAGCGAGCTTCGCCGGGTCGGGCCCCGTGGCTGAGTCGCGGGGTCGATGTGGTTCTGCCACGCCGCCAGCCTACGATCGATCCCATGGGAAGCGCTGGGCTGAACACGGCACGCGACAAGATGATCGCAGCCGGCATCGACGAGACGGCGATCGAGACGTTCGCCCACTACTACCGGCTCCTCGAGGCCGGCGAGACCGGCATGATCCCGGAGTCCGCCATCGAGCCGCTCGACATGGAGCGGCTGGTCGACGTCGAGGTCCCCGACGAGGACGGCGCGGCGGCCATCGCGAAGACCGCCATCATCAAGCTCAACGGCGGCCTGGGCACGTCGATGGGCATGGAGCGGGCCAAGTCGCTGCTGTGCGTGCGCCGGGGTCTCTCCTTCCTCGACATCATCGCCCGGCAGGTGCTCCACCTGCGCAAGCAGTACGACGCCCCGCTGCCGCTGATCTTCATGAACAGCTTCCGCACCTCGAGCGACACGCTCGAGGCGCTGGCCCGCTACGAGGACCTGCCGGTCGAGGGCCTGCCGCTGGAGTTCCTGCAGAACAAGGAGCCCAAGCTGCTGGCCAAGGACCTCTCGCCGGTCAGCCATCCACGCGACCCCGACCTGGAGTGGTGTCCGCCCGGCCACGGCGACCTCTACACGGCCCTGCACGGCACGGGCCTGATCGGCCAGCTCATCGAGGCCGGCTACGACCGCGTGTTCGTGTCCAACTCCGACAACCTCGGCGCGGTGCCCGACGCCCGGGTGGCCGGCTGGTTCGCCGACTCGGGAGCGCCGTTCGCGATCGAGGCCGTACCGCGCACGCCCTCCGACCGCAAGGGCGGCCACTTCGCGCGCCGTCGTAACGACGGCCGGATCGTGCTCCGCGAGACCGCCCAGACCCTCGACGAGGACCAGGAGGCGGTCGCCGACCTCGAGCGGCACCGCTTCATGTCGACCAACAACCTCTGGTTCGACCTGCGGGCGATGCAGACCGAGCTGGGGCGGCGCGGCGGGATCCTCGGGCTGCCGCTGATCCGCAACGTCAAGCACGTCGACCCCGGCGACTCCTCCACGCCCGAGGTGATCCAGATCGAGACCGCGATGGGAGCGGCGATCGAGATCTTCGAGGGCGCCCGCACCATCGAGGTCGGCCGCGACCGGTTCGTGCCGGTGAAGACCACGAACGACCTGCTGCTGCTGCGCTCGGACGTCTACGACCTGAGGCAAGACTTCGTGCTCGACCAGGCGGCCGACGACGTACCGTTCGTCGACCTCGACGGCAGCTTCTACAAGCACGTCGGGGAGTTCGACAAGCGGTTCCCCGAGGGCGCGCCGTCGATGAAGGAGGCGAAGTCCCTGACCGTCGATGGCGACTGGACCTTCGGGCACGGGGTGCGGGTGGTCGGCAACGTGTCGCTGGACGCCGACTCCGCGCAGCGGGTCGCGCCCGGGACGGTGCTCACGGATGGGTGACCGCGTCGCCACCGTCGACCAGCTCCTGGACCGCATCCTCGACCACATCGAGCCGCTGAAGGACTATCCCCAGCCGCTGCTGGAGGCGCTCGACCTGCCCGCCGCCGAGGAGGTCATCGCCCCGATCGACCTGCCGTCCTTCGACAACTCCGCCATGGACGGGTACGCCGTCCGGCTCGCCGACGTCGTGGGCGCGACCGAGGACGCGCCGGTGCACCTGCCCGTGGTCGGCGAGATCGGGGCCGGCCAGGCGGGCATCCTCGCGATGTCGCCCGGGACCGCGGTCAAGATCATGACCGGCGCCCCGATGCCCACCGGCGCCGACTCGGTGGTCCCCTACGAGTGGACCGACCGGGGCGTGGCCCAGGTCCAGATCGTCCAGGCGCCCACGGAGGGCCAGCACGTCCGGCGGGCCGGCGAGGACGTCTCGGTCGGCGACGTCCTGATCGAGCACGGGAGCGTGCTCGGCCCCCGCCAGCTCGGCCTGCTCGCCAGCGTCGGCCGGGCGACGGTCCGGTCCCGGCCACGACCGCGGGTCGTGATCCTGTCGACGGGCTCGGAGCTGCGCGACCCCGGGACCCCGCTCGGGCACGACTCGATCTACGACGGCAACTCCTGGCTGCTCGCGGCCGCGGCCCGCCGGGCCGGTGCCATCGCCTACCGGGTCGGCATCGTGCCCGACGAGCCCCGCGCCTTCATGGACGCGTTGAGCGACCAGCTGGTGCGCGCGGACGTGGTCGTCACCAGCGGCGGCGTCTCGCAGGGCGACTACGACGTGGTCAAGGAGGCCCTCACGCCCACCGGGTCGGTGTGGTTCGGGTCGGTCGCGATGCAGCCCGGCAAGCCGCAGGGCTTCGGGCTGGTCGGTGAGGAGCGCGTCCCGATCTTCACCCTGCCCGGCAACCCGGTGTCGTCGTACGTCTCCTTCGAGGCGTTCGTGCTGCCCGCGATCCGCAAGCTGATGGGCCGGACGCCGTACTCCCGCCCGACGACCAGGGCCCGGCTGACCCACCCGATCTCCTCGCCCGAGGGGCGCCGTCAGTTCGTCCGCGGCGCCTACGAGGTCGACCGGGGCGGACCGTTCGTCTCCCCGGTCGGCGGCCACGGCTCCCACCTGATCGGCGACCTCGCCGGGTCCAACGCGTTGATCGTGGTGCCCGAGGACGTCACCTCGGTCACGGCGGGGGAGCAGGTGCAGGTCACGCTGCTCGACGAGGACTTCTGATGGCCGGGCCCGATCGGGAGGCTCGCCTGACCCACGTCGACGAGGCCGGCGCCGCCCGGATGGTCGACGTGTCCGGCAAGGACGTGACCGCCCGGGTCGCCAGCGCGTCCGGCCGGGTGCTGGTCTCCGCCGAGGTGATCGGCCTGCTGCGCGGTGAGGGCGTGCCCAAGGGCGATGCGCTCGCGGTCGCCCGCCTGGCCGGGATCATGGGCGCCAAGCAGACGCCGTCGCTGATCCCCCTCTGCCACCCGCTGGCGATCTCCGGGGTCACCGTCGACCTCACGGTCGGCGACGACTCCGTCGACATCGTCGCCACCGTCCGCACCACCGACCGCACCGGCGTCGAGATGGAGGCCCTGACCGCGGTGTCGGTCGCCGCGCTCACCGTGGTCGACATGGTCAAGGCGGTCGACAAGGGTGCGGTGATCACCGACGTCCGGGTCGAGTCGAAGTCCGGCGGCAAGTCGGGGGACTGGACCCGGTCATGAGCCTCCGTGCGGAGGTCGTGGTGGCCTCCAACCGCGCCGCGTCCGGGGTCTACGAGGACCAGACCGGGCCGTTGATCGTGTCGTTCCTGCAGGGACTGGGATTCGCGGTCGACGCACCGGTCGTCGTACCGGACGGCGAGCCGGTGGGCGCTGCCATCTCGGCCGCCGCCACGGGCGGGGCCCGCCTCGTGCTGACCACCGGGCGGCACCGGCATCACCCCGACCGACCGCACGCCCGAGGAGACCCGCGGGCTGCTGGACTTCGAGGTGCCGGGCATCGCCGACGCCATCCGGGCCGCCGGTGTGGACGCCGGCGTGCCCACCGCCGTGCTCTCGCGCGGGGTCGCGGGCGTGGTCGGCGAATGCCTGGTCGTGAACCTCCCGGGGTCACGCGGCGGGGTCAAGGACGGGTTGGCGGTGCTCGAGCCGATCCTGCTCCACGCCGTCGAGCAGGTCGTCGGGAGCGACCATTGAGGCCGTGGCCGGCCCGGCTGCACGACGGCGAGGTCACGCTGCGACCGCTCAAGTACTCCGACCAGGCCGCCTGGCGGTCGGCGCGCGAGCGCAACGTGGCCTGGCTGGCCCCGTGGGACGCCACGGCCCCGCCCGGGGCGGCGAGCCGGCCGGCCACCTTCCGCCAGCTGGTCCGCCGGCTGCACGGGCTGGCGCGCGACGGCACGGCGTACCCCTTCGCGATCGAGGTCTCCGGCTGCTTCGCCGGCCAGGTGACGGTCAACAACATCGTCCGCGGCTCGGCGCAGTTCGGGTCGCTTGGCTACTGGCTCGACCGTGAGTACGCCGGCCGCGGGGTGATGCCGCGGGCGGTGGCGCTGGTGATCGACCACTGCTTCTTCACCGCCCGGCTGCACCGGATCGAGATCGCGATCCGGCCCGAGAACAGCAACTCCCTGCGGGTGGTCGAGAAGCTCGGCCTGCACGAGGTCGGGTTCGCCCCGAACTTCCTCCACATCGACGGCGCCTGGCGCGACCACCGGATCTACGCGGTGACCGTGGAGGAGTGCCCCGACGGGATGCTCGCGCGGCTGTCCGGCTGATCGGCGATCACACCAGTCACACGAGTCATTTTGCGACACACCTATGGACATCCGTCCCGCCTTCGGCTATCGAACCTAGCCTTACCAACCGTGGACCTCAGCGCGTTGATCTTCGTCGCCCTTGCCGTGGCGTGGGCCGTCTACCTGATCCCGAAGGCGTTGCGGCACCACGACGACGTCGTGCGCAGCCGTTCGGTGGAGCGCTTCTCCCACACCATGCGGGTCCTGGCCCGGCGGGAGCCGGTCAACCGCCGCGACGCCCGCCTCGTCGTCGCGCCCGCCCGAGCGAAGTCTGCTCCGGTGGTCACCACCAAGGGGCCGGTCCGGGTCGAGGTGAACCGCGAGACCGCCAAGCGCGCCACCCGCCGGCGCCGCCGGGTGCTCGGGCTGATCCTGCTGGCCAACGCCGCCGTCGTCACCGTCGCCGCGTTCGCGATCATCGACTGGTGGTACGTCGCCATCCCGGCCGGCCTGCTCGTCGCCTGGCTGGTCGCCTGCCGGCTGATGGTGCGCCGGGAGCGGCCGGTCCGGGTCCAGCGCAACCGTGCTGCGGTCGACGCCCGTCGAACCGGCCGCCGGCGAGCCGACCCCGGACGAGTCGCCCGCGGCGGCCGAGTCCTGGGACGACGACGCTCCGACCGGTCAGACCCCTGCGATCGCCGACCCGAGCCTGTGGGACCCGATGCCGGTCACCCTCCCGACGTACGTCGGCAAGCCCGCCGCCGAGCGTCGTACCGTCCGCACCATCGACCTCGACTCCACCGGCGTCTGGACCTCCGGCCGCACCGACGTCGACTCCCAGATCGCCCGCGACGCCGACGATGCCGCACGCACGGCTCGTGCCGGGCGCAAGGACGGCGACGGGCGCCGCGCGGTCGGCTCGTAGGCCACCGCTTCACCGGTCTGATCGATTCGGCTCGGCCTCCGGGCCAGTGCTAACGTTTCCCCTCGCTTGGGGCTGTGGCGCAGTTGGTAGCGCGTCTCGTTCGCAATGAGAAGGTCAGGGGTTCGAATCCCCTCAGCTCCACCAAACCCGCTGGTCAGGGCCGATGCCCGTCGGACCGCCAGCCGGGCTGTAAGGCCCATGGACGCCGACTTCGAGCCGCCGGGGCTCAGGGCACCGGGAAGTCCCTCGGAGCGCCTTCTCCAGTAGCCCCGTCGACTTGCTCGCGGAGCAGGTCGGCGTGCCCAGTGTGGCGGGCGTACTCCTCGATCATGTCGGCCAGCAACCGGCGCAGGCTCATCCCGTCGTGGGTCGTCTGCTCCAGCCCACCGCGGGACAGCGCCTCGGCCAGCGCGTCGCGGGAGCGGTGCACGGTGTCGACCCAGAGCGCACGCAGGGCATCGGGGGTGTCGTCGGCCGCCGTACTCCAGGCCCAGTCCTCCCAGTCCCTCTCGAGGTCCAGCTGGTCGAACGGCGCCATGAACTGGCGCCCGGCGAGCCGATTCTGGAAATAGAGCTCCTCGACCCACGCCAGGTGTTTGAGCAGGCCTCCCAGCGTCACCGACGACGCACCGAGCCGCAGACCCAGCCCCTCGGCGCCCACATCGGCACACTTCCACGCGAACGTGAGCCGGTTGCGTTCCAGGGTGATCACGGCCGTATCGACCTCGTCGCCGCGCATGAAGCGCTCGATGTCCCACTCTGGTGGCTGGCCGGGCGTGAAGCCGAAGGTGCTCGTCATGGGGCCCACCATAGGGATGCTTCCGGACGAGAGACGTCAGCAAATCATCTCATTGCTCGGTCGACCCTCTTCGCCTTCGTGACCTCCAGGACCCGAGCGCGTCTGGCTGATATCGACGGCCGATTCGCTGCCGAGCTCAGCGACCAAGCACCCGGTCGACGAGCAGGCCCCTCCAGACGGACGAGCCGAACGTTCGATCTCCAGGCGGTGCGCGGGGCCTTCCCCCGATTGCCCCGCGCACCGCAGGGACAGGCCTCAGGATATACACAATCGTCAAGTCTCGCTTGACGACGGCGGAGTGGTCCGAGTTCGGCGCCAAACGCGTTGCAGCATCTCCGATCTTGTGTCAAGGTTTCCTTGTCAGACGTCAAGTATTACCTGACAGGGAGAAATCAATGTCCATCCTGAGATTCGCCGTCGCACGAGTCATCCAGGCCCTCCAGGGCCGCGACGTGCCGGCGGGCTACTACTGGGGCTGAGGGCTAACGGCCCGGTGCCGCGCCATGGTGCGGGGACTGCGGCGGGCGGAACCGCCGGGACCTTCGGGAACGTGGCTGTGCGGCAACCTCGCTGCGTACGAGGCCGACAGACTCGAGTTCCTGCTGGATGCGCGCCAGCGGTTCGGCGACATTGTCCGCTTCGGTTCGCGAACGACAATCGTCAACGGCCCACCTGAGGTCCAGCGGCTGCTGCGGGAGTCCGAGACGTTCACGATCCAGGAGAACTTCCTGCAACACCGGCTCTCGGTTGCCCAGGCGGGTGAGCTGGTCGAGCTCCGCCGAGTGTTGAACCCCGGATTGCGGTCACGGGTGAGCGGATCGATTGCCGTGAGCGTTCACCGCCACGTCGGGCGGGTCATCGGGTCGGTCGATGGAGGACGGAAGCTGTGGTTCGACCCGCTGCCACTGATGGAGTCAGCGATCTCCGCTGCGGTCGCCGAGTATTTTTTTGGTCCCGACGCCGGTAGGCAGCCCCTCCCCGTCGGTGAGCTGCTCGACGAGCTGTCCCGGGTGATCGGGAACCCGTTCGCCCTCCCTGCGGTGTGGCGCTCACCGGTCCGGCGTCGTATCGAGCGCAAGCACCAGGATCTTCGACGCCAGGTGGTTTCACTGCTCCAGGCGCGTCTCGAGTCCACAGGGGCCGATGACCTGGCCGCCGACATCGCATCCCGGGGCTCGGGGAAGTTCGGTGTCGAGCGCTTGGCCGACACCGTCATCGGTGCGTTGCTGGCGTCCCAGCGAGTGCCGGCCGCCGCAGCCGCCTGGATGCTGATGCTGGTGGCGGACCACCCGGAGGTTCAAGCGCCGGCCATGGAGGAATCAGCCACCGCGGGTACGGCCTGTCCTGGGCTGACCGAACGGGTCGTCCTCGAGTCCTTGCGGCTGTACCCACCAACATGGCTTCTGTTCCGAACGGCAACACGAAGCGTCTCGCTCGCCGGGTATCGGTTCGACCCCGGCCATCACTTCATGGTGAGCCCGTACGTCACGCACCGGGACCCAACCAGCTTTCCGGATCCCGACGTCTTCATGCCGGACAGGTGGACGTCGAGGTCAAAGGTCCCGGCGGGTTACCTTCCGTTCGGGGTGGGCCTCCATGCCTGTCCGGGCCGGCATCTTGCAACCGCCATCCTCGTTGCGCTGTTGCGCACCGTCCTCAGTGCTGGTCGGGTCGTTCGAATGCCCGGTGCGGTCAGCGCCAACCCGCGCACCACCCTGTTGCCTGTAGGCCTTCAGATCGGACTGCGGGGCCCGGGCGGGGCCGGCGGCCTCGCAGCACGTCGGTCGAGTCTCTACCGTTAGCCGCTGGACTTGGCTTCTGCGGCCTTCTGGGCCGCAGCAAACCTCTCCCAAGCCGCTTGGCGGGAGACGCCGAGGACCTTTCCGATTTCGGCCCACGAGATCCGCCGCGCTCGGATGAGGCCCACCCATTCATTGGCGAAGTCCGCGTTCTGAGCAGCAGACTTCAGGATCAGTGGCAATTTCGACAGCAGTTCAGCGTCTGACATCTCGTCCCACACCGGCCTGGTCGCCGCGGCCACCCGCGTGGCCGAGCGCGAGTCGTGGTAGTAGAACTCCAGGCAGTCCACGCAGATCATGGCTCCCAATCCTCCGGCAAGGCGGTTCTTGCGGCTGCCTGCTCGTCCGCAGAATGAGCAGATCCTGCTCTCGAAACTCGAGTCCATGGCGTTCTCCAGATCTGGGTGAACCTGTCAGGACCACCCTAACGAGGCGCACGAACCTGACTGTTCCGGAGCGCGCCGGGCAACGCCACAGTTTGATGCTCTGAGCAGGTCAGTCGTCGTCTGCGGGTTGGAATCGCTCCCACGCCGCCTGACGGGTCACGCTCAGCGCATCCCCGATCTCCCGCCACGAGGCCCGCCGCGCGCGCAACACGGCGACGCACTCGCGCAGCTGCGCTCGGCCTCTTTCTATGTCGGCCTCGATCACGGGAAGCAGGGCCAACAAGGCGCCCATCTCCATCGCCGCGAGGTCGCGGTGAGGATCGGATTCGGGGACGTGCCAGGGCGCGGCCTTTGCCCAGATTGTCTCCTCGGATGCGTGCGCGTAGAGGGCGCTACTCCTCGGGGCTTCGCGACGTCGATCCATGCTGGCCTTCGCTGCTTGGGTTGCTCATGAGACCTCCGGGAACCCGAGAAGCAACTGCCTCCGGGGGTGAAGACGGCAGAGCGAGCGCCGCATTGGAGTGTCAAGCATAGCCTGACGCGCTTTAGTCAGGCTCGATGAGGAAGCCGTCGGACGAACCGTGCTCCGGTTTGTAGCGCTGACGCGGGCGGCCTCGAGAACGTCGGCCGTGGCCACCGCATCGGCCGCTTCGACCGGCGGAGCGCCCTCGCCGCGCACGGCCCGGGCGAAGGCCGGGTAGAACGTGTCCCAGGCCCCGCGCTCCAGCGAGACCGGGGCCGAGCCCGAGGGGGAGTGGAGCCGGTCGAGGTCGGAGGTCGCCTCGACACCCCAGGGGTCCACCGTCGCCGGCATGGCGCCGGTGACCAGCACGTCCTCCTGGGTGTCGCCCGTCGTGATCACCAGCGAGGCATCCGTGCCGGTGACCCGGAAGCGTGGCCCCGGGGCGTGCTGCAGCCAGCTGCCCCACAGGTGGGAGACCGCGCCGTTGCTGTGGCGCAGCGCGACGAAGACGTCGTCGTCGAGCCCGGTCTCCCGGGTCCGGAGCTCGGCGTGGACCTCATCCACGGGGCCCAGCAGCTGGAGCGCCTGGTCGACGAGGTGAGGGCCGAAGTCGAGCAGGGTGCCGCCGCCCGCGGGTGCGGGTCCGTCGTTCGGGGCGTACCTCTCGAACCGTGACTCGAACCGGCGTACCTCACCCAGCGTCCCGTCGTCGACGAGGGCGCGCACGGTCAGGAAGTCGGAGTCCCAGCGACGGTTCTGGTAGGGACTGAGGGTCACCCCGCGAGCCGAGGCGAGCGCGACGGTCTCGCGTGCCGCGGCCGGGTCGAGGGCGAACGGCTTGTCGCAGACCACCGACAGCCCGAGCTCGATCGCCTGGTCGGTGAGGGTCGAGTGGGTGTCGGCCGGGGTCGAGATGGCCACCGCCTCGGCGCCGGCGTCCGCGAGGGCCTCGAGCGAGTCGTACGTCGCGACTCCCGGGTGCTCTGCGCCCACGAGCGCGCGACGTTCGTCGGACCTCGTGACGACACCGATGAACGCGCACTCCTCGGCCGAGGCGATCAGCGGTGCGTGGAAGTACCTGCCACCGAAGCCGTAGCCGACCAGACCGAACTTCACGGGATCCATGGGGCAAGTCTCCCCGAGTGGCTCCCGGGCTGTCAGTGCGCCTGGGCGGGCTCGAACAGCTCGACGAGGTTCCCGGCGGGATCAGCGAGAAGGATCTGGCGTCCACCCGGGCCGGACACGACGTCGCTGACGAAGGACAGCCCTGCGGAGCGTAGGTCCTCGACCTCGGAGTCGAAGTCGTCGAGGACCAGATGGATGCGGTTCCTGCCCGCGGCGGCGTTCTCGTCGGGGGTGGATCGGGCTCCCGAGCTGGCGGGGCCGGAGATCAGGAGCCGCAGCGGTCCGCGGACGACGTCGGCGAAGGCGGGCCCTGCGCTGAAGCGCAGCGTGAACCCCAGGTGGGTGGTGTAGAAGTCGACCGCCGCCTCGACGTCGTCGACGATGTAGCGCACGCTGGCGAGCTGCTCTTGCGTGGTCATGCGTGAACCTCCTGTGTGTCGGTCGTCGGCAGGACATGGAGCAGGTGTCCGATGCGGACGTCGATGTCCTGCGCCGTACGGCGAATGGCTGCCTCGGCCGCCCGACCGCGCGTGCCCTGTGGCGCCGGGTCGGGAATGCTCCAGTGGATGTGCCGGGGGTGGCCGGGGAACTCGGGGCAGACCTCGCGGACCTTGTCGCACAGACTGATGACGTAGTCGAAGCGTCGCCCGGTCATGGAGTCCAGGTGCCGGGTCCGTTGCCCGGCGATGTCGATGCCGTAGTCCTCGGCCAGGACGCGCACGGCGCCCGGGTGGATCTGCTCCCGGGGGTGGCTGCCGGCGCTGGTCACCTCCACGGCATCCCCGGCGCGGTGCCGCAGCAATGCTTCGGCGAGGGGTGAGCGCGCACTGTTCCCGGTGCACGCGAACAGGACGCGGAGGCGTCGCGATCGTCCCGGCGCGGCTGCCGGCCCGGGCCGGATCGGAAGGCAGGGCGGGTGCAGGGCGGCCCCGGCCGCGGCGAGCAGGTCCGCGCAGCGGTCGAGGTCCAGGTGGTAGTAGCTGTCGCGGGCGTCGAAGCTGCTCCGACTCTTCGTGACGAGCTCGGCCTCGCGGAGCAGCCGCAGGTGGTAGGACACGAGGTTCTGGGGCTGACCGACCGAGGCCACCAGCTCGCGCACCCGGAGGTCGCTGGTCGCGAGCTCGCCGAGCAGCTGCCACCTCAGGGAGTGGGCGGCCAGCCGGACGAACGGTGGGGGCGAGGCGCCGGTGCACGACATCGAGGGTACATCAATCTTGTTTGATGTGTTTTTCTCCGACCGCTCTGCCGGTGGCGCGCATATCGTTGGTCGATGGCCCCCGACTTCACGGTGCGACTGGTCCGGCTCGAAGTGATGACCCCGGAGCAGCTGGCGGCCCTGGAGGACCTGATCCGGCTCTGCCGGCAGGACGGCGTCGAGGGCGAGATCGCGTACCGACCGCCCGCGACCACGCACCCCGGCTCCCTGGTGGGAGAACACGCTGGTGTACATGGACAAGACGATGCTGGACACCGCAGGCGAAGAACGCGTGCAGGAAGTGGTGGACATCCTCGCCAGGCGTGCCTCCGAGTGGGCCGAGTCCCGGCTCGAGCGGGCGGAGACGGCACGCCCGCAGTCGATCCTGATCCTCGATCCCACCGGGCTCCCGGCTCGCAAGATCCAGGTCGACGGGAACGCCGTTGGCGAGGGCCGGGCCATCAACGGGACCTGAGCCGCATGCCGGGTGATCACGCTGCCGACTGTTCGGCCAGCGGGTCTGCTGTTGCGTCGTTGACCCTTAAAGCACAAGGTAAAGTTGGGTCGGGAGGACGGGTCTCTCGAGGAGGCCCTCGTGGCGATCGACGTGACCAATGGTCTGCCTGCCCTGCGCACCGCGCTCGGCCCGTGGCTGATCGCCTTGTCACCCGCCAGGCTCAGATCCGCGAAGTACGCCTACACCACCCGGTACGTCGCTGAGTCGATCGCGCAGCAGCCGCACGGCTACTTCCTGTTGGCCGCACCCGACACCAGGCCACGCTCCGGTGACGTGGTCCTGGCGGAGGTGGTGGAGATCGGCCACCAAAGGAGGCTGGAGAGCCCGCTCAGCCGGAGGGCGCAGATGTTCGTCGGCGACGAGATCGTCGTGGCCTACGGAGACCGGTACGCGCCGGATCAGTACGAGGCGGAGGTGCCGGACAGCCTCGAAGAGGCTCACCTGGTCGCGGCGGGCGGCGTCGTCGGCCTGATGACCGCGATCAGGGAGGGCCTGGACGAGCCGACGATCGTGCGGCCGCTGGGCCTGCTGTGCGACGGCCAGGGCGCGATGTCTCTGAGCAGGGTCGCACCGAAGTCTCTGCTGCCGCCGCTGGACCTGCTGGCACCTCGTACGGCGGCGCCGAGGCCCCCGGTCGTCGCGCTGGTGGGCACGTCCATGAACTCGGGCAAGACCACCGCTCTCTCGTCGCTCTCGCTCGGCCTCACCCGGTCGGGGATGAGGGTCGCCGCCGGCAAGGCCACCGGGACTGGGGCCGGCGGCGACCCGGGGATGTTCCGCGACGGGGGCGCGCAAGCGGTCCTCGACTTCACCGACTTCGGATACGCGTCGACGTACCGACTGGACCACGAGACGGTGGTGGCGGTGTTCACCTCGCTGGTGCACGAGCTGGCGGGCAGCGCTCCCGATGTGATCCTCGTCGAGATCGCCGACGGTGCGTACCAGATCGAGACCGCACGCCTGCTCGACGACCCGTTGTTCACCGGGTACGTCGACCAGGTGATCTTCACCGCTGGGGAGGCACTCAGCGCGGTCGCCGGCGTCGAGCTCATGCGCCGCCACGACCTCCACGTCGCCGCCGTGAGCGGTCGGCTCACCTCGTCCCCACTGGCGGTTCGCGAGGCGCGGACCGCACTTGATGTCCCGGTCATCGACACGCTGGACCTGTGCGAGCCAGAGGTGGCCCTCGCCATGCTGCCGGTGCTCCGAGCTGCCCCATGAGCGGCGTGGCTCCAGCCCGGGCGCTGCCCAGGCTCCTCACCGGGGTCAGACGCCGGTTCCTGGTCATCCTGGTGCTCGTCGGCATCGCGCAGGCCGGGGCCGCGGGAGCGACGGTGCTGCTGCTGACCCGTGGCCTGGAGGCCCGCACCACCGAGGCCCGCGTCGTCGCCGTGCTGCTGCTCGGGCTCGTCGCGCTGACCATCGGCTGGCTGCGCTCGCGGGAGCGGTTGCTGGCCGAACGCCTCGGCCAGGACTATGTGCACGAGATCCGGTTGCGCCTGGTGCGCCGGGTGCTTGACGGGAGCAGCCCGCGCTCACTGGGCGCAACCCTCACCCGTGCCAGCAATGACCTGACCGCGGTGCGGAACTGGGTGGCCCTGGGCATCGCACCCGCGGCCGTCGGGGTGCCCATGCTGTTGGGGTGCACCGTCGTGCTGGGGATGATCCATCCCGCACTGGCAGTTGCCACGCTGGTCCCACTGCTCGCGCTGGCGATCATCCTGCTGGTGGCCAGTCGAACTGCCTACGAGGAGTCCCGGAGAGTTCGCCGGGAACGCGGCCGGCTCGCCGGACACCTGGCCGACACGCTGACCGCCACGACGGCGATCCAGTCCGCCGGAGGCGCCTATCGCGAGATGCGCCGGCTCGACCGTCGCAGCGCCAGGGTCGTCCAGGCCGCCGTCGACCGGGCGCGCGTCCTCGGTCGAATCCGAGGTGCCGCCGCTGCGGCCGCCGCGATGGCCACCGTCACCGTCATCGCCGGCAGCCTGTTCGCGGGACTCGACGGCGCCACGCTGGCGGCCGGCCTGACCCTTGCCGGGATTCTCGCCACTCCGGTCCAGGATCTCGGCCGCGTGGTCGAGTACCGACAGGCCTACCGGGCCGCACGCGTCATGCTGGTGCCCGCGATGGCGTCGGAGGGCACCCAATCCGCGCGACCGGGGACCGAACCAGGGTCAGTGCCATCTCATCAGTCCAGCTCGGGCGCGGCGTTCTTCGGCAAGGCAGGGCTCCTGGTGGAAGGGCTACGGCTCGGAGACCAACCAGAGGTCGAGCTACCCGCGCTGTCTGCCCGCGCGGGCGACCGGGTCGTCGTACAGGCGGGCGACCGCGAGCGCAGCACGGCAGCTCTCCATGCGCTGGTGGGCGTCCGGCGTCCCGCGGCGGGGGTGGTCCGGATCAACGGCCGGGACGTCCGCGCTGTCGGCTTCCGCGAGCGAAGACGGCTCTTCGGGTACGCCGCCCAGGGCATGCGGCTGGAGCGAACCACGATTGCGCGCGCGGTGCGATACCGGGAGCCGGACGCGAAGGTCCCCGAAGTGGGTCAGCTGCTCACTCGCGTCGGGCTGACCGAGAAGGTGGCGACCCTGCCACGAGGCGAGCACGCGCGGCTCCGCGAAGGCGGAGAGCCCCTGGCCACGCCCGATCGTGCCCTCCTGCTGCTCGCTCGAGCCTTGTACGGCGACCCACCGCTGCTGGTGCTCGACCATCTCGACGACGAGCTGGGCGAAGCGGGCCGCGACCGGCTTCGCGGCCTCCTCGCCAGCTACCCCGGCATCGTGCTGCTGGCGAGCGACACCCCCGAGGCCGTCATGGCGCCCACGAGGCGTTGGGTCGTTGACTGAGCCCACTGCGGTCGCCCGGCGACGACCGCTGACGACCTTCCTGCTGATTGCGTACGGGATCGGCTGGCCGGCCCTGATGGTCCCGGTCGTCACCGACCTCCCCGCCGAGCCGTTCCTGCTCGTCCTGCTGTTCCTCGCGCTGCTCGGACCGGCTCTCCTGGTCACGCGGTGGGCGGACGGGCCGGGCGCGATCCGGAAGCTGCTCGCGAGGACGTTGATGTGGCGCTTCGGTCTCGGTCGCTGGGCGGTGATCCTGCTGGCGATGCCGGTCCTGACCCTCGGCCTCGCCGCCGTCTCCGGCACCCTGGAGACTCCCGCACGAGGCTGGGGCACCGAGGTGGGCATCTACCTGTTCAGCACGCTTGTCTTCGGGGCGCTGGTCGCGAACCTGTGGGAGGAGACGGCCTGGGGCGGCTTCGTCCAGACCAGGTTGATGGCACGACACGGCCTGCTGGTCGGCTCCCTGCTGACCGCCCCGCTGTTCGCCGCGATGCACGTGCCGTTGCAGCTGGGCGGCGGTGCGTCCTGGTCCGAGTCCGCGTTCGGCATCCTCGTCGTGTTCGTGACCGCCCCGTTCTACCGCTACCTGCTGGGCATGCACCTGATGGACACCGGCGGCAGCATCCTGGTGATCGCCGTCCAGCACGCCGCCTGGAACGCCTCGGGCAACCTCGAGGCCGTCGAGGGTGAGTGGCAGGTCGTCGTCGCAGTCCTGCTGCTCACCTTCCTCGTTGCCGCGTGGCGACAGGCGCGCCCTCGGGAGGACGCGCCCCGGGGTCTGGCCGAGGAGAAGGTGGCGGCGGCCGGCTGGACCAGCGTCGACCCGGAGCTCAGATCCAGCGGTCGAACCAGATCCGGTCCAGCCACTCCGAGTGCGTGAGCAGGCCGTCGGTCCAGATCGGCCAGAACCAGGCGAAGTTCAGCAGCACCAGCACGAGGAAGGACCCGGCCACGACGACGCCGACGGTTCGACGACGCGTCGGGGCCGAGGACGGGCCGATCAGCGTGCCCATGGTCAGCGTCAGCGCCAGGACCAGGAAGGGCAGGATCAGCACCGCGTAGAAGAGGAAGATCGGGCGGTCGTCGTACATCAGCCAGGGCAGCCAGGTCGAGCCGGCGCCGACGACCGCCAGCCCGTAGCGCCAGTCGCGGCGCCCGACCCACATCACCACCGCGAAGAGCAGGGCGATCGTGCCACCCCACCACAGGGCGGGCGTGCCGAGCAGGACCACCTGCCGAAGGCAGTCGCTGCCGGACGGGGCGTCGCAGCCCTGCGTGCCGGGCTGGATGTCGACGTCGGCCTCGACCCCGACCGGTCGGTTCAGGAGCAGCCACCCGGACGGCCGGGACTGGTAGGTGTGGTCGGAGCAGTTGAGGAAGTGGGCGTGGAAGGCGTAGACGTCCTGGTGGTAGTTCCACAGCGAGTGCAGCGACTGCACCAGCTCACCGGGGCCGGAGGCGTCCGGCCCGCGGGCCGAGGGCCACTGGTCGTCGCCGGCGGAGACGGCCTTGCAGCCGTCCTGGTGGTCGTAGCGGGTGTACTGCGTCGAGGAGAGGTGGTCCTCGTACTCGTGGGCGTTGACCAGCCAGCCGGTCCAGGTGGCGACGTAGACCAGGAAGGCGACGCCGACCAGCTGGAAGAGCGCGGGTACGCCGTCCACGAGCGCCGAGCGGAGCACCGCTCGCCGGACCCCGAACAGGCGCCGCGCGCCGCAGCTCCACGCCCACGCCAGCAGGCCGAACGCGGCCAGCGGGAAGAGGGCCGTCCACTTGGTGCCGACCGCCAGCCCGAACGACACCCCGCCGAGCAGCAGCCAGGGGCGGAGCAGCACGCGGCGTACCGGACCGAAGCCCTCCCGCACGCCGTCCGGCGCCAGGCGGCCCAGCCGGGCGCGGAACCAGTCGCGGTCGTTGACCAGGCAGGCGACGCCACAGAGCAGGAAGAACGCCACGAAGATGTCGAGCAGGGCCAGCCGGGAGAGGACCAGGTGCAGCCCGTCGAAGCACAGCAGCAGCCCGGCGATGCAGCCCAGCGCGGTCGATCCGGTGAGCCGCCGGGCCAGCCGGACCATCACCAGGACCATCAGCGCGCCGACGACCGCCGAGGCGATCCGCCAGCCGAACGGGTCCATCCCGAACGCCTTCTCGCCGAGGGCGATCAGCCACTTCCCGGCCTCGGGGTGCACGATGAACGACGGGTCGTCGGTCCAGATGCCGGTGGTGCGCCCGTCGAGGACCAGCTTGTCCGCCTTGTCGACGTGGTCGCGGACGTAGCCGTGGTTGAGCATCGACCAGGCGTCCTTGGCGTAGTACGTCTCGTCGAACGAGAAGTTCCGCGGCGTGCCCAGGTGCCACACCCGCAGGCCGAACGCCAGCAGGGCCACCCCGACCGCGGCAGCCCAGCCGACCAGCGGGTTCTCGCTCCGGGTCCGGCCCAGGGCCCGCTCCCGCGCAGGTGGTACGCCGCCCCCGGCGGTGGTGCCCGATGGACCGGCGTGCGGGCGGTCCGGAGCACGGGTGGTCACGGTCGGAAACTGTAATCGTCGGCCCCTGACATGATCGGAGCATGACCCAGCCCGGTGTGCTCGTCCTCGCGGCCACCCCGATCGGCCGGGTCGCCGATGCGCCACCACGGCTCGCCGAGGAGCTGGCCGCGGCCGACGTGATCGCGGCCGAGGACACCCGCCGCCTCAAGCGGCTGGTGGGTGATCTCGGCATCACCGTCCGGGGTCGGGTGGTGTCCTACTTCGAGGGCAACGAGGCCGCCCGCACGCCGGCGCTGGTCGAGGCGCTGCTGTCGGGCGAACGGGTCGTGCTCGCCACCGACGCCGGAATGCCGAGCGTCTCCGACCCCGGATTCCGGCTGGTCGCGGCTGCGGTGGAGCAGGGCATCACGGTCACGGCGGTCCCGGGGCCGAGCGCGGTGCTCACCGCCCTGGCGGTCTCCGGGCTGCCGGTCGACCGGTTCTGCTTCGAGGGGTTCCTGCCGCGAAAGGCGGGTGAGCGCGGCCGCCGGCTCGCGGGTCTTGCCGGCGAGCAGCGGACCATGGTGTTCTTCGAGGCCCCGCACCGCACCGCCACCGCGCTGGCTGCGATGGCGGAAGCGTTCGGCGGAGACCGCGCGGCGGCCGTCTGCCGGGAGCTGACCAAGACCCACGAGGAGGTCCGCCGCGGCCCGCTCGCCGACCTGGTGGCCTGGGCCGGGGACGGGGTGCGAGGCGAGGTGACGATCGTGGTGTCCGGTGCCGTCCCGGTCGCCGCGGTGTCGGACGACCCCGAGGCGCTGCGGACCGCGGTGGCCGAGCTGCGAGGAGGAAGGCATGAGTCGCAAGGACGCGATAGTCGAGACCGCCCGCCTGGCGGGCGTCCCGAAGCGCACGGTCTACAACCTGGTGCACGGGTCATGAACCGGCGGATCACGTCCTACTACCGCGACGGGCTCACCTTCGACGTCCGCGACGAGGGGCCGCTCGACGGCCGCGTCGCGGTCCTGCTCCACGGCTTCCCCGAGCGGAGCAGCTCCTGGCGCGACGTCGCGCCGATCCTGCACGCCAAGGGCATCCGCACGCTGGCGCCCGACCAGCGCGGCTACTCGCCGGGCGCCCGGCCACGGCGGCGCCGCGACTACCGGCTTCCGCTGCTCGTCGACGACGTCACCGCCCTCGTCGAGCGGGTCGGCGGGCCGGTCGACGTCGTCGGCCACGACTGGGGCGCGGTGGTCGGGTGGGGCCTGGCGGCCACCAGGCCGGACCTGGTGCGCACCCTGACCGCCGTCTCGGTGCCGCACCCCGCCGCGTTCCTGCACGCCATGCTCACCTCCGCGCAGGGGCGTCAAGTCGCGCTACATGCTCGTGTTCCAGCTCCCGTTCCTGCCCGAGCGCTGGGCGCGGCAACCCGGCGGCCGGTTCGACCGCGAGTTCCGGAACGGCGGGATGACCGCCGACGACGTGGCGCGGTTCCGCCGCGAGATCGTGGAGTACGGCGCCCTGCCGGGCGGCCTGGCGTGGTACCGCGCGATGTTCCTCACCGACCCCCGGTCCACGCGCGGCCGGGTCACCGTCCCGACGACGTACGTCTGGAGCGACCGCGACGTCGCGCTCACCGCGACAGGCCGCCGAGCGGTGCGGGCGGTACGTCGACGGGCCCTACCGGTTCGCGGTCCTCGAGGGCGTGACCCACTGGATCCCGACGCAGGCCCCCGAGCCGCTCGCCGCCCTGGTCCTCGACCGGATCGCGCGGTAACGCCGCGTTCTGGCAGCTCCCTGACCGGTATACCGGTCAGGGAGCCACCACACTGCAGCGTTACCGCGCTCACTACGCTCGACGCCATGACCGACGGCCCCACCCGCGCCCGATCCGCGACCGCCGAGGACGGGGGCGGCCGCAACCGCGAACGCCCGCCCGCCCCCGAGCCGCTGCCGCACCCGGTCGTCGACAACCACTGCCACCTCGACATCGCCGACGGCGAGCGAGTGGTTCGCCACCGACGAGGCGATCGCCGCCGCCGGTGCGGTCGGCGTGACCCGGATCGTGCAGATCGGCTGCGACCTGCCCGGCGCCCGCTGGGCGGTCGAGGCCGCGGCGTCGTACGACGCGCTGGTGGCGGCGGTCGCCCTCCACCCCAACGAGGCGCCCCGCCAGGCCGCCGCCGGCACCCTCGACGACGCCCTGGCGGAGATCGAGGCGCTGGCCCGCTCGCACGACAAGGTCAGGGCGGTGGGGGAGACCGGGCTCGACCACTTCCGCACGGGGGAGGACGGCCGGGCGGCGCAGGTGGACTCGTTCCGCCGCCACATCGACCTCGCGAAGCGGCTCGACAAGGCCCTGGTCATCCACGACCGCGACGCCCACGACGAGGTGCTGGCCGTGCTCGACGAGGAGGGGGCGCCGGACCGCTGGGTGATGCACTGCTTCTCCGGCGACGCCGCCTTCGCGAAGGCCTGCCTCGACCGGGGCGCCTACCTCAGCTTCGCCGGGACGGTCACGTTCAAGAACGCCCAGCCGCTGCGCGACGCGCTCGCGATCACCCCCCGGGACCGGGTGCTGGTCGAGACCGACGCGCCGTTCCTCACGCCGACGCCCTACCGCGGCCGCCCCAACGCGTCGTACCTCGTGCCGCTCACGATGCGGCTGATGGCGGAGGTCCGGGGCGACGACCTGGGGGAGCTGTGTGCGGCCGTCGACGCCAACACCGAGGCGGTGTTTGGCGGCGCCTGGTAGCGGGAAGGACCCTTCTCGTGCCTACGAGAGCCTCGTCACTTTGGCCCCAAAATGGGGGTTGGGGCTTTGGCGTGTCGCAGGAGCCTCGTTATGGTCCTGTGACTGTTGGCCGGAATCGGGACTCGATCCTGACCAGCGCCAGGCGTGGCCGCCACCAGCGGCCGCCCATGAGATCCCCCGTCTCGCAGCGTGACACCCACCGGTGACTCGCGCGCGCAACGGGCGCGCTGGCAGCCCGAGAACCGGGAAGTACAACGTTCGGAGAATCGTGCCCAGTAATGAGCACAGCAAGCTAGCAGCCATCTTCAGGAGCCGAGGCGTCCTGATCGGCCTCGTGACCGCCGTGATCGTCGCCCTCGCGGGCACCACGGCGGGGTACGCCGCCCTCAGCAAGTCGGTGACCGTCTCCCTGGACGGCCAGCCGCGTGAGGTGTCCGCCATGGGCGGGACCGTCGGCGACGTCCTGGAGTCCGAGGGCATCGAGGTCGGCAAGCACGACATCGTGGCTCCGAGTGTCGACGAGGAGGTCGCCGACGGCAGCCGCATCAGCGTGCGCTTCGGCCGGCCCCTCGAGCTCAGCGTCGACGGCAAGGAGACGACCCACTGGGTCACCTCCACCGACGTCGCCGCCGCGCTCGGCGAGATCGGCTCGCGCTTCCTCGGCGCCGACCTGTCCACCTCGCGTGGCGCGGGCATCGGCCGCGAGGGGATGGCCCTCGAGGTCGTCACCCCGAAGAAGCTCGAGCTCAAGATCGGCGCGAAGAAGCAGGTCAAGCGAGAGCTGACCGCGCTCACCGTCAAGGACGCCCTGAAGGAGATGGACGTCAAGGTCGACAAGCGCGACATCGTCAAGCCGGGCCTCTCCAAGGAGCTCGACGACGGCGACCGCGTGGTCTTCACCGACATCCGCGTCGTCACCAAGCGGGTCAAGGCCGAGACCGTCGACTTCGACACCATCGAGCGCGAGGACTCCTCGATGGTCGAGGGCGAGACCGACGTCATCCGGGCCGGCGACGAGGGCTCGCGCAACGTGACCTACAAGCGCACCTTCCGCAACGGCAAGCTCGTCGCGACCAAGGTCCTCAGCCAGAAGGTCCTCGAGGCGCCCCGCGACCGGATCGTCGCCGTCGGCACCAAGGAGCCGGCACCGGTGGCCAACTACGTCTCCGGCAGCACCGTCTGGGACCAGCTCGCGGAGTGCGAGTCCGGCGGCAACTGGGCGATCAACACCGGCAACGGCTACTACGGCGGCCTCCAGTTCTCGCTGAGCACCTGGCAGTCGTACGGCGGACCGGGCTACCCGCACACGGCGAGCCGCGAGACCCAGATCATGATCGCCGAGCGGGTCCGCGCCGCCGACGGCGGTGGCTACAGCTCCTGGCCGGCCTGCTCGCAGTCGCTGGGGCTGCCGCAATAGGCAAGAGTCCGTTGGCCCAACCAGTCGCACAGCGACCGTCGGACAGGGCTAACGTTCACGGCATGACCACCTCCGCCGGGCCGAGACTTCTCGGCCCGGCGGAGGTGCGTTCGCTCGCGGCTTCCGTCGACCTGCGACCCACCAAGCAGCGTGGGCAGAACTTCGTCATCGACGCCAACACCGTGCGCCGGATCGTCCGCACCTCCGGCATCACGCCGGACGACGTGGTGGTCGAGGTCGGGCCGGGGCTCGGCTCGCTGACCCTCGCGCTGCTCGGCGCAGCGAAGCGGGTGGTGGCGGTCGAGGTGGACGACCAGCTGGCCGCGCTGCTGCCGTCCACCGTGGCGTCGTACGCGCCCGACCACGCCGACCGGTTCGAGCTCGTGCACGCCGACGCGCTCCGGCTCTCGGGACTGCCGGGCCCGCCGCCGACCGCCCTGGTGGCCAACCTGCCCTACAACGTCTCGGTCCCGGTCCTGCTGCACCTGCTGGCCCTGCTGCCCTCGCTGGAGCGCGGCCTGGTCATGGTGCAGGCCGAGGTCGCCGACCGCCTCGCCGCCGGGCCCGGCTCGAAGGTCTACGGCGTCCCGTCGGTCAAGGCGGCCTGGTTCGCCGACGTACGTCGCGCGGGCACGATCGGCCGGACCGTCTTCTGGCCGCCGCCGAACGTCGACTCCGGCCTGGTGGCCTGGACCCGTCGCGACCCGCCGAGCACGACCGCCTCCCGGGCCGAGGTCTTCGCGGTGGTCGACGCGGCGTTCGCCCAGCGGCGCAAGACGTTGCGCGGGACGCTGCGTGGGCTGGCCGGATCGGCGGAGGCGGCCGAGCGGGCGCTGGTCGCCGCCGGCGTCGACCCGGTGGCCCGCGGCGAGGTGCTCGACATCGGAGCGTTCGTGCGGATCGCCGAGGCGCTGCGCGGGGAGGAGCAATGAGCACCGTCCGCGCCCGCGCGGCCGCGAAGATCAACCTGCACCTCGGGGTCGGCGCGTCCCGCGACGACGGCTACCACGCGCTCTCCACCGTCTACCAGGCGATCTCGCTGTACGACCACGTCGCGGCCACCGCCGGCGACGCCTGGCGGGTGGAGACCCGGGCCGAGCCCTACGTCGACCGGTCGGCCGTCCCGGGCGTGGGCGACAACATCGTCACGAGGGCGGGGGCCCTGCTCGCGGGGCTGCACGACATCGAGCCACGAGCCGACGTGCTGGTCGAGAAGGCCATTCCGGTCGGGGGCGGGCTCGCGGGAGGGTCGGCGGACGCGGCCGCGGCGCTCGTCGCGCTCGACCGGCTGTGGGACCTGCAGACCCCCCGTGCCGAGCTGACGGGGCTCGCGGTGCAGCTCGGCAGCGACGTACCCTTCGCGCTCCTCGGCGGCACGGGGCACGGCACCAGTCGCGGCGAGGTCGTCGAGCCGGTCCCCGATCCCGGCGAGTGGTGGTGGGTCGTCGTACCCCAACGGGACGGCCTGCCCACGCCGACGGTCTACCGGCACTTCGACGACATGGTGCCCCACGCCGACACGCCGGCGCCGGCCGACGACCTCATCGCCGCGCTGGCCACGGGCGACCCGCGGGAGCTCGCCGCCGCACTGCACAACGACCTGCAGCGACCGGCGTTCGACCTGCGGCCGGAGCTGCGGTCCCTGATCTCGCTCGGTGAGTCGGAGGGGGCGCTGCGGGGGCTGATCTCCGGCTCCGGACCGACCTGCGTGTTCCTCTGCGAGGACGAGGCACACGCCGACACCGTGGCCGACGGCCTCCGCTACACCGGGCACGTCACCGCGCTCACCGCGGCCGGGCCGGCCCCGGGTCCCGCGGTGGACCCGGGCTGATGGCGAATCTGCTCAACCTCGAGCGGGTCTCCAAGGCGTACGGCGTCCGCGCGCTGCTCGACGACGTCTCCCTGGGGATCTCCGCGGGGCAGCGGATAGGGATCGTCGGCCGCAACGGCGCGGGCAAGACCACGCTGCTCGAGGTGATGACGGGCCTGGAGGAGCCGGACTCGGGCAGGGTCTCGCGGGTGCGAGGACTGGCCGTCGGTTACCTCCACCAGGGCGACGCCCTCTCCGACACCCACAGCGTCCGCGAAGCGGTGCTGGCCGGACGGTCCGACCACGAGTGGGCGGCCGACCCGCGCACCCGCGAGGTCGTCGAGGAGCTGCTGGCCGGGATCACCCTCGACCGGGCGGTGCTGGGGCTGTCCGGCGGCGAGCGCAGACGTTGTTCGCTGGCTGCCCTGTTGCTTGGCGACCACGACCTGGTCGTGCTGGACGAGCCGACCAACCACCTCGACGTCGAGGCCGTGGCGTGGCTGGCCGGCCACCTGGTCGAACGCCCCAGCGCGCTGGTCGTGGTCACCCACGACCGGTGGTTCCTCGACGCGGTGTGCGAGGCGACCTGGGAGATCCACGACGGGGTCGTCGATGCCTACGAGGGTGGCTACGCGGCGTACGTGCTGGCCCGCGCGGAGCGCCAGCGCCAGGCCGAGGCCACCGAGGTACGCCGGCGCAACCTGGTCCGCAAGGAGCTCGCCTGGCTGCAACGCGGCCCACCGGCCCGCACCTCGAAGCCGAAGTTCCGGATCGAGGCCGCGAACGCCCTGATCGAGGACGTGCCGCCGCCACGGGACCGGCTCGAGCTCCAGCGGTTCGCCACCCAGCGGCTCGGCAAGGACGTGGTGGACGTCGAGGACGTCGACCTCTCCCGCGGTGACCGGGTCCTCCTCACCCACGCCACCTGGCGCCTCGGGCCCGGGGACCGGCTCGGGATCGTGGGCGTGAACGGGTCCGGCAAGTCCTCGGTGCTGGCACTGCTGACCGGCGAGCTGGCGCCGTCCGCCGGGAAGGTGCGGCACGGGCGCACCGTCGCCCTGCAGCACCTGACCCAGCACGTCGAGGACCTCGACCCCGCCGCGCGCGTGCTGGAGACGGTCGAGTCGATCCGGCGGGTGACCCGCACCGCCGACGGCGAGATCACGGCCACGGCGATGCTGGAGCGGTTCGGCTTCACCGGTGACCGGCTGACCGCCCGCGTGGGCGACCTGTCCGGTGGCGAGCGCCGCCGCTTCCAGCTGCTCCGGCTGCTGCTGACCGAGCCCAACGTGCTGCTCCTCGACGAGCCCACCAACGACCTCGACATCGAGACCCTGAACGTGCTCGAGGACTTCCTCGACGGCTGGCCGGGCACCCTGGTGGTGGTCTCGCACGACCGCTACTTCCTGGAGCGGGTCTGCGACTCGGTCTGGGCGCTCCTCGGCGACGGCCAGATCTCGATGCTGCCCCGGGGCGTGGACGAGTACCTCGAACACATGGCGAGGGAGCAGCGGGGCGCGAGGGACGAGCGCCCCGCGTGGGCGAGCCGAAGGTCGAGCAAGTCGACGCGACCGAGGCACGAGGTCGCGCGAGCGGGTCGAGACCCGGTGAGCCGACAGCGAAGCCCAAGCCGGGAGTGCGGAGGAGCGGGCGGCCCGCAAGACGATGGAGCGGATCGACAAGCAGCTCGAGCGCCTGGCCGAGCGGGAGAAGTCGCTCGACGCCGAGATCGCCTCGCACGCCCACGACCACGAGCGGTTGACCGAGCTGAGCGCCGAGTACGCCGTCGTACGGGCGGAGCGCGAGGGACTGGAGCAGGAATGGCTCGAGGCGGCCGAGCTGCTCGAGTGAAACTCCCGCCGTGACGGAGGGCGGCGGCTCAGCTGAAGGGCGCGAGCAGGGTGCGCAGCAGGCCGGCGAGCCGCTTGCGGTCGCGGACGGGCAGGCCGGCGAGGAGCTCGGTCTCGGCGGCGAGCAGGGCCTCGAACGCGCCGTCGACCGCTTCCTTCCCCTCGGCCGTGAGCCGGACGATGACCCCGCGCCGGTCGTCGGGGTCGGGGTAGCGCTCCACGAAGCCGCGCGCCGCCAGTCGGTCGACCCGGTTGGTCATCGTCCCGCTGGTCACCAGCGTCTCGCGGAGCAGCCGGCCGGGAGACAGCTCGTACGGCGCCCCGGCGCGGCGCAGGGCGGCCAGCACGTCGAACTCCCACGACTCGATCCCGTGGGTCGTGAAGGCCGCTCGTCGGGCGAGGTCGAGGTGGCGGGCGAGCCGGCTGATCCTGCTGAACACCGCGACCGGCGCCAGGTCGAGGTCGGAGCGCTCGCGTGCCCACGCCTCGGTCAGGTCGTCGACCTCGTCCCTCATGCGATCATTCTAGCCCCATGTCGAGAATCTTGACATCAAGATAAGAGCAGGTGCAGGATCGACCCATGCCGCACACCTGGGACCCGGACCGCTACCTCACCTACGCCGACGAGCGGGGCCGCCCGTTCCTCGACCTGCTCGCACGCATCGACGCCGAGTCACCGCGCCGGGTCGTCGACCTCGGCTGCGGGCCGGGCAACCTGACCGGCTTGCTCGCGCAGCGGTGGCCGGACGCCGACGTGCTCGGCCTCGACTCCAGCCCGGAGATGATCGCGCGGGCGCAGGCTCCGGGCGTCCGTTTCGAGGTGGGGGACCTCCGCGAATGGGTGTCGGACGAGCGGGAGCAGGTCGACGTACTCGTCTCCAACGCGACGCTGCAGTGGGTCCCGGACCACCTCGAGCTCCTGCCCGGGCTGGTCGAGCGGGTGAGCCCGGGGGGTTGGTTCGCCTTCCAGGTGCCCGGCAACCTCGACGAGCCCAGCCACACGATCCGGCGTGACCTGGCCGCCGAGGAGCGGTACGCCGCGCACACCGCCGGCGTGGCGGTCCCCGACAGCCACGACCCCGCGACGTACCTGGAGGTCCTGGCCGCGGCCGGCTGCGCCGTCGACGCCTGGGAGACCACCTACCTCCACGTGCTCACCGGCGACGACCCGGTGTTCACCTGGGTGTCCGGGACCGGCGCGCGGCCGACGCTCGAGGCGCTGCCGAGTGGGCTGCGGGAGGAGTTCGAGGAGGAGTTCAGGGCGCGGCTGCGGGCGGCGTACCCGCGCCACGAGTACGGCGTGGTGCTGCCCTTCCGGCGGGTCTTCGTGGTGGCGAGGATCGGGAGACGGCATGAGGCTGCACCACGTGCAGGTGGCCTGCCCGCCCGGAGGCGAGGACGGCGCCCGGCGGTTCTACGGCGCCGGTCTCGGGATGACCGAGGTGGAGAAGCCTGAGGCCCTGCGCGCCCGCGGTGGGGCATGGTTTCGCTCCGACGACGGTGCCGAGATCCACGTGGGCGTCGAGGACCCCTTCGTCCCCGCGCGCAAGGCGCACCCGGCGCTGCTGCTGGCCGGAGTGGCGGAGCTCGAGGCCGCCGGCGAACGGCTGGCCGGCCTCGGCTTCGAGGTGGACTGGAGCGAGCGCGAGACCTTCCCCGGCCACGTGCGGTTCCACACCTTTGACGCCCACGGCAACCGGGTGGAGCTGCTCAGCCCCGCGTGATCAGCTCCGGCTCCTGCTCCAGCCCGCTCAGGCCGTTCCAGGCGAGGTTGACGAGGTGGGCGGCGACCACGTGGGGGTCGGGCTGTCGGGTGCCGAGCCACCACTGGCCGGTGGTGCCGACCATGCCGACCAGCATCTGGGCGTACATCGGCGCGGTCTTCGGGTCGAGCCCACGACGGATGAACGCCTCCATGAGGATCCCCTCCACCCGCGTCGCCACGTCGCCGATGATCGACTGGAACGACGCAGTGGTGCCGATCGGGCTGTCCCGGACCAGGATCCGGAAGCCCTCGGGGTGCTGCTCGATGTAGTCCAGGAGCGCGATCGCGGCCTGCTCGAGCAGCTCGCGCGACGTACCGGCGGTCAGTGCCTCACGCATCATCGAGAGCAGGAGGGTGACCTCCCGGTCGACCACGACGGCGTACAGCCCCTCCTTGCCGCCGAAGTGCTCGTAGACGATCGGCTTGGAGACGGCCGCCCGGTTCGCGACCTCCTCGATCGCCGAGCCGTCGAATCCGCGCTCGGCGAACAGGCCGCGGGCGACCTCGATCAGCTGCTCGCGACGCTCGGCCGCGGTCATCCGGGTGCGGTGGGCCTTGGCCGGTTTCGCGGGACTCGGCATGCGTCAGGCCGCGCGTTTCCGCTCGACGCGCTCGGGGTCGGGCCAGCGCACGTCGTGGACCCATCCGGCCTTCTCGAGGAGCCAGATGATCCGGGCCGAGGAGTCGACCTGTCCGCGGAGAACGCCGTGCCGGGCGGAGGTGGGCTCTGCGTGGTGCAGGTTGTGCCAGGACTCGCCCATCGACAGGACCGCCAGCCACCAGACGTTGCCGGACATGTCGCGGGAGAGGAACGGCCGCTCGCCCACCGTGTGGCAGATCGAGTTGATCGACCAGGTGACGTGGTGCAGCAGGCTGACCCGGACCAGGCTGCCCCAGAAGAACGCGGTCAGCGCCCCCTGCCAGGACATGGTGACCAGGCCACCGACCAGGGGCGGCAGGAGCAACGAGACCAGGGTCCACAGCCAGAACAGCCTCGAGACCAGGACGATGTCGCGGTCCTTCATCAGGTCGGGGGCGAACTTGCCCTGCGGGGTCTGCTCCTCGTCGAAGAGCCACCCCATGTGGGCGTGCCACAGCCCCTTCCAGAGCGCGCCGACCGTGTCGCCGTACTTCCAGGGGGAGTGCGGATCGCCGTCCTTGTCCGAGAACTTGTGGTGCTTGCGGTGGTCGGCCACCCACCGCACGACCGGCCCCTGGATCGCCATCGAGCCCAGCACCGCGAGCGCGATCTTGGTCGCCCGGTTGGGCCTGAAGGACCGGTGGGTGAAGCCGCGGTGGAAGCCGACGGTGACGCCGCCGCAGGTGAGGAAGTACATCGGGACGGCGATCGCCACGTCGGTCCAGCCGAGCCAGCCGCCCCAGGCGACGGGGACCGCGGCGATCAGCGCCGCGAACGGCACCAGGATGAACAGGGCGAGTGCCACCTGCTCCTTGCGGGACTGGGTCTCGCCGCCCAGCGTGGCTCTGTCCGGGGTCGTGGTGGGGGCAGGGTCGGGCAGGGTGGTGGTCATGGGGCTCCTCGAGGGTTACCTACGGTACCGTAACCAAAAATCGCCAACTCTAAACCTGTGGGTGCGAGACGGCTCCGACCGGCCCGGTCCGCGCCGGTAGCCTGCCCGCCATGCCCGCCGTACTCGACCTCTGGCAGAAGACCAGCCGCCTCCCCCAGGGGAAGCGGATCTTTTCCATCGCTTTCAGCAGGAAGGCGCCGTACTTCGCGACGATCCGGCCGCGCTTCGTCGACATCCGGCCCAACCACGCGGAGCTGGTGATCCCGAAGCGGCGGGCCGTCCACAACCACATCGGGACCGTGCACGCGATCGCGCTGTGCAACGGGCTCGAGGCCGCGATGGGGGCGCTGGCCGAGGCGACGATCCCGCCCGACAAGCGGTGGATCCCCAAGGGCATGGACGTCGCCTACACCGCGAAGGCCGACTCCGACGTCACCTGCATCGCCGAGACCGACCCCGAGCAGTGGACCGGCGACGCTCTGCCGACCTCGGGGGGCGACCTGCCGGTCCGGGTCCGCGGCGTACGCCGCGACGGCGAGGTCGTCATCGAGGGCGTGATCCGCCTCTGGGTCACCCCCAAGCGCTGACCCGCCCGAAACTGACCTGAAAACACGCTGACCCGCCCGAAAGTTTCGGGCGGGTCAGCGTCAGGTGAGGAAGATGGGGTTGGTGAGGGCCACCATCTGGGCGCCGGGCATGTCGTCGACCGGGCTCACCACGACGTCGTCGGGCCGCCGGATCTCGGCGCGGACGAACGGCGCGGTCCCGGCGGGCACCGTGGCCGTGACGGTCACCTGCCCGGCATCGTCGGCCGCCCCGCCGGCCAGCACCCCGGCCGGCCCGCGGATCTGCGCGACCGAGCCGGGGACGCCCGATGCGGCCAGGCGTACGTCGACCAGGTCGGTCGGCTCGGCCCCCAGGTGGTCGCCGCACGGGACGGTCGTTAGAGACGGTCGTCCAGCGTCGCCTCGAAGGAGAGTTCGACGCCGGCGGACTCGGCGACCCAGGCGCGTCCGCGCCTGATCGCGGCGATCACCTGAGCGGTCGACAGCGTGGACAGCCGGACCACGGTCTGGGCCAGCCCGACCTCCTGGCTGTCGACGTGGGAGTCGGAGTTGCCGACGACCGGGATGAAGGGCCCGAGGCCAGCATCGCGTGCCAGTGCTCGACCGCGGTCTGGTCGTCGCCGGTCCAGGGGCCGTTCCAGACCTCGATCGCGTCGATGCCGGCGTAGTCGTAGCCGAACTCCCACCGGATGCTCGGCACCGGGTTGAACGGGTGCGCCGCGATCGCCAGCCCGCCGACCGCCCGCACCCGGTCGGTGAACCGCTGCAGCTGGTCGTCGCCCGCGCGGTAGCGCCAGTCGATCCAGGTCCCCGCAGGGAGGCCGGTGGCCAGCCAGTGCCCACTGCGGGTGGTGACCTCCTCGCCGTTCATGACCAGGAAGTCCGGCGGCGTGTGCCGCCCCCAGGAGTACGACGCCGAGCTGGTGCTGTGGTCGGAGGAGCCGATGAAGTCGAGCCCGGCCTCTCGGGCCGCGGCGATCATCTCCGGCTGCGTCCGCTTGCCGTCGGAGTGGACGGTGTGCAGGTGCAGGTCACCGCGGTACCACCCCGGACCCGTCCCCGGCACCGACTCCGGGGCCGGCGCGGCGACGAACCGCGGCCCGGGGTCGCCGAAGCGGAGCGTGACATTGACCTCCCACTTCGTGCCGGGCGGCACGATCGCGTAGGGACCGAGCACGATGTTCCAGACCCCGGCCGTGATCGGGCCGGCGAGGTAGCCGGGCGTCGCCGACCCGCGGGAGATCCGGAAGCTGCGTCGCGCGCCACCGGACCATCCCCGGAAGCCCTTGGCGTTGCCCAGCTCGTGGCCGGACGGGTCGAAGATCCCGATGTCGACCACGTTGTAGCTGAAGCCGACCCCGGTGTCGGTGGGCTGGAAGTCGTAGGAGACCTCGATCTCTCTGACCCCGCCGGGGACCTTGATCGGCAGGTAGTGCCAGTCGGGTGTGGCGGGGCTGGTGAACTCACCCGAGAAGGTCTCGGTCCGGACGGCTCCGGCGGCCGCGGGCGCGAAGGTCGCCAGGGCGCCGACGGTGGCCACGCCCGCCCCCGCCCGCAGCAGCGCGCGCCGGTCGAAGGCGTGGGAGTGGCACATGCCGGTGCAACGAGGCCGCACCGCGGCGCGGTTACGAGGAGCAGCTCAGACGGCGCGGCCGTCGTCGAGGTGGCCGACCATCGACACCTCGAGCGGCTTCTTCTCGCCGACGAACTTCTTCTGCACCCAGGTGGCGATCGCGGTCAGCACCAGGTTGACGCCGATGTAGATGACGGCCAGCACGATGGCGGTCGGCACCTGGTTCTGGAACTGGCCGTAGATCTGATCGCCGATGGCGGTCAGCCCGGGTGCGGCGACGGCGTACCCCAGGCTGGTGTCCTTCAGGGCGACGACCATCTGGCTGATGATCGCCGGCAGCATGATCTTGACCGCCTGCGGCAGCAGGATGACGTTCATGACCTGGGTCTTCCGCATCCCGACGGCGTACGCCGCCTCCGCCTGGCCGCGCGGGACCGCCAGGAGGCCGGCGCGGAACACCTCGGCCAGGACGGCCCCGTTGTAGAGCATCAGCGCGATGCACGACGGTCCAGTAGGCGCCGCTCTCCCGCGGTTGATGCCGTAGGAGAAGAAGACCAGGACCATCAGCAGCAGCACCGGGACCGCGCGGAAGAACTCCACGACCGCCCAGCACGGCCAGCGGATCCAGGCGTGGTCGGAGAGCTTGCCGACGCCGAAGACGACCCCGAAGACCACGGCGAGCAGGACCGCGCTGAACGCCATCTGCAGGGTGACCAGCAGCCCGTCGATCGAGCAGCGCCTCGATGTAGGCGGGGGTGACGAAGGGCTCCCACAGGTCGTACTCGAACTGGCCGGTCTCGTAGAGCCGCCAGACGACGAAGGCCAGCGACGCCGATCAGGCCGAGCGCCGCGAGCACGGTGTAGATCCGGTGCCGGGCGACGGTCGCCGGCCCGGGCGCATCGAAGAGGACATGCGTCGCGGCGGAGCGAGCGAGCATTCGTGAGTGCGCATCCTCCAGCGTCGCTCGAGCCGGTTCGCGAAGAAGGAGACGATCTCGACCAGGAGCACGAAGATCAGGGCGAAGGAGAGGAAGATCCCGATGCGCTCGCCGGGCTCGTCATTGGTGAAGAACTTCATCCGGTAGAACGCCTCGCTGACCCCGAAGGCACCGGCAGACGTGGTGTTCTTGAGCAGCGCGATCTGCACGCTGGCCAGCGGCGGGACCGATGCCCGGAACGCCTGGGGCAGCACCACCTGGGTCATCGTCCCGCCGAAGGGCAGGCCGATCGCGCGGGCCGCCTCGGCCTGGCCGAGCGGCACCGCGTTGACGCCCGAGCGCAGCGCTTCGCAGACGAAGCACGAGGTGTAGACGGTGAGCGCCGGCGACGCAGGCCACGAAGAGGTCGGTTGATGCGGATCTCGCCGATCACGATGTCGACGAAGTTGAAGTTGAGCCCGACCTTCGGCCCCGCGATCCGGAAGAAGATCAGCACGATCAGCAACGGGGTGTTGCGGACCATCGTCACGTAGACGCGCCGTGGCCTTGGCGAGCACGCCGATGGGCCCGACCCGCATCGCCGCCAGCAGCGTGCCGAAGACCATGGAGAGGACGCCCGAGATCAGGAAGAGCAGGATGGTGTAGGTGAAGGCACGGACCACCAGGTCCCAGTTGTCGAGCACGACCTGCACCGGGTCAGCCTCCAGTTCAGCGATCCTGTCGAGACCGTGGGGTGGCCGGTCGGACCGGCCACCCCACCGTCGGTTGACGTCGGTCAGGCCTGGCACTCGTCCAGCGCCGGGGGCTCGGGCGTTTCCGCCCCGCCCTCGCCGAGGGTGGCCTCGAAGGCCTCGGCCCACGAGCCGTCGTCGTACGACTCCTGGAGCACGCCGTTGATCCACTCGCACATCTCGGGGTCGTCCTTCGGGAGTAGCCGACACCGATCCGCTCCTCGGAGAACTCCTCGCCGACGACCTTCAGCTCGCCCGGGTTCTGGGCGGCGTAGCCGAGCAGGATCGCGCCGTCGGTGGACATCGCCTCGACCGAGCCGTTGAGGACGTCCTCGACGCACTGGGAGTAGTCGGGCGCGGACGCCGGGACCATGCCCTCGGCTCGACGTTCTCGATCGACGTCGAGCCCTCCGCCGAGCAGACCTCCTCGCCCTGCAGGTCCTCCTTGCCGGCGATGTCGCTGTCCTCCTTGACCAGGATCTGCTGGCCGGTGACCAGGTAGGGGCCGGTCTGGCCGACGATCGCGCGCCGCTCCTCGGTGATGGAGTACGTCGCGAGGACCAGGTCGACGCGACCCTCCTCGAGGTAGGGCTCGCGGTTGTCGGAGATCGTCTCCTCCCAGGTCACCGCGTCGGTGTCCTCGGGGTCGATGCCGAGGTCGGCGACGAGGAGCTTGGCGATCTCGACGTCGAACCCGGTCGGGATGTCGGACAGCGGCGTCCTTGAAACCGAGCCCGGGCTGGTCGAACTTCACCCCGACGGTGATCTCGCCGGCCTCGGCGAGCTCGGCCATCGCGGAGCCGTCGTCGAACTTGCCGGCGCAGTCCTCCGCGGCCTGGACGTCGCTGCCCTCGCCGCTCTCGCCGGCTTCGCCGCAGGCGGCCAGGCTCAGCGCGAGACCGATGCCGGCTACCGCCGCCTTGGTCTTGATGAGTCGCATCTTCTTTCCCTTCTTTTTGGGCTGTTGCTGGTTGTCAGTGCTTGAGGATCTTGCCGAGGAAGTCCTTGGCGCGATCCGTCTGCGGGTTGGTGAAGAACTCCTCGGGGGTGTTCTCCTCGACGATGGCGCCGTCGGACATGAACAGCACCCGGTCGGCGGCCGTCCGCGCGAAGCCCATCTCGTGGGTGACCACGATCATCGTCATCCCCTGCTTCGCGAGGTCGACCATGACGTCGAGGACCTCCTTGATCATCTCGGGGTCCAGGGCCGAGGTGGGCTCGTCGAAGAGCATCACCTTCGGATCCATCGCCAGCGCCCGGGCGATCGCCACCCGCTGCTGCTGGCCGCCGGAGAGCTGGGCGGGGTACTTCGCCGCCTGGTGCCCCACGCCGACCCGGTCGAGGAGCTCCTTGGCCCGCTTCTCGGCCTCGTCCTTCTTCTTGCCCCGGACCTTGATCGGCCCGAGCGTGACGTTCTCCAGGATCGTCTTGTGGGCGAAGAGGTTGAAGCTCTGGAAGACCATGCCGACCTCGGCCCGCAGCGCCGCGAGCGCCTTGCCCTCCTGGGGCAGCGGCTGGCCGTCGAGGGTGATGGTGCCCTCGCCGATCGTCTCGAGCCGGTTGATCGCCCGGCACAGCGTGGACTTGCCGCCGCCGGACGGGCCGATCACGACCACGACCTCGCCGCGCTTGATGGTCTGGTTGATGTCGTTGAGCACGTGCAGGTCGCCGAACCACTTGTTGACGCCCTCGAGAACGACGAGCGGCTCGCCCGTCCGGGCGGTGAGCCGTTGCTGATCCTGCGCCGTCATGGTGCGCAACCTAGCGGCGAATGGCCTGACCGGGCCATGGTGGAGCGGCCGAGCCGGGCCAAGGGTGACTGTTCCGTGACGTTCCCCCAGCGCGACCATGGCCCGTCCGGGCGCACCGTTCGGACGATTGACCGGGCCCGCAGCCGCCCGCACCCTGAGACTGCGGGACGAGGGGAGGGGTCATGGGGACGACACCGGGAGGAGCCGTGAGGAGTGCGCTGTGCGCCCTCGCGGTCGCGGTACCACTCCTCGCAGGGTGCGCGGGCGCCGAGGGCGAGGCCGAACCCGCGGAGCCGAGCACCGGCAGCCAGAGTGCGTCGGAGGACGCCGCTGCCGACCTGGAGGCGAGCGCTCCGGATGGGAAGTACGCCGCGTCGTACGTGCTCGAGTCCTCCAACGTCCCCGGCGCCAAGGACGGCATGAAGTCGAGCAGCACCTACGCGTTCACGTTCGACGAGTGCGCCGACACCGAGTGCTCGGGGACCGTCAAGGCGCCGGTCGAGGGCAGCTACACCTGGGACGGCACCGAGCTCGTCGTGACCTTCGAGGAGATCGACAAGACGGATCAGTGCGTCGACGATGGTGGCCAGAAGGTCAAGGGCGACACGTACCGGATGCACACCGAGCACGGGGCGCGCGTCACCGCGGCCGAGGAGGGCGACGACAGTCCGTCGACGTTCGAGGGCAGCTACCAGCAGGACACGGTCTTCAGCGACTTCAAGAACGGCTGCGAGCCAGCCGGCCCGGACCGTCAGCAGGCGAAGTTCTCCCTCGTGCTGGAGCGCAAGTAGCCGCAGCATTCCCGCCGGCGCCGGGTGCCGCCGTACCCTTGTGCGGTCATGATCAAGAAACGCTCGCTGCGCTCAGCTTCGCGGGGACCCCGAGAAGAGGTACTCACCCGCACCTACGAGGTCCGCACCTACGGGTGCCAGATGAACGTCCACGACTCCGAGCGGCTCACCGGGCTGCTGGAGGACGCGGGGTACGCCGCCGCACCTGATGGCGAGCAGGCGGACGTCGTCGTCTTCAACACCTGCGCGGTGCGTGAGAACGCCGACAACCGGCTCTACGGCAACCTCGGCCACCTGGCGCCGGTCAAGGCGAAGCATCCCGGCATGCAGATCGCGGTCGGTGGCTGCCTGGCGCAGAAGGACCGCTCCACGATCGTGGAGAAGGCCCCGTGGGTCGACGTCGTGTTCGGCACCCACAACATCGGCTCGCTGCCGGTGCTGCTCGAGCGGGCGCGGGTGCAGGAGGAGGCGCAGGTCGAGATCCTCGAGTCGCTCGAGGTGTTCCCGTCGACGCTGCCGACCAAGCGGGAGTCGGCGTACGCCGCCTGGGTGTCGATCTCGGTCGGCTGCAACAACACCTGCACGTTCTGCATCGTCCCGTCGCTGCGGGGCAAGGAGCAGGACCGCCGGCCCGGCGACGTGCTGGCCGAGATCCGCGCGCTGGTCGCCGAGGGCGTCTGCGAGGTGACCCTGCTGGGGCAGAACGTCAACTCCTACGGCGTCGAGTTCGGCGACCGGGCCGCCTTCTCCAAGCTGCTGCGGGCATGCGGGGAGATCGAGGGGCTGGAGCGGGTGCGCTTCACCTCACCGCACCCGGCGGAGTTCACCGACGACGTGATCGCGGCGATGGCGGAGACGCCGAACGTGATGCCGCAGCTGCACATGCCGCTTGCAGTCCGGCTCGGACCGCGTGCTGAGGGCGATGCGGCGTTCCTACCGCCAGCGGAAGTTCCTCGGCATCATCGACCGGGTCCGCGAGGCGATGCCGGAGGCGGCGATCACGACCGACATCATCGTCGGCTTCCCGGGCGAGACCGAGGAGGACTTCCTGGAGACGATGCAGGTCGTCCGGGAGGCCCGCTTCTCGGGCGCGTTCACCTTCCAGTACTCCAAGCGACCCGGCACCCCCGCCGCCGTCCTCGACGACCAGGTGCCTCCCGCCGTCGTGAAGGACCGCTACGACCGCCTGGTCGAGCTGGTCAACGACATCGCCTGGGAGGAGAACAAGCGGCTGGTCGGTCGACGGGTCGAGCTGATGGTCGCCGAGGGCGAGGGCCGCAAGGACGCCGCCACCCACCGGCTCTCCGGCCGTGGCCCCGACAACCGGCTGGTGCACTTCACCCGCCAGACTATCGGTGGTCGAGAGCGAGCGAAGCGAGCGTTCGAGACCCCGCCCCGGTGACATGGTCACGGTCGAGATCACCCGCGCCGCCCCGCACCACCTCGTCGCCGACGGACAGGTGCTCGAGCTGCGGCGTACCCGCTCCGGTGACGCCTGGGAGGCCCGCCGCTCCGCGCCGGAGCCGGCCGGGGTCTCCCTCGGCATGCCGTCCGTCGGCGTCCCCGCGCCGCTGCCGGACGCGCCGGCCTGCGTGCTAACGGCGCCGGTGGTTGAGGTGCGAAGGCGCCCTGGCGCCTGAGCCTCGAAACCCCGGAAGTGGTGCAGGGCGGTGAGCCCTGGGTGGTGGCCTCCCTGCGCCGGTGCGGGGGTTGCGAGGCTCGTCGCTGGGCGCTCCTCGCACCTCAACCACCGGGTGCGGCGCTGTCCGAGGAGCGCTGTGGGCGACTCGCAAGGTCAGGGAGGTCCCTGATCCGACCCTCGATCAGGGCGACCCGTTTCGCCCGGCCCCAGCCCTGGATCTGCTTCTCGTAGAAGAAGGCATCCTCGACCCGGCGGAACTCAGCTGCCCACACCAACTTGACGGGGCGTCGGCGGCGCAACCGCGTGTACGCCGCACCGAGCCCCAGGTTGTGCTCGCTGACGCGGCGATCGAGGTCCGTCGTACTGCCGACGTAGAGCGATCCGTCTGCGCACTCGACGATGTAGGTCCACGGCATGATCCGGTCATGCCCACTTCTTGATGGCTCGGACACGCGCCGGTCTCGCCTGTGGACAACGCCCTGCGTGCGTGCGGGGGTTTCGAGGCTCGGGCCGTTGAGACGGCCCTCGCACCTCAACCAGCGATTACTTGGAGCGCGGGTCGACGCTGGAGTAGCCCGACTTGGGCGGCAGCCCGTCGGGGTTCTCCTCGGGGTTGCCGGGCCGCTGCTCCGGAGGCGTGTCCTCGTCGCCCTCGTCGGAGGCCGCAGGGGTGACGTCGCGGACGCCGTCGGTGGAGTGCTGACCCGGACCTGCGGGGCCGGTGCGCTCGCTGCTCACGCCCATCCCGCCGGCGGCCCCGTCGGGGCCGTTGGCGTTCGGGTTGGAGTCGCGGATGTCGGTCTCCGGGCTGTCCTTGTCGCCCATGGTCGCCTCCTCAGGCAGGGGGCTCGGTTGGCTGGTCCTTGTTCTCGCCGGTCTCGTCGTCGGGCTCCTGCTGCTTGTCGTCGCCCTCGGCGATCTCTTCGGGCATCGCGTCCTCGACGGCCGGGTTGTCCTCGGGCTGCAGGTCTCGCGTGGCCGGCCCGCCAGGGGTGTCGCCGTACTTGCCGGAGTCGTCGATCGCGTCCGCGCCGCCGGGAAAGTGCTCCGGCCGCTGGGTCTCCGGCTCGGGCTTCGCTCCGAGGTCGTCGTCACTCATCTCTGGCCTCCCTCAAAACCGTGGGTGAGGTACTTGGTGCCCGTACCCAGCGACCGCAGAGCCATGAGTTCGTGCGGCACGACGGGGTCGGGCAGCGCGTCGAGCGGGCACCAGCGCAGCTCGGCGCACTTGTCCGGCTCGAGGATACGGGGCTCGCCGGACCAGGCCCGTGCGCTGAAGAAGAAGTCGACCCGCTCGTCGATCGGCTCGCCGCCACGGGTGCGCTGCATGGTGAACTCGAAGACCGGCTCGATGCCGGTCAGGCCGAGCTCCTCGAGCGCCTCGCGCCGTACGGCGTCGTACGCCGTCTCGCCGCGCTCGACGTGACCGGCGGCGGCCGCGGCCCAGTGGCCGTCCATGTAGCCGGTGTTCTGCCGCAGCTGGAGCAGCACCTCGTCGTCGCGCAGGAGGAAGAGGTACGACGCCGGAACGACGACGAAGCGGTCGGTCACTCGCCGGCGGATCCGTCGGAGGGCTCGTCCAGGGAGGTGGCGGCGTTCTCCTCCTGCTGGTCGCGGTGCTGCTCGTCCTGGGTGGGCTCGTCGGCCTCGGCCCGGCCGCCACCGACCGGCTCGGTCCCGTGCCGGGTGGGCTCACCGGGGTCCGGGTCCGCCTCGCCGGGGGTGTCCGGGCCGTCGGGCGCGTCCGTGCGCTGCGGCCCGCCGGGCGGGGCCGGGGCGTCGATCCCGCCCCGGCCGTGCGGGTCGGTGGGTCCCTGCGGGGCGTCCTTGGCGTCGTCGCTCACGGTCGTCGCCGGTCAGCGGGTCGGCCGGCCACCAGGGCCGCCGAGGTCGCCGTCGTTCTTGCCGTCCAGCTTGTCGAGGGCGTCCTTGGTCTTGCCCCTGCCCTGCTGGATCTGGTCGGTGTACTTGCCCTTGGTCTTCTTGTCGGCCATCGCGGCGGCCTTGTCGATACCGCCGGCGATCTTGTCGCCGTGCTGGTCGACGGCGGTCTTCGCCCTGCCCTTGAGCTTGTCCAGGAATCCCATGGCTGCTCCTTCACGTCGATGCCGCGCCGGGGGTCGCCCGGCGCTTTGCCAGACTAGCCGCATGTCCGTCGCCCCGATCGTGGCCGTCGTCGGGCCCACGGCATCGGGGAAGACCGAGCTCTCGCTCGACCTCGCCGACCGCCTCGGCGGGGAGGTCGTCAACACCGACGCCATGCAGGTCTACCGCGGGATGGACATCGGGACGGCGAAGCTGCCCGAGGCGGAACGCCGCGGGATCCGGCACCACCTCCTCGACATGCTGACCGTGCGGGACCCCCTGACCGTCGCCGAGTTCCAGCGGCAGGCCCGCGCCGTCATCGCCGAGCTGCGACAGCGCGGGACCACACCGGTGCTGGTCGGCGGGTCGGCGCTCTACACGCGGGCGGTCGTCGACCGCTTCGAGTTCCCCGGCACGGACCCAGAGGTGCGGGCCCGGCTGGAGACCGAGCTCACCGAGCTCGGGCCACACGCGCTGCACGACCGCCTTCGCACCCTGGACCCCGAGGCAGCGGAGCGGATCCTGGCCGAGAACGGGCGTCGGATCGTGCGCGCCCTCGAGGTCATCGAGATCACCGGCCGGCCGTTCACGGCGAGCCTGCCCCAGCTCGAGTACGTCGACCCGCGGACGATCCAGGTCGGCGTCGAGATCGACCGGCCCACGCTCGACGCCCGCATCGAGCAGCGCGTGGACCACATGTTCGAGGCGGGACTGGTCGAGGAGGTGGAGCGGCTGCTCGGCGAGGGGCTCGCCGACGGGCGCACCGCCTCCCGCGCGATCGGCTACCGCGAGGTGGCGGCGTACCTCGCCGGCGACCTGTCCCTCGACACCGCCCGGGAGCGCACGCTCGTCGCCACCCGTCGGTTCGCCCGGCGGCAGGGGTCGTGGTTCCGCCGCGACCCGCGCATCGTGTGGGTGCGGTACGACGACCCGGAGCGGCCGACCGGGCGCTGGCGGCGGTCCGGAGCCTGGGGTAGCCCTCGACAACGGTCAGTCGGCGGGGTGAGGGTGGAGCATGCGCACATCTCCTCGGGAAGTCTCCAGGCTCGGCGTCCCCGCAGCCGCGTTCGTCGCGCTCACCCTCGCCGCCGCGATCCAGATCCCCGCCAGCGGTGCGGTCGTCACCTCGACCCGCGCCCCGGTCGGCTGCGGCCGACGAACCGCCCAAGGTCCCCACGGCCAGAGGGATCTGGCGGAGCGGTGACGTCGGTCGACCCCTACGCCACCCGGATCGGCCTGGAGGTCCTCCGCGACGGCGGCAACGCCATCGACGCGGCGGTCGCCACCGCGGCCGCGCTCGGCGTGACCGAGCCCTACAGCGCCGGCATCGGCGGCGGCGGCTTCTTCGTGCACTACGACGCCGAGCACCGGCAGGGTGCAGACGATCGACGGCCGGGAGACCGCGCCGATGGGCATGCCCGACGACGCGTTCGTCGACCCCGCGACCGGCCAGCCCTACAGCTTCGCGACGACCAGGTCAGCAGCGGCGTCTCGGTCGGCGTGCCCGGCACCCTCGCCACGTGGCAGCGGGCCCTCGACCGGTGGGGCACGCGCACCCTGTCGCAGTCGATCCGCCCGGCGACCGATCTCGCCCGCGAGGGCTTCGTCGTCGACCAGACCTTCCACGAGCAGACGGCCGCCAACCAGGCGCGGTTCGTCGCAGTTCACCTCGACGAGGGAGCTGTTCCTGCCCGGCGGCAGCCCGCCCGCCGGTCGGGTCGACGTTCCGCAACCCCGACCTGGGCGACACCTACGAGCTGATCGCCGAGCGCGGGCCTCCGGGCGTTCTACCGCGGCGACGCTGGCCCGCGACATCGTCGAGACCGTCCAGGACCCGCCGACGACGCCGGACGCCACGCTTCCCGCGCCGCCCGGGCTACATGAGCGGTCGGACCTCGCCGGCTACCGCGTGCTCGACCGGGCGCCGACGCACTCGCGGCTACCGCGGGTACGACGTCTTCGGCATGCGGTCCTCCTCCAGCGGCGGCACCACCGTCGGCGAGGCGCTCAACATCATGGAGCGCTACGACCTGGCCGCGCATGTCCGACCAGGACGCGCTGCACCGCTACCTCGAGGCCGGCGCGCTGGCCTTCGCCGACCGCGGGAAGTACTTCGGCGACGAGCGCTTCGTCGACGTGCCCGTCGGCGACCTGCTCTCCGACGTGTTCGCCGCCGAGCGGGCGTGCCTGATCAACCCGACCGAGGCGAATGGCCAAGCCGGCCCCGGCCGGCGACGTCGACGACTACGACGGCGACTGCGCGACCCCGAACCGCGCGACCGCACGCGACGACGACACCGAAGGGCTCTCGACGACGAACCTGACGGTCAGCGACCGGTGGGGCAACGTCGTCGAGTACACCCTCACCATCGAGCAGACCGGTGGCGCCGGCATCGTCGTACCCGGACCGCGGCTTCCTGCTCAACAACGAGCTGACCGACTTCACACCTCGACTTCCCGGTGCCGAGAGCGACCCGAACCGGCTCGAGCCCGGGCAAGCGGCCGCGCAGCTCGATGTCGCCGACGATCGTGCTGGAGGACGGGCAGCCGTTCGTGGCGCTCGGGTCGCCGGGCGGCGTCGACGATCATCACCACCGTGCTGCAGATGCTGTTCAACCGGATCGACCGGGGCATGAACATCGAGCAGGCGATGGCGGCGCCGCGCGTCGTCGCCGCGCAACGAACACCCGGTGACGTCCGAGCCGGCGTTCATCAGTGCGTACGGCGACGCTGCTGGAGGCCTACGGCCACGAGCTCGCGAGCACTCCGGAGATCGGGGCGGCCACGGCGATCGAGTTCGGACCGGGCGGCTGCTGACGGCGGTGGCCGAGCCCACCGCGCGGGGCGGCGGGTCGGCCGCGGTGGTCCCGGACGGCGTACCTTGGGGCCGTGCCCCCCACGTATCCGTTCCTCAAGGGCCACGGCACCGAGAACGACTTCGTGCTGCTCCCCGACCCCGACGGGTCGGTGCACGGTGACCTGTCGGCCGACCGGGTGCGCGCGCTCTGTGACCGCCGGGCCGGGATCGGCGGCGACGGCGTGCTGCGGGTGGTCCGGTGCTCGGTCATCGACTCCAGTCAGGCCGCTGACGCGGAGTGGTACATGGACTACCGCAACGCCGACGGGTCGGTCAGTGAGATGTGCGGCAACGGCATCCGGCTCTTCGTGCGGCACCTCGTCGACGAGGGCCTGGCGCGCGGTGGCCGGGTGCGGGTCGGGACCCGCGACGGGGTCAAGGAGCTCACGCTCGACGGCGACCTGATCACCGTCGACCTCGGCATCCCGAAGGTCCTCGACGAGACCATGGTGGCGGTCGGCGACCGGTCCTGGCCGGCCCAGCACGTCGACATGGGCAATCCGCACGCGGTGGCCATGGTCGGTGAGCTCGACGAGGCGGGCCCGCTGCGGGAGCCGCCCGTCCACGACCCGGCCGTCTACCCGGACGGAGTGAACGTGGAGTTCGTGACCCAGCGCGGCGAGCGGCACGTCGCGATGCGGGTGCACGAGCGGGGGTCGGGGGAGACCCGGTCGTGCGGCACGGGCGCTGGCGCGGCGGTGGTCGCGGCCGCCCTGTCCGACGGGCGCTCCCCGGGGGACGGCGACGTCACCTACCGGGTCGACGTGCCCGGCGGGACCCTGCGGGTCACCTGGACCGCCGACGACCGGGTGCTGCTGACCGGCCCCGCGGTGGTCGTCGCCCGCGGTACGACCTCGCTCTGAGGCCGACGCGCGCGATCACTAGGATCGAGCGCCATGGACATCACCGGATCCTCAGCCCTCGTCACCGGCGCCGCCTCCGGCATCGGTGCCGCCGTCGCCCGCCAGCTGGCCGCAGCCGGAGCCAAGGTCGTCGTGGCCGACCTGCAGGCCGACAAGGGCGAAGCGCTCGCCAAGGAGATCGACGGCGCGTTCGTGCAGGTCGACGTCACCGACACCGAGCAGATCAAGGCCGCCGTCACCCGGGCCGCCGAGCTCGGCCCGCTCCGGATCCTCGTCAACTCCGCCGGGATCGGCTGGGCCCAGCGCACGATCGGACGGGACGGCGAGTTCGACTCCGCCCACGACCTCGACGCGTTCAAGAAGGTGATCGCGATCAACCTGATCGGCACCTTCGACGCCGTCCGGCTGGCCGCCACCGAGATGGGCAAGCTCGAGCCGACCGAGTCCGGCGAGCGCGGCGCGATCGTCAACCTCGCCAGCGTGGCGGCGTTCGACGGCCAGATCGGCCAGGCGGCGTACTCCGCCTCCAAGGGCGGTGTCGTCGGGATGACCCTGCCGGTCGCCCGCGACCTGTCCGCCGCCGGCATCCGGCTCAACACCGTGGCGCCCGGCCTGATCGACACCCCGATCTACGGCGAGGGTGAGGCGTCGGAGGCGTTCAAGGCCAAGCTCGGCGAGAGCGTGCTGTTCCCCAAGCGGCTCGGCGACCCCGAGGAGCTCGCGTCGATGGTGGTGGAGTGCGTGCGCAACACCTACATGAACGGCGAGACGATCCGCGTCGACGGCGGCATCCGGATGCCACCGAAGTAGGCGGTCTGGCCGAAACCCGCGTGCGTGCACCCGAGGGCCGACCTAGGCTGGGGTGCAGGATGACGAACGCATCAGAATTCAACCTCGACGACGAGCTCTCCGAGACCAGCGACTGGGACACCGACGACTGGGAAGAAGGGGAGCTCGAGTCAGGCACGGCCGACACCTGGACCGACGAGCCCGACCCGGAGGAGGCCGAGAGCCTCACGGGCGGTGACCACGACCTCGCCGAGCGGCACGCCCTGCGTCGGGTCGCGGGGCTTTCGACCGAGCTCGAGGACATCACCGAGGTCGAGTACCGCCAGCTCCGGCTCGAGCGGGTCATCCTCGTCGGCGTGTGGACCTCGGCCGCGGTCGAGGACGCCGACAACTCGCTCGCCGAGCTCGCGCTCCTCGCCGAGACCGCCGGCTCGCAGGTGCTCGACGCGCTCTACCAGCGGCGGCAGAAGCCCGACCCCGCGACGTACGTCGGCCGCGGCAAGGTCGACGGCCTGCGCGAGATCGTCCAGGCGACCGGGGCCGACACCGTCATCTGCGACGGTGAGCTCGCGCCGAGCCAGCTGCGCAACCTCGAGGACCGGCTCAAGGTCAAGGTGGTCGACCGGACCGCGCTGATCCTCGACATCTTCGCCCAGCACGCGAAGTCGAAGGAGGGCCAGGCCCAGACCGAGCTGGCCCAGCTCAACTACATGAAGCAGCGGCTCCGCGGCTGGGGCGGCCAGCTCTCCCGCCAGGCCGGCGGCCGGGTCGGCGCCGCCGGCGGCGGCATCGGCGGCCGTGGCCCCGGTGAGACCAAGATCGAGACCGACCGGCGCCGGATCAACACCAAGATCGCCAAGCTCCGCCGGCAGCTGAAGGAGATGAAGGGCACCCGCGACACCAAGCGCCAGGAGCGCCGTCGCCACCACATCCCAAGCGTGTCGATCGCGGGCTACACCAACGCCGGCAAGTCCTCGCTGCTGAACCGGCTCACCGACGCCGGGGTGCTGGTCGACGACTCACTGTTCGCGACCCTGGACCCCACCACGCGGCGTACGACGACCACGGACGGCCGGGTCTACACGATGAGCGACACCGTGGGCTTCGTCCGCCACCTGCCCCACCAGCTGGTGGAGGCGTTCCGCAGCACGCTGGAGGAGGTGGCCGACTCCGACCTGATCCTGCACGTCGTGGACGGGTCCCACCCCGACCCCGAGGGCCAGCTGACCGCGGTGCGCGAGGTGTTCGCCGAGATCGGCGCCGACCGGGTGCCCGAGCTGGTCGTGATCAACAAGGCCGACCTCGCCGACCCGATGGTGATCGCACGGCTCCGGCAGCGCGAGCCGCACGCGGTGGTCGTCAGCGCCCGGACCGGCGAGGGGATCGCGGACGCCCTGGCGGTCATCGAGGACGAGCTGCCGCGCCCCGACGTGGAGTTCAGCGCGCTGCTGCCCTACGAGCGCGGCGACCTGATCAACCGGCTGCACCAGCACGGCGAGATCTCCACGATGGAGCACACCGCCGACGGGACCCTGGTCTCCGGCCGGGCCAACGAGGACCTCGCCGGCGAGCTGGCGGCGTACTCCGTCTGAACGCTGCGGTAGTCCCCGAACCTTCGGTTGTTGTTCACGCGAAATCACAACCGAAAGTTCGGGGACTATCCGGTGGGGTCAGGCGGGCACGACCTCCGGTGACGCGGCAGGCGTAGCGGAATCCGCCCGGGCGATCCGGCGACCCAGGATCGCGAACGCGAACATCACCGGCAGCGCCGCGCTGCCCATCGAGGTGGCGGACAGGATCGCGAACATCGCGGGGATGACCAGCGTGAGCAGCACCGCCGGGAGGACCGGCCGGAAACGCTTGGCGAGCAGGGTGATCCCGAGCACTGTCGAGAAGACCAGCATCCCCAGGAAGCCGGGCACGGTCACGAACCAGCCCAGTGTGAACAGCGTCCCCTCGACACCGTCGCCGTTGTAGTTGCCGGTCCACTGCGTCCAGTAGTCCAGGAAGACCGCCAGCGTGGCGATCGAGTACGAGCCGATGGCGAGCCGCCAGGCCCACTTCTCGAAGCCGCGCGGCTCCCGGCGGCGGTAGACCACGATCGCGCAGAGCGTGAACGCGGCGAAGACCGGCAGCCAGATCTTGCCGTAGGTGATGTAGACGATGTCGGGATTGCTCCAGTTGAGCAGCGGCGCGAGCAGGTCGGCGGCGGGCTCGGCCCAGGCCGCCGTGAGGGGGTACTCCAGGTCCTCCTTGCCGTCGGCGGTGGCGAAACGGGACAGCGCGTGCAGCTGCCCCACCACCAGGCCCACCCAGGCCATCACCCAGGCGAACCGCCCGATCTCGCGGTCGTGTCCAGCCAGCATGTCTCCTCCTCGGAGTCGGTACGTCGGAACGGACTCCGAGCGTGGCCCCGGCGAGGGGTTCGGGTCGTCAACCGTGGAGTCGGACTCCGGGTCCACCCCAAGGTGGACGCGCGGGCGCTCCGGCCGCCGTACGCTCAGGCCCGTGACGGAGGAGTCGCGGCTGGGCTGGAAGGACGCCCTGGTGCCGGCGGTGCTGCTGGCCCTGGGCGCCGCCGAGCTGGCCACGGTCGGGACGACCGGGTGGGTTCCGTCGATCGGGCTCGAGGCGCTCGCTGCCCTGGCCCTGGTGTTCCGGCGGACCCGGCCCGTCGTGGCGGTTCCGTGCTCGGCCCTGGCGCTGATGGCGATCCCGCTGACCGGCACGCAGATGCAGGACGCGGCGACGCCGATCTTCTTCTACGTCCTCGGGATCTACAGCCTGGGCCGGTACCTCGGTACCCGGAGCGGGCTGCTGACGATGGTGCTGACCCTGGCCCTGGTCTTCGCCGACTTCGGCTTCGACCCCAGCGACAACGACTGGACCGACTTCGTGTTCGTGCTGTCGCTGGCGGTGCCGCCGTACCTGTTCGGCCGGATCTCGCGGAAGCTGGCCGAGCAGGGCGAGCTGCTCGCCCGGCAGTCCGAGCAGCTGCGCGACCAGGCGGTCCGTGACGAGCGGGACCGGATCGCCCGCGAGCTGCACGACGTGATCGCGCACTCGGTGAGCGCGATGGTGGTGCAGACAGCGGCGGCGCAGGACCTGGTCCGCTCACACCCGGACCGGGCCGCCGAGATGCTCGAGTCGGTCGCGGAGGCGGGACGGGAGGCGCTGTCCGAGACCGGCCGGCTGCTGCACCTGATCCGCGACGACGCCGACGAGCTGGGCCTGCGGCCGGCGCCCGGGCTGGCCGACGTACCCGGCGCTGGTCGCGTCGTTCCGCGAGGGTGGGCTCGCTGTCGACGCCTCGGTCGACCTGCCGGAGCGTCCCGTGCCCGGAGGGGTCGACGTCTCGGCCTACCGCGTCGTGCAGGAGGCGCTCACCAATGCGCTGAAGTACGCCGCCGGCCCGGTGCGGCTGTCCGTGGAGGCCGCAGACCACGAGCTGCGGATCTCGCTGCTCCAACGCGGTCGGCCCCGGCGGCGCGAACGGCTCCGGGCTGGGCCTGCAGGGGATGGCCGAGCGGGTCGGCGTGCTCGGCGGGACGCTGCGGCACGGCGCGCAGGGCGACCGGTTCGAGCTCGACGTGACGATCCCGCTCCATGAGGCGACGCAGTGACCCGGGTGGTGGTGGCCGACGACCAGGAGCTGGTGCGGTCGGGCCTGCAGCTGGTCCTCGAGACCCGCGGCTGCGAGGTGGTCGGCACTGCCGGCGACGGGCGCGAGGCGGTCGAGGTGGTGCGCCGTACCGAGCCGGACGTCGTCCTGATGGACATCCGGATGCCGGTGATGGACGGGATCGCGGCGACCCGGGAGCTGACGACCGCGGGGGTTCCGACCAAGGTGCTCGTGCTGACGACGTACGACCTCGACCGCTACGTGTACGACGCCCTCGAGGCCGGGGCAGCCGGGTTCCTGCTCAAGGCCACCCCTCCCGACCGGCTGGTCGAGGGCATTCGGACCGTCTGCGCGGGGGAGTCGCTACTGGCGCCGAGCCTGACCAGGCGACTGATCGAGGAGTACCTCCGCCACCCGCCGGCCGATGGCGAGCTACACGCCCTCGGCGGGCTCACCGATCGGGAACGGCAGGTGCTGGTGCTGATGGCCCGCGGGCTGTCCAACGACGAGATCGCCGGCGAGCTGGTCGTCGCGCAGGCGACCGTGAAGACCCACGTCAACCGGGTGCTGGCGAAGCTGGGCGTGACCACACGGGTGCAGGCGGTCGTGCTCGCCTACGAGTCGGGCCTGGTCCGGGCAAATCAGCGATAGTCCGTGACGTTCCGGTCGTTGATCCCACCCAATCACGACTGAAACGTCACGGACTATCCGTCTGGGGCACAGAACGAGCTGGGCCCGCGCGGACGGGGGCAAAACCGCGCAGGCCCAGCTCTGTTCCTGGGTTCAGCGACCTTCGACGATGCGGAGGGCCAGGCGAGGGCAGACCTTGACGGCCTCCTTCGCGTGGTCCATCAGCTCCTTGGTGACGGGTCCCTTCACGATCGGGTAGCCCCACTCGTCGAGGTCGACGAGCTCCGGGAGCACCTCGTGGCACAGGCCACGGGCCTCGCAGGAGGGCCAGTCGACACGCAGCACCTGGGCCATCACGCCACCTCGAGGATCCGGGTGAAGCTGTCGCCGACCAGCTCGCGGCTGCCGGCCTTGAGGTCGCAGCGGCCGTGGGCGTGTGCCTCCACCTCGGCCGGGAAGGTCGAGAGCATCGAGTTGACCAGACGAACCGTGCCGTCCGGGTGGGCGCAGGCCCCCCGGCGGACGACGAGGTTCGTCAGCTGGTCCACCCGCTCGAGGCCGCCGTGACCGTCGTGGACGGCCGTCACGGCGTTGGCGAGCGCGGGCAGGCCGTTGAAGCAGGGGCCGCAGCGCCCGGCACTCTGGCCGGCGAGGTACTCGACCGTGCGGGTGGTGAGGGTCACCGGGCACTCCGGCGACGACAGCACGAGGCCGGCGCCGAGCGCGTTGCCCATGGCCCGCATCTTGTTGACCGACACCTTGGCGCTGGCCAGGGTCTCCCAGGTCGCCCATGCTCCGTGGAACCCACCGACCATGGCCGGGAGGCCGTGACGGTCGTGGGGGATGTAGTCACGCAGCCGGTCGCCGTACGCCGCCTCGGCGACGATCGGCACCGAGCCGGGCTGGTTCATGGTCAGCAGGGTGGCGCCGGGCTCCTCGGCGGTACCGATGGAGGCGTACTCCTCTGCGCCACGCAGGACGAGCAGGCCGACGCGGGCCCAGGTCTCGCCGTTGCTGAGCAGGGTCGGGCGGCCGTTCAGGCCCTTGATCGCCTCAGGTGCCCAGGTGGTGGCCGGCAGGTTGGGCCGTCCCGAGAGCAGCTCGACGACCGCGCGGGCCTGACCGGCGACGAAGCGGGACGAGGCCGTGCTGGTGTAGATGTTCACACCGTCATTGCGCTCGGCGATCGCTGCCTTCATCGCGGCGGCCGCGCCCTGACGCTCGCCCGGGAGGACGACGTGCACCTTGCGGGTGCGCAGGGCCTTGGCGGTCGCGACCACGCCGTCCAGGACGAGGTGCGGGCGGGTGAGTGCCAGCGCGTGGTCCTTGGCGCTGGCCAGCTCGCCCTCGCTCAGGTTGACGACCAGGATCGGGCGGGAGCCCTTGAGGATCGTCTCCAGCTTGATCGCGAACGGGAAGGCCGCGCCACCTCGCCCGCGGACCTGCATCTGCTTCACGAGCGCGTGCAGCTCCTTGCCGTTCAGGTGCGGGATCGGGCCGTACTGCCGGCGGTGGGCGGCGAGCGACGGGCCGTTCTCGATGCCGGCGAGCAGCGCCGGACCGGGACGGACGGTCACCTCCATGGGCGCCGGGACCGGAGAGGCCGGACGCCCGTCCTCCTCACGCGTCAGGTGGGGCTCCAGGTAGGTGGTGGTCACTTCAATCCTCCAGGGGTGGTTGAACTGGTTGAGGTGCGGTCGATCAGGAGGCGACCCAGGCGAAGGGCCGCCGCGAGGGGTACGGCGATGGCGCAGACCACGGTCAGCACCCACATGCTCTCGGTCATGTCGGTGCCCACGCCGATGCCGTGTCCGATGGCGAGGGCCCACAGGGCGTAGGTGCTCACGTGCAGCCCGCGCCAGAGGCCGTGGTTCATGCGGGTGCGGAACAGGCTGGTCACGATCACGACGATCATCAGGTCAGTGGCGATGGCGCCGAAGCCGACCCAGAGCGGCTCGTAGGACCCCACGAACGGGATGAACGCCTCCCACCAGCGGATCTCCACGAACTCGTCGAGCACCGCCGTCACGAGGTGGACGACCAGCAGCAGGACCGAGAGGAGGGCGACGTTGCGGTGGAACGCCTGCGTCACGAACCGGGGGACCCGGCCGGCGGGCCGACCGCCGATGGCGAGCACGCCGAGAACGGTGGTGACCGTCAACAGGACGATCGTGACGACTCCGGTGCTCCGGTTGAGGTACCAGAGGATTGGGCCCTCCAGGCCCAGGCTCTCCATCATGCTGCGTTCCTTTCGATGTCCTCGGCCGGCCAGCTGCCGGTGCGGGTGACGTTTCCGTGGGCGTCGACGAGCCGGGCGGTGACGCCCAGGTCGCCGAGCCAACCCGTCGCCTCGTGCCCGAGGACGATCGACGCCGTGCTGGCGGTGTTGGCGGCGGTGCAGCTCGACCCGATCGCGGTGACCGTGCGCCAGACCTCGGGGGCCGGAGCGCCGGTGCGGGGGTCGAGCAGGTGGTGGCGGACAGCTCCGCCACGCTTCCAGCGGCGGACCTGCGTGCTCGAGGTGGCCAGACCTCCGCAGACCAGGCCGACCAGCGCGTCGGCGGAGGCGCCGGGCCTCTCGGAGATCGCGACGTGCCAGGGGTCCCAGTCGGGGCAGGCGATCCGGATGTCGCCGCCGAGGCTGACGATCGCGGGGAGTCCGAGCTCCTGCTCGATCCCGGCGGCGATCATGTCGGAGGCCCAGGCCTTGCCGACCGAGCCGAGGTCGAGCGCGGTGCCGTCCGGCACGCGGATGGAGCCGGTGTGGTCGAGCCCGATCTCCTGCCAGCTGTCGAGCGACGGGCCGGGGTCGACCCACGGGAACTGGAACGTGTCGGCTCGTTCGCTCAGCTCCTCGAAGTCACGGTCGTAGCCGAGCTGGACCATCGGCCGTCCGAGCAGCGGGTGGACGAGGCCTCCGCTCTGCTTGGCGGCGTCGCAGGCAGCCTCGACGGCGGCGATCAGCAGCGGGTCGACGTCGACCCACTTGCCGGCGTTCCGGTTGGCCCGGGTCAGGTCGGAGTCGTCGCGGAACCTGCTGCAGGTCGCGTCGATGTCGGCCAGGACCCGCTTCGCGAGGCGGACGGCGTCGGCGAGCCCACCGGGGCGGCGTACCGCCAGGAAGGCGTAGGTGCCGAGGGCGTCGAAGCGCGCGTGCGTCGTGGTCATGTCAGGAACCGCTGCTCGGTGCCGGCGGCGGGGGCGGCGGGGGCGGAGCCGGGGCCGGTGCCGGCGCGGCGGGAGCCGGGGCGGCCGGGGCCGGAGCCGGGGCGGACGCCGGAGCGGCGGGAGCGGCGGGAGCGGCCGGGGCGGCACCCGAGCTCGAGCTGGTCGGCGCGACTGCACCACCCGATCCAGGCGCGGCGCTCGTTCCCGCGGCCTGCACGTACTGTGTGGTGGTGCGGGTGACGTAGGGGCGCTGCTTCAGCGGGGCGGCAGCGGCGGTGGCCTCGGCGTACTTCGCCTGCTGGCGGGCGTACTTCCTGGCCCACTCCTTGGCGGCCTTCGCCTCCTTCGCGGCCTTGGCGGCCTCCTGGTCGGCGAAGTCCTGGGCGGCAATCCCGACGATCCAGCCCGTGGCGGTCAGGGCTCCGATCGTGCTCACGCCGGTGACAGCGGTGACGGCGAGGCGGTAACGGTCTCGGTGGCGGTGGCTGTAACTCATGCCACAACAGTCCTCGGGGCAAGGCAAGGGCGCCTCAACGTCCCGTTAAGGATCTGTTATGCATCGACCGGCTTGAGGAAGGCTTGATGTTACGGAGATGTGCCCATAGGGAAGGTGCATGTGACATCTCCGTCATGAACCTCAAAAGCATGCTCGTCGCAGGAGCCGCCACGGTCGCCGGTGTAGCCGGTGGCGTCGCGGTCTACCAGATCACCGCACCCGCGGAAGTGGAGCACCAGGCCGCCCCCGAGGCGGTCGCGGCGACTCCGAAGGCACGTGCCGCCAAGGGCGAGACACGGTTTGCCCCCTGCCAAGCGCCGGCGGTCCTCGAGGGTGGGAAGTGCGTGACCACCCAGGTCCAGACGGTCACCGTGCCGGCACCGGCCGCCCCCGCGCCGGAAGCGTCGTCGTCGGGATCCGGAGCCGCCGCGCCATCGGCCCCGGCCCCCCAGGCAGCGGCCCCGGCAGCTCCGGCACCGGCCGCCCCGGCCCAGCAGCCGGCCCAGCAGCCGGCACAGCAGCCGGCGGGCCACGCGGGCGGTGGGCACGTTGACTACGAGGACAGCGACTGCCAGAAGTGGCACGAAGGCGACGCCGACGACGAAGAGGAAGCGCAGGACGACTACGAGGACTGCATGGAGGACAGCGCGGAAGAGGCGGAGGACCGCGATGACGACCGCGACGACCGCGACGACCGCGACGACGACTGACACTGGTCAGCCGGACGAGAGCGGCAGGGTCACCTCGACGGTGGTCCCGCCCTCCTCACCGGGGCCGAACTTGAGGTCGCCCCCGGAGCCAGCCGCCGTACGACGAGCGATGTCCAGGCCCAGCCCGGTCGACCCGAGCCGATCACCGGCTCGGGCGGCCGGGCCGGGCCCGTCGTCGGAGACCACGAGCCGGACCGTCCCGTCCTCCTCGGCGAGGCTGACCGCGAACGGGGTCTGCTCCGGCGTGTGCGCGAAGACGTTGTCGATCAGGCAGTCGATCAGGTCGGCGAGGTCGTCGGGTGCCACCGGCACCGGCAGCTCCCCCTCGGGGATCGAGATCTCGGTCGGCCGGGCCTGGTCCTCGGCCAGCACCTGCCAGAAGTCCGTGCGCTCACGAACCGTCGCCGCGAAGTCGCCGACCGTCGGCAGGTCGGTGCGCACCGGGCGGCGGGCCTCATGGACGATCGCGTCGATGCTGCGTTGCAGGACGCCGATGTGATCACCCAGTCGACGGGCCAGCGCCTTGTTCTCCACGGCCTCCGCGTCCAGCCGCAGCGCCGTGACCGGCGTCCGGAGCCGGTGGGAGAGATCGGCGACCGTCGCCCGCTCCGCCGCGAGCAGCTCGCGGATCCGCTCGGCCAGGCCGTTGAGCGCCCGGGCCAGCTCCTTGGTCTCCTCGGTTCCCCGCACCCGGGCCCGCGCGGCGAGGTTCCCGCCGCGGAGCTCGTGGGCGGTGCCGGCCACCTCGCGGAGCGGCTCGGCGAGGCGCCGGCCCTGCCACGCGGCGGTGGCACCTGCCAGCGCCAGCAGCAGCACCCCCAGACCCACGATGCCGAGCCACGCGCTGGTCACGCCTGCGTGCAGGTCGTCCGGCTCGACGCTCGTGCGCACGACCGCCGTGCCTTCCTCGGTCACCACGGGCAGCAGCACCCGTCCGCCGGAGTCGTCCACCTCCTCGAACGCCTCGCCGTCGAGGGCGCGCTGGACTTCCGGGTCGTCGGGGTCGATCTCGCCGGAGCCCAGGACTTCGCCGTCGACGGTCAGCACCGCGGTCTGGGCGGGGCCCCGGCCGTCGACGTTCTCGACCACCTCGGCCAGCTGGTCCGGGTCGACCAGCCCGGTGACCAGGATCGCGACGTTGCGCGCCTCCTGGTCCGCGGCGGCCATCGCCCGGTCCTCGGCCAGGGTCTGCACGAGCAGGCACAGCGGAATCACGAACGAGACGACGACCGTCGTCGTGGCCGCCAGGACCAGCCATGAGATATGTCGACGCATACGCCTAGTCCGGCTCGTGCTCGGGGTCGACCAGACGCACCCCGACACCACGCACGCTGTGCAGGTACCGCGGCTGCGCGGCGGACTCCCCGAGCTTGCGCCGCAGCCACGAGAGGTGGACGTCGACGGTCCGGTCGGAGCCGCCGTACGCCTCCTGCCAGACCTCGGCCAGCAGCTCCGCCTTGGTGACGACCTGGCCGTGCCGCGAGGCGAGGGCCAGCAGGAGGTCGAACTCCTTGCGGGCGAGCTCGAGGCGCTGTCCGTTGAGGGTGGCCATCCGGCTGCGTTCGTCGATGACCAGCTTGCCGACCCGCAGCGGCTCGGCGACGCTGCTGGGCGTGGCCCCGGAGCGGCGGAGGACGGCGCGGATCCGGGCCGCCACCTGCTCGGTCCCGAAGGGCTTGACGACGTAGTCGTCGGCGCCGTTGTCGAGCGCCTCCACCATCGTCGGGTCGTCGTCCTGTGCCGTGATCACGATGATCGGCACCTCGGACGCGGCCCGGATCATCGAGATCAGCGCGATCCCGTCGACGTCCGGCAGCCCGAGGTCGAGGAGCACCACCTGTGGATCGCCGCTGAGGACGAGCTCGAGCCCGGTCAGCCCCCGGGCAGCGGTCGCCACGGCGTGCCCGGCCTCGGTCAGGCCGCGCCGGCAGGCGATGCGGATCGCCTCGTCGTCCTCGACGACCAGGATGCGGGCCATGTCTCCACGCTATCGGCTGAGCGTCCGGTGTGGCGGTCCATTGGTCCCGAGCCGCTGTTGGCTGCGAGGATGCCGTGATGAGGATCAACCGCACCTACACCATGGCGGGCGCCGCCTGGCTGGTCCTCGTCGTGGTGGGTGCGGTGCTGGTGTGGGCCGTGATCTCCCGGGTCGGCGAGGGCGTGATCACCCAGCCCGGTTCTCCCGTCGGGGAGGCGGCGCCCATCACCTCGCCGCCGCAGTCCAAGCGCACCGACCGGCCGAAGTCCCCCAAGCCGTCGAAGCCGCGTCCCTCGGCGTCTGCCGTCCGCCTCGCCGCGCGGGCCGTCCGCTGGTCCGTCCGGGCAGGGGTCACCGTCGAGCACGCCGAACTCCGGTCCGCCGCCGCCGGCACCGACCTCCGCCGGCGCCGGTCCCGGTCCTGGCTGGCCCGGTCCCGGCCCAAGTCCCTCGTCATCGCCGAACAACCCGCCCGCGACATCCTCACCGCCTCCCCCGCAGTCATCCCCGGACCGGGGCGTACGACGGACCTGGCAGGGGACCGCCGGGGTCGTCACGGTCGAGTGCCGTGGGCCAGACGATCTCGTTGCAGGGCGCCCAGCCCAACAGCGGGTGGTCGATCGAGATCGACGAGCGCGGCCCCGAGGAGGTGCGGGTCGAGTTCGACAGCAACGACGGTGACCGTCGTACCCGCGTGCAGTCGGAGTGCGTCGGCGGCTCCCCGAGGTTCGAGGTCGACCGCTCGGACGACTGAGGTACTGAACCGGAGTGCTGGCGCTAGACGCCGATCTCCTCCCACGGGCCCCAGATGGCGAAGGTCATGCCGGCCGACGCCTGGATGTTCACGAACAGGGTGTGGCCGTCCGGACTGAAGGTGGAGCCCGCGAACTCGTCGTTCGACCGGTCCGTCCCGGTCCCTGAGCGCAGCCGGTTGAGGGCGATGTCGAACAGCTCGCCGTCGGTGGTGAGGCCGCGGACGTAGTTGTCGTTGATGTTGTCCTCGCAGACCACCAGCGTCCCGCGACGTGACGTGGTGACGTTGTCGGGCAGGTCGAGGGTCATCGGCCCGGGCGACTGGAAGACCACACGAAGCTGCTGGGCCTGGGTGTCGTAGGCCCACACCTGTCCGGAGCCGTTGCCGTAGCCGCCGGGGTCGGCGGTGCCGTCCTGCGCCGGGCCACCGCCCTGGGTCGAGGTGAAGTAGACGACGCCGTCGTCGTACACCTGCCCCTCGAGCCGCGAGAAGTACGCCGCACCCTTGGCCCAGCCCTGGCTGGCGACGAACGTCAGGGCCGCGTTGTTGGTGGTCGTGGCCGGCTGGCCCGGCGTGTAGGGGAACACGACTTCCACGGCTCGTCGATGCGCACCCACTCGACGTCGTAGACCGCGTCCCCGACCTGCTGCGCCTCGAGGTGGGCGTTGGGCTGGCCCGTGACGGCCAGCATCTCGAGCACCCCGCCGTCGCGGAGCTGCACCAACCTCCATCGGGTTCGGCCGGCGGCGTGTAGCGGTAGAAGCCGGAGGCGAAGCCGAAGTCGTCCTCGGTCAGGTAGAGCTGGCCGCCCTGCGGGTCGTAGGCCACCGCCTCGTGGGCGAAGCGGCCGGCGTTCCGGATCGGCTGGCGAGTGGACTGTCCACTGCCCGGGAACTGGCTGGCCGGCACCTCGAAGACGAAGCCGTGAGGCTGCGTGAGCTCGATGTTCTTGCTGTTCTGGAAGTCGGGGCCGACGTCCGGGCCGTTGACGGTCTCCTCGCAGGTGACCCACGAGCCCCAGGGCATGATGCCGCCCGAGCAGTTGTCGACCGTGCCGTTGAGACTGGTGAACGCCCGGATCACGTCGCCCTTCCTGGTGACCTGGACGGTGGTCGTGCCGCCGCCGCCCTTCGCGTCGTACGGCGTGCCGGGGCCGAACGCCGGGCCCACCGGAAGTCACCTCGTGGTTGCGGACCAGGATCACGGTCTTGCCGGGACCTTCGAAGGCACCCATGCCGTCGTGGCGTCCGGGGAGCCTGGTGCCGTCGGTCAGGGTCACCGGCGACTCGGTGTCGTGGAACGAGCGGTAGCGGAACCCTTCGGGGAGATGCAGCCGCACGACTCCGTCGCGCTCGTCGGGGATGGCCACGAGACCGGCCGAGGACGGCGCGTTCATGGCCTGCGCGGGGGTCGCGATCAGCCCGGCGAACGGGCCCGCGGCAGCGGCAGCGGCGGTGGATCTTCAGAACGGTACGGCGCTCGACGGCCATGGTTCCTCCCGAGAACGAGGTGTGATCCGGGCCACGTTAACCCCGGCCTCGTAGCGGCGGAAAGATGGGTGGGCCCGTCAGCCCGCTGGTGACCGCGATGTCGGCGGGCGCGGTTAGGGTGCGCAGGTGCCACCGACTGCCCCCAGCGAGACCGCGGGGGACACCGCTGCCCGCGCCTCGACCGTCGGGGAGGTCCTCGCGACGGCGGTGGAGGCCCTCGGCGGCGAGGAGCGTCCCGGCCAGGTGGCGATGGCCGAGGCGGTGGCGACCGCGATGGACGAGCGGCCAGCACCTCCTCGTCCAGGCCGGCACCGGCACCGGCAAGTCGCTGGCCTACCTCGTGCCGAGCCTGCTGCACGACCGCCGGGTCGTGGTCGCGACGGCCACGCTGGCCCTGCAGCACCAGCTGGTCGAGCGCGACATCCCGCGCCTGGTCGAGGCGGTCGGTGACCGGGTCGACGCGAGCTACGCCGTGCTCAAGGGCCGCTCCAACTACGCCTGCCTGCACCGCATCCGCGAGGGCGTCCCCGACGACCAGGGCACCCTCGTCGACGTGCCCGCAGGGTCGACGGGCAAGAAGGTGCTCGAGCTGCGGCACGTGGGCCGAGGAGGAGGCCAAGGGCGGCGGCAGCGGGGAGCGCGACGGCGCCCCGCGGCACACCGACCGCGAGTGGCGGCAGGTCAGCGTCGGCCACCGCGACTGCCTGGGCGCCGCGAAGTGCCCGTTCGGCGCCGAGTGCTTCGCCGAGCTGGCGCGGGAGAAGGCGCACCGCAGCCACCTGATCGTCACCAACCACTCGCTGCTCGCGATCGACGCGATCGAGGGCGTGCCGATGATCCCCGACTACGACGTGGTGGTCATCGACGAGGCCCACGAGCTGGTGGCCCGGGTGACCCAGGCCGCCACCGACGAGCTCGCCGTCTCCGACGTCGAGCGGGCGGCCCGCCGGTCCCAGCGGCACGTCGACGGCTCCGAGGCCGACGACCTGGCCGACGCCGCCGACGCGCTCGCCGACGCGATCGTCGGCCGCGTCACCCGGCCGGTTCGACACCATTCCCGAGCAGCTCGCCGACGCCCTGGTCGCTGGTGCGCGACGCGGCCCGCGCCTGCCTGTCGGCGTACCCCAAGGACTCCGACGAGGCCGATGCCGGGCTCACCCAGGCGAAGGGGTCGGTGCAGGAGGTCTTCGTCAACGCCGAGCGGATGGCGGCCGACCGGGAGTCCGACGTGCTGTGGCTGGCCGAGGGTGGGGAGCGGTTCCCGCCGAAGCTGTGCGTGGCGCCGCTCCAGGTCTGGGGCGAGATGCGCGACAAGCTGCTCTCGGACAAGACGGCCGTGCTCACCTCGGCGACCCTGATGCTCGGTGGTGACTTCTCCGCGCTCGCGACCAGCGTCGGGCTGAAGCCGGCCGAGCGGGTGGTCGACTCCGAGCCGGTGGGCGAGCTCGGGGACGACTCCTTGCCGTGGCAGGGGCCTGGACGTCGGGTCGCCGTTCGACTACGGCCAGCAGGCGATCCTGTACGTCGCCCGGCACCTCCCGCCCCCGGGGCGCGACGGGCTGGGGGAGGCCCAGCTGCGCGAGATCGTCGAGCTGGTCGACGCCTCCGGGGGCCGCACGCTCGGCCTCTTCTCCTCGCGGCGCGCGGCCGAGACGGCCGCGGAGGCGGTGCGCGAGCAGCTGCCCCACCTGACCACGCTCGCGCAGGGCGACGCGCAGCTGCCCGAGCTGGCCAAGCAGTTCGTCGACGATCCCCACACCTGCCTGTTCGGGACCCTGAGCCTGTGGCAGGGCCTCGACGTGCCCGGCGAGACCTGCCAGCTGGTGATCATCGACCGGATCCCGTTCCCGCGGCCCGACGACCCGCTGATGTCCGCGCGCCAGCGCGCCGTCGAGAAGGCCGGCGGCAACGGCTTCATGCAGGTCGCGGCCACCCACGCCGCGCTGCTCCTCGCCCAGGGGTCGGGTCGGCTGATCCGCACCTCCACCGACCGTGGCGTGGTGGCCGTGCTCGACCCGCGGCTCGCGACGGCCCGCTACGGCGGCTTCCTCAAGGCGAGCCTGCCGCCGATGTGGACCACCACCGACCCCGGCGTCGTACGCCTGGCGTTGAGCCGGCTCGCCGACGCCTGACTTCCGCCCCGAGGAGATAGTCCCCGAATCTCCGGTTGCCTAAAGGGCGGGTTCGGAACCAAAGATTCGGGGACTATCGGGCTCGCTCGGATCAGAGGCGGTTGTGGCCGTCGTACCCACCCGACGGTCGTCCGACCCCGAAGAACGCGCCCACCGTAGGGGCGACGTCGACGGTGCTGGCCAGCTCGGACGACGCAGCACGGCGCGGTACGGCCGGGTGGCCGCCGCCGATGAAGAACGGGATCGGCCGGGTCGCCGGGTGGCCGTGGTTGCCCGGGATCGGGTTGCCGGACGGGTCCGGCTCGGTGAACCGCCACCCGGCGTGGCAGTAGACCACGACCTCACCTGCCTCCGGACCCAGCCGCAGGCCGGGCGACGGCGGTCCCGGGCAGTCAGCACGCCCGGCACGTCGGCGGCGATGGCCCGCATCCGGGCGACCGCCCGGTCCCGGTCGGCGCGAGGCCCGGTCCAGTAGAGGAGGTCGGCGCCGCCGTTCTGCGCGATCTCGACCTTGCCGGCCAGGAACGGGTCGTCCTGGAGCGGCCCGGTCAGGCTGATCACCTTGTCCGGGTTCGACCAGTCCATCGAATGGTCGGCCAGCACGATGACGACCGAGTCCTTCCAGCGGCCGCTCGACTTCAGCAGGTCGACGAGGCGGGAGACCTGGGCGTCGGTGTCGGCGAGCGCGGCCTGCCGCATCGCCCGGAGGTCGACCGGCCCGGTGACGTCGGCGTGCCCCATCCGGTCGACGTCGCCGAGGTTGACGAAGACCAGGTTGGGGTCGAACTCCTCGATCATCGACAAGGTGGCGTCCATGGTGAACACGTCGGGGGCGTGGCCGGAGACCGGCACGATCGGCTGCGGCTCCCAGCGGTGCGTCGCCCGGGTGCCGAAGATGCCGTAGAGGTAGGACTTGCTCAGCACCGTCCCGGTCGTGAAGCCGGCCTCGTTGAGGCGGCCGATGACGGTGCTTGACCGGATGTCGCGCGGCCGGTCCATCTCGCGGGTGTCGCCGAGGGCGCGGTCGTAGATCAGGTTCGCCGGGACGCCGGTGCGGTCGGGCCGCAGGCCGGTCATCATCATCACGTGGTTGGGGATGGTCTCCATGACCGGCAGCGACGTCGCCCGCGGATGGTTGAGCCCGCCGTCGCGCAGCGCCGCCAGGGTCGGGGTCAGCCCCGGCGTGATCTCGTCGGGCCGGCAGCCGTCGACCACCAGGACGTAGGCCCGCTTGCGGCCCCGCGCGGCGAGCGCCGGTGACGCCAGCGAGGAGAACAGCAGGCCGGCGGTGCCCGCGGTGACGAAGGTACGCCGGCTGGTGCGGACAGCGGTCGCGGTCACCGCGCGCCCCCGACCGGCCGGTCGACGGCCTCGATCCGGCCGGTGCCGGACCGGGTCACCCACGACGCCTCGTGCCTGATCGTCGCGTCCCGGTCGGCACGGTCGCTGATCACGAACCAGTCCATCTGCGCCCGCTTCGGAGTCAGGTCGAGGACCGAGAAGCCGTGGTCGTCGAAGTTGAGGTACTTCACGTGCCGGTTGTTGGCCTTGATCCCCTCCTCGACGGCGACGCTGGTCGTCCGCGAGGGCGAACCGGTGATGTCCTTGAGGTTGTTGGAGGTCACCGAGCTGCAGACGAACTCCACGCCGGCCGAGTCGCCGACCGGGTAGGTCGAGGCGTCGTACGGCAGCTCGCACGCCCACCCCGAGTGGATGTCGCCGGTCACGAACAGCGCGTCCTTCACCCCGCGGTCGCGGATGTGCGTGAAGACCCGGCGACGGTCGGCGGTGTAGCCGTCCCACTGGTCGACGTTGTACGGCGCCCCGTCCTCCGGGAGCAGGCCGGTGACGTCGTTGACCGGGCCGACCAGGTCGTCGGGGAGCGAGGCGAAGTTCACCGGCGCGATCATCACCGGGTTGCCGATCAGCTTCCACTGCGCCCGGCGGTTGTCGAGCGAGTCCTTCAGCCACTCCAGCTGCCGGTCGCCGGTGATCGTCCGGTCGGGGTCGCTGATCGCGGGGTCGGGGTGGGGCGCCGGGAAGGCCGGCTGCTCCACCATCTTCGACCGGTAGGTGCGCAGGTCGAGCATGCTGATCTCGGCGAGCTGGCCGAACTTCAGCCGGCGGAAGAGCCGGGCGCCGTCGCCCAGCTTCGCCGTACCGTCCATCCGCACCGGCAGCCACTCGTCGAACGCGCGGTGGGCGCGCGCCCGGCGCCGCAGGTAGTCGCCCTCGTCGGGCTGGTGGTTCTCGCCGCCGCGCCGCCAGTTGTCGTTGGTGACCTCGTGGTCGTCCCACGTGATGATCCAGGGGAACTTCGCGTGCGCGTCCTGGAGGTCGGGGTCGGTCTTGTACTGGGCGTGCCGCTGCCGGTAGTCGGCGAGGGACACCATCTCCCGCGCCGGGTGGTGCGGCCGGATGTCCACCTCGCCCTGGCCGTAGCCGTACTGCCCGGGGGCGTACTCGTAGAGGTAGTCGCCCAGGTGCAGCACCGCGTGCAGGTCGTCGCGGGCAGCGAGGCCGCGGTAGGCGCTGAACCAGCCGGCCTGCCAGTTGGCGCAGGAGACGACGCCGAAGCGAAGGTGGTCCGGAAGCGCGTCGTGGGCGGGTGCGGTGCGGGTGCGGCCGGTGCGGCTGGTGACGCCGGCGCAGCGGAACCGGTAGAAGTACCACCGCTCCGGCGCCAGCCCGTCGACGTCGACCTTGACCGTGTGGTCGCGCCAGGGGGCGGTCTCGACAACGCCGTGGCGTACGACGTCGCGGAAGCCGGCGTCGCGCGCCACCTGCCAGGTCACCTTGACCCGCGGGCCCTGGCCCGAGCCGGGCGTGCTCTCCGGCGTCGGCGTGACCCGGGTCCACAGCAGGACCGCGTCGGGGGTGGGGTCACCGGAGGCGATGCCGTGCCGGAAGACCGCGTCCGAGCCCGGCCCGACCCGGGCGGTGGCGGGGGCGGACATGGTCGTGCCGGCCAGGGTCGCGCCGGCGGCGCCGGCGGCGAGCACAGTGCGGCGGGGGAGCTGCTGGTGTCTGTCGGTCACGCCCAGAGCAACGACGTCGTCGCGGCGGAGACACGGTTCCTTCCTTGTGACCTCCGTCTGTTCACCGAGCGGCTACCGCACGGCCACAGCCCGGACCCGCTGGGTCAGGTTGTCGTCGCGGGGGACGCCGAAGCAGGAGTACGGCGAGGCCGGACTCACGAAGCAGCGGGTGCGGGTGCTGGCGTTGACCAGCGTCACCTCGACGCGGGAAACCTCGCCCACGACGAACGGGACGCTGATCGAGCCCACGCCCAGCCGGTTCAGGCTGACCGACGACGTTGGCAGGGCCTGGTCCCCGAGATAGCTCGTCACCAGTGCCATGGAGCCTCGGCTCCGGTGGGCGAGGTCGAGGTTGACCCGCAGCCGTGAGGTCGCGCCCGTGGGCGTGAACCGGATCGTGGCACTGCTCTGGTGGTCGAGCTCGCGGGCGATCCAGCCGGAGCTCTCGCCGGGTTCGAGGGTGCGGCTGCCGCTGAGCGGAGCACGCGGATACGAGTTCTCGGCGCCCTCGTCGTACGCCTCCGCCGGCCTGCGGTTGGCCTCGGCGAACCGGGCGAACCTGCCGGCGAACGACGAACCGCGCGCGGCCAGGACCGCACGGATGGCCTGCATCGAGTACATGTCCGGACCACCGGCCGACCCGTCGGCCCGCTGCCACATCTGCCGCACCAGCGTCGGCATGCCCACGCCGTCGGGGAACTGCTCGGTGAGGTAGCGGAAGAAGATCCAAGTGCCGTACTGGTGCGTCCCGCCGAGCTCGAACTTGTCCAGCGGGACGTGTGGCCGGCCGAGCGGCCCGCGGCGGAGGTACTGCAGGTTGTCGTTGATGTCGTTGAAGATCTCGTCCTCGGCCCAGGTGGCGGTGGCCTCCATGAACCAGGAGTCCTCGAACGCGTCGTAGGCGAACTGGACCGCGTGGTAGTACTCGTGGGCGGCCGTCACCTGCATGTTCTCGAGCGGGGTCTGGGCCGGGAACTGGCGGCGCCGGTAGTCGTTGTCCAGCACGCAGTAGGCCCAGGCGTCGAAGGGTCCGCTCGCGCGGAACCGCTTGTCACTGGTGCAGAAGCCGTAGAGCCCCAGCGCCCCCACGTCGCGGATGTAGATGTCGGTCTTGTTGTTGCCGCCCCGGTTGCCGTCGGGTCGAGGTGCGCGGTAGCCGGCGTCGACGTACAGCTGGTGCACGTCGTCGACCGTCGTACGCACCTCGTCGATGTAGTCGGGGATGTTGTTCTGGTCGTCGTCGCGCGGGCGGACGTTGGCGTTGCTCCAGTGCACGCAGATGTTTGGTGTGCAGGTCCGCCTGCTGGCCGCGGGCCGGGCGAGGAGCCGGGCTGCCTCGCGGGCGGCGGTTCCCCTGAGCTGGCCGCGCACCCGGATCAGGTCGCGCAGGGCGAGGGTGGCGTCGCGGCCGGGGTGGACCGAGGCCCGGGCGTTGGTCGGGCGGTCGCCGTCGAACAGCGCGCGTACGTCGGCGAGCGCCTGCTCTGCCCGGTCGGACGCGGCCGCGGGCAGGTGGGCGCGCGGGACGTCCTGTGGGACGGCGTACGTCGGCAGGGCGAGGCCGAGGGCGAGCGCGGCGGCGAGGCCCGCTCCGATGGCCGATCCGATCCGCATGGTTCCCCCCTGGCCCCGTGACGTAGGGAAAAGTGAACCTCTGGCGGCGCAACGAAGTGTGAAAACGCAGGTCAGCCCGCCGGGCGGACTAGACCGGACTCGTAGGCGAGGACGACCGCCTGCACCCGGTCGCGCACCCCGAGCTTCATCAGCAACCGCGCGACGTGGGTCTTCACGGTGTTCTCCGAGACGAACAGCTCGGCGGCGATCTCGGCGTTGGAGAGGCCGCGGGCGACCAGGCGGAGCACGTCGTGCTCGCGCTCGGTCAGCCCGGTGAGGTCCGGTGCGCGGCGCGGCGCCCGCTGGGCGAACTCCTCGATCAGCCGCCGGGTCACCGACGGCGCGAACAGCGATCCACCCTCCGCGACCACCCGGATCGCGGTGGTGAGCCGCTCCTCGGGCGCGTCCTTGAGCAGGAACCCGCTCGCGCCGGCGCGCAGGGCGTCGTACACCACCTCGTCGAGGTCGAACGTCGTGAGCACCAGGACCCGCGGCGGGTCGTCCACGGCGGTGACCTCGCGGGTGGCCTCGATCCCGTCGACCTCGGGCATCCGGACGTCCATGAGGACGACGTCGGGCGCGAGGTCGCGGCACACCGCGATCGCCGAGCGGCCGTCGGTCGCCTCGCCGACCACCTCGAGGTCGGGCTCGGCGGAGAGGATCATGCGCAGGCCGGTGCGGACGAGGGGCTGGTCGTCGGCGATGACCACCCGGATGGTCATGAAACTTCCAGCGCGTAGGGGAGGGTCGCCCGGATCTCGAAGCCGCCGTCCGGCCCGGGGCCGGCCGCGACCTCGCCGCCGACCACGGCCACCCGCTCGCGGATCCCGATCAGGCCGTGTCCTCCGCCGGGCTCCGTGCCGTTCATCGGACCCGGGATGCCGTCGTCGCTGACGGTGACAGCCAACGCGTCGTCGGCGTACTCCAGGACGACCCGTGCGTTGGCTTGGGCTGAGTGCTTGAGGACGTTGGTGAGGGCCTCCTGCACGATGCGGTACGCCGACAGGTCGACGCCGGGTGGCAGGTCCTGCGGGTCGCCGACGACGTCGACCTCGACCGGAACGCCGGACTCCCGGACCTGGGCGACCAGCCGGTCGAGGTGCGCCAGCGAGGGTTGGGGGGCGTGGTCGTCGGTGGCCAGGCCTTCCGGCTCGGTGTCGCGCAGCACGGCCAGCAGTCGCCGCATGTCGCCGAGGGCAGCGGTGTTGGTCTGCTCGATCGCGTCCAGCGCCTTCCGGGCGGTGTCCGGGTCCGACGTCAGCGTGCGCGCGCGCACCGCGGGCCTGGAGGACGGTCACGGAGATGGCGTGGGAGACCACGTCGTGCAGCTCCCGGGCGATCCGGGACCGCTCCTCCGCTACCGCGCGGGCAGCCCGCTCCTCCTGCTCGCGGCGGAGCCGCTCGTTCTCGGCGTTCAGCTCGGTCTCGCGCTCGCGCCGGAGCCGGAGGGTGAGCCCGGCGGCCCACGGGGCGCCGACGAAGGCCAGGACGAACGCGAAGTCCCCCAGGTCGGCCTGGGCCAGCCCGCCCTCGCTCTGGACGAAGATCGCCATGGTCAGGACGAGACCGCCGGCACCCAACCATGCCTCGATCCCCGCCGCGTGCCGGCCCAGGGAGTAGAGCGCCACGAAGAACGTGACCACGAAGGCCATCGAGTCGTTGTCGAAGCCGGGCTGGCTGCGAACCAGCAGCTGTACCCCGGTCATCACCATCAGGAACGAGATCAACGGGGTTCGGCGCCGGAGCGCGAGCGGGACCGTGGCGAGCAGGCCGATCGCGATCGCCGCCGCCAGACCGTCCTCGGCCCAGGCGACCAGCTCAAGGGTCATCGACAGCGCGAGGACCGCGGCGAGCGCGAGGTCGCCGTACTTCTGGAGCGCGGAGCGCAGGTGCATGGGACGACCGTAGAACCGTCGGCCGGTCCACGTAGTCACTCTCAGGAATGACGTCGGGCTCATCCCTGAGGTGGTGCGGGATCGCTCCGGTGCGTGACGACGCAGGGGGTGGTCGGACCCAAGACTCGTGGTCACCAGATCCACCGCCACGAAAGGAACCGTCATGACCACCATCACCGCCAGCCCCGTCACCTCCCGAGGCGCCGTCGCCGGCATCGGTCTCGCCTCCGCTCTCGTCGCCGCGGCCGGAACCGCGTTCGGCGCCCACGACTGGGGCGAGATCGCCGTCGTCTGGGGCGCCATCGCCGTGGCGACGGTTCTCGTGTTCGGCCTGGTCGTGCCCCGTGCCCTCCGCAAGGAGAGTGCCGGCGGCACCGCGCTCTGCCTCTCCATCCCCGCGCTGGTGCTCCTCCTTCCCGCGTTCTGGTCGGGGCTGCCGCTGGTGCTCGGGGTGGCCGGCGTCGTCGTCGGGAACGCCGGCCGGAAGGCGCCGTCCGGCGCCGGCAAGTGCATCGCCGCCGTCGTCCTGGGCACGCTGGCAGCCGTCGGCTACCTCGCGATCTACATCTCCGACGGGATGAACGGCGGGGCGGGCTTCCTCTTCAGCTGACCCGCCCGAAACTGACCCGAAATCGCGCTGACCCGCCCGAAAGTTTCGGGCGGGTCAGCGTTGGTGTGGGTCAGACGCGGCGGAGGACGGCGGTGACGATGCCGAGGATGGAGGCGTCGGTGCCGTCGATCGGCTCGTAGGCGTCGTTGTGGGGGAGCAGCCAGACCTTGCCGTCCTTGCGCTGCAGGGTCTTGACCGTCGCCTCGTCGTCGAGCAGGGCGGCGACGATCTGGCCGTTGTCGGCGGTCTGCTCCTTGCGGATCACGACGTAGTCGCCGTCGCAGATCGCCGCGTCGACCATCGAGTCGCCCTTGACCTCGAGCAGGAAGAGGGTGCCTTCGCCGACGAGCTGCTTGGGCAGGGGGAAGACGTCCTGGACCTGCTCCTCCGCGAGGATCGGGCCGCCGGCAGCGATCCGGCCGACGACGGGGACGTACGACGCCGCGGGCATCGCGTCGCCGACGCCCGTCTCGTCGATCGACGACTCCTCGACATGGCCGAGCGAGCGCCGGGCCGCCATCACCTCGGGCAGGAACACCTCGATCGCCCGCGGCCGGTTGGGGTCGCGCTTCACGAAGCCCTTCTCCTCGAGCACCTTCAGCTGGTGGGCCACGCTCGAGGAGCTGGTCAGCCCCACCGCCTCGCCGATCTCGCGCATGCTGGGCGGGTAGCCGCGCTTCTCGATGGAGTCCTTGATGTGGGTGAGCACCCGCTGCTGGCGCGGGGTCAGGCCGGTGGCGTCGGGAGGACCATCGGGGAGCTCGGTCACGGTCTTCTTGGGCATGGGCTCAAAGTAGTCCCGCGACCCGGCCATTTTCAAACATCTGTTCGAACAGCGTGTCGGAGAGGCGCTCCGGGTCATCCCCTCGTCTGGAAGGTCCAGGAACGGGGTGCAAGTGCGTTGCCTGCCCGGTCGAGGGCGCCAGCCGTCACGACGAGCTTGTACGTGCGGCCAGGTCGAAGTCTCCGGGCAGGGTTGAGCACCGCCTTGAACCCCCCGCTCAGCGACTGTGTGTAGGTGACGACACCGGGCACCTTGGTGCCACTCAGAGTGAGGTAGAGGTTCTTCGGCACGCCGTTCGCGGCGGACTCGACGGTCGACTTCTTCATGGCCTCGGAGAAGACGACGCTGGCGTTCGAGTCCAGGCTGACCCTCGACCCCGTCGGACGCGCCGAGGAAGCCGTAGGAGCAACTGTGTCGACGGTCCAGGTGCGCGTGATGCCGGCACTGTTGTTGCCCGCGCCGTCCGTCGCCATGACCTGGAACGTGTGCGTGCCCTGGGAAAGGCCGGTGTACGTCGTGGGAGACGTGCACGGGGTCGACACGGCGTCGAGCGTGCAAGTGAACGTTCCCGACTCGTTGGACGTGAACTCGAACGTTGCCGATGTGCTGGCCACCGTTCCGCTCGGTGCGCTGGTCACCGTCGTGACCGGGGCGAGCTTGTCCACCGTCCAGTTCCAGCTCGAAATCGGCGAGCGATTCCCACTCGAGTCGACCGCTCGGACCTCGAAGGTGTAGAGCCCCGACAACGCAGGGTTCTCCTGGCGTCCCGAGGCACAGGGCACCCAGTCGTGCACGTTCGCGACTCGGCACTCAAAGCCTTGGATCGTCGGGTCGGCGGCAGCCGCAAATGTGAATGCGGTCGATCCGTTCACGGCCTGGTTCGGTCCAGTCAGCGAGGCCATCGTGGGCGCAGTGTCGTCGACGAAGACGGCCTGGAGCTGCAGGTCCATCAAGGTCGCGAACTGGCACGCGCTGTCCGTGTAGGTGGAGGAGCCGTCGGCGCCGTCGCAGAGGACCGGACTCCTCGCGGACCCGTCGCTCTGCCATCGGACGAACCGGTACCCGGGCTTGGGCGTGGCGACCAGACGGACCGTCCACCCCCAGCCGTAGTCGCCACTCGGAGTCCCGGCCAGACAGGTCTTCCCGAGCGTGCCGGTGGGGTTGTTCGCCGACGTGACGCAACCGCTGCCCACCAGGTTGGCCGACGTCGTCTCGACGATCTGACCGGCGCCCATGATGGTGATGCGCACCTCGTAGGCATGCGCGGGTTGGGCCACCACCAGCACTTGGGCCACGGCCGCAGCCACTGCGGCCAGGAACATCGTCAGTCGTCGCACTACGCCCCCCGGAGTTCGTCGGTGGCACACGTCTACACGACCTTGGGGGTCTGCTCGGGGAACTGCCGATCCGACACGCTCGTCGCTGCGACACCGCTGTCGAAGCGAGCTCAGCTCAGCCCGCGCATCCGCAGCGCCGCCTGGGTGCGGTCCCTGACCTGGAGCTTGGCGAGCACGTTGGAGACGTGGTTCTGGACCGTCTTCAGGCTCAGCCCGAGCTCGCGGGCGATCTCGGCGTTGGAGCGGCCGTCGCCGAGCAGCGCGAGGACCTCCGACTCGCGTGCGGTGAGCCCGGTCCCTGCGGCCGGACGGTCGAGCAGCCGGGCGGCGACTCCGGGACCGAAGACTGCCCCACCGGCGGCGACGGTGCGGATCGCGGCGAGGACCTCGTCCTGGCCGGCCTCCTTGAGGACGTAGCCCCGAGCCCCGACCCGCATGGCCGCGGCGATGCTGGCGTCGTCGGCCAGCATGGTCACCACGAGTACGGCGCACCCGGGCGCCGCCGCGACGATCCGGCGAGTGGCCTCCAGACCGGGGGTACCGGGCAGGTTGAGATCCATCAGGACGACATCGGGGTGCAGCTCGATCGCCCGGGAGACAGCGGTTTCGCCGTCACCGGCGTCGCCGACGACGACGACGTCGGGCAGCGTCTCGAGCAGGGCGGTCAGGCCGTTGCGGAACAACGGATGGTCGTCCACCACGAGGACCCGGATCATGCCGGCGCCCCGGTGCGCAGCGGCAGCCGGATCGTCACCGACGTACCTCGGTCCCGACTGCGTACGTCGACCTGCCCGCCGATCTCGCGTGCCCTCTCCTGCATGGTGTGCATCCCGACCCCCCGCCCGGCCCCGGCGCCGCCGCGTCCGTCGTCGCTCACCTCGAGCACCAGCGCGTCGTCGCAGAGGGAGCCGGCGACCCGGCAGCGAGAGGCGTCCGCGTGCCGGACCACGTTCGTGAGCGCCTCCTGGGCGATGCGGTACGCCGCCGCCTCGACCGCGGCGGGCAGGGCCGGGGCGTCGCCGGGGAGCTCGACGGCGAGCTCGAGACCGGTCCCGCCGGAGAGCTGGTGGCCGAGCTCGGCCAGGGCGCCGAAGAGACCGAGGTCGTCGAGCGCGGGCGGGCGCAGCCCTTCGACGATCCGGCGCACCTCGGCCACGGTGCCACGCAGCCCGAGCTGAAGGGTGTCGAGCCGGTCCTCCACCGGGTGGCCCGCAGCGAGCCGGTTGGCCAGCGCGTCGACCTGCAGGCCGAGCGCCGGCGAGGGAGGGTCCGAGGCCGTCGTGCAGGTCGCGGCGGATCCGACGGCGCTCCTGCTCGCGGGCGAGGACGAGCGACTCGCGCGCGTCCCGCAGCTCCTCGACGAGACCGACCGTGTGCACGGCGCCGCCGATCTGGTGGGCCACGTCGACCAGCAGTGACCGCTCGTGTCCGCCCAGGGCCGCGCCGGCCCAGTGCAGCGCACCGACCGGGGCGCCGTACGCCGTGAGCGGCAGGCTTTCGGTCGGCTGGACGTCGGTGCCCGAGCGGGCCAGTGTGCGGCCGTTCGCGTCGCGGATCTCGGCGCTGGCGAGCCCGAGCCCGTCCACCAGCTCGTCGGTGAGGGTGTGCAGCAGGGCCGGCCCGTCGGCCGCGTCGGCCAGCCGGCGGCCGGTGTCGGCGAGCACCGTGGCAGGGGCGGACCAGCGCCCGTAGACGAGCCGGTTCGCGGCACCCTGCAGGGAGTCGCGGACCGGGGCGAAGGCCACGGCCACCACCCCGGCGCCCGCCCACGGCAGCCAGGCGGCGCCGCGGTCGTCGAGCATCACGCCGACGCCGCCGACGACGAGTGCGTAGACGCCGGCCAGCACAACCGAGAGCGCCGCGTAGGTGAGGGTGCGGTTCGCCGCCAGCTGGAGGTCGTAGAGCCGTCGCTGCAGCAGGGCGACCCCGATCGCCACCGGCACCGGGAGGGTGACCACCGCGAACATCCAGGGTTCGGCGATCGGGGTGGCGACGAGCGGCAGGAACAGCAGCGGCAGCGCGAAGGCGACGCCGAACACGAGCACCCGTTGGCGCTGCAGGTCGTCGCCGCGCCGGAAGCGACGCACCAGCCCGGCGACCGCGACGACCAGACAGACGAAGGCCAGGGCGAGCGAGCCCACGGCCAGGAGGTCGGCCGGCAGCTGCCACGAGGCGGGGAGCCCGATCGGGTTGTCGGTCCCGGCCAGCCGCTCCTCCAGCGGGACCGGCGCGAGCAGGGTGGCCAGGGTGAACCCCACGATGCACCCGGCGACCAGCCGACCGGCCCAGAGCCAGGGCGGCCGGCCGTCGGGGAAGACCAGGGGTACGGCGAGGACCAGCAGCAGCCAACCCAGCCCGCGCAGGGCCGTGCCAAGGACGGCGAGCAGCGCGTACGTCGACCCGTCCCCGCCGCCCTCGAGTCCCGCGATGCCGACGGAGAGCATGCCCTCGCCGAGCCCCCACGCCGCGGCGCCGGCGAGCATGAGCCGCCCGACCCGCTGACCGGGCCGGGCGAGCTCGATGACGAGGGCGACGGCGGCGTAGGTGGCGATGACGAGCGTGATCACGACGTCGTCGAACCGGTCGCGGGAGCCGGTGGCCACGACCCCGGTGACCGCCCCGGCCACGGCCAGGGCGGCGACCAGGGTGGCGGCACCCGGCCGGATCACGCGCATCGTCTCACCTCGGCTCTCGGGTCAAGAGTGCCCGATCGCGACCTGCTCGCGGGGCGATTCGACGGGCGCCGGGTCGCGGTGCCGCAGCAGCAGGACACCGACGCCGACGAACCAGACGAGGTGCACCAGGCCGCCCCAGTCCTGCTGCCCGATCCCGGCCAGCGGGGTCGAGGCGAGGAGGGCCACCCCGGTGACGACGCCGAAGCCGCCGATCCACCGCCGGTGGACGCCGTCGGCGAGCGCCGAGATCGCGATCCCGAGGGTGCTGCCGCCGACCAGCAGCAGGCTCAGGAAGTAGCTGAAGATGCGGACGTTGTTCAGGGCGAAGGCCGCGTCCACGTCGAGGCCGTGCTGGGCGCCGTACATCGCGGCCGCGCCGGCCGGGAAGCCGACCGCGAACGTCACGGCGACGTAGGCCAGGCCGCACATGAGGCCGGCCTGCGCGGCCCAGGCGCCGGCTTCGGTACGACGACCGAAGGCCCGCGCGAGGAAGACCAGCGCGGGGATCAGCAGCAGGAAGCCGAACGCCTCGAGGATCCCGCCGGTGAAGGTGCGGGTGAGGTTGCCCTCGACGTAGGACTCGACGATGCCTTGCCGCCCGTCGCTCAGCAGGGGGCCGCCCTGGAGTGCGATCCAGATCGGGATCAGGACGACGTGGGCGATGGCGAGGATGCCGGCGATCTGCCAGAGCCGGCGAGGGATGGTGGTCATGGGTGCTCCTCAGGTGTGGTGGCTGTTGCGACGAGCGTCGCCCGGATGGGCGTCTCGCACATCGGGCCGCTTCCCGGCCCGGTCGGGAAGAACTCCCGGGTCTGCCAGAATCCGCGCCATGGACACCAGCTGCGTCGTCACCGGAGGAGCCCGCGGGATCGGCCGCGGCATCGCCGAGCGGATGGTCGAGCGCGGTCATCGGGTCGTGCTGACCGACGTGGACGGCGAGGCGGCGGCCGCGACGGCGGCGGAGATCGGGGCCGCGGAGGGGATCGCTCAGGACATCCGCGAACCCGGGTCGCACCGCGAGGTCGCCGCGGCGGCGACGCGCCACGGCGTACTCATCGCGTGGTTCAACAACGCCGGCATCTGCCACGACGGACTCCTCGCCGACATGCCGGAGGAGGTCTGCCGGCGCCAGGTCGAGGTCAACCTGCTCGGCACCATGTGGGGGATGCGCGCGGCGATCGAGGCGTTCGGCGAGCACGGCGGCGACATCGTCAACACCGCGTCGCTGTCCGGGCTCGGGCCGGTGCCGGACCTGAGCGTGTACGCCGCCACCAAGGCCGCGGTCGTCTCGCTGACGATGTCGGTCGACACCGAGACGCCGAAGTCGGTGCGGGTGCACGCGGTGTGCCCCGACGGCGTGCAGACCGCGATGCTCGACGCGCAGACCCCCGGCTCCCTGGCCACGCGACTGGTCCACTCCGGCGGCCGGATCCTCAGCGTCGACGAGGTGGCCCAGGAGGCCGTCGACCTGGTCGGCGCCCGCAGGGTCGTCGTGAGCATCCCGCGCTGGCGGGGCGCGATGGTGCGGGGCACCGCCCTCGCGCCGTCGGTCGCCAAGCGCGGCATCGGCGTGATCGCCGCCCAGGGGAAGCGCCGCATCAAGAAGAGTCGCTGATCGTTCGAACATTCGTTCGGCGCGCCGCTTGATTCTCTTCGAACACCTGCTCTAACGTCGCACACGTGTTCGATCGAAAGTCTGATCGAGCGGCGATCGGAGAAGGACTGTCGGTGGCCGCGGTTAGACATAGCTCGGACGTTGACCGACAGGCCTGACCGCCACTTCCCCAGGAGGTCCCGATGAGCACGATGACGATCGACCAGATGATGAGCAGCAACCCGGTGCCCGTGCGGCCGCAGGTGCGGCTGACCCGGCGCGGCCGGCTGGTGGTGTTCCTCGGGACCCTGCTGATCGTGCTGCTGCTCGGCATCGTGTGGGGCACGGGCTCGGTCGCCACCGAGCGGGCCGGCACCCCCGAGCCGACCCGGGTGGTCATGGTCGGCCCCGGCGACACCCTCTACGACCTGGCCGCCGAGGCCACGCCCGCCGACGGCGACGTCGCCGCGATGGTGGAGCGGATCCAGCGCCTCAACGCGCTCGACTCCGGGATGCTCGTCGCCGGCCAGGAGCTGCGGATCCCCGCCAGCGACTGACACTCAAGACTTCGCCAGCCGACTCGACCCCGGCTGGCGGGCCGGGGAAGACGAGGGGCGGAACCTACGCGGTTTCCGCCCCTCGCGGCATTTCCGCGGGTGGCGCTTTCCGCGGGCAGCAGGAGGCGATTGCAGAGCGCAGTTGAGGATGTCCCGGGATCCTTCCAGGTCTTCCCGGTCGATTCGGGACTCGAGACTCATGTGCTGGGTGGCCCCGCGCCGGATCCTAGATCCGATGAGGCACGTGATCGGCCGTCGCGGGCGGACCCGAGGATCGATGCGCAAGGTGGAGGTAACGATGAAGTCTCATACTGTGCGAGAACACCCGGCGCTCGGCCATCGGGAGGGTGTCGTGCCAGCCATCCGCAGAGTCTTCTGCCTCAGTGTCCTGCTGGCGGTGCTCGCTTGCTGTGGCTCGGATCCAGCCCCGGGCGGGTCCGCGGGGCCGAGCAGCGAGGAGTGCGCGCAGAGGCGAGAACGCCTGGTCGAGGACGTGCGCTTCACCCTCCAGCGGGCAGCCGACCAGATGAGGCAGACCCCTGACCTCGTGTACATGCCGGATGCGTTCAGAAGGGTCGGCGGGGTGCTGGACACGGTGGCCGCCAGTGAGTGCGTGGAGAAGTCGGAGGCGCTGGACACGCTCGTCGAGGTTACGGACACGCAGCGCGTCACAGAGAGGCACGTACGCGCGGCCCAAGCAGCCTTTGAGCAGTGGGCAGGCTCGATGGGGGTGCCCGACGCCAAGATCAACTATCCCCCTCCGCGTCCGGATCCGTGCCCTCAACTGCGTCGGGAGGTTCGCGCCGCGTACCGCGTCGTCCGAGTGCCCGAGCCCGGCGGTGTCAGGGTCTCGCTGGAGCTCGAATTGGAGAACGACGGTTCGAGGCAGGTCTACCTGGACCACGGTGGCCAGGTCCGTGCGACTCACGTCAGGCCCACCGACAGGACCAGGACCTACAACTGGGGCGGATCCTCGGCGGACACGGCGGGCGCATTCCCTGGGCGCACCTCGACCCAACGCATCGGGCTGGTGCCTCCGGGCCCCCTGCACCTGTACCCCGCCGGGCGGGTCGAGGTGTTCGACCTCTACGGGTCGGCGTACTCGAACGTCGGACCGTGCCGCCTCGAGGTCTCGAAAGCGCCGTGACGCAAGAAGGGGTCCCGGCTCCAGGCTCGGTCCGTCGCGGACGAGGTCAGCGGGCGGTCGCCTCGATGAGGGCGGCTGCCAGCGCCTCGGGCTGAGTCAGCTGGGGCCAGTGCCCGCCGGGCAGGTCGACGACATCGAGGTCGGCGGTGCGCTCGAGCTCAGGCAGGTGACCCTCGGCCATCCACTCGCGCAGGTCCGCGGCGGTGTACTCCGGACAGATCGCCGTGGCGGGCACGGCGTAGCGCCGCTGGTTGGTCAGCTTGATAGGCGTGGTGATGACGGCCTCCGGCACCGGGATGGCGTCGGCGTAGAAACGTTCCAGCTGCAGGGGCTCGAAGTCGACGATGTTGGCCTCCTCGCCCATCTCCTTCCAGTCCGGCATCGCCACCTCGCCGTTCTCCGCGGGCAGGCCGTTGAGCAGCGGGTCGCCGTCCTCGCCGGGGAAGCCGCCGACGTACACGACCCGGGCGACCCGGTCGGGCCGGGCATCCACCGCGGCCCAGGCCAGTCCGGAGCCGGCGGAGTGACCGACCAGGAGCGCCGCGCCGTCCGCGTCGTCGAGGGCGCCGACGATCGCCGCGACATGGTCCTCGACGGAGATGCCGGCCCGGTCGGAGGTCTTGCTCTCCATGCCGGGCAGGGTCAGTGGGCGGGCGCGGTGGCCGGCGGCCTCGAGGTGGGGGACGACGGCGTCCCACGACGACGCGTTGAGCCAGAGACCGGGGATCAGGATGATGTCCATGCCGAGACCGTACGGCGGGTTCCGGACGATCTGCGTCCGCGATGAGCCGCGCAAGGGTGCTCCGGGCTCGGGACGTCATACGGTGCGAGCGCTATAGCGGCCGTTTCGTATGACGTCCCGCAGGGTCAGCGCATGGCGCGCCGGCCGCCCGGGATCCGGGGCTGCTCGATGGTCGTCGCGGTCGAGTCGCTCGAGCTGCCGCGCGGGCGGCTTGGTGAGCCCGAGCCGGCGCAGCACCCTGGCGACCAGGATCAGCCCGATGAACAGACAGGCCACCGCGCCGAGCGAGGCGAGGCCCAGGAACAGCCAGGCGCCCGACTCGCCACCACGGGCGGTCACGCCGAAATCGATGGCGGCCTTCACGAGGTAGCCCCAGGCGACCACGCAGACGGTGACGGCCAGCGCGAGGAGGAGCAGGACGGCGTCGAACCGGCGTTTGCGCCGCGCTCCGACCCGCTTTCCTGACCCCATCAACACATTGTGCCCGACACCACGACACGCCGGGGCGGGCGTCCGCGACACGTCCGCGACACGCGGGTCGCCGAGACCGATTTTCGGACGCGACAAGGCCCCTGACCTGCGGTTTCTCGAAGCACGTGACCCGGGCCGTACAAACTTTTCGAGTTCGCTTGCGCGGCCGTCACCCCCGGCGTACGGTTACCACTACATCTAGTAGTTACACCGTTGTGGTTTTCCACATCTAGTTCACAGAACCAGGTGCGAGCCACACACAGGAAGCCGCTGGATCTCCACAGGAAACAGCAACTCGTCCACAGGCGTTGACACCCCATGAGGGGTGTTCGTCGGTCGCGCCCGGAGAGGAGGCCCGGAATGCACTGCCCGTACTGCCGCAGCACCGACACCCGGGTCCTCGACTCCCGCGTCGCCGACGACGGCGGGTCGATCCGGCGCCGTCGTACCTGCTCGGAGTGCAGCAAGCGCTTCACCACCCTCGAGCAGATGCAGCTGATGGTGCTCAAGCGCTCCAGCGCCACCGAGCCGTTCACCCGCGAGAAGGCCGTCTCCGGCGTCCGCAAGGCCTGCAAGGGCCGCCCGGTCTCCGAGGACGACCTGGCCCGCCTCGGGCAGACGGTCGAGGACACGCTGCGCAGCCAGGGGTACGCCGAGGTGCCGGCCCACGAGATCGGCCTGGCCATCCTCGGCCCGCTCCGCGAGCTCGACGAGGTCGCCTACCTCCGGTTCGCGAGCGTCTACCGCGCGTTCGAGTCCGCCGACGACTTCGAGGACGAGATCGCCCTGCTGCGCGCCGAGCGCGCCGCGGCCGACGTACCCCTCGACGAAGCGCCCGACTCGCCGGCCGAGCTCGTCGAGACCGCACCACCTCAGCCCCGCACGGGCTGACCCACAGACCGCCCGGTGTGCGTAGTGGGGAAGCTGCGCGCACCGGGCGCACCAAATGTCGGTGGCCACCGCCACCATGGAAGTAGCAACAGCAGTACCAACGGGAGACAGGGGAACCATCGATGACCGAGACGGCGAGCGGCAAGGCCGGCAGCCACACCCGCAAGGGGCTGAAGATCGAGCGCGTCTTCAGCACTCCCGGCAAGCACCCCTACGACGAGATCACCTGGGAGCGTCGCGACGTCGTCCAGACCAACTGGAAGACCGGTGAGACGGTCTTCGAGCAGCGCGGCGTGGAGTTCCCCGCCTCCTGGTCGGTCAACGCGAGCACGATCGTCACCACCAAGTACTTCCGCGGCGCCGTCGGCACCGACGTCCGCGAGTGGAGCCTCAAGCAGCTCATCGACCGGGTCGTGAAGACCTACCGCCAGGGCGGCGAGGACCACGGCTACTTCGCCAGCGAGGTCGACGCCGAGCTGTTCGAGCACGAGCTGACCTGGCTGCTGGTCAACCAGTACTTCTCCTTCAACTCCCCGGTCTGGTTCAACGTCGGCACCCAGAGCCCGCAGCAGGTCTCGGCCTGCTTCATCCTGTCGGTCGACGACTCGATGGACTCCATCCTGAACTGGTACAAGGAGGAGGGCTTCATCTTCAAGGGCGGCTCCGGCGCCGGCCTCAACCTCTCCCGCATCCGCTCCTCCAAGGAGCTGCTCTCCTCCGGCGGTACGGCGTCCGGCCCGGTCTCCTTCATGCGCGGCGCCGACGCCTCGGCCGGCACCATCAAGTCCGGCGGCGCGACCCGTCGCGCGGCGAAGATGGTCGTCCTCGACGTCGACCACCCCGACATCGAGGAGTTCGTGCAGACCAAGGCGCGCGAGGAGAACAAGATCCGCGCCCTGCGCGACGCCGGCTTCGACATGGACCTCGGCGGCCACGACATCACCTCGGTGCAGTACCAGAACGCCAACAACTCGGTCCGGGTCTCCGACGAGTTCATGCGCGCGGTCGAGGACGGCACCGTACTTCGGCCTCCGCGGCCGCAAGACCGGCGAGGTGATCGAGGAGGTCGACGCCCGCGACCTGTTCCACAAGATCGCCCAGGCCGCGTGGGAGTGCGCCGACCCGGGTCTCCAGTACGACGACACCATCAACGACTGGCACACCAACCCCGAGACCGGCCGGATCACCGCGTCCAACCCGTGCTCCGAGTACATGTCGCTCGACAACTCCTCGTGCAACCTCGCCAGCCTCAACCTGCTGAAGTTCCTCGCGCGACGACGACACCTTCGACGCCAAGCTGTTCGCCCAGGCGGTCGAGGTGATCATCACCGCGATGGACATCTCCATCTGCTTCGCCGACTTCCCGACCGAGGCGATCGGCGCCACCACCCGCGACTACCGCCAGCTCGGCATCGGCTACGCCAACCTCGGCGCGCTGCTGATGGCGATGGGCCTCGGCTACGACTCCGACGGCGGCCGGTCGATGGCCGCGGCGCTCACGTCGCTGATGACCGGCGTCTCCTACAAGCGCTCGGCCGAGCTGGCCGGCGTGGTCGGCCCCTACGCCGGCTACGCCCGCAACGCCGACGCCCACAAGCGGGTGATGCGCAAGCACCAGGCCGCCAACGACACGGTCCGCACCCTCCACGCCGAGGACCGCGTGGTGCACAAGCTGGCCACGACCGCCTGGGCCGACGTACAGGAGATCGGTGCGGCCAACGGCTTCCGCAACGCGCAGGCCTCCGTGCTCGCGCCGACCGGGACCATCGGCTTCATGATGGACTGCGACACCACCGGCATCGAGCCCGACTTCTCGCTGGTGAAGTTCAAGAAGCTGGTCGGCGGCGGCTCGATGCAGATCGTCAACCAGACGATCCCGCGGGCGCTGCGCAAGCTGGGCTACCAGCCCGAGCAGGTCGAGGCGATCGTCGACTACATCGCCGAGCACGGCCACGTGATCGACGCCCCCGGCCTGCAGCCGGCCCACTACGAGGTCTTCGACACCGCGATGGGCGCCCGGTCGCTGAAGCCGATGGGCCACGTCCGGATGATGGCGGCCGCCCAGCCGTTCCTGTCCGGCGCGATCTCCAAGACGGTCAACCTGCCCGAGTCCGCCACGGTCGAGGAGATCGAGGACGTCTACCTGCAGTCGTGGAAGCTGGGCCTCAAGGCCACCGCGATCTACCGCGACAACTGCAAGGTCGGCCAGCCGCTCGCCGATGGTGGCGGCAAGGCGAAGAAGGACGCGGCCGACGCGGCTGCCGCCGCCGACGAGGCCGCGACCAAGGTCGTCGAGAAGGTCGTCTACGCCCCGACCCGCAAGCGGCTCCCGAAGTCGCGCGACCTCGCGCACCACGTCGTTCACCGTCGGCGGCGCCGAGGGCTACATGACCTCCGGCGCCCACGACGACGGCGAGCTCGGCGAGGTGTTCCTCAAGCTCGGCAAGCAGGGCTCCACCCTGGCCGGCGTGATGGACGCCTTCTCGATCGCGGTGTCGCATCGGCCTGCAGTACGGCGTCCCGCTGGAGACCTACGTCTCGAAGTTCACCAACCTGCGCTTCGAGCCCGCCGGCCTCACCGACGACCCGGACGTGCGGATGAGCCAGTCGATCATGGACTACATCTTCCGCCGCCTGGCCCTCGACTACCTGCCCTTCGAGTCCCGCGCCGGCCCTGGGCATCTACTCCGCCGAGGAGCGCCAGCGCCACCTCGAGACCGGCTCCTACGAGCCGATCGAGGAGACCGGCTCCGCCGTCCGAGCTGCATCGAGATCGAGGACGCCCGTCGGTGGTTGAGCAGCGAGCGCCAGCGAGCGTCGTCGAAACCCCAGAAGGAAGGCAGGGCCGGAAGTGGTCGACGCCGAGATCGTCGAGGCACCGGCGCCAAGCCCGCCCCCAAGCAGGCCCACACGTCCGCCGAGCTCCTGGAGAAGATCACCGGCACCGCCGTCGACTCCCCGCTCTGCTTCACCTGCGGCACCAAGATGCGCCCCGCCGGCTCCTGCTACGTCTGCGAGGGCTGCGGCAGCACCAGCGGCTGCAGCTGATCAGACCACGGTGAAGGTGGGCGTCCGCGCGGACGCCCACCCTCTCCACAACAAGGCATGTCGTTGTCACTTCCCCCTGAGCGAAAGCCATACGATTCGAACATGAGCTCGAAGCCTGCGTTCACCTTCGTTGACCTGTTCGCCGGCATCGGCGGCTTCCACGCGGCTCTTGCAGCGCTGGGCGGCGAGTGCGTCTACGCGGTCGAGAAGGACCCTGAAGCGGCGGCCGTCTACGAGCGCAACTGGGGTATCGGCCGCTCGGCGACATCGTCGAGGACACCGAGGGGCAGATGGTCGTCCCGAAGCACGACGTCCTCGCCGCCGGCTTCCCGTGCCAGCCGTTCTCGAAGTCCGGCTTCCAGCGCGGCATGGACGAGGCCCGAGGCACGCTCTTCTGGAACATCTGCGAGATCCTCCGCGTCCGCAGGCCAACCGTCGTGCTGCTGGAGAACGTCCGCAACATCGCCGGCCCGCGGCACACCCACGAGTGGGACGTGATCATCCGGTCGCTGCGAGAGCTGGGCTACCAGGTCTCGTCGAAGCCGATCGTCTTCTCGCCGCACCTGCTGCCGCCCGGAGCGCGGTGGTCGCCCGCAGGTGCGTGAGCGCGTCTTCATCGTCGGGCACGTACGTCGGCAAGCGCTCGGCCCATCACGACGTCGAGCCGGCAGTGCCCCATGCGCCGGTCGACGGCTGGGACCCGCACAGTGGCTCCTGGAGGACCACCTTCCGTTCAGCCGGAACAGCTCGACGTGCAGACCGCGACTGCGGCTCACGCCTGAGCGGCGCCGAGTCGACCTGGGTGGAGGCGTGGAACGACTTCGTCGTCACCCTTCGTAAGGACGGGGTGGAGAAGCTGCCCGGCTTCCCCGTCTGGGTGGACGCGTTCGTCGCACAGGACGACCTGATCGTCGAGGACGGCACGCCCGACTGGAAGGCGAACTTCCTGCGGAAGAACGCCGAGTTCTACACGCAGCACCAGGAGCTGCTCGAGGCGTGGCTGGCGCGGTGGGACTACCTCCGCGACTTCCCGTCCTCGCGGCGCAAGTTCGAGTGGCAGGCCCAGGACGGCCGAGTCGCTCGACGAGACGGTCATGCACCTGCGGCCTTCCGGCTTCGCGCCAAGCGCGCCACCTACGTGCCTGCCCTGGTCGCGATCACCCAGACCAGCATCCTGGGCGACCGACGCCGGCGCCTGTCGCCCGTGAGGTCGCGCGCCTGCAAGGGCTGCCGGAGTGGTTCGACTTCGGCGACCAGCCCGACGCGGCCACGCTACAAGCAGGCCGGGCAACGGTGTGAACGTCGGGGCCGCCTACCACGTGTTCCGCGAGCACGTGCTCGCGCAACTCGAGACGTCGCAAAGCGAGCGCCCGCACTGGCTGAAGCAGTGGCTGGGTCGGCGTGATCGCCGGACCCGCGCGTGGAGGCACTACCGCCAGGCGGGCTGATCGGCTCGCGGGCTCGCGACGGGATCGCGACCAGCGGCTGTCACCTAGCGGGGTCGCTGGCTAGCCTCGGCGGTGGCCAGAAGTGGGTGAGCACCGAGCTCGGGTCGCCACCTGGCCGGCCGTAAGAAGAAGGACACCGGCCCCGAGGTGGCACTCCGCAAGGCCATTCACGCTGCGGGGGGCCGGTTCCGCCTGCACCGCCAGCTGGCCAAGGGATGCACGCCCGACATCGTCATGCCGGGTCGCCGATCTTGCCATCTTCGTGGACGGATGCTTCTGGCAGCGTGCCCCAGCACGGTCGAAAGACCCCGTTCACCGGTCCCAACGCGAACTCTGGGTCAGACAAGATGGCCCGCAATGCTGAGCGGGACCGGCGCTCGTCCGAGATCGCCGAAGCCTGGGATGGACGTCGTCGAGCGCTCTGGGAATGCGACGTCCGTGAGCATCCTGACCATGTGGCCGCCGAGTCCTGGACGTCGGCCTGGTCGAGTCGCGTCGATCAGAGGAGCTACCTGCGATAGCAGCAGGCTCCCGTCCCATGCGCGCCTTCACGAGATCCATCGAGTACTTGCGGTGGCCTGAGCCTGCCCGCCGGTCTGCCGGCCCTGACGCATCATGAGCCGCACGGCTCCGGCTGCCATTGCTCTCTCCCTTGAAGCCGCGCGTCCGGGACGATAGAACGCCTCGAGCATCCGAGGAGTGAACCTGGGGACTTCGACTTGCGGACGTACTTTGGGAGGCATCGTGCGCGCCCTCGGGCCTTTTGCCGTGTTGAGCTCGAAAGTCACGGCTGCCAAGCGCGAGAACTCGCCCTCGTCATACTTCGACGTCACCGGTGAGCACGAGGAATCCCGCCCCGGTTCCCGCTCAAAGCGCCTCGTCGATGGGCGGCGCAGTCGTTGAGAGGCGCGTCTGGCCAGTCGTGCCATGTGAACCTTGAGATCCCACGTGTGCCCCAACCCGTAGTCGAAGCGAGTGTTAGCGAAAGTTCGGGGCCCTCCACCGAACGTGTTGATCAGGCCGGGTAGACCCAAGGAACTCGAAGTGGAAGGGGCCCATTCGTCCTGCGCCCACTGCGAGTACTCGCCCTCGCGCATCTGCTGCACGCACTCGCGGCCATCCCAGGCGGCAGGAAGAATGTCGCGCAGACGCGCTCAGAAGCGCGCGACCCTCCTCGTTCGCGGAGTAGAACAGGCCGGGTGTCGCGTCGACCGCGAGCCGCAAGTGACGCCTCGGCACCCGAGAGAAGCCGGTTGAGGCCTTCGAGGGTGACGGTGAGCCGGCGGACCAACACGATTCGTCCCACTCGACGCCCATGGCCGTGGCGATGTGCCGCCGAGGACCGGTTTAGTCGCCGACGGTCAACCCCAGATCCAGGCCGAGCGCAAGGTTCACCAGGGCGCGACTTCCGTTCCTTGCTTCCGGGTCCAAGCCGCTCGGGCGGAGCTTCCGGTCAGGGCGCTGATGCGCGTGACGACTTCGAGCTTGCTCCGAGCCGGAACGAAGGTGGCGTCGACGCTCTGGACGGGCTCGAAGAGTTGCAGCTGGGGTGCGTGACGTTGCCTGGCGACGAATCCTCAGCACCCTCCAGCATCCGTGTTGAGACCAACGAGCGTGATCGTGTGACCCGCAGACCAGCAGTCGGCGCCCCATGGAACTCCGAACACACGCGCGATCTGCGAGCCTAGGTCGGGCTTTGATGCCTCCGTATTGACGTTCAGGTTCAGTGCCGTTGCGAGGTTGGTGAGCGCCGACTTTCGTTCCTTGCGTCCTGGCCCGAGGCTCTCGGGCGGGCTGTGGGTCAGCGAACTGAGTCGGGTCACCGCCTCGAGTTTGCTGCGTGCGGGGCCGAACGTGTCGTTCGGGGCCGCCGTCTTACGCAATTGGGGGTTGTCGACGCTGCGTGCTGTCTCATGACCCGCTTTCGACCTCGTCATGGCTGCATCGGGGTTGGGAGCCGATCGAAGGCGGCGCGGACCAGTTCAGGAGCCGTGGCTCGCAGGGCATCTGCATTCCGCTGGATAGTGGTTCGTAGAACATGGTATGCCGCTCCACGCCGACCTCTGAGTCGCAGTGCTGCAAGACTTGCGGCAGTGTCCATTCGCCAAAGTCAAAGTCCTCAGATAGGCCGATGAGGTTGGCGGCCTCTCCGGGGCCGAGTGAACGCCGTTGGCCGGGAACAAGCAACCTGTCGGAAAGTCGAGTCCGCGGGCAAGGAAGTCTGCAGGCAGAACCCGAATCGCCCATGGTCCGATCTCCACGAAACTATCGTCGGCGGCCGCATGTCCTGCGAGCCATTCAAGGCGCCGGGCAAATGGTGGGAACTCGAGGACATGCCATCGGTCCAACCAGGGGTCAAGCCAAGTTCGATGCTTTCGATACAGAAGCTCGTTGAAATCGAGAATCCGTGCGCGCCACCAAGGCTGGGGGAGGTCGCGGTCGTCACCCTTGTCCGGCATGAAGACGTCCACCCAAACAGGAAGTTGAAGTGGTCCGAGGGCTTCGGCGTCCCATCGCGCTAGGAAGTCGCTCCATGCGTCCAACCACCTGCTTTCTTGGATCGGTGGCTTGTTGGAGCGTGAGTCATCGCGCAGGTGTTGGTTTATCCCGCCGAACCGCCGCCATTCGCGTGAGGAGAAGTCATCGGGCGGTGCATAGTCCTGGCGGTTTGCCCGTAGGGGGTCACAGCTTCGGATAGCCACGACGAAGGCATGGTCTCGCGCGAGAGGTCGACCACCAGCCTGTGGTGGGAGCAGATGAGGTGAGACAACCAGCGGTCGTGCGGGTGGGCTGTCAGCCGTTCCGCCGCAGGATCGCCTGCCAGCCTGACCACTCTTGGATGAGGTCGGGACCCGAGATGTCGCGGCGAGCCGAGAAAATCGCCACGGCTGGGCGACAAGTGCGCAGGACGTGCTCGACCGCAGCAGTCTTGGTTGTTGCCTCTGCCCTCAAGGGACGCCACCCGCTGGGAGTGACGCGCCAAATTGGCGACCAGCGCATCGTGTGCGGGGAGCGAAGTGTCCTCGTCCAACAATGAGGTTGGATCATCGACCGGGATATCCCAGTTCTCCGCGCGCAGACTTGGGCCGCGCCTGGGTCCGCTTCGCAGGCGTAAACACAATGTCCACCAAGCGCCTTGGCTGCCCCGTGGAAACCTCCAATGCCCGAGAATAGATCCGCGAAGGCAAAGCTGCGCTGGGACACGGCGTGCACGATCAGACGAGCGATGCGGACTCGAGTGTGAAGAACCCGGAGGACCATCCGACGACCTTGGCCCCCCCCAGAACCTCGTATGTGGTCGGGCCGGTTGACATCTGCGCAAGAACCCCGAGAGGCACGCCGTCCTGCTGGCATCGCACGAGGGCCGTGTTTGTGTACTTCTCGCCGGCGGCGGAGGTGTCGAGACTCTCCTGGAAGTACTGCAGCGACCAGGAACCGTCCGGGAACTCCTCAACGGGCTTGTCGGCATAGGGGCTGCTGAGCATCACTCGAACGCTCAGGGCGTAATCGATGCCAGCAGGCTTGTATATGCCCTTCGCTCGCGTTGCGAGGTACTCACCTTTGGCGATCGGCGCCGGGAACGGGACGAGACTCCCTCGCTTCTCGACAAACCAGCGCAGTCGGCGCTGGTGGGTCGGAGTCAGGTGATCTACACGGAGGACATGGTTCGACACGTCGTCATACCACCATCTTCCCGACACCTGAGTCAGTTGCTTCGGCCAAATGGTGGGCAGGTGTTCCGAAATGCAGGCCGGCAGTCTCTCGACCCGTTCCGCAGGGAGGACACCTGTTCCCGGACGCATCCTCTTAGGTGCACCCGCCTCGGATGAGGGCGGCGCCAACTGCGCCGTTCGGTGGTCAAGCAAAATCCGTCCTGTCTAGTCCATTTTCCGGACGGATGTCGGTGCTAGGTGCCAACCTAGTGCCTCCGCATGGGGGAGGAATCAGTGCAGCAGATCGACATCTCGCCGCCGACGAACGTCTACGCGACGTTCGGGCGACTCAACTACACGCCGTGGCACGCGATCGCGGAGTTCGTGGACAACGCGACGCAGAGCTACTTCGCGGCACGGCAGCGCGAGGGCCGCGCGGGCTATCCCGCAGCTCCGTGTGGTGATCGAGCACAAGCACGGCGAGCGGCTCGTCGTGCGCGACAACGCGGCAGGCATGACGGCGGACGAACTTGGCCGGGCGCTGCGTCTCAGTACGCCGCCCGCGGACGTCTCTGGGCGAAGCGAGTTCGGCATGGGCCTCAAGACGGCTGCCTGCTGGTTCGGCTCGCTGTGGACGGTCTCGTCGACCGTGCGTGGTGAGCGCTGGCGCTACACAGTCGTCTTCGATGTCGACGCGATCGCAAAGGGCGGGGCCAACCACGTCACTATCGAGCGGGACGTGGCACGGGAGGAGGAACACGGCACCACGCTGGTCATCGAGCGCCTTCAGCGTCCAATAGCCGGACGCCAGGTCGAAAAGACCAAGCGGCTCCTGGCGAGCATCTACCGACTTGACCTGCAGCGGGGTGATGTCAGGATCTCGTGGAACGGCGAGCACCTCGGGTACGAACGCCCCGACCTCATCGTGTGGGAGGTCGACGACGAGATCACCGAGTGTCGGATGGGAATCGATCTAAACGTCACCGATCCCCACACCGGCCTCGCTCATCGGGTCACTGGCTGGGCTGGTGCTCTGCAGCGCATAAGCAAGCAAGATGCGGGCTTCGCCCTGCTACGACGTGGCCGGATGATCATCGGTGGTCCTGGTGTAAACTGGCGCCCGAAGGACGTCGTGGGCAGCCTCAACAGCCACAGTGGCAAGCGACTCATCGGCGAGCTCCAGATGGACGACTTCCCGGTCAACTTCACGAAGGACGGCTTTGCCTGGGATGGCGGCCTCGAGGACGCGCTCATCGTGGCGCTCGACGAGGCGATCGCCGAGTTCGAAGCTTTGCCAACAACGCGAGGTCGCAAGAAACAGGTCCAGCCTCAGGACTTGCTCCGAGCCGTGGACGAGGTCCAGCGCGGCTTGGACCACCCGACGTACCGCGAGGCGGTCAATGGAGCTCAAGACCACAGCAATCACGAAGTGCACCCCTCGTCGGTGGGGGACACGCACATCGTCGTACGCCGTGACGTTCCCCAAGAGCTCAAGGTCCCGCTGGGTAACGGATACATGCGGGCGCGTCTGGTGCTCGTCGATGGAGGCCCCCAGCAGTCCTGGCTTGCGGTGGAACCCGATGAAGACGATGAGAATGCGATCGTCGTCAACCTGAACACGGGCAACCGGTTCGTCGCGCAACACATCGACAACGAGGTCGAGCGCACGTTGGTTGCCAAGTTCGCACTGGCGGTCGCAACGGCCGAGGCACAGGCAAGCCTTATCTTCGGTGACGAGGTGCCGCCAACGAGCTTCGAGAGTTTCTCAACCTGACCCTTGACCACAGCGCCGGCGCGTGACAGACGACTACGAAAACTGGAACGCTGCGCTCGCTGCGCGATTCCTGCAGGAAAGACCTGGTGAGCCGCTTTACCTCTACACGGATGACGCCGTGTTGCAGGAGGTTGCTGGTGATGTCGGCGTGGACGCGTCTCGGGCCGCATCCGCCTTCAGCCGCGCGGTCGTGGACACGCTTCGCGAGGAGCCCTTCGTGGATCGGCGCTCGAGGCGAAGCGGTTTGCCCAAGGTGATGCGATTGGTCCGCCGCCATACTTCGCGGTGCTCTGCTTCCTGGTCCTCGTCGCTGTCGAGCGCGGACCACTCGGTTCCAGTACTACCCGAGCTCAACCAACACCTAGGTCGAGCCGGCCACGGTGCTCCCCCAGGTTCACGGAGCACGTGCCACGACTCTCTCGGGATTCAACGATTGGCTGCGAGCGACTGGCGCCAAGTACGGAACTCCCACAGCGGTCCCGCCCGCGCACTTCCCGAACGTTGGCTGGCCTCTCTCACAAGCACTCGTCCGGCCCACTGATCGCGCATACCTGGTGCGAACCTTCGCTGCTCTGGGTCTGACACCAGGCGACCAACACCCGTGGGATCGCTTCCGCGCGCGTGGTGCCCCGTCTAAGGACCGGCGGCGCGTCGAACAGCCAGGCGAGGCTGTTGCACCTTCATCAGCACCATCCAGAGACCTTCGACGAGTTGCTTCAGCGTGAGTTCGAGGCCTGGGACGGATCATCGACGGCGAATGTCGGCCCCAAGTCCGTCCACCTGAGGCTGTGCTACGACGAGACCTTCGGGGAGTGGTGGTTTTTGGGACCGCCATCGCCGGGGGCGAGGGTCGCCCGTGGCGGATTGGCTCAGCCACTGGCCAGGTCAACCCCTTCAAAGGTCTAGAGGCGACACCGAGTCGACTACTGGAGCTCGTTGGCGGAGGCGCGGTGGGGCAGATAGACCACGGTCCGGCACTCGTGTCGAAGAGGCGACGTCACAGGTGGCTGTCCTTGGACCTTCGCGCCGGAGGTTGGGCGGAGGTTGCTCGGCCAGGGGACTTGTCGAACAACCAAATTGTGCTGGTCAACCGCAACGACCCCGGGTTCGTGTCACTCAATGGTGTCAAGGAGATCGAGGTCGTCACGCCCGGCTTCGACGTGTACGCCGTCGAGGCAGGCGTTGACTTGGATGCACCTGGGGCCCGCTCGCCAGTCAATGCTCCGCGTGCTCGGTTGGACGGAGGGCTGTGCCTCAACAGGGCCACCCACACCTATCTCCACTGCGAAACGGGTGCCCCGCAAGTGGTGGGAGCGCAAGGACCGGTGCTGGTCGATGGCGAGTCGTTTGAGCCTCGGGATGGGACCCTCGATCTGACCGCGCTCTCGCTTGCCGAAGGAACCCACGACGTGCAGGTCGATGGCGCCACTACTCGCATCCGGCTCGTGACCGAGGCGAAGGTAGGGCCTGGCGACGAACCCGTCGACTCCTGGATCGACGGGCTGGTCGCGTCCGATCGACTTGCGATCCCCCACGACCGCGGCAACGTCTGGTTGATCGGGTCCAACGGTGAGGCAGAGGAGCGGAAGCCCGTCTCTCCCACCTGGCTCAAGGATCTCGGTCTGCTGCAGAACCAGGTGGACGTGTCTGGGCTGATTCGCAACGCGGCCTTCCCGCCGGCTTACGTCGTGTCGCCGTCGTACATGGGCAAGCCCTGGGTTCAAGAGGTCCCACGTCCGTACACAGAGAGCACCGCGTTCGAGAGCCCGCAGCCGGGGAGCATCGCCGCTGCCAGGATGTTGGTTGAGGCGCTGCTGGTCGAGTATCGACCGGCGCGCATGCGCGATGACCGTACCTGGAAGCGCGCTCTGGCGGCCCTCCTGAGGACGGCACACCAGTGACCCCGTACGACGATCTCATGAACTGGTGCTCCAAGAAAGACGCAGGTTCCCTCGCATCGCTCCGGGCCGCCTGCGACTGGACCGCCTCCTCGTCGGGGACGGCGCCACCGGACGTAGGATCCTCGACGATCTCCGGGTGCTTGGCCACGTGCACATCGCTGACTCGAGCTGGCGCGTCACGCCCCCGGTTCTGTCGCTGTTGTCTGATGGTGGCGGCAACGGCTTGTTCGTGGGTGCCCGGCCGGCATGGCTAGTCCGGGCGATGGACGACTTGGACAACCATCCGTCGCGTGATCTGCAGGCGCTCGCGGACCATGTGTTCGACAACACCCGAGTTGAACAGAAAGGACCGAGCAGCTGGTACTTCAGCTGTGGGCCTGAGGCCCCGTTGGAGGCGATGGAGGAGGTGGGCGTGCGGGTAGTCAACGACCTGGCCGGTGCGGCATTGCGCACTCTTGTCCAGCGTGGCCCCGATCGTGTGCTGCGGACTGTGAGGCCGGGCGAGATCCATGCACGGATCACGAGTTCCGGTTCGCCCCTGTCGGCGGGTCTCACCTGGGAGCCCGCGAACGGAGACGGCACGTACGGCATGTACTGCTACTTGCGGAACGGGCGGCGCGTGTTCGCCGAACGAGCCAGTGACGGTTGGTGGGAGCAGGACTTCTTGTGGGCCGCATGGGGCACGATTCCCCGCCCATGTGCAAACTCTCTGGTTTGTGCTGAGCTCTCGACGCTTGTATGCCCCAGCTCAATTGAGGCTGCCTGTGGAGGTGGAGCGCATTCTCGCGCTTCGGACAGGCAGGTTGCCGCGCGTGGGTCCTGAACCCAAGGTGACTGGAAAGGATGCTCCGGTTGCTTGTTACGACAACGTGTCGCTTGCCGTCGCGGAGGCGGTCGCAAACGTGATGAAGAAGGAGCTCTACACGCGATGACCCAAGACCGCCGAGGATCGGTCGGCCCGCTGGCCGTGCACGACCAGCTGGCATGGATCTACCGCTCGTACTACGAGACGGAGTTCGACCTGCGAGACACCGGGCTTGCTGCACGGCGAGCGGACTTGCTCGGAGAGATCGGCGGGTTGTCACGGGAGCCGTTCCTGGAGTTCCTGCCCGACTACGTCCCAAGCGATCTGGACGTCAGACAGGTGTGCGAGCGAGCCGGTGTGTCGAAGCAGCGCGGCCTCCTGGACGCGGGCCTCCTATCTGGCATCAATCGCCCATACGCCCATCAAGTCCAGGCGCTTGAGGGATTCCTCGCTGGGCACAGTGTCGTGGTTACGTCCGGAACCGGCTCGGGAAAGACGGAGTCGTTCCTGCTGCCGATCCTGGCCCTCTGGTGAAAGAGTCGCGATCGTGGGCGACCACGACTTCCGAGAATCAGAATCAGTGGTACGCCCGACCAGACGGGGGTTTCAGACCCGCAACGCAGAGACGTCGACGCTCGCGCAGCCGGCCTGAGAGCCATGGTCCTGTACCCGATGAATGCCCTCGTGGACGACCAAGCCATTACGGCTCCGCCGATCCCTCGGTGCTTCCGGCCCACGGGAATGGCTCGCCCAACACAGGCCTGGGCACCGCTTCTGGTTCGGCCGATTACGCGGGCTCCACCCCGGTCAGCGGACCTTTCCCTCGCGAGGGAGCAAAGTCTGGCAAGGTCGGCGGCTCCGAGCCGCCTAAGCCTTCGATCACCGGGCCCAGAGGCTCGATCGGCTCGTCGACGAAGGCAAGATCTCCGAGTCCGATGCTCAGTTCCTCCCCTGGCCGAATTGGGAGTGAGATGCGGATCAGGTGGGACATGCAGACTTGCGCCTCCGGACGTAATGATCACGAACTACTCGATGCTGAACGTCGCGATGATGCGTGACGACGAGCAAGGGATCTTCGAATCGACGAAGCGTTGGCTCCAGGCAAAGCGGCGGACCACGTGTTCACGCTTGTCGTCGACGAGCTCCATCTGTACCGCGGGACCGCTGGCTCGGAGGTCGCCTACCTCGTGCGGAGGCTCCGGCATCGGCTGGGCCTTGACGACCGCCCTAAA
>CAWEVA010000014.1:0-334051 GCA_963812345.1 uncultured Actinomycetota bacterium
GGTCCGCGTGGCCCTGTCCAATGACTACTCAGCTCGCCCTTCTCGGCCTTGCACAAGATGCTCGCGCGCCATTCCGACCGAGTGCAGATCGTGGACCTGACCACATTGCCTAAGATGCCGCACGAAGCCGACATCATCCTCCGCGAGAGCTTCGGTCGACTGCCGGACAACGACGAAAAACTCCGCAGGATCGTCACGGAGAACATGGCGAAGGTCGTCGTCTACAGCTGGGACCACTACCCCGAAGAAGCGGCGCTACGCCACGGAGCGGCCTGGCTACCTGCACAAGGGCCTGAACGCCGATGACCTCGTCGCCAAGATCGTCGCGATCCACGAGGGCAACCACCCCGCCCGAGGCCAAGACGCGGGCGACCGGGAACCGGTTCTCACCTGGCCCTGGGAGGACCTCGGCCTTTCCGAACGTGAATCAGAGATGTTGACCTTCATCACTCGCGGTCTCACCAATGACCGAGAGATAGCCCGCCCTGCATTTCTGAGCATCAACACCGTCAAGACCTACATTCGAACCGCCTACCGCAAGATCGGTGTCGAGACCCGAGCCCAGGCAGTGGCGTGGGGGTATCAGCACGGCTTCCAGTCCACGGACGACACCGGACCCTGACGCCCGGGTCAGCAATTCCCGGGCGCACTTGAGGGCGAAGTCGCGAAAGCAACTTCACCCCCGAGGGTGTGACGGGGGCTCGATGGGGTGCGGCACCGTGGTCGGCCGTGAACGGTGGTGGGACGGCTTCAACTGGCAGGAGGTGTCCCTGGAGAAGCCTCGAGGAGTGAGGCCCGATGAGCCTGCCCCCGGTGGGGTCCGGTCCCCGAGGCGTGCTGAGCCGACGGCAAACACGGGAGCGCACCGCCCGCGCGTTGACGACCCGCGCCGAGACCAGCTGCGAGAAGCGACGCCAGACTCTTGGAGTACGTGGTGAGCGTCAACATGGGCGTCGCCAGGGCGGTCGCCTCCCGATACACCAACCGCGGACTCGAGACCGAAGACCTGTTTCAGGTCGCGTACGCAGCCCTGACCCGCGCGGCTCGTGACTTCGACCCCGGCCAGCACGACGAGTCCTTTCCTACGCCGTGCCCACCATTCGTGGGGAGATCAAGAAGCACTTCCGTGACCGTGGTTGGACAATCCGGCCGCCCCGACGCATCCAGGAAGCCCAGAGTCGAATCGCCAGGGCGGAAAGTGCGCTGTGGCAGGAGCTGGGGCGTCCCCGAAACCGACCGAGGTCGCGACTCACCTTGCCCTGCCCGTGGACATGGTGACCGAGGCCATGGTCGCCGACGGATGCTTTACGCGACCTCCCTCGATCGGCCCGTCGACGGCCTCCGTGGCGTCTCCACCCTCGGTGATCTCATCGGCGACGTGGACCCTCACCAGGCCGCGGCTGAGGCGCGTGCCTTGCTTGCGCCAGTAGTACTCGCCGAGCGAGATCGGCGCATCCTGTACCTGCGGTACTTCGAAGAACTCAGCCAAGAGCAGATCGGGCAGGAGCTCGGCGTGAGCCAGGTTCAGGTCTCTCGCCTCTTGAGCCGGATCCTGCGCGACCTGCGCGCTGGCCTCGGCGAGGCCAGGCGACCGGCCCCCGCTCCCGTCCCTGGCTGATGACAACTCGGGCGGCGCCTGATCGACCGGACACCGTGTGGGGGACCCCGCTCGGGTACCAGGAGTCTCTAGACAACGGCAGGGTGGCTCTTCACAGGACCGCCCCGCGCGGCGCGACTTCCACGGCGGCAACACCCCGCGCGTAGAGCACGAACAGTCTTTGTCCGTGTCTGCATCGAAGCACGCCGGCGTCATCCGACAGCGTGGAGACAACGTGCTCAATGACCTCGGCTTCGCTGCCCGCATCCGGCTTCTCGTACGTGACATCCAGGCTCTCACCGCTGATGAGGCGGACTCTCAGCACAATGCCTTCCAGTGTTTCCGGCACCCTAGACGGCCCCGGCACCACAAGCCATGACGATGCTTTCGTTGCGGTGCTGGAGGTGCGGCACGTCAGTAACGGACCGAGCGATGCGTCTCCCGCCGCATGGGCCCAGGCCATCGCGCCGGGCGATGCGTCCGGCGCGTGGGCGGGGGATGCGACCGCGGGGTTGGCCGATGTCACAAGGGCGGGACGGACTCTAGGTCAGGGAAGGACGCGGATGGTGAACTGCTGCGAGGCCGTCTGACCGCCGCTGTCGTTGACCCGAACGGTGAAGGTGAAGGTGCCCGCCGTCGTGGGGGTGCCCAGAACCCGACCCGGGGATGCCTGCACGCGAAGCCCCGGCGGGAGAGTGCCCGCCACGTGCGACCACGAGTACGGCGGCGGCCGCCACCCGGGAAGAGGCTGGCCTCGTAGGCGACCCCGACGTTGCCGTCCCTGAGCTGATCGGTGCCATTGGTGATGACCAGGGGGCTCGGCGGATCCACGGTCAGGGTGAAGGTCTTGGTGGCGGTGTTGCCCGCTCCGTCACGCGCCCGGACGGTAAACGTGGTCGTCTGGACCCGGGTCGGGGTGCCGAGGACCGCGGTGGTCTGCGTCAGCCTCAGGTCGTTGCCGGCGAACCGGAGCCCGTCGGGCACCCTGCCGTTCACGAGCGACCACCGGATCGGGCCGCTGCCCTGGCCGCAGCACGCCTCGATGAACCCGGTGTAGTTCTGCCCGACCCGCGCGTTCGAGCGGAGAGTTCGTGGTGATCCGCAACAGCGACTGCGACGTGACCGTGAGACCGCCGAACGGGTGACTCCGTTGTAGGTCGCGGAGATGGTCGCCGTCCCGACTGCCGACGGGTTGATGGATACCGGGAACGCGCCAGTCGAGCTGAAGGCCGGAACGGTCACCGTGGCCGGGACCGTAGCGATCGACGTGTTGCTGCTCGTCAGCGAGACGGTCGCCCCGCCGACGGTGTGTTGGCGGTGAACGTCAATGTGGCGGAGGTGCTCGTGGTCCCTGTCTGGACGGTGGAGGGACTCAGGGTGATCGATGCGAGCGCGCCCCCCGGCTGCGGTGGTGGTGGAGGCGTAACGGTGAGGGTGGCCGACCGGGTAACGCCGTTGTACGTCGCCGAGACCACGGACGTCGCGGTGTCCGAGACTGGGCTGGTGGAGACGAAGTTCACCACGACCCTGCTGTTGACTCCCTCGGGCACGGTCATCGTGGCCGGCACCGTCGCCACGGCCGGGTTGCTGCTCGAGAAGGAGACGACGGCCCCTCCTGCGGGAGCGTTCGCGGTCAGCGTCACGGTCGCCGACGACGAGGATCCTCCCTGCACGCTCGCCGGGCTGAGGCTGACCGTGTCGAGCGTCGCGCTCGGCGCCGGCGGCGCAGGAGCGGTCACGGTCAGGGTGGCCGTTCGCGTGACGCCGTTGCGGGTCGCGGAGATCACCGACGTGGTCGTCGACCCGACGGCGCTGGTCGCGACGGAGGTCGTGGCCGAGGTGGCCCCCGCGGGGACGGTCACGCTGGCGGCGACGGTGGCGGCGGCCGTGTTGCTGCTGGTCAGGGACACGACGGCGCCTCCGGACGGAGCGGCGGCCGTGAGCGTGATCGTTGCAGAGCTCGTGGCCCTCCTGGCACGGTCGACGGGCTCAGACTGACCGAGCTGAGGGCAGCCGCAGTCACGGTGCACCCCGAGAGCCGAACGTTGGTCGGTGTCGCCGAGCCGTCGTTCACGTCCACCGTGCAGTCCGAGGGCGGCGTGTAGCCCGACCGTTCGATCCTGAAGCTTCCGGATCCGTCGCTGGTGCCCAGCTGCACGCCGTCCACCGTGATCGGGCGATTGGCGATGGCCGATCCCTCGATCCTCAGCCGGTCACCGCTGACCTCGGCCCGGGTGACGCTGACGGCCGCCTGGGCTGTCCCTGACAGACCGACCGACATCACCGCCGCAAGCGACACCAATGCCAACGCGAGCCGACTCCGACGACCGGTCATCTCCGCCTCCTGGGCCACGGACACGACGCGACTCCGGGCCCGTCCCACCCTGATCGTGCCCCCGCTGACGCGCCGGCGCCATTGAACAATGGTCCTAGTACCCGGGCGCGGACCGCCGAGGTTCGGGTCACCAGCGCGGCGTGAGGTGCCGCGTGGCGGCCGACCGGGCCCGCCTGCCGCGTCAGACGAGGCCTAGCACGACGACCGCGGCCACCGACGCACTGACCCCAAGAGCTCCACGACCGATTTGTGACCAGTCGACCGCCGGAGACGGAAAAGCCCTTCCCGATGACGGGAAGGGCCTCTGACCTGCGAAGACACTGGTACGCCATCAGGGACTCGAACCCCGAACCCGCTGATTAAGAGTCAGCTGCTCTGCCAATTGAGCTAATGGCGCGCGCTGCGTAAGCGACGCAAACGATACCAGCGGGCGTGGGCACCGAAAAATCGAGAAGAGCCCCTACCGAAGGGCGAGAACGGCCTGCGCGGCGTTGTGTCCGCCGATGCCGGAGACCGCGCCGCCGCGGCGGGCGCCGGAGCCGCAGACGAGGATCGAGGGGTAGTCGGTCTGCACGCCCCACTGCCGGGCAGGAGTGTCGAGCAGGGCCCGGTTGGGGGCCCACGGCCAGTCCAGGTCGCCGTGGAAGATGTGGCCACCGGGCATGGCCAGGTCGGCCTCGACGTCCTGGGGGATCTTCGCCTCGACGCAGGGCGCCCCGGTCGCGTCGGTGGCGACGCAGGTCTCGATCGGCTCCACCAGGTGCTCGTTGAGGGAGGCGAGGGCGCGCGCGACGGCGAGTCGCTTGGCCTCCTGGGGGTCCTGCTCGAACAGCGAGGCCGGGGTGTGCAGGCCGAAGTAGGTCAGCGTGTGGGTGCCCTCCTGCGGCCGAGCCCAGGATCGAGGGGTCGCTCAGCGAGTGGCAGTAGACCTCGCCCGGCATCACCGAGGGCACCCGGCCGGCCGCGGCGTCGGCGTACGCCGCCTCGAGCTGGGTGTAGTCCTCGCCCAGGTGGAGGGTGCCGGCGAAGGCGACCGCCGGGTCGATGCCCGACTTGAGCCGGGGCAGCCGGTTGAGCAGGAAGTTGATCTTGAGCTGGGCGCCCTGCGGCTTGGTCGCGGCGTCCTCGGACTCGCCCATCAGGATCCGCAGCACCCACGGTGCGACGTTCGCGAGCACGAACCGGGCCGACACGGTGTGGGTGCTCGACCCGTCGTGCCAGGTCACCTCGGCGCCGTCGTCGCCACCGTGGATGCTGCTCACGCCCGCGGAGGTGATGATCTCGGCGCCGGCGGACGACGCCGCGGCGGCGAGGGCGCCGGTCACCGCGCCCATGCCGCCGATCGGGACCCGCCACTCGCCGGTCTCGTTGCCGATCAGGTGGTAGAGGAAGCAGCGGTTCTGGATCAGCGACGGGTCGTGCAGCGAGGCGAAGGTCCCGATCAGCGCGTCGGTCGCGACCACGCCGCGGACCGTGTCGTCGGTGAACCGCCTCTCGATCGTCGCGCCGAGCGGGTTCGAGACCAGGTCGTCCCACACCCGCGGCTCGACCTGGTCGCGGACCTGGCGCTCGGTGGGAAGCGGGGAGAGGAGGCTGGGCGCCACGACCCGGGCGAGGTCGGCGACGTCGGAGTAGAACGCCTGCCAGGCGTCGTACTCCGTGGTCCCGCCGGTCAGCGCCTCGAACGACGCGGCGGTGTCCGGGCCCTCGGGTCGCTCGACGAGCAGGCCGCCGGGCTTGCCGTCGCGCAGCGTCGGCGTGTACGACGCCGTGGTGCGCGAGGCGAGGGAGATGTCGAGGTCGAGGTCCGCGATGAGCTGCTCGGGCATCAGCGACACCAGGTAGGAGTACCGCGAGAGCCGGGCGTCGTGCCCGGCGAACGCCTGGGCCGAGACCGCGGCGCCACCGACGTGGCCGAGCCGCTCGAGGACGAGGACGGAGAGGCCGGCCCGGGCCAGGTACGCGGCGGCGACGAGGCCGTTGTGCCCGCCGCCGGCCACCACGACGTCGTACTGCGTTCGCTGAAGGGCTCACCGAACAAACGTAGTCGGGCGACGGATCCACGCGTCATCGGCATGGGGAAACGTCCAAGATTCAACTATCATGGGAGGAGGGAAGGTGCGAGGCATGCCGGCGATCCACGTTGACGACCTGGTCAGCCTCCCGCGCCTGCCCGAGCCCGGACTGGGTGACCAGCCGCGACCGGTCTGGAAGGTGACGACCGCACCGGAGGGATACGAGGGCGAGGGCTTCCCGGTGCGCCGCGCCTTCGCCGGCGTCGACCTCGCGTACCTCGACCCGTTCATCATGATGGACCAGATGGGCGAGGTGGACTACGCACCCGGCGAGCCCAAGGGCACCCCCTGGCACCCGCACCGCGGCTTCGAGACGGTCACCTACATCATCGATGGCGTCTTCGACCACCAGGACTCCCACGGCGGTGGCGGCACCATCACCAACGGCGACACGCAGTGGATGACCGCCGGCTCAGGGATCCTCCACATCGAGACACCGCCCGAGTGGCTGGTCGAGTCCGGGGGCCTGTTCCACGGCATCCAGCTGTGGGTGAACCTCCCACGCGAGGAAAAGCTGACCGCGCCGGCCTACCAGGACATCCGCTCGGGCGAGGTCGCGCTGCTCACGACGTACGACGCTGGGGCGCTCGTGCGGGTCATTGCCGGGTCGGTCGGTGGTCACCCCGGCCCGGGATCGACCCATACCCCGATGACTCTCGTGCACGCGACCGTCGAGCCGGGCGCGCGCATCGACCTGCCGTGGGACGTCGGCTTCAACGCCCTCGTCTACGTGCTCAACGGAGCCGGGACGGTGGGTGCCGACCAGCAGCCGATCCGGACCGGCCAGACCGCCGTGCTCGGCTCGGGGGACTACCTCACCGCGACCGCGAACCGCACGCAGGAGACCCGGTCACCGAAGCTCGACCTGATCGTCGTCGGCGGCCGCCCGATCCGCGAGCCGCTGGCCTGGGCCGGCCCGTTCGTGATGAACAGCAAGGCCGAGGTGCTCAAGGCCTTCGAGGACTTCCAGCGCGGCATGTTCGGGCAGATTCCGACCTGACTGGGGACGGTTGCGCGAGGCCCCGCCCGCGGGAACGCGGACGGGGCCTCGACATGGGGTGAGCGACGGGGCTTGAACCCGCGACCCTCGCGACCACAACGCGATGCTCTACCAGCTGAGCTACGCCCACCATGGGGCTCCGGACGGGGCCGGAACCGGAGTGAAGTGTAGCCGGATCAGGCACCCGTCTCAGCATCGGGAGGAGCAGTCCCGAGCTTCCCGGTCAGGGAGCCGCCGTACTTGGTGGCGATGGACCGGGCGGTGTCGCTGTCAGGCCCCGGGGGAGACACGAAGACCGCCTCCCGGTAGTAGCGCAGCTCCTCGATGCTCTCCTGGATGTCGGCCAGCGCCCGGTGGTTGCCGCGCTTGGCCGGCGCCTGGAAGACGAAGCCGCCGCGGCGGGCCCCGGAGCCGCAGACCAGGATCGAGGGGTAGTCGGTCTGCACGCCCCACTGCCGGGCAGGAGTGTCGAGCAGGGCCCGGTTGGGCGCCCACGGCCAGTCCAGGTCGCCGTGGAAGATGTGGCCACCGGGCATGGCCAGGTCGGCCTCGACGTCCTGGGGGGTCTTCGCCTCGACGCAGGGCGCCCCGGTCGCGTCGGTGGCGACGCAGGTCTCGATCGGCTCCACCAGATGCTCGTTGAGTGAGGTGAGGGCCCGGGCGACGGCGAGCCGCTTGGCCTCCTGGGGGTCCTGCTCGAACAGCGAGGCCGGGGTGTGCAGGCCGAAGTAGGTCAGGGTGTGGGTGCCCTCCTGGGCCGAGCCCAGGATCGAGGGATCGCTCAGTGAGTGGCAGTAGACCTCGCCCGGCATCACCGAGGGCACGCGGCCGGCCGCGGCGTCGGCGTACGCCGCCTCGAGCTGGGTGTAGTCCTCGCCCAGATGGAGGGTGCCGGAGAACGCGATCGCAGGGTCGAGGCCCGACTTGAGCCGGGGGAGGCGGTTCAGCAGGAAGTTGATCTTGAGCTGGGCGCCCTGCGGCTTGGTCTCGGCGTCGTCGGGCTCGCCCATCAGGATCCGCAGCACCCACGGTGCGACGTTCGCCAGCACGAACCGGGCTGACACGGTGTGGGTGCTCGAGCCGTCGTGCCAGGTCACCTCGGCGCCGTCGTCGCCACCGTTGATGCTGCTCACGCCCGCGGAGGTGATGATCTCGGCGCCCGCGGACGATGCCGCGGCGGCGAGGGCTCCCGTGACCGCGCCCATTCCCCCGATCGGGACCCGCCACTCGCCGGTCTGGTTGCCGATCAGGTGGTAGAGGAAGCAGCGGTTCTGGATCAGCGACGGGTCGTGCAGCGAGGCGAAGGTCCCGATCAGCGCGTCGGTCCCGACCACGCCGCGGACCGTGTCGTCGGTGAACCGCTTCTCGATCGTCGCGCCGAGCGGGTTCGCGACCAGGTCGTCCCACACCCGGGCCTCGACCTGCTCACGGACCTGGCGCTCGGTGGGAAGCGGGGAGAGGAGGCTTGGCGCCACCACCCGGGCGAGGTCCGAGACGTCGGAGTAGAACGCCTGCCAGGCGTCGTACTCCGTGGTCCCGCCGGTCAGGGCCTCGAACGACGCGGCGGTTTCCGGGCCTTCGGGTCGCTCGACGAGGAGTCCGCCGGGCTTGCCGTCGCGCAGCGTCGGCGTGTACGACGCCGTGGTGCGCGAGGCGAGGGAGATGTCGAGGTCGAGGTCCGCGATGAGCTGCTCGGGCATCAGCGACACCAGGTAGGAGTACCGCGACAGCCGGGCGTCGTGCCCGGCGAACGCCTGGGCGGAGACCGCGGCGCCACCGACGTGGCCGAGCCGCTCCAGGACGAGGACGGAGAGGCCGGACCGGGCCAGGTACGCGGCGGCGACGAGACCGTTGTGCCCGCCGCCGGCGACCACGACGTCGTACTGCATCGCTGAGGAGCTCACCGAACCAACGTAGTCGGGCGACCGATCCGTGCGTCATCGGCATGGGGAAACGTCCAAGATTCAACTACCATGGGGGGAGAGGAAGGTGCGAGGCATGCCGGCGATCCACGTTGACGACCTGGTCAGCCTCCCGCGCCTGCCCGAGCCCGGCCTGGGGGACCAGCCGCGACCGGTCTGGAAGGTGACGACGGCCCCGGAGGGGTACGAGGGCGAGGGCTTCCCGGTGCGCCGGGCCTTCGCGGGCGTCGACCTCGCGTACCTCGACCCGTTCATCATGATGGACCAGATGGGCGAGGTGGACTACGCACCCGGCGAGCCCAAGGGCACCCCCTGGCACCCGCACCGCGGCTTCGAGACGGTCACCTACATCATCGACGGCGTCTTCGAACACCAGGACTCCCACGGCGGTGGCGGCACCATCACCAACGGCGACACGCAGTGGATGACCGCCGGCTCCGGGATCCTCCACATCGAGACTCCCCCCGAGTGGCTGGTCGAGTCCGGGGGCCTGTTCCACGGCATCCAGCTCTGGGTGAATCTCCCACGCGAGGAAAAGCTGACCGCGCCGGCCTACCAGGACATCCGTTCGGGCGAGGTCGCCCTGCTCACGACGTACGACGCGGGGGCGCTCGTGCGGGTCATTGCCGGGTCGGTCGGTGGTCACCCCGGCCCGGGATCGACCCATACCCCGATGACTCTCGTGCACGCGACCGTCGAGCCGGGCGCGCGCATCGACCTGCCGTGGGACGTCGGCTTCAACGCCCTCGTCTACGCGCTCAGCGGAGCCGGGACGGTGGGTCCCGACCAGCACCCGATCCGGACCGGCCAGACCGCCGTGCTCGGCTCGGGGGACTACCTCACGGCGACCGCGAACCGCTCGCAGGAGACCCGGTCACCGAAGCTCGACCTGATCGTCGTCGGCGGCCGCCCGATCCGCGAGCCGCTGGCCTGGGCCGGCCCGTTCGTGATGAACAGCAAGGCCGAGGTGCTCAAGGCCTTCGAGGACTTCCAGCGCGGCGTGTTCGGGCACATACCGACCTGACTGGGACGGTTGCACGAGGCCCCGCCCGCGGGAACGCGGACGGGGCCTCGACATGGGGTGAGCGACGGGGCTTGAACCCGCGACCCTCGCGACCACAACGCGATGCTCTACCAGCTGAGCTACGCCCACCATGGGGCTCCGGACCGGGCCGGAACCGGAGTGAAGTGTATCCGGATCAGGCACCTGTCTCAGCATCGGGAGGAGCGGTCCCGAGCTTCCCGGTCAGGGAGCCGCCGTACTTGCTGGCGATGGACCGGGCGGTGTCGCTGTCCGGCCCCGGGGGAGACACGAAGACCGCCTCCCGGTAGTAGCGCAGCTCCTCGATGCTCTCCTGGATGTCGGCCAGCGCCCGGTGGTTGCCGCGCTTGGCGGGCGCCTGGAAGTAGGCCCGCGGGAACCACCTGCGCGAGAGCTCCTTGATCGAGGAGACGTCGACGATCCGGTAGTGGAGGAAGCTCTCGAGATCCGGCATGTCCCGGGCCAGGAAGGCCCGGTCGGTGGCGACGCTGTTGCCGGCCAGGGGCGGCCGGCTCTTCTGGCCGCACTGCTCGTGGATGTAGGCCAGGACCTCCTCCTCGGCCTCGCCCAGGGTCAGTCCCTTGTCCAGCTCGGCGAGCAGGCCGGAGGTCTCGTGCATGGTGCGGACGAAGTCGGTCATCTGGCTGAGCGCCTCGGCGGGCGGCTTCACGATCAGGTCGATCCCGTCCCCGAGGACGTTGAGGTCGAAGTCGGTGACGAGAGCGGCGACCTCGATCAGCGCGTCGGCGCGCAGGTCGAGCCCGGTCATCTCACAGTCGATCCAGACGAGTCGTTCGTTCACGTGCGCCAGCCTACTGTTCGCCGTGGTTTGGTACTTCGACTTCGTCCGCTGCAAGACTGCGACGGGTGAGCCTCTCCACCTTCATCGCCGGACTGCCCAAGGCCGAGCTGCACGTCCACCACGTCGGCTCGGCCTCCGCCCGCATCGTGTCGGAGCTGGCCGCCCGTCACCCGGGCGTCGTCCCCAGCGACCCCGACGAGCTGCGCAGGTTCTACGAGTTCCGCGACTTCGCCCACTTCATCGAGGTCTACCTCGCCGTCGTCGACCTGATCCGGACGGCCGAGGACGTCCGGCTGCTCACCTATGAGGTCGCGCGCGAGATGGCGGCCCAGCAGATCCGGTACGCCGAGCTGACCTGCACGCCGTACACGTCGGTCGTCCGCGGGATCCCGATCGAGGGCTACACCGAGGCGATCGAGGACGCCCGGGTGGCGGCCGAGCGGGACTTCGGGGTCGTGCTCCGCTGGATCTACGACATCCCGGGCGAGTCCGGGGTTCCGTCAGCGGATGCCACCCTCGACTACGCCCTCGACCACAGAGTCGACACGCTGATCGGCTTCGGGCTCGGCGGCCCCGAGGTCGGCGTACCCCGGCCGCAGTTCCAGCGGCACTTCGACGCCGCCCGGGCCGCCGGGCTGCGCAGCGTCCCGCACGCCGGCGAGACCACCGGTCCGGAGACCGTCTGGGACGCGCTTCGACTGCTGGGCGCCGAGCGGATCGGGCACGGTACGACGGCGGTCGAGGACCCCACCCTGCTGGCCCATCTCGCCGAGACCGGCATCCCCCTCGAGGTGTGCCCGTCCTCGAACATCGCCACCCGCGCCGTCGCCGCGATCGCCGACCACCCGATCGTCGCGTTCCGGGACGCGGGCGTGACGGTGACCGTCAACTCCGACGACCCGCCGATGTTCGGCACCTCGCTCAACCGGGAGTACGAGATCGCGGCCGACCTGCTCGGCCTGGACGAGGCGGGAGTGGCCGACCTGGCCCGCACCGCCGTACGCGCGTCCTTCGCGGAGGAGCCGGTGAAGAAGACCTTGCTGGCGGAGATCGACGCCTACTGCTGAGTCTCGACACGGTCGCTGCGCGACCTACTCGACCACCGAAGTCGGGCATGTCGAGGCCCCGCGAACTCATACTCCGCGGGGCCATCTCCTTTGTATCGACCTCGAGTCGGGTTCCTCCGCATTTGGGCGCGTGTCAGCGCGACAATGGTCCGCCCGCTGTCCACGCGGTCGCGCGTGTCGCGGGCCGACGTACGCTCGTGGGATGAAGCTGCGTGTGGTGCTCGGGCTCGCGGTCGCCGGCCTGCTCTCGGCCTGTGCGGCCGAGCCGGCGGTCCAGGCCGAGCCCCGGGACCGCGCGACGCACGCCTCGCCGAGCTCGCCCGAGCAGCCGGCTGCCGAGCCCGCCCCGTCCCCGACGCCCTCCGGCCCCCGCACCAGCGACGGCGAGCCGGCTGCGGCCCGCATCGACATCCCGGCGCTCGACATCAATGGGCTGCGGGTGGTGCCCTACCGCGGCTGGACCGACGACGCGCCGGGCACCGCGATCCAGAACCGCGGCCTCGCGGCCAGCCCGCACGGCCCCCGCGGCGGGGTCGGCCCCGGCGGGGTCGGGAACTACCAGGTCACCGCGCATCGGCTCTCGTCCACGCGGGCGTTCGAGTTCCTGCCCCGGCTCCGGGTCGGGCAGCGGGCCGTGGTCGAGACCGCGCGCTGGCGCTACGTCTACGAGATCCGGCAGACCCGGCGTACGTCGTTCCGGTCGCCCCGCTCGCTGGCCGAGCAGCGCGCCGCCGTACCCGGCCATCCGGGGCGAGCGCCGACGCGGGCGATGATCACGCTGTCCACCTGCGCCACGGTGGAGGACCACGCGGCGGGCAACTTCTGGTCCGACGAGTTCGACAACCCCGAGCACCGGATCGACAAGGTCGGGGTGCTGGTGAGGACGACCCGCAGCCGGTAGCAGGGCTGCCCCCGCGCGCGTCCTTCGGAGTAGCGTCGCCAGGAGGTTCATCCCAGCGAGTGACGGAAGGGGAGGGTCGACATGTTCGTGCAGGTGATCCAGGGGCAGGTGTCGGACGCGGCGCCCAGTGCGTGCGCAGCTGGACAAGTGGGTGGCGGAGGTCGCCCCCGGCGCAGTGGGATGGCTGGGCACCACCTCAGGAGTGACGGACGACGGGACGTTCGTCGCCCTCGCCCGCTTCGAGTCGCCGGAGGCGGCCCAGCAGAACAGTGACCGGCCCGGAGCAGGGCGAGTGGTGGGAGCAGACGGCGGCGCTGTTCTCCGGCGAGCCGGAGTTCCACGACAGCACGACGGTCGAGGTCGACACGCCGGGCGACCCCGGCAGGGCGGGTTTCGTACAGGTGATGCAGGGCCGGTCGAGCGACCCGGACCGCGCCCGTGAGCTGATGGCCAGCGATCCGACCGACTGGTCGGAGTTCCGCCCCGACATCCTCGGCTCCGTCTCGGTGGGCCACGACGAGGGCGCCTGGACGATGGCGATCTACTTCACCTCCGAGGAGGAGGCCCGCAAGGGCGAGCAGAAGGAGCCACCTCCTGAGATGCAGGAGGTGATGAAGGAGATGGACTCCCTCACCATCGGCGAGCCGGTCTTCCTCGACCTCAGGGATCCGTGGCTTCACGCTCCGAGCTGACTGCTGCCGGGGATCCCGCGACCCGGACCGCGACGCGCGAGCGCGCCGCGATCGTGCTCCTCGTGCTGGCGTGGGGGACGACGTTCGCCGCGGTCAAGATCGGCCTCGAGTCGGCGCCGCCCGTCCTGTTCGCCGGTCTTCGCTGCCTGCTCGGCGGCGCTGTGGTGGGCCTGATGGCGGTCCTGGCCTGGCGACGGACCGGGATGCCGCGGCTGGCCGGGCAGGGGCGCGAGTACACCCTGCTCACGGCGCTCAACGTGCTGCTCTTCTTCGGCCTGCAGACCGTGGCGATCGGGCTCCTGCCGTCCGGACTGGCCGCCGTGCTGATCTATCTGCAGCCGGTGCTGGTCGGCCTGCTGGCGTGGTGGCTGCTCGGTGAGTCGATGACCACGTCCAAGATCCTCGGCCTGGTGCTCGGGTTCGCCGGCATCGTGGTCGTCAGCGGCGGGGCCTTCGCAGGGCACGTCTCGGCGGTCGGCGTGGGGCTCGCCGTCGTGAGTGCGCTCGCCTGGGCCCTCGGCACGGTCGTCTTCAAGGCGACCGACGGCCGGGTCGACCCGTGGTGGGCGGTCGCGCTGCCGTTCCTGGTGGGCGGCGCGCTGCTGACCGTCGTGGGGCTGGTCGTCGAGGGCCCGGACATCACCTGGTCTCCGCGGTTCGTCGTCGCCCTGGCCTTCGCCGGGCTCGTGGGCACGGCTCTCGCCTGGTCGCTCTGGTTCGGCCGGGTCGCCGCCGGCGAGGCCGGCCGCGCGGCGTCGTACATCTTCTTCGTGCCGCTGGTCGGCGTCGTGGTCGGCGCGGTCCTGCTGGACGAGACCCTGACCGCTCTCGCTGCTGGTCGGCGCGGCCCTGGTCGTGCTCGGTGTCTACCTGGTCAATCGGCGCCCGCGACGGGCTTGACGTCCACCCGGCTCTGCTTTCGGCGTTTTGATCCGCCGCTGCCGTGGCGTGCCTCATCATGTGGTCGTCCCTCCCAGCCCCCGAGGAGCCCCCCACATGCGCCTGCCATGCGATCCGTCCGACCTACGCCAACGTCACCTCGACACTGGCGCTCATCCTGGCCACATCGGGTGGGGCCTACGCGGTCACGGCCTTGCCCAGGGACAGCGTCGGCACCCCGCAGCTCCAGACCGGCGCCGTCACGACCCCGAAGATCGCCAGCGAGGCGGTGACCAGCGCCAAGGTCCGGAACGGTTCCCTGAAGCTGGACGACTTCGCGGCCGGGCAGCTGTTCAAGTGGGAAGGAGCGTGGTCTCCAACGGCCACCTACCAACTCATGGACGTGGTCACGGACTCCGGGTCGACCTTCGTCGCCACCGAGGCACCCGGCGTCGGCGAGGCGCCCGGCGAGTTCGCGGCCTGGTCGCCGCTGGCCGCCGCCGGTCAGCAGGGCGAGCCGGGCGAGGACGGCGTGGATGGTCAGGACGGGGCCCCGGGCCAGGACGGGGCACCGGGTCAGGATGGGGCAGCGGGTGAGGATGGAGCACCGGGTCCGTCGTACGGCGACACGGCGAAAGCCGACCTGACCAACCTTGCCCCGTGCGGTGCGACCGACATCGTGTCCCTGCCCCTGCACCTCGGGCAACCCGGCCGCGTGCTTGGCCTGGCATCCGGGTATTGGGACGTCGCGAACACGGTGCCCGGCTGGTACGTCAACCACTCACGGTGGATCCAGGTCGTCAACGGCGCCGGGGTCGTCGTTGCCCAGACGCTCGCCCGGACGAATTCGCTGAGCGCCGATGGTGACAGGAGCGCCGACCTGGGCATCGACAACCTGGTGTACGCGTCCGGACCGGCACCTACCGTGCCCGCGGGCGATTACACCATCCGGCTCCGGGTCGTCTCCACCGCCAACAACTGCGCGACAGGGTCGACGTACAACCCCAGGGCATGGGAGGTCCAATTCAGCTACGTGATCGTCGGTGCCACCCCCTGACACCCTGCTCACGTCAGCCTCAGGCGGAGCGGTCTGGACCAAGGAGTTTTACCAGCTCAGGGCTCGGGTAGGTGGGGACCGTGCCCCAGCCGCAGTTCAGCGCGGCCGCGTGGGCGCCGTTCGCCGCGGATGACGCCCTCTGGCTGCACCGTCGGGAGGCCGCCGCGATGCGGTGGCTGGTGCAGCATGCCTCGGGTGACCGGTTGGTGCTGTGCGTGCCATCTCACCCCCGCCACTACCTCGCCCAGCGGGGGATCCGCGGCCACTTCGCCCGGGCGGCGAGCATCATCACCCTGGGGTCAGGATCCGCCCATGGCGCGACCTTTGCTGCGGACGTGACTGCGCAGCTGCTCGCGAGTGCCATGCACGCGGCGGAGGAACATCCGATCGCAGTGACCGAGACGGTCTTCCCCCTTGGAGGGTGGGCGATGGAGGTGCACGCGCTCGACCTCCGCACCGGTGAGGTCACCAAGGACACCCGGACCTGGGACCAGCGCGCGACCCTGTCTCGTCTGGTCGATGTGCTCTACAAGGGCTGGTCCGGCGAGCTCGCGCAGCAGATGGTTCCGGGATATCTGGAGGAGCTCGCGGACAGCGGGATGACCTGGTCGGTCTGGGCCGGCTCGATGGTCGCGCTCAGTCCCGAACATGCCGACCTCCAGGAGGCCGAGCAATACCTGCCGGATGCCTGGAGGACTGAGATGTCTGGGCATCAGCACCACTTGCGGGATGGTGAGACCGCTGGGCCGATGGCAGCGGAAAGCGCTAGCTGACCAACGGGCGCTGGTCTGGGAGCAGGTCAGCCGAGTCGACGTGCGGACCGGTGGCGCTGGCGGGCCAGTCTGGTCCTCTTGAGCCGCCTGACCAGGAGCGGGTCGTGGGCCATCGCCTGCGGCTGGTCGATGATCCAGTTGAGCCGCTGGTAGTACCTGATGGCGCTCATGTCGAACCGCTCGCGGATCGCCGTCTCCTTGGCGCCGCCGTACTTCCACCACTGGCGCTCGAAGTCGAGGATCTCCAGGTCGCGCTCGCCGAGCCCGGGGCCGGCGGTGCGTGTCGTGACTGGAAGTCGTGGTCCGGATGGGTCTCGTGTCCATGGCGACGACCTTGCCATGGGGTCCGCATGGGTCCACACGCCGGGTTGCCGCGGTGACCGAGACGATGTGTCTCAGTGTGGTGCGGGTCAACCGCCGATACCGAGCTCGACGGCCAGCGGCGTCGCCAACCACCGGCTGTAGTCCGGGGTCATGTGGTGGGAGTCGCGCATGGTGATGAACTTCCCGACGACGGAGGGACAGAGGCCATCGGCGCAGAACCACTTCGATGCGTCCACGAAGCCCGCGCCGGCCGCCTCTGCGGCGGCGAACGAGGTCCTGGCCTCGCGGACGGTGAACGCGCCGGGCGGGAAGGCACAGTCGCCGAGATCCGGGCTCCCGTCGCTCAGGCAGACACCGGTCTCCCGGGGCAGCTTGGGTGTGTTCCCGACGACGAACACCTCGTCGGCGTCGACCTTGAGGTCCTCGAACAGCTCGGTCCAGCCGTGCTCGAGCGCGGAGGCGTAGCGGTCGTCGTCGGTGGCAAGGATCTCGCCCGTCTCCGGGTCGATGAGCTTCCCGGCGGCCGTGGAGACCACGACCAGATCAGGCGACAGGTCCGCGATGGTCTCCCTCGCCCAGGCCTTGAACGCCTCACAGCCGGTCCACAGTCGGCCCGTCTGGCGGTCGATCTGCTGGAGCACGGTCGCGGTGCACCCGCTGTAGACCAGGACGTAGACGCGGTAGCCGTGCTCGCGGCCAATCTGCTCGATCGCCGGCGACAACGCCCGGGCACGCGAGTCGCCCAGCACCACAATGCTGCGCTCCGCCTCCGGGGCCCCGATCGGGCACAGGTCCGTGGTCCCCGTTCGGTAGTCGCACCTACCGAGCGACGCGGTCTGGCTGCGCAGCTCGAGCAGCCCGGGTGTGAGGTCGCTGGGGACCGCGCGTCCTTCCTTGGCCGCCAGCACCGACGCGCGGACCAACGCCACGTAGGAGTCCTCACCCAGCTTGCGATCCTGGTAGTCCGCCAGGTCGATCGCCGGCTCGTCGGACCATCCGCCCAACCGGATGGTCCAGGACCTGGCTGGCGACCATGACGGTCGCCAGCGCGGCGGCGACACTCACCGGGTAGATGAGCAGGGCGCGGCCGGTCAGGCGCCAGCTACGGCCACTCCGGAAGGGGGTCTCGACCCAGCGGAACGTCGCCCAGCTGAGCGCGAACACCAAGGCGAGCGTCAGGAGCCGAACGGTGGTGCTGCCGAACCGTTCGGGCCCGAGATTGCTGCGCACCAGCACGATGACGGGCCAGTGCCAGAGATAGATCGAGTACGACCAGTCTCCGATCAGCACGAGCGGGCCGACGGCCAGAGTGCGGCCGACGCACGGTGGAGCGCTCCCCTCGCCGGCGACGATCAAGGCCGCAGTGCCGAGGACCGGCAGCAGGGCGGCCGTCCCGGGAAACGGTGTGGCCTCGTGAGCACCAGCGTGGAGAAGCCGATGGCTCCGAGACCAGCGATCGCCAAGGCGTTGCGCGCATGGCACCGTCAGGCGCACCCCCCGAGGCAGCAGGGCGCAGGCGGCGCCGATTGCCAGCTCCCAGGCACGGGCGAACGTCGAGAAGTACGCCGTCACGGGGGACACGTAGGTGTCCCACGCCGACCAGACCAGCGAGAGAACCACGACAGACGACGAGGAGGGCGCCGGCGGTTCGCCGCAGGGTGGCACCACCACGCGAGCCGCCGCGGCGATGCACCCACACCAGGCACAGCACCAGCAGCAGCGGCCACACGAGGTAGAACTGCTCCTCCACCGCAAGCGACCAGTAGTGCCGCAAGTGGCGAGGGTGGCTGGCCCTGCGCGAAGTAGTCGGTTCCCGTGGACGCGAGCCGCACGTTGGCGGCGAAGAACGTCGCCCACACGGCGTCGGTGAGGACCGTTTGGGTGCGTAGACAGCGGAAGCGTGAGCAGCGAACCGATAACCGTGGCGATCGTGACCACGGTCGCGGCCGGAAGGATCCGGCGCGCCCGGCGGGCGTAGAAGCCGCCCAGCGAGATGCGCTCGCTGGACTCCGCCTCGCGCACCAACAGCGTGGTGATGAGGTAACCCGAGACGACGAAGAACACGTCGACGCCGATGTAGCCACCGGGGAGAGCGCCAGGGGCGATGTGGTTGGCCACGACGAGCAGCACTGCGATCGCGCGGATCCCCTGGATGTCGAGGCGGAACTTCTGTCCAGGTGGCGCGTGCCGAGTCTCAGCCGACATCGTCGTTTGCGCCGATCCCCCGGTCGCCGCTGTCCAGGATCGGTCGATCGATCGTCTGGAGGGCGTTCAGCACGCGCAGAAGGGTATTTCGCGAGACGCCCGGTTCCGTGGATGCCGTCGGCGGGTCGCGACGGGCACCAGGACGCCCGGAAACATGTGTGCCCCCGACAGGATTCGAACCTGTGACCGGCGGATTAGAAGGCCGCTGCTCTGTCCAGCTGAGCTACGGGGGCAAGGGGTCGGACGAGGTGACGCCCGCCCGGGCAAGTATGCATCAGCACCACGCGCTGACGTCGCCGGAACGCGGTCGCATGCGCGCTGACGCTGCTCACATCGGGTCAGGTGATCCGGTCCGCCGCAGTATCACTTCCAGGTCGGCGATGATCGCGTCCAGGTCGAGGGCCCATGTGTCGCTACCGGAGCCGATGAACTGCTGCATACGTCCGCGCGCCTGCCGTGAGGCGTCCCGCAGCGACACTGCCCGCTCCCGGCCCGCGTCGTCGGGCGCCGTGGACTCGAGCACGGTCAGGCGGTCCTCGGCAGCGGCGACGCGAGTCTGGCCCACGGTCCACCCGCCGGCCACCTGTTCACGGGAGCCGACCTGTCTCAGCTCGGGCAGCAGTTCGCGAGCGAACCACGCGAGCTCACCCTCCGCCTCGGCGAGGTCCCGGCGCCAAGCGCTCCGTCGCCGTGCCCGCACCACCAGCGGGATGGCGACGGCGGTCCCGAGGATGAGCGCGGCCAGCAGCCACCACACCCAGGGCGGGACGCCTTCGTCCTGGGCAGGCGCAGGCGCCTCATCCTCCGCCTCCGTGGAGTCCGGGACGAGCGTCTCCGTGCCGGCGGGGTCCTGCGTCGGTAGCGCCGAGCCTCCCTCGGTGAGGGGTTCGTTCGGGCTGTCGGCTTGCTCCGGTGAGCGGGTGGGGGCGGGCTGTTCCGGGCTGTCGGTTTGCCCGGGCGAGCGGGAAGGGCTGGGCCGTTCCGGACGGCCGGTGCGGGTCGGGGAGCGGGTGATGCTGGGCAGCTCCGGACTGGGAAGCGTCGCGGTCGCGGTCGGGGTCCGGGTCGGTGAGATCGTGGGCCGGGCACCTTCTCCACCGTCGCCACCGCCGCAGGAGGCGAGCAGCAGCAAGACCACCAGCAGGACCGAGGCACGGCTCGCTGCCCGGGTGAGGCCGATCGGGGGCATGGTCCACCTCCGAGGGTGTGGGCGGGACGAGTGGTCGGGTAGCGCACACGCTTGCCGGTGCTCGTTGAAGCGGCCTCCCCTCAACCGGGTGAGCCAGCGGATGGTCCGTGGGCGTCCACCCGAATCAGGTGAGGTGACGGACCTGAGCGTCCGCGACATAGTCGGAACCTGTCTGCCGTGGCATGAGAGAACCGTGCCGTGACCTTGGAAAGGAAGACGGTCGTGACGACGAAAAGTGACTTCTCCGAGGAGGAGTGGGCCCGGATCGTGCGCGCACCCTTTGTCGCTGGTCTGGCCATCTCGCTGGCCGATCCAGGCGGCCCGATCGAGGCGGCCAAGGAGACGATGGCGACGATGAAGTCCGCCACCAATCCTCCGAGTCGCGAACAGCTGTTGGCCGAGGTGGCGCTGGAGATCCAGGCCATGGCCCAGGAGAGAAAGCATCCGCTCAAGGGCTACAAGCCCACCAGGAGCGAGGCGCCAGGGACGCAGGTGCTCGACGAGCTCCGTGAGGTCAAGTCGCTCGTGGCCACCGGGGCCACACCCGAGGAGGCCGCGGCGTTCGGTGCCTGGTTGATCGCGAGTGCACAGGCGGCCGCCGAGGCCGCCAAGGACGGGGGCTTCATGGGCTTCGGGGCGCAACAGGTCAGCGAGGGCGAGCAAGCCATGCTTGACCGGGTCCGCGAGGCCGTGAGCGAATGACCAACTGCAGTCCCTGAGATCCGCAGGGATGCCTCAGCCCGACGGCGTGGTGGCCGCAGCCGCAAGCAGGAAGTCGTGGTCGGTGTACGTCGCCTCCGCGACCGAGGCAGAGGACCCGTCCACCGGCGTACTGGAGTAGATGTGCTGCACCCCCGGGCGTCTGCCGGAGGCTGCACGGGTCATTGGATCTACGATCGGTCCTGGCGCATCACGCGAGGAGATCAGCGGCATGGACGCAACTCCCTTTGGGATCGATTTCGGCGGCTCGGGCATCAAGGGAGCGCCGGTGGACCTGGACACCGGCGAGTTCATCGGGGACCGGGTGAGGATCGGGACGCCGCAGCCGGCCACTCCTGAGGCGGTGGCCAGAGTCTTCGTCGAGCTGCTCGGCAGGTTTCCCGAAAGCGACGGCTCCGTCGGTGTCACGGTCCCGGCGGTCGTCCGGCGTGGCGTGGCCAGCTCGGCCGCCAACATCGACCGCGCCTGGATCGGTACCGATGCCGATGCCCTGTTCACCGACGCGACCGGGCGCGACGTACACGTCGTCAACGACGCCGACGCGGCGGGCCTGGCCGAGGTGCGGTACGGCGCGGCGGCGGGTCGCCGTGGCCTGGTCATCCTCACCACGCTCGGCACCGGGATCGGGTCGGCCCTCGTCTACGACGGAGTGCTGGTGCCGAACTCCGAGCTGGGTCACCTGGAGATCGACGGCAAGGACGCCGAGAAATCCGCCGCCAACTCGGTCAGGGAGAAGCAGAACCTGTCCTACCGGGAGTGGGCCGAGCGGCTGACGACCTACTACCGCACGCTGGAGAAGCTGTTGTCGCCGGACCTCATCGTCGTGGGCGGCGGGGTCAGCAAGCATGCCGACAAGTTCCTTCGGCTGATCGACATCGAGACCGAGATCGTCCCCGCGCAGCTGCGGAACCGGGCGGGCATCGTGGGGGCGGCGCTGTGGGCGGCCGAGGGGGGCGACGAGGCCCAGCGCTGAACGATCCTGCCCCGAGCCGGGCAGGTCTGCCTCAGCCGGACGGGCGCGGTGGTCGCAGCCGCGAGCAGGAAGTCGTGGTCGGTGTACGTCGCCTCGCGACCGACGCGGAGGGCTCCTTCGCCGACGTAGTGCCGTAGACGTGCTGGACCCCGGCGGACTGGGTGGCGAGCACGTCCTGCGTGACCCACATGGTGGAGGGCGCGCACGAGGATCCTGCCGGTTCACGTCCCCGCCGAAGAGGGTGGTGCCGCTCGTCCTCGTGCCGGGCGAGCACGCTGCGGAGCTCGCGGCACTCGGCGTCGTTGGCGACGCGCTCGCTCGACGAGTACCGCGTGCTCAGGTGCGCGGTGCAGACGGTGACCGCGCGGTCGGTGGTGGCGCAGAGCCACCGGCGCTCCTCCGGGTCTGCCTGGACCGCGAACGCCCGGTCCTGCGAGGTCCTGATCGTCGTCCTTCGTGAGGACGGCGATGCCGAACAGACCCCGGCCCCGGGGGTCGATGCAGGGCAACGGTGCGCCGCCGTAGTCAACGGCGGCGAAGCTGAGCTCGTAGCCGGTGCGGCGGGCCATCTCGGCGACGTCGGCGCTGCACACCTCGTTGAGGGTCACCGCCTCCGGGTCCTGGTCGGCGATCTGCTCGGTGGCCTCGTCGAGGATGATCGGGTAGGTGGCTGGCTGTAGCAGCCGGCTTGCCCGGACAGGCAGAGGTTCATCTGGAGCAGCTGGTACGCCGACTCGGACGATCGCGCGAACGAGGACGACACGGACGAGACGGCCGGGCTGAGCGCCGCGACCGCGGACGCGAGCAACGGCCAGGAGGATGGCGATCCTTCGCACCGGCACCTCCTCATCGACCAGGCGACGCTCGCTCGTCACGCACGTCTCAACTCGTCATTCGGCACCGCACCGGCTCCGGATTGGTGCGGTCTCGCGACGAGCTCAGCCGCCGATGAGGTTGCCCATCCAGGCCTCGACGTCGGCGGAAGTTCGGGGGAGGGCGACGGAGAGGTTGTCGTAGCCGTCGGCCGTCACCAGGATGTCGTCCTCGATCCGGATGCCGATGCCGCGCATCTCCTCCGGGACCAGCAGGTCGTCCTCCTGGAAGTAGAGGCCCGGCTCGACGGTCAGCACCATGCCCTCGGCCAGCTGGCCCTCGGTGTAGGCCTCGTCCGACGCGCGGCCGCAGTCGTGGACGTCCATCCCGAGCATGTGGCTGGTGCCGTGGAGGGTCCAGCGCGAGTAGACCTTGCTGTCGGGGGAGAGGGCCTCGTCGACGGAGACCGGCAGCAGGTCGCGGTCGGCGAGCCCGTGGGCGAGGACCTCCATGGCCGCCCGGTGCGGGGCCCGGAAGTCCACGCCCGGCCGGACCGCCTGGATGCCGGCCTCCTGCGCGGCGTACACGAGGTCGTAGAGCTCGCGCTGGAGGTCGGTGAAGCGGCCGTCGACCGGCAGGGTCCGGGTCACGTCGGCGGTGTAGAGGTTGCGTCCCTCCACGCCCATGTCGAGGAGCACCAGCTCGCCCGGCGTGATCGGTCCGGAGTTGTCGATCCAGTGCAGCGTCGTGGCGTGCTTGCCGCCGCCGACGATCGAGTCGTAGCCGATGTCGTTGCCCATCGCGCGGGCGCGGCGGAAGAACGTGCCCTCGATCCAGCGCTCGCCGTGCTCGAGCACCCGGGGCCACTCGCGCACCGAGTCCTCGAAGCCGAGGGTGGTGATGTCGCAGGCCTCCTGGAGCTCGCCGACCTCCCAGGCGTCCTTGACCAGGCGCATCTCCGAGACCACGCGGGCGAAGTCCTCGTCGCGTGACTCGTCGGCGGCGACGAGGCCGTCGACGTCGGACGAGATGCCGCGGTGCACGCGGGTCTTGCCCGAGCCCGCCAGCGCGGACGGCAGCTCGTCGATGTGCCGGACGGTCAGGCCGAGGGAGGACGACATCTCGTTGACCGACGGACGGCGGCCGGCCCACAGCTCGCCGTACTGACGGTCGCGGAAGAACTCGTCGGTCTCGCGCGACGACCGCGGCCGGGCGTAGAGCACCGACGAGTCGCCCTCGATGACGAGGACCGCGTCGGTGGTCTGGTTGCCGGAGAAGTAGGTGTGGGCGGTGTCGGGGCGGAATCGGTAGTCGGTGTCGTTGGCACGCACCTTGTAGGTCCCCGCCGGCAGCACCAGCCGCTCGCCCGGGAACGCCTCGGCCAGGCGCGCCCGCCGGTCCGCGGCGTGCTCGGTGATCGGATGCGGCGGCAGGTCGAGCTCGCGCTCGCCCCAGCCGGTGCGCATGAAGGACTTCCAGGCCTCCGGGACCTTCGGGTCGTGCGACTCGGTCCTGGGCTGAGCGGTCTCGGGTGTGGTCTCTTCGGTCACGCGATCACTGTACGCCGCGGGATCAGGCCGCCGGCCACCTGCGGCTACGCTTCCGCCATGCTCCAAACGCGCCGCAACAGCATCGCCTTCACCGTCGTGGTGACGGTGCTGGTGTGCCTTGGTGCGCTGCCGATCCTGGTGATCATCGCCCTCTCCGGCGCCCCGAAGTCGATGGTGCTGGCCACCGCGCTGGCCGCGCTGCCGGTGGGCCCGCTGGTGGGCGCCTACCTGTGGCTGGACCGCTACGAGCCGGAGCCGAGGCGCCTGCTGGCGTTCGGCCTGCTGTGGGGCGGGTTCGTCGCCACCGGCGCCGCGCTCCTGCTGCAGGGGCTCGGCGGGTTCTTCGTCGGTTTCACCGAGGCGCAGAGCCTGGCGATCGTCGCCCCGGTGACCGAGGAGTTCAGCAAGGGACTCTTCCTGATCCTGCTGCTGTGGTGGCGCCGGGCCGAGCTCGACGGGATCCTCGACGGGCTCGTCTACGCCGGGATGGTCGGCATCGGCTTCGCCTTCGTCGAGAACATCCTCTACCTCGCGGCCGCCTACAACGGCACCGACGGGATGGGCCCCGGCGGCACCGGGGCGGTGACCGGCGTCTTCGTCGTACGCTGCCTGTTCAGCCCGTTCGCGCACCCGCTGTTCACCTCGTTCATCGGCATCGGCGTCGGCATCGCCGTCGGCTCCCGGAACCGGGCCGTGCGCGTGCTGGCTCCGCTGGTCGGCTATCGTCCTGGCCGTGATCGCCCACGCCACCTGGAACAGCTCGACGCTCTTCGGGCTCGAGGGCTTCGTGGGCGTCTACTTCGTGCTGATGGTGCCGGCGTTCATCGTGATGCTCTGCCTGGCCATCTGGTGGCGAAAGTCGGAGCGCCGGATGCTGGCCGCCGCGCTGCACGACGCCGCCCGGCGCGGCCTGATCCCCGCCACCGACATCGACTGGGTCGTGCACCTCAGCGCCCGGCGCGAGGCCCGGGCCTTCGCCCGGCAGAACGGCGGGAAGCCGGCCGAGCAGGCGATGCAGGACTACCAGCAGGCGCTGATCGAGCTCGGGTTCCTGCACTATCGCTACCTCCGCGGCACAGCTCCCGACGACTTCGTCGCCCGGGGTCAGACGTACGTCGACCGGATCAACGCGGTGCGTCCCTACGTGGCGTTCCCGGGACAGGTGGTGCCGCACCGATGACCCGAGACTCGTCGAACGATGTGGGACGGGACGAGGGTGCGGCGATGCTGACCGCCCTCGTCCGGCTGCGCCAGGCGCTCCAGGCAGCAACCCTGCCCCTGGAGCTTCCCGGCGCGGAGGAGGCGCGCGTCTCGCGGCGGGAGATGATCGACCAGCTCGAGGACTACGTGATCCCCCGGGCGATGACGATCGACGCGCCCCTGCTCGCCGTCGTCGGAGGATCGACCGGTGCCGGCAAGTCGACGCTGGTCAACTCCCTCGTCGGACGCCAGGTCACCCAGACCGGAGTGCTGCGTCCGACAACGCGTTCCCCGGTGCTGGTGCACCACCCCGACGACGCCGAATGGTTCGGGGAGGATGCGCTGCTCCCCGACCTCGAACGAGTGCACCGCGCCACGACGGACCCCGAGGCGCTCCAGCTCGTGGCGTCGGACACCGTCCCCGCCGGCCTGGCCATCCTGGACGCCCCCGACATCGACTCGGTCGAGGAGCGCAACCGCACCCTCGCCTCGCAGCTGCTGGCCGCGGCCGACCTCTGGCTGTTCGTGACCTCGGCCGCGCGGTACGCCGACCAGGTGCCGTGGGAGTTCCTGCGCCAGGCCGCCGAGCGCAGCGCCGCCGTCGCCATCGTCCTGGACCGGACTCCGCGGGAGGCGGCCGAGACCGTCCCCACCCACCTGGCCCGGATGCTCGCGAGCCGCGGACTGAAGGACTCGCCGCTCTTCGTGGTCAGCGAGGGCGAGGTCGACGACGAGGGCTTGCTGCCGGCGGCCGCGGTCTCCGAGGTGCGGGGATGGCTGGACGCGCTGGCCGCCGACGCGGAGGCCCGCGCGATGGTGGTGAAGCAGACCATGGACGGCGCGATCCGCATCCTCGCGCGTCGTACCCACGCGGTGGCCGACGCCGCCACCGAGCAGGTCAGCGCCCACCGGCGGCTGCGCGAGGACGTCGACAAGGCGTACGACGACGCGATCCGGCAGGTGGGCGAGGCCTCGGCCGACGGAACCCTGCTCCGCGGGGAGGTGCTGGCGCGCTGGCAGGAGTTCGTCGGGACCGGCGAGCTGCTGAAGTCGCTCGAGACCCGGGTGGGCTGGCTGCGCGACCGGATCGTCAACGCCGTCCGGGGCAAGCCCCAGCAGGCGGAACGGGTGACCGTGGCCGTGGAGTCCGGGCTCGAGACCCTGATCCTGGAGCACGCCGAGGCGGCCGCCGAGCGCTCCGAGGGGTCGTGGCAGTCGCTGGCCGCCGGGCAGGCGCTGCTCGCCGACGCCGGTGAGGACCTCGGCCGGGCCTCGCGCGACTTCCGCCGTCGCGCGGAGCGCGCCGTCCGCGACTGGCAGCACGACGTGCTGGAGATGGTCCGCACCGAGGGCGCGGAGAAGCGTGGGACGGCACGGTTCCTCGCCTACGGCGTCAACGGGCTCTCGGTCGCGCTCATGGTCGTCGTGTTCGCCCACACCGCCGGCGTCACCGGGGCCGAGGCCGGCATCGCCGGCGGCTCGGCGGTGATCGGCCAGAAGCTGCTCGAGGCGGTGTTCGGCGACCAGGCGGTGCGCACCCTCGCCGAGAGGGCGCGCAAGGACCTCGAGACCCGGGTGCGGGAGCTGCTCGACGTCGAGCGTCGCCGCTACACCGACCTCCTCGACAGCCTCGAGGTCGGCACCGACCTGCCGGACCGGCTGAGGGACGCCGCCCGACGGATCGACGACCTGCGCTTCGCCGCCGCCCAGGACACGAAGAAATGACATCACTGCTCGACGGGGCCAGGAAGCTGGTCACCCGTGGTTCCGGCATCGGCTCACGCCTCGAGGGGCTGGACGCCGCGACCAGCGCCGCTCAGGGCCGGCTCGACGACGACCTGGTCGACCACGCGCGCGGCGTCGTCGACCGCGCGTCCAACCGGCTCCGGCTGTCGGCCGAGCACACCGTGGTCGCCATCGCGGGTGCCACCGGCTCCGGGAAGTCCTCCACCTTCAACGCCCTGACCGGCCTCGACCTGGCCGCGGTGGGCGTGCGCCGGCCGACGACCTCTCACACCACGGCGTGCGTCTGGGGCGAGGAGGGCGCGCCCGAGCTGCTGGAGTGGCTCGGGATCCCGGCCCGCCACCAGGTCACGCGCGGGTCCATGCTCGACACCGGTCGCGAGGACACCTCCATGGAGGGCGTCGTACTGCTCGACCTGCCCGACCACGACTCGACCGAGGTCTCCCACCACCTCGAGGTCGATCGCCTGGTCAAGCTCGCCGACCTGCTGGTGTGGGTGCTCGATCCCCAGAAGTACGCCGACGCAGCCATCCACGGCCGGTACCTCGCGCCGCTGGCCATGCACGCCGACGTGATGCTGGTGGTGCTCAACCACATCGACACCGTGCCGGAGTCCGGGCGCGAGTCGATGCTCGCCGACGTACGCCGCCTGCTCGACGCGGACGGGCTCGACGGCGTGCCGGTGTTCGCCGCCAGCGCCCGCACCAAGACCGGGATCCCCGAGCTCCGCGCCGAGATCACCGAGCGGGTCGCCGCCAAGAAGTCGGCGCGCGCCCGGCTGGACGCCGACATCAAGGACGCCGCCCGCCGGCTGAAGGAGGCCTCGGGTTCGGGAAGGCCCATGACCCTCGCGAAGGAGCGGGTGGCCGCCCTGGAGGATGCTTTCGCCGAGGCGGCCGGGGTCCCCACCGTCGTCCGGGCTGTCGAGCACTCCACGAGGTTGCGCGCCAATCGGGCCACCGGCTGGCCGGTCACCTCGTGGCTCTCGCGGCTCAAGCCCGATCCGCTGAAACGCCTCCACCTCGACCTCGGCAGAGGTGGCAAGAAGCTGACCGCGCAGGCCCGGACGTCGGTGCCGCAGCCGACCCAGGTGCAGCGCGCCCGGGTCGACACGGAGGTGCGCGCCCTGGCAGACGAGGCCTCGACCGAGCTGGCGCGACCCTGGGCCCAAGCCATCCGCACGGCCTCCGTCTCCCGGCTCGACGACCTCGGGGACCGGTTGGACGGCGCACTGGCGGCGACCGACCTCGGGGTGGCGCGGATCCCCGGGTGGGCCGGGCTGGTCCAGGCCCTCCAGTGGCTGCTGATCCTGACCGCCCTCGTCGGTGCCGGCTGGCTCGGGGTGCTCGCGGGCATGGGCTACCTGCAGCTGCCCGCGCCCGAGACGCCGGCGTACCGCGGTTTCCCGGTCCCCACCCTCATGCTCCTGGGCGGGGTCGCCGCCGGTCTGCTGCTCGCCCTCGTCTGCCGCCTGCTGGTCGCGTGGACCGCCCGGCGGAGGGCGCGCTCGGCCGACCGACGGTTGCGAGCCGCGATCCGGGAGGTCTCCGAGGAGCTGGTGGTCAAGCCGGTCGAGGCCGAGCTCGCGGCGTACGCCGCGGTCCGCGCCGGCCTCGCTCAGGCGCTGCGCTAACCGGCCCTGCTGGGGCCACTGATCGTCCACACGCCGCCCTCCGGTCACTGCTGTCCCCAGGCCTCCGCCGGTCGGACGCGGCCTGTCGATACCGCCGCACAGGCTGGTCCGCGGAAGAACCCGATCAGGCAAGGAGCATTTCCGATGAACGAATCACTCGTCACCCTCCAGGGCTGGCTCGGCAGCGACGTCACCGTGCGGCAGGCGGGGGAGTCGACCGTGGCCAGCTTCCGGCTCGGCTGCACGCCCCGCCGCTACAGCAAGAAGACCGAGAGCTGGGTCGACGGCGAGACCCAGTGGTACTCCGTCAACGCCTGGCGGACCCTCGCCGACCACTGCGCCGCCTCGTTGCGCCGGGGCGACCCGGTCGTCGTGTTCGGGCGGCTCAACGCCGAGGTCTGGACCAACAAGGCCGGCATCGAGGTGTCGTCGCTGACCGTGGACGCCACGTTCGTCGGGCACGACCTCAACCGGGGCACCAGCCAGTTCACCAAGAGCCCCCGGCCGGAGCAGCCGGCCCATGCCCAGCCGGCCCGGCCTCCTGCGACGTGGACGCCCGGGGAGGTGCCGACGACGATCCGCGGCCTAGCCACGCCCAGACGGCCGCCGGTGGTAGCGGGAGTGCCGCGCGACCTCGAAACCTGCCAGCAGACCCGCCGGGCACTCCGGCGGCCGCCCCGAATCGGTTCCGGGCGGGTTTCCCACGTAGGGTCGGGGATCATGGCTGATTACGTCTTCACCCTTCGAAACGTGCGCAAGGCCCACGGCGAGAAGGTCGTCCTCGACAACGTCACCCTGTCGTTCCTGCACGGGGCGAAGATCGGCGTCGTCGGGCCCAACGGCACCGGCAAGTCCACCCTGCTCAAGATCATGGCGGGCCTCGACCACCCCAGCAACGGCGACGCGATCCTCGACCCCGGGGCCCGCGTTGGCATGCTCCAGCAGGAGCCTCCGCTGACCGAGGGCAAGACCGTCCTCGAGAACGTCGAGGAGGCCGTCGGCGAGATCAAGACCAAGATGGCCCGGCTCGACGAGCTCTACATGATGATGGGCGACCCCGACGCCGACCAGGACAAGGTCGCGACCGAGGCGGGCGACCTGCAGACCGAGCTCGACCACGCCAACGCCTGGGACCTCGACAGCCGCCTCGACCAGGCCATGGACGCGCTGCGCTGCCCACCCGGTGACTGGCCCGTCGACCGCCTCTCGGGTGGTGAGCGTCGTCGCGTGGCGCTGTGCAAGCTCCTGCTCCAGCAGCCCGACCTGCTGCTGCTCGACGAGCCCACCAACCACCTCGACGCCGAGTCGGTGCAGTGGCTGGAGAACCACCTCGCGTCGTACCCCGGCGCCGTCCTCGCCGTCACCCACGACCGGTACTTCCTCGACAACGTCGCCCAGTGGATCCTCGAGCTCGACCGGGGCAAGACCCACCCCTACGAGGGCAACTACTCGACCTACCTGGAGACCAAGAAGGACCGCCTCAAGATCGAGGGGCAGAAGGACGCCAAGCGCGCCAGGATGCTGGAGAAGCGAGCTCGAGTGGGTGCGCTCGAACCCCAAGGCGCGGCAGGCCAAGAGCAAGGCCCGGCTGGCCAGCGCTACGAAGAGATGGCGGCCGAGGCCGACCGGATGCGCAAGATCGACACCTCCGAGATCAACATCCCGGCCGGTCCGAGGCTCGGTGACGTCGTGCTCGAGGCGCAAGAAGCTCGGCAAGGGCTTCGACGACCGCACCCTCATGCACGACCTGTCCTTCACCCTGCCGCGCGCCGGCATCGTCGGCGTCATCGGCCCCAACGGCGTCGGCAAGACCACGCTGTTCCGGATGATCACCGGCGAGGAGAAGCCCGACGAGGGCGAGCTCGACGTCGGGCACGACGGTCAAGATCTCGTACGTCGACCAGAGCCGCGGCGGCATCGACGCCAACAAGAACGTCTGGGAGGTCGTCTCCGACGGGCTCGACTTCATCAAGGTCGCCAACTTCGAGATGAACTCCCGGGCCTACGTCGCGTCGTTCGGCTTCAAGGGACCCGACCAGCAGAAGAAGGCGGGCGTGCTCTCCGGTGGTGAGCGCAACCGGCTGAACCTCGCGCTGACCCTCAAGATGGGCGGGAACCTCCTGCTGCTCGACGAGCCCACCAACGACCTCGACGTCGAGACCCTGTCCTCGCTCGAGGACGCGCTGCTCGACTTCCCGGGTTGCGCCGTGGTCACGTCGCACGACCGGTGGTTCCTCGACCGGGTCGCCACGCACATCCTGGCGTGGGAGGGCGACGACGAGGACCCCGCCAGGTGGTTCTGGTTCGAGGGCAACTTCGCGGCCTACGAGGAGAACAAGGTCGAGCGACTGGGTGCCGAGGCGGCGCGGCCGCACCGGGTGACGCACCGGCGGCTCACCCGGCCCTGATCAGGCCCGGTGGTTGACGCCCTGCGTCACTCACCGGGTCTCGACACGCCGGTTCAGCGCCTTCGCAGGCTCAGTCGCTGACGGCTCGCTCGACCACCATCGTGAGGTCCGCTGGCGCGTCCCTCACCGACCGAGATCCCTGCTAGTCCGCTTCGCGGCCTAGCGGATCTCCATCTCGGGGTGCCCGGCCACCAGGTGGTCGGCGACGGTGTTCATCACGCGGCCCAGCGCGTCGAAGTCGTCCGCTGCGACGAGGTCGACCAGGTTGTCGCGGACACCGTTGACGTGGTGCGGCGCCATCCGCGCCAGCACGTCGAAGCCATGATCGGTGAGGTGGCAGACGACGCCGCGTCCGTCCTCGGGCGACTTGTTGCGCGCCACGAGCCCGGCCTTCTCCAGCCGACCGACCGTGTGGGTCACCCTGCTCCGGCTGTGGGCCATGGCGTCGGCCAGCTGCGCCATCCGCATCTGCCGTCCCTCGCGCTCGGAGAGCCGCACCAGGATCTCGTACTCCGTCATGGAGACCCCGAACATGCGCTGCAGGTCGTGGTCGAGGCGGTCCATCAGCAAGGTCATGCCCAGCACCAGACCGCGCCAGGCTCGTTGCTGGTGGTCGTCCAGCCACTTCGTCTCTGACTCGGCCATGTACCAAGGGTATCGACGTACTGGCCACCGTGCCGGGAAGTGATCCGGACCAGCGAGGCGAGAGAATGACCTGCATGAGGTTGAGCCGCGTGGACGTGCTCCGGTTCCGGGTCCGGGCGCAGGAGCTCCATCGTGACGACGGTCGGTCCGACGCCGCCGTGCTCGACCTCGGCGTGCAGGACACCGGTCCGGACGGCGCCGCGTGGGCGCTGGCCGTCCGGGGTGCGGCGGTCCCGGCCGACGACCTCGCCCTGGCCTGGACCCTGCGCGGCGCTCCCCACTTCTACCGGCGGGCGGAGATCGCCGCCGTCGCCGCCGCCATCGCCCCGTGGAGCGATGCGGACGCGGCGAAGCGGATCTTCGACGCCGCACGCCCCCTGAAGGCGGCGGGGATCCCGGTCCTGGAAGCCCTCGACGTGATCGCGGCCGAGATGCGCGACATCGCGACGAAGCCGATCGTGAAGGGCGAGATGTCCACGCAGCTGACCGGCCGGCTGGACGAGCCGTACCTCCGCGAGTGCGTCCCCTGCCAGGCCGTCCATGCCTACGAGCAACCGTTCCGGCTGGCGGCGCTTCGGGCCGGGCTGGAGCTCGAGCCCGACACGTCGCCCCCGGTCCTGCGACGCATCCCGCGGTGGCGCGGGCCGGCCGCGAGCGTCCCGGAGCACCTCGACCCGATCCGCGGCGTGCTGCGGCTCCTCGGCCCGGCCACGCCCAAGCTGGTGGCGGGCTACGTCGACGCACCGGTCGCCGAGGTGTCCGCGCGGTGGCCCGAGGACGTGGAGGCGGTCGAGGTCGACGGCCAGCGGCTCGACATCCTGGCCGACGACGCGCCGGCGCTGTCGGGGGCCGAGGGCACCGGGGTGGTGCGGCTGCTCGGGCCGTTCGACCTGTTCCTGCAGGGCCGCGACCGGGACCTGGTCGTCCCCGACCCCTCGGCCCGCAAGGACCTCTGGCGGACGATCGGCCGGCCCGGCGGCGGTCCTCGCGGGTGACGAGGTCGTCGGCAGCTGGCGCCCCCGCGCGTCGGGCAAGAAGCTCAGGCTCGCGGTCTCGATCTGGGACGGCGGCGACCCGCCGGCCGGGCTCGACGCAGAGGCGGAGCGACTGGCCGCCTTCCGGGGCGTGTCGTTCGCCGGGTACGTCGACCGGTGATCAGACGCGCTCGAGTCAGATCCGCTCGAGAATGAGCGCCATGCCCTGGCCGCCGCCGACGCACATCGTGATCAGGCCCGTGCTCTTGTCGTGCCAGTCCAGGGAGTTGAGCATCGTGTTCTGGAGCCGGGCGCCGGTCATCCCGAACGGGTGACCGACCGCGATCGCGCCGCCGTTGACGTTGAGGCGGTCGAGGTCGATGCCGAGGTCCTGGTAGGACGGCACGACCTGCGCCGCGAACGCCTCGTTGATCTCGACCAGGTCGATGTCGCCGATGCTCATCCCCGCGTGGGCGAGCGCCCGCTCGGTGGCCTCGACCGGGCCGAGTCCCATGATCTCGGGGGAGAGGGCGCTGACGCCGGTGGCAACGATCCGCGCCAGCGGGGTGACCCCGAGCTCTGCCGCCTTGGTGTCGGACATGACCACCACCGCTGCGGCCCCGTCGTTGAGGGCGCAGCAGTTGCCGGCGGTGACCACGCCGTCGGGGCGGAAGACCGGGTCGAGCTGGGAGACCGCCTCGAGGGTCACGCCCGCCCGCGGGCCGTCGTCCTTCGAGACCTCGGTGCCGTCGGGGGTGGTGACCGGGGTGATCTCCCGGGCCCAGAAGCCGTCGTTGATCGCCTTCTCGGCGAGGTTCTGCGACCGGACGCCGAACTCGTCGAGCTCCTCGCGCTTCAGACCCCGCAGCCGGGCGACGTTCTCGGCCGTCTGGCCCATGGCGATGTAGATGTCGGGGACGTTGCCGTCCTCGCGCGGGTCGTGCCAGTCGATGCCGCCCTCGGCGGTCTTCGCGGTGCGAGTCACGGCGTCGCCGAAGACGGGGTTCTGCGTGTCCGGCCAGTGGTCGGAGGTGCCCTTGGCGTAGCGGGACACGGTCTCCACACCGGCCGAGACGAAGACGTCGCCCTCGCCCGCCTTGATCGCGTGGAACGCCATCCGCGTGGTCTGCACCGAGGAGGCGCAGTACCGGGTCAGGGTGGTGCCCGGCACGTCGTCCATGCCGTTGAGGGTGTTGACCACCCGCGCCATGTTGAAGCCGCTCTCGCCGCCGGGCAGGCCGCAACCGAGGTAGACGTCGTCGACCGTGTTCGGGTCCAGGCCCTCCACCTTGTCCAGCGCAGTCTTGATGATCGTCGCGGTCAGGTCGTCGGGACGAAGGTCCTTGAGCGACCCCTTGTTCGCGCGTCCGATGGGGGAGCGGGCGGCGGAAACGATCACGGCCTCGGGCATGGGTGACTCCGTTCTGCAAGGGGAACTGCCTCGCCAACCCTAGACCCGTCGCCCGGGCCGGTCGTCGGGCGTCCGTTCTGGCAGCATCGACCACCGTGCGCCACCTCTACGAGTGTCCGATGCGCTGGGCCGACATGGACCTGCAGGGACATGTCAACAACGTCGTCTACGTCGACTACCTCCAGGAGGCGCGGGTCGACATGCTGCGCACCCACGGCCCGGCCGCCCAGACCGGAGAGCTGGCCGAGGGCGTGGTCGTCGTACGCCACGAGGTGCACTACCGGGCGCCGCTGTCGTTCCGCTTCCGTCCGGTCGACATCGAGTGCTGGGTGACGGAGATCCGGGCCGCGTCGTTCACGCTGGCCTACGAGGTCTTCCACGAGACCGACGAGGGGCGGCGTGTCTACCTGCAGGCCACGACGGTCCTCACCCCCTACGTGTTCTCGAGCGAGCGGCCGCGCCGGCTCAACGCCGACGAGAAGTCGGCGCTGGAGACCTTCCTCGAGCCGCAGGAACCGCAACAGCAGTCCGCCGCGAACGACGTCCAGGCACGACAAGCTCGGCCACTACCCGGTGCACGTGCGGTTCTCCGACGTCGACGTCTACGGCCACGTCAACAACGTGAAGTACTTCGAGTACTTCATGGAGGCCCGGATCCTGATGACCGCGCGGCTCTGGAAGGGCGTGCCCGAGGGCACGCCCGAGCCCTCGATGGTCGTCGCGCAGACCGACGTCGACTACAAGGTGCCGATCCTGTTCCGCCCCGAGCCGTACGACGCCTGGTCCTGGATCTCCCGGGTCGGGGAGCGGTCGATGACGATCGAGTCCGAGATCTGCGACGGCGACACCGTCCTGTCCCGGGCCCGGGTGGCGATGGTCTTCTTCGACCCGACGACGGCCCGAGCCGACGCCGCCCCCCGAGGCCTACCGGGAGCGGCTGCTCGGGGTCGTCACCGGCTGACGCGGGTCAGCGCAGCTCGGGACTCTCGTCGAACGTGTTGACCATGAACTGGGCCGCGTGGGTGACGTAGTCCCAGAACTGCGCGTCCTGCTCGGGCGTCAGGTCGGCCGCGTCGAGGCCTTCCCGGAAGTGGACCAGCCAGCGGTCCTTCGCCGCGGGCGTCACCGCGAACGGCGCGTGCCGCATCCGCAGCCGCGGGTGCCCGCGCTGGTCGGAGTACGTCGTCGGGCCGCCCCAGTACTGCACGAGGAAGTTCCGGAACCGCTCCTCAGCCGGCCCGAGGTCCTCCTCGGGGTAGAGCGGGCGGAGCACCTCGTCCTTGGCCACACCCTCGTAGAACCTGGCGACGATGGTGCGGAAGGTCTCGAAGCCGCCGACTTCCTCGTAGAACGTGGTCACGTGCCCATTGTGCCGATCGGTCTGGGCGGCTCCACATCGGCGTGCAAGGATCGCAGGCGTCCACCGATCTCGAGGAGTGATGTCCTGATGAGCACCACCCGCACCGCGAAGACCCACTGGGAGGGCACCCTGTTCGAGGGGGCCGGCCAGGTGACCCTCGAGTCCAGCGGACTCGGCACCTACGACGTCTCCTGGCCCGCCCGCGCCGAGGCGCCCAACGGCAAGACCAGCCCCGAGGAGCTGATCGCGGCGGCGCACTCGTCCTGCTTCTCGATGGCGTTCTCCAAGGGGCTCGCCGACGCCGGGAGCCCCGCCCAGGCGCTGGACACGACCGCCGAGGTCGAGTTCACCCCGGGCACAGGGATCACCGGCATCGAGCTGACGGTCCGCGGCCAGGTCGACGGGATGTCCGAGGACGAGTTCGTCAAGATCGCCGAGGCGGCCAAGTCCGGCTGCCCGGTGAGCCAGGCCCTGACCGGTACGACGATCACGCTGGACGCTTCCCTCGCCTGACCCGAGGGCGGGCCGGGCGGCTCAGGCGGGCTGCCCGGCCTTCTCGTCCTGCGGCATCCCGTCCCGCTCCGGCTCCTGGCCACGGTGCCAGACGACGCGCTGCGGGAGCGGGATCTCGATCCCCTCGAAGTCGAAGCGGGCCTTGATCCGCTCGCGCAGCGCGCGGGCGACGCTCCACTGCTCCAGCGGGGCGGTCTTGAGCGCGACCCGGATCACCACGCCGTCGAAGCCGAGGGACTCGACGCCCCAGACCGAGGGCTCCTCGATGACGCGGCCCTTGAAGTCCTCGTCGTCCCACAGGTCGTGGGCGACCTCCTGGAGCACGCGGCGCACCTTCACCAGGTCCTCGTGGTAGGCGACGCTGATGTCGAGCACGGTGCGCGCCCAGTTCTGGCTCATGTTGCCGACGCGGCTGATCTCGCCGTTGCGGACGTACCAGACCGTGCCGTTGATGTCGCGCAGCCGGGTGACGCGGAGGCTGACCGCCTCCACCGTGCCGACGGCCTCGCCGAGGTCGATCTCGTCACCGACGCCGTACTGGTCCTCGAAGATCATGAACGTCCCGGCCAGGAAGTCGCTGACCAGGCTCTGGGCGCCGAACCCGAGCGCGAGTCCCAGGATGCCCGCGCTGGCGACGATCGGAGCCACGTCGACGGAGAGCTCGGCGAGGATCATCGTGGTGAAGACCGCGATGATGATGCCGGTGACCACGCTCTTGAGCAGGCTGCCCATGGCCTTGGCTCGTTGCACGCGGCGGGTGGCCACCACGACGTCCCGGTGGTCGGCGCCGCCCGGCTTGCTGGCCTTGTTCTTGCCCTGGCCACGGGAGATGCGGCCCACCCGGTCGGGCAGCACGCCGACCTCGGCCTTGCGGACGAGCCGGTCGATCATCCGGTGCAGGACGAAGCGGATGACGACTCCGAGGATCACCAGGCCGCCGATCGTCAGCGGCGCTCCGATCACCACGTCGGCCACCTCGGCCACCTGCTCGTTGTCCCAGAGGTCCATCGCGGTCCGGCAGAAGAACTCATCGGAGGTGCAGGGATCTGAGGTCTGGAGGGGCAACATGTGGCCCTAGGTTGCCACGATGTTCCGGCACTTCCGAACCCACACGCCCCGATGTGATGGAGTCGACTACGAACGCCGCGAAACCATGCGGGGACCGGAGCCGATATCCTGCTCGGCGTGACCTCCAGAACCCGCATGAGTGTCCGCCTCTCGGCCGTCCTGTCCACCGCCGCCGGGCTGTCGCTGCTGGTTGCCGGTCCCGCGTCCGCCGAGGTCCCGGACGGCTGGAGCGATCCCCCGCCGATCCCGGTGCTGCAGGCTCTGCTGATCCTCGCCGGCATCCCGCTGCTGCTGATCGTGCTGATCACCGCAGCCGTCTACGTGCCGGCCATGGTCCGCGGCGAGCGGGTGGCGCCGGGAGCCGCGCCGGTCACCGACCAGTGGTTCGGCGGTCCCCGCGGCGGTGCCCGTGAGCTCGAGTCGGGAGCCGGCCGCGGCGAGCAGGCGCGCGAGGCCGAGACCGGAGGTGCCGGTGGCCGCTGGTGAGTTCAGCTCCGGGGAGCGTCACGAGATCGACCGGTGCATCCGCGCCGCCGAGCAGGCGTCGCGCTACGAGTTCTCCGTCTACGTCGGTCGGGCCGAAGGCGAGCCGAAGGCCTTCGCCCGACGGCTGCACGCGAGCCTGGTCGCGCCGACGCGCAGCATCCTGATCCTGGTCGACCCCGTCGCCCGGGCGGTCGAGGTCGTGACCGGAGTCGACGTACGCCGCAACCTCACCGACCGCGAGGTCGAGCTGGCCGTGCTCGAGATGCAGTCCGCGTTCGCCTCCGGTGACCTGGTGGGCGGGCTCAAGCGCGGCATCTCGATGCTCGCCGACCACGCCCGCGCCCCCGAGACCCTGCACGAGACCTGACCCGCCCGAAACTTTCGGGCGGGTCAGCGTGATTGTGCGGTCAGTTTCGGGCGGGTCAGCGTGGCTGGGCGTCCCTGGCCTGGGCGGCGAGGTAGCGCGCGACGTCGGCCCGGCCCTCGCGCACGTAGCGCTTGGCGGCGGGGTTGGCCTCGGAGGTCTGCAGCCAGGCGTCCACGCGGTCCAGCAGCTCCTGGCTGGCCAGCGGCCGGGGGAAGATGTACTCCAGCGCGGTGGAGGCCCGCTGGGTGCCCTTCTCCTCCCACATCGTGTCGGCGGCGGCGAGGTACTTGTCGACGTACGGCGCCAGCACGTCGTCCTGCCCGTGGCACTGGAACGCGAGGACCACGCTGCGCTGGGTCTCGTTCGGGACGTCGTCGCGAACCATCGCCGATCTCCCACGCCTCGGCCTTCGCCTCGGGGGTGGGGCGCGAGGCGCAGGCCGCCGCGGCCTGCTCGCGACCCGAGATCGTGTTGTCGCGGCGCAGCTCCTCCTCGATCCGCTCCTCGGAGGCGCGCCCGGCCCGGGCCAGCGCGGTCAGCAGCGACCAGCGCAGGTCGGTGTCGATGGCCAGCCCCTCGATGGTGACCGAGCCGTCGAGCAGGCCCTCGAGCGTGGCCAGCGCCTCGTCGCTGCGGGCGGCGGACGCGTAGGCCCGGGCGAACGAGAGCTGGCGGTCACTGCCCGCCTCGGCCTCGTGGAGCAGCGTGCGGAGCCCCTGCTCCCAGGTGAGCCTGAGGGCGTCGCGGTTCGCGGGGGAGGAGAGAGAGTTGACGGCCTGCGCCGCGTAGACGGGGATCCGGCTCATGCCGAAGGCGTCGGTCTCACGGCTGATGGCGCTGAGCACGAGGGCGACGTAGTCGCTGGCCCGCATCTCGGCGTCCCGCGTCATGTCCCAGGCAGCGCCCCAGCACAGCGCCCGGGCCAGCGAGTCGTCGAGCGTGCCCAGGCCGTTGACGAGGGTGGCGAGCGACCGCTCGTCGAGGCGGATCTTGGCGTAGGCGAGGTCGCCGTCGTTGAGGAGGAGCAGGTCGGGCTGCTTCACGCCGACCAGCTCAGGCACCTCGGTCAGCTCGTGCTCGACGTCGATCTCGAACGACGTACGACGCACCAGGTGGCCGTCGTGGGCGTCGTACAGGCCGATGCCGAGCCGGTGACGACGCAGCGTCGGGTGCTCGGGGTCGGCGCTCTGCCGGACCGCGAACCTGGCGTAGCTCCCGTCCGCGTCGAGCTCGAAGTCGGGCGCGAGCGTGTTGACCCCCGAGGTCTGCAGCCACTCCTTCGCCCACGAGTCGAGCTCGCGGCCCGAGGACTTCTCCAGGGCGGCGAGCAGGTCGCTGAACTCGGAGTTGGTGTACTCGAAGTCCTTGAAGTAGCCCTGGATCCCGGTCATGAAGTTCTCGAGACCGACCCAGGCCACCAGCTGCTTGAGGACCGCGGCGCCCTTGGCGTAGGTGATGCCGTCGAAGTTCACCTCCACCGCGCGCAGATCGACGTTGTCGGCAGCGATCGGGTGGGTGCTGGGGAGCTGGTCCTGGCGGTAGGCCCAGTTCTTGCGGGCGTTGGTGAAGCCGGTCCAGGACTCCTCGAACTCCGTGGCCTCGACGGCCGCGTGGTAGCAGGCCCACTCGGCGAACGACTCGTTGAGCCACAGGTCGTCCCACCACTTCATGGTGACCAGGTCGCCGAACCACATGTGCGCCATCTCGTGCAGGATCACCTCGGCGCGGAACTCGTAGAACGAGCGGTCCTGGCGGCTGCGGGGGAGGTACTCGTCGCGGAGGGTCACGCACCCGGCGTTCTCCATCGCCCCCATGTTGTACTCCGGGACGTAGAGCTGGTCGTACTTGCCGAACGGGTAGGGGTAGTCGAAGACCTCCTCGAAGAACTCGAAGCCCTGCCGGGTGAGCTTCACCAGCTCCTCGACGTCGAGGTGCTCGACGAGCGACTGCCGGCAGTAGTGCCCGAGCGGGATGGTGCCGTGCTTGCCGTCGTAGGTGTCGAGGACCTCGTGGTACTCACCGGCGACGATCGCGGTGATGTAGGTCGACATCGGCTTGGTCGCGGGGAACCGCCAGACCGCCTTGCCGTCCCCCGTCGGCTCCGGCGATGGAGTGGCGGCGTTGGAGACCACCTTCCAGTGGCTGGGGGCGGTGACGTGGAAGGTGAACGGCGCCTTGAGGTCGGGCTGCTCGAAGGTCGCGAAGACGCGCCGCGCGTCGGGGACCTCGAACTGCGAGTACAGGTAGACCCGGTCGTCGGCGGGGTCCACGAACCGGTGCAGGCCCTCGCCGGTGCGGGAGTAGGTGCAGTCGGCGCGGACGACGAGCTCGTTGTCGGCCGCGAGGCCGCTCAGGCTGATCCGGTTGTCGGCGTAGGCGGTGGTCGGGTCGAGAGCCTCGCCGTTGAGCGTGATCTCGTGGACGGTCGCCCCGACGAGGTCGACGAATGTCTCCGCGCCCGGTTGCCGGCAGCGTGAACCGGATGGTGGTGGTCGACGCGAAGGTCGTCTCGCTGGTCGTGAGGTCCAGGTCGATGGAGTACGACGTGACGTCGAGGAGGGCAGCGCGGGTGGCGGCTTCGTCCCTCGTGAGGTTGGTCCCAGGCATGTTGTGCAGTCTGTCACCCACCCCCATGCCCTCCCAATCGAGATTCGCGCGCCCGGGAAGAGCTAGGGAATCTCTTGCAAAACGCCGACAAAGATTCTTGACATCGAGGAGACTTGCTCCTCGTGTATTCGACTCGGCGATTCACGTGCAGCCTGCTCCTGGCGGTGCTGGCTGCTCTGCTTCCCCTCACACCGCCCGCTGCGCACGCGAGCTCGACGTACCTCTGCACCGGCTACTCGGGGTGCCGCGCGGACGGGTACTCCCACTTCGGCTACCGCACGGCGAGCCGGCACATGTTCTGGCAGATGTTCCCCGGCCACAACTGCACCAACTACGTCGCCTACCGGCTCGTGCGCGGCGGGATGTCCGCGACGCGTCCCTGGAGCGGCTCGGGGAACGCCGACAACTGGGGACGCGCCAAGCCCGGCATCACCGACGGGAAGCCGATGGTGGGCGCGGTGGCCTGGTGGAAGCGCAACGTGCCCGGGGCCGGGTCGAGTGGCCACGTCGCCTATGTCGAGAAGGTGCTCTCGCGGACGCGGATCGTGATCTCCGAGGACAGCTGGAGCGGGGACTTCCACTGGCGCCGGATCACCAAGTCGGGCACCGGCTGGCCGACCGGGTTCATCCACTTCGACGACCGGGAGGTCGCGGCGCGGGAGCGCCCCGACGTCACCGGCCGAGCCGCTGTCGGGCAGCCCCTGGTGGCGACCGCCGGCCGGTGGTCGGTCCCCTCGAGCCACACGTTCCAGTGGCTCGCAGACGGCAAGCGGATCCGCGGTGCCACCTCGGCCCGGTTCACCCCCGGCCCCGAGCTGCAGGGACGACGGCTGTCGGTGCGGGTCACCGCCAGCCGTCGCGGATACCTCGACGGCGCGACCACTTCCGAGCTGACCGCCAGGGTGGAGCGCGGAAGCATGGAGGTCGTCGGCACGCCGCAGGTCACGGGGACGCTGCGCGTGGGCGAGGTGCTGACGGTGCGTGGTGCCGCCTGGTCGCCGCGCCCGGAGACGACGACCATCCGCTGGTACGCCGGCGGCGAGCGCATCACCGGTGAGCGCGGCTCCCGGCTGCAGCTCGCCCCGAGGCATCTCGGGAAGCGGATCTCGGTGCGGGTGACGGCGCGCCGGGAGGGCTACCGAAGCTCCACGGTCACCTCCCCGCGCACGGAACAGGTCGCGACCGGCCGGTTCGACATCACCACTCCGTTCACGCTGGGTGGGAAGCCGAGGCTGGGTGGACGCCTGGAGGTGCGGCCCGGGACGTTCACGCCGACCGGCGCCACGGTGACCCACACCTGGCTGCGCAACGGACGGGCCATCCCCGGCGCGACCGGCACGTCGTACGTGCCCGGCCTGCGCGACGTGGGGGACCGGATCTCCGTCCTGGTCCACCTGGCTCACCGGGGATACCAGGACCGCACGGTGCGGGTGTCCGCCGAGGGCCCGGTCACGACCCGGCCCACCTTGTCGGTGTGGACGGAGGGGCGTCCGGGCCGCGCGGTCGTGCGGCTCAAGGTCACGGCTCCCGGCGTGAACACGCCGGGCGGACGCGCCACGGTCCGGATCGGCGACCACCGCGCCACCGGTCGCCTCGAGGACGGGCGGCTGCGGGTCGTGATCGGCGACCTCGCTGCCGGCGTCCGCACCGTCCGGGTGGACTACGCCGGGACGGACGTCGTCCGGCCGGAGCAGATGGTGACCACGGTGCGCGTGCCGCGACGCTGACCGCGGAGCGGGCACCTGCGAGCCGGGTTTCTGCATTGACATACTGGTCATCGTGACCCCGTCCGAGACGTCGTACCTCTCCGCACGGCGATCCGGAGCTGGTTCCTGATCTCGTTGCAGACGTTCGGCGGCCCGGCAGGCCAGATCGCCGTCATGCAGCGCACGCTGGTCGACGAGCGGCGGTGGATCGGGGAGAAGCGGTTCCTGCACGCCCTCAACTACTGCATGCTCCTGCCCGGGCCGGAGGCCCAGCAGCTGGCGATCTACACCGGCTGGCTGCTCAACGGCACCCTCGGCGGCCTGATCGCGGGCATCCTGTTCGTGCTTCCGGGGCTGCTGGCGATGCTGGCGCTCTCCATCCTGTACGTCGCCCAGGGCGACACCACGCTTCGTGACCGGACTGTTCCTCGGGCTCTCGCCGGCCGTACTGGCGATCGTGGTCCAGGCGGTGCTCCGGATCGGCACGCGCGCGCTGCGCAACCGGATGCTGGTCCTGCTCGCCGTGGCCGCCTTCCTCGCGCTGGCGCTGTTCGGGGTGCCCTTCCCGCTCGTCGTCCTCGGCGCCGGGGTCGTCGGCTGGGCGGTCCACCGGTGGCGTCCGGCCCTGCTCGAGGTCCCCGAACGGCCGACGCCGGAGGACGACACGGCGCCGCTGATCTCCGACGACGCGCTGCACCACGCCCGTCCGTCCAGGCGCCGCAACCTCCTGGTCCTCGGCATCGGCGTCACGCTCTGGGTCACCCCGGTCGTGCTGGTCGCGATCGCGACGGCTGGGACGCAGTCGGTCTTCGTGGACCAGGGGATCTTCTTCGGCGGCATGGCGCTGGTGACCTTCGGCGGCGCCTACGCCGTCCTCTCCTACGTCGCCCAGGCCGCCGTGCAGACCTACGGGTGGCTGACGGCCGGCGAGATGGTCCGGGGCCTCGCCCTGGCGGAGACCACACCGGGACCGCTGATCATGGTGGTGCAGTTCGTCGCGTTCCTGGGGGCCTACCGGGACCCCGGAGGTCTCGACCCGTGGGTCGCCGGTGTCCTCGCATCGCTGCTGGTGGTGTGGGTGACGTTCGTGCCCTGCTTCGTCTTCATCTTCCTCGGGGCGCCGTACGTCGAGCGGCTTGCGCGGCAGCCACTCACTCGCCGCCGCACTGACCGGCGTCACGGCCGCGGTCGTCGGCGTGATCGCGAACCTCGCCCTCTTCTTCGCCGTGCACACCCTCTTCACCGAGACCCGGACCATCGACCGGGGGCCGGTCGAGCTCCTGGTGCCGGTGTGGTCGTCGTACGTCTGGGAGTCGTTCCTCATCGGGGCGGTCGCGATGGTGCTCGCCTTCCGGTTCCGCTGGTCGGTCCTCCGGGTGCTGGGCACCTGTGCGCTGCTGGGGCTGGCCCTCACCGCCTTCGCCTGAGCAGCGGGAATGATCCGGTCTAGACAGTGGTTGCCCCTGCATGACCACTGCCGAGTTCTGGTTCGACCCTGCCTGCCCGTTCGCCTGGATCACCTCGCGCTGGATGCTGGAGGTGGAGAAGGTCCGGGACATCTCCGTGACCTGGCACATCATGAGCCTGGCCTACCTCAACGAGGACAAGGACGTCTCCGACGAGTACCGCGAGCGCCTGAAGACGGCCTGGCAGCCGGTGCGGGTGTGCATGGCCGCCGAGCAGCTCCACGGCAAGCACGTCCTGGCGCCGCTCTACACCGCCCTCGGCACCAAGATCCACAACGAGGGCCGGGAGAAGGACCGCGAGATGATCGTGGAGGCCCTGGAGGAGGCCGGCCTGCCCGCCTCGCTGGCGGACGCGATGGACGACGCGTCCTACGACGACGCGATCCGGAAGTCGCACCACCTGGGCATGGACCAGGTGGGCAACGAGGTCGGCACCCCGACCATTGCGGTCGACGGGACGGCGTTCTTCGGACCCGTCCTGACCTCGATCCCGCGCGGTGAGGATGCAGGCCGGATCTGGGACGGCGCGGTGGCCCTGGCGTCCTATCCCTACTTCTTCGAGATCAAGCGCAGCAGGACCGCCGAGCTCGATTTCTCCTGAGCCTCTGGCGCATCAGGGGTCCCTCACGCATCATGGGCCGGGTCATGCTGTGTTCCGCTCGCCCTGCCACGTCCCTGACCGCCGCCGCGGCGCTGGTCCTGACCGCCGCCCTCGGTGTCGGCCAGCCGGTCGCCGACGCCGCTCCGGCGCCACCCGCGGCGCCGGGCCGGACCTCCGGCTCGCCGGCTCCACCCGGCGAGGTCGTGCGGTCGGCGACGGTCCGGCTCGACGCCGACCGGCTGCACCCGGCACAGGGAGGCGCCCGCACCGACCGGCTGACCACGGCGGCGTACTCGATGGTGGGCTTCACCTGGCGCGGACCGGACCCTGACATCGCCCTGCGCACCCGGACGGACGGAAGGTGGAGTCACTGGCGACACGCGCATCTCCTGGCCGACGGACGGGCCAGTGACGGGCAGGAGCGCCTCGACCCTGCTCTGGGTGGATCGGTCCCAGGGCATCCAGGTCCGGACGAGCCGGACCTCGCGGGCGCTGGACCTGGTCCTGATCGACCCGGGCGTGCTGCCGAGCGACGCCGCCGCCGCCACGGCACGACGCCGCGACGCCTGACGCCGGTCGCGACGAGCGCGCCACAGGCCCGAGCTCCACACCCGCAAGGAGTGGAACGCGGACCCGAGCTGGCGCAACGGGCGGCCGGTCTACCTCCACCAGCTCAAGCAGATCCACGTGCACCACACCGCCACCGGGAACAGCTACTCGCGGGCGGACGTGCCGGGCATCCTGCGCGGCATGTACCGCTACCACACCCAGACACTCGGCTGGTTCGACATCGGCTACAACTTCCTGGTCGACCGCTTCGGCCGGGCCTGGGTCGGCCGCTCCGGTGGGGTGAACCGGCTGGTGCAGGGCGCCCACACGCTCGGCTTCAACCACGCCTCCGTGGGCATCGCCGTGATCGGGAACCTCGAGGCCCGGGCACCCTGGTCCGAGGCCGTGACCCAGGTCGTGCGGCTGGCCGCCTGGAAGCTCGACATGTACGACCGCTACGCCGTCGGCTCGGTCACCATCACCTCCTCCGGCAGCGACAAGTATCCCGACGGCACCAGGGTGCGGCTGCCGGCCATCGACGGCCACCGCGACACCAACGACACGGCGTGCCCCGGGCGGGTCTACCGCAAGCTGCCGGAGATCCGCGAGCGGGCCCAGTGGCGCATCGACCACTGGTGAGCCCGGCGCCGGCCAAAACCTGGTAGCGGGGCCTCTCTAGGATTCCCGCATGAGTCGAGTCCTGTCCGCCGTCGCCTGGCCGTACGCCAACGGCCCGCGCCACATCGGCCACGTGGCCGGGTTCGGCGTGCCCTCCGACGTGTTCAGCAGGTACATGCGGATGGCCGGGCACGACGTACTCATGGTCTCCGGGACCGACGAGCACGGCACGCCGATCCTGGTCGCCGCCGACAAGCCGGGCGTCTCCGCGAAGGACCTGGCCGACAAGAACAACACGGTCATCGTCCAGGACCTCGTCGACCTCGGGCTGTCCTACGACCTGTTCACCCGGACCACCACCGGCAACCACTACAACGTGGTGCAGGAGATGTTCCGCACCGTGCACCGCAACGGCTACATGGTCGAGCAGACGACGCAGTGCGCGATCAGCCCGTCGACCGGCCGCACCCTGCCCGGACCGCTACATCGAGGGCACCTGCCCGATCTGCGGGTACGCCGAGGCCCGCGGCGACCAGTGCGACAACTGCGGCAACCAGCTCGACGCCACCGACCTGATCGACCCGCGCTCGAAGATCAACGGCGAGATGCCCGAGTTCGTCGAGACCCAGCACTTCTTCCTCGACCTGCCGGCGCTCGCCGACGCGCTGGGGGAGTGGCTCGACGAGCGCGAGGCGTCGGGCACCTGGCGGCCCAACGTCATCAAGTTCACCCAGAACATCCTCGAGGAGATCCGCCCGCGGGCGATGACCCGCGACATCGACTGGGGCATCCCGGTGCCGTCGAGGCTGGCGAGGACCAGCCGACCAAGCGGCTCTACGTCTGGTTCGACGCGGTCATCGGCTACCTGTCGGCGTCCATCGAGTGGGCTCGCCGTTCCAGGCGATCCCGAGGCCTGGCGCCAGTGGTGGAACGACCCCGAGGCCGTGTCCTACTACTTCATGGGCAAGGACAACATCGTCTTCCACACCCAGATCTGGCCCGCCGAGCTGCTGGCGTACGCCGGCAAGGGGGATCGCGCGGCGGCGAGCCGGGGCAGTACGGCGACCTCAACCTGCCCACCGAGGTGGTCTCCGCGGAGTACCTCACGATGGGCGACCAGCAGTTCTCCTCCAGCCGTGGCCACGTGATCTACGTCGGCGACTTCCTGGCCCGCTACGGCCCGGACGCGCTGCGCTACTTCATCTGCGCCGCCGGCCCGGAGACCTCCGACGCCGCCTTCACCTGGGCCGACTTCGTCACCCGCAACAACTCCGAGCTGGTCGCGGGCTGGGGCAACCTGGTCAACCGCACCGCCACCATGGTCGCCAAGAACTTCGGCGAGATCCCGCCGGCCGGTGACCTCGAGCCGGTCGACGAGGCGCTGCTCGCCGCCGTCCGCACCGGCTTCGACACCGTCGGCGACCTGATCGGCCGACACCGCCTGCGCTCCGCCATCGCCGAGGCGATGCGGGTCGTCGGCGAGGTGAACAAGTACCTCACGGTCACCGAGCCCTACAAGATGAAGGACGACTCGCAGCGGGACCGGCTGGCCACGGTGCTGCACGTGGCGGCCCAGTGCGTGCTCGACTGCAACACCCTGCTCGCGCCGTTCCTGCCCCACTCCTCCAACAAGGTGTGGCGGGTGCTCGGCGGCGAGGGGGAGTTCATGCCGATGCCGCACGTCGAGCAGGTGGAGGACCTCGACCCCGACGAGGGCGCCGGGCTGCACGTCTACCCGATCATCACCGGCGACTACTCCGCCACGCCGCCGTGGCAGCACCGGCCGATCGAGGTCGGCACCCGGATCGAGAAGCCGACCCCGGTGTTCACCAAGCTCGACCCCGGGTCGTGGACGAGGAGCTGGAGCGGCTCGCCTCCGCTGGTTGAGCGCGCCGCTCGCGATGATCATCGTGCTCGCCGTCGGGCGCGGGTCCACGGCGCGCACGATCGGCAGCTCCGCGGCGGCATTGACCACGATCGAGAACACGAGCAGCGCTACGGCCGCCCCGGATGTCCGGCCGTCCACAGTCCCCAGGTGGCGGCTCCGAACACCAGCACCTTCACCACCGGGCGGGTGACCGGACCGCCGTACGGCGCCTTCGGCGACGCGAACGCCCACCAGAGTGCGACCCCCACCACCGGGGCCAGGACGGCGAGCCACGCCCCGCCCGCATCGAAACCCCACACCCCGAGCGCCACCAGGGCGAGCACCTCGTCGAGGAACACCAGCGCCAGCACCGTCCACGCGAACACGGGACCATTCTGCCGTCGATAGGGTCGCCGGCATGACCCAGCAGATGTACCTGCCGACGTTCTTCGTCCGGCAGCGGTTCGCGATGACGACGAACCGATACGAGCTGTACGCCGCCGACCCCGACGGCAGCTCGGGCAGCTCTACGGCCTGGCCGAGCAGAAGAGGTTCGCGTTCAAGGAGCAGGTGACCTTCTTCAGCGACGACACCAAGACCCGGCCGGTCTTCGGCTTCAAGGCCCGCAAGGCGATCGACCTCAACGCCGGCTACGACGTCACCGACGAGTCCGGGCAGCAGATCGGCTTCTTCCGAAAGGACTTCGGCGCGAGCCTGCTGCGGTCGACCTTCCACATCGAGGGCCCGGGCTACGCGGGCACCGGGCAGGAGCGCAGCCAGGGCGTGGCGCTGATCCGGCGCTTCCTCGACATCCCCTTCCTGCCGATCCACTTCGACTTCGTCGGCTCCGACGGCGCGCCGCTGCTCGCGATCGAGCGGCAGGCCAGCGTCCGCGACATGTACACCGTCCACGTGCCCGACCAGCGCGTCGACTTCCGGGTCGCCGCGGCCGTCGCCGTGGCCCTCGACGCCCTGATGTCCCGGTAGCGGAGCACTGAGAGGATCCCGCCATGCGAGTGCACCTGGGCTGCGACCACGCCGGCCTCGACCTCAAGGACCATCTCCTCGGCTGGCTGCGCGACCACGGCCACGAGCCGGTCGACCACGGCCCCTTCCAGTACGACGCCCTCGACGACTACCCGGTCTTCTGCCTGCGGGCGGCCGACGCCGTCGCCCGTGAGCGAGCCGCCGGCGGCGACAGCCTCGGCGTCGTGATCGGCGGGTCGGGCAACGGCGAGCAGATGGCCGCCAACAAGGTTCCCGGCATCCGGGCGGCGCTGGTGTGGTCCGAGGAGACCGCGGCCCTCGCCCGGGAGCACAACGACGCCAACGTGGTCTCCCTGGGTGGCCGGATGCACTCGCTGGAGGAGCTGACCCGCTTCGTCGAGGTCTTCCTCTCGACGCCGTTCACGGGCGAGGAGCGGCACGTCCGCCGGATCGGCCAGCTCGCCGACTACGAGTCGTCGCGGCAGCTGCCTCCCCTCCCCGAGTCCGCCCGGGGGCTGGGGCCGGATGCCTGAGGGGCACACCCTCCTTCGGCTCGCCGACCAGCTGACCGCGGCCTTCGGTGGCCAGGTCGTACGGGTTTCCAGCCCGCAGGGGAGGTTCGCCGACGCCGTACACGTCGACGGCACGCGCATGTTCGGCGCCGAGTCGGCGGGCAAGCACCTCTTCCTCGAGTTCGAGGGCGACCTGTTCGTGCACGTCCACCTCGGGCTGATCGGGAAGTTCGACGTCCACGAAGGGACGGCGCCGGCGCCGGTCGGCCAGGTCCGGCTGCGAATCACGACGCCGACGGCGTACGCCGACCTCCGTGGCGCGACCCAGTGCGACCTGGTCTCCCGGGAGCGGCGCGACGCCATCGTCGGGACGCTCGGCCCCGACCCGCTGCGCCCGGACGCCGACCCGATGCTCGCCTGGCGCCGGATCTCGCGGAGCCACCGTCCGATCGGGGACCTGCTGATGGACCAGGCCGTCCTGGCCGGCGTGGGCAACGTCTACCGCGCCGAGATCCTGTTCCGTCACCGGATGCACCCGCTGCGGCCCGGCCGCACGCTGCGGGTGGGTCAGTTCCGCGCCCTCTGGGCGGACCTGGTGGCCCTGATGGCCACCGGAGTGCAGACGGGACGCATCGACACCGTCCGCACCGAGCACACCCCGGAGGCCATGGGCCGTCCGCCGCGGGTGGACGACCACGGCGGGGAGGTCTACGTGTACCGCCGCGCCGGCCAGGCCTGTCACATCTGTGGCTCGCGGATCCGGACCGAGACGCTGCAGGGCAGGAATCTGTTCTGGTGTCCGCATTGTCAGCCCAGGTTCCGCTCCCGCGCCGTAAAGTGACGGGGCGGCTGTGCAGCAACGGCAGCTGAACCCCCGATGACAGGACCACAGATGGACGCAAGGCTCGGCGCCAGGCGAGGCGTTGCGCCTTCAGCCTGGCGCCGCAGGTGGCGCTCGGTCGTGGGACGCGCCCTCCCGCGGGAGAACCGGGCACTGCGCTGGCTCCTCCTGATGGTGCTGGTGCTCTCGACGGCTGTCTTCCTGTTTCCGGGCTACGTCCCCTTGACGACCATGGTGCTGCCGATGTTGTTCGGGAGTCTCTTCCTCGGTCCACGCGAGCTGCCGTGGTTCGTGGTCGTCACGCTGGTCATGACCGTGGTGCTGCTGACCAGGTTGCCGGAGATCACGGTGCTCACCGGCGGGCGCCTGCTGGTGCTCTTCTGCGCCGGGTTCATCATCCTGCTGACGTCGTTCCGACGCAGTCGCCTGGGGGTGGGCGGCTCGCAGGGTGAGTCGATGCTGGTGGACCTCCGGGACCGCATCCAGGGCCAGGGCGGGATCCCGGTCCTGCCGGACGGCTGGCACGCGCAATCGGCGCTGCGGTCGGCCGGCGGCACACCGTTCGCGGGTGACTTCGTCGTCGCCGCGCGACCCCATGGTGGCGACCGGCTCGACGTCGCCGTTGTGGACGTCTCCGGCAAGGGAGCGGGCGCGGGGACGCGGGCGCTGCTGCTGTCCGGCGCACTTGGGGGTCTCCTGGCCGCGCTACCTCCGCAGGACTTCCTGGTCTCGGCGAACGACTACCTCCTCCAGCAGAACTGGGAGGAGGGCTTCGCCACCGCCATCCACATGTCGCTGGACCTGCGCACCGGCAACTTCGAGATCCGCTCGGCCGGCCACCCGCCCGCCGCCCAGCGAGCCGCCGGCTCGGGCCGGTGGACGGTGCATCCCAGCGAGGGACCGGCGCTGGGGCTGGTCGAGGACGCCGAGTTCCCGTGCGTGCACGGCACGGTCCGGCCCGGCGACGCGGTCCTGCTGTACACCGACGGGATGGTCGAGAGCCGCAGCCGGGACATCGGGCTCGGACTCGACAAGATGCTCGGCCAGGCCGAGGTGCTGCTGCGGGGCAGCTTCGAGGACGGGGCACGCCGGCTGATCGACCAGCTGGGCTCCCGCATCGACGACCGCGCGCTGCTGCTGATCCACCGCGGCTGATTCTGCCCGGCCGGGTCGCCTCGGTTACGGCAGACCGTGCGCTGTGTGGCACCATGACACCGCGCGGGGCGCGCTCGTGGTCGGGGGTTCCCGGGAGCAGACCCCGGGCGCGCGGATGTAGCTCAATGGTAGAGCCCCAGTCTTCCAAACTGGCTACGCGGGTTCGATTCCCGTCATCCGCTCCAAGGGGCACCGGGCCAGCCTCTGGGCCGGTCCGGAGTCCGCTTGGCGGGGCGTAGCGTAGTGGCTAGCGCGCCTGCTTTGGGAGCAGGAGACCGCAGGTTCGAGTCCTGTCGCCCCGACGTTTTTTCCGACACATCGATGAGGAGACAGACCTGTGAAGAGCGCCGTCGAGACCTTGAGCCCGACCCGGGCCAAGCTGACCGTCGAGGTGCCCTTCGAGGAGCTCAAGCCGAGCCTCGACGCGGCGTACAAGAAAATTGCCCAGCAGATCAACGTGCCCGGTTTCCGCCGCGGCAAGGTGCCACCGGCGGTCATCGACCGCCAGGTCGGCCGGAACGTCGTGCTGGACGAGGCGATCAACGAGGTCCTGCCCCAGAAGTACATCGAGGCCCTGCAGTCCAACTCGCTCGAGCCCCTGGCCCAGCCGGAGATCGAGGTGACGAAGTTCGAGGACAACCAGGCCCTGGAGTTCACCGCCGAGGTCGACGTCAAGCCCGAGATCGAGGTCCCGGAGTACGTCGGCCTCGAGGCCGAGGTCGAGGACATCGAGGTCACCGATGCCGACGTCGACGAGCAGGTGAAGGCACTGCGCGAGCGTTTCGCCTCGCTGCACGACATCGACCGCCCGGCCGCCGACGGCGACTTCGTCGTCCTCGACCTCAAGGCCACCCAGGACGGCGAGCCGGTCGAGGGCGCCGAGGTGACCGGCATGTCCTACCAGGTCGGTCGCGGCGGGATGCTGGACGGGCTGGACGAGGCCCTCACCGGCATGTCGGCGGGCGAGGAGAAGACCTTCACCTCCCAGCTCGTCGGCGGCGACCTGGTCGGCGAGGACGTCGAGGTCGCGGTGAGCGTCTCCCAGGTCCAGGAGCAGGACCTGCCCGAGCTGGACGACGAGTTCGCCCAGATGGCCTCGGAGTTCGACACGACCGAGGAGCTGGTCGCGGACGTGCGGGAGCGGCTGGGCCGCGGCAAGCGCCTCGAGCAGGCGGCCGCCGCGCGCGACGCCGTACTCGAGCGGCTGCTGGACAAGGTCCAGGTCCCCCTCCCCGAGACGATGGTGACCGACGAGCTCAACTCCCGGCGCCAGAACATCGAGCAGCAGCTCATGATGGCCGGCATCACCATGGAGAAGTACCTCGAGGACGAGAAGCAGACCCAGGAGGAGTTCGAGGCCCAGCTCGACCGCCGCGTCCGCGACGCCGTCACGGCGCAGTTCCTGCTCGACGCGATCGCCAAGGAGAAGGAGTTCGGGGTCGACCAGAGCGAGCTCTCCGAGCACCTGGTGCGCCGTGCCCAGCAGTCCGGCCAGGACCCGCAGGAGTTCGCGAACCACATGTTCGAGCACAACCACATCCCCGACCTCGTGCAGGAGATCCTGCGCGGCAAGGCCCTGGCGGTGGTCGTCGAGTCCGCGACCGTCAAGGACGCCTCCGGCAACGTGGTCGAGCTGGCCGGTCTGCGGCCCGACGGCACCATCGGCGAGCCCGAGGCAGAGGGCGCCGAGGATGCCTCCGACGAGGAGAAGCCCGCCGAGGTCTGACCCAGCCGCCGACCCGCCCGAAACTTTCGGGCGGGTCGGCGTGTCCGTTGAGTGAACAGGCGTTCACTGAGTTGTAGGGTCGAGTCATGCGCACGGCAGCCAACCCGCCCGGGGCGTCCGAAGGACCAGGGGTCCTCGATGCACTCTCGCTGCTCTCCCAGGTCGCCGACGAGCTCCTCGTGCGCACCGTGCGGGACACCCACGAGGCCTGCCTCGACCGGGTCCAGTCGCTGAGCGGGCGCTCGCACGAGACCGCCACCCTGTCCGAACGCGTGCACCGGGGGATCGCCGGGGCGGTGTACGGCGGCCTCGGTCGCGGCCTGCGCCTTGCGGCGAACGGCCTGGACAAGGTCGCCGACACCGGCATGGGGCCGAGGCTCGAGGCCGATCGCCGCGGCCGCTTCGTGAACTCCGCGGTCAACGGCCTGATCGGGGACCGGCTGGTGCGGGAACGTCCCCAGCTGGCCATCCCCATGGGTGTGCGTGCGGGCGGACGCGACGTACCCCTTGAGCCGGACGCGCTCGCCGCCGCCTTCCCGGACGCCGGCGACCGCCTGGTCGTCTTCCTGCACGGCCTGTGCGAGAACGAGTCCTACTGGAACCGCGGTCGTGACCGCCTCGGCACGACGTACGGCGAGATGCTGGCGGCCGAGGGCTGGACCCCGGTGTTCCTGCGCGCCAACACCGGACTGGGCCTGCGCGAGAACGGCGTCGCGCTCACCGCCCTGCTGCAGGACGTGGTCGACGCGTGGCCGCTGGAGGTCCGGCGGATCGCCCTGGTCGGGCACTCCATGGGCGGTCTGATCATGCGCGCTGCCGGTGCCGTGGCCACGGAGGTCGAGAAGCCCTGGACCGAGCTCGTCTCCGACGTCGTCACGCTCGGTTCGCCCCACCTCGGGGCGCCGATCGCCCGGGGCGTCGGCGAGGGCAGCCGCGGGCTGGGCCGGCTCCCGGAGACCGCGGCCTTCGGTCGGATCCTGGACTGGCGCTCCATCGGGGTGCACGACCTGGTGGCCGGCCTGGCCGAGGACGTCCCGCCGCTGCCGCACGCGCGCTACCGGCTGGTCGCGGCCACCGTCACCACCTCTGCCCGGCACCCCGTCGGACACGTGGTGGGCGACCTGCTGGTGCGGGTCGAGTCGGCCCGCGGCCGCGACCGGAGGGGCGCAGACCTCTTCCCCGATGCCGACTACCTGCACGTGGGGCGGACCGACCACTTCGGCCTGCTCAACCACCCCGAGGTGCACCTCGCGCTGCGGCGCTGGCTGACCTGATTCGGGTCGCCTTTCCGCGTGGATTTCGACCCGCCGGCCGCACCCTCCCAAGCTCGGGCGCGCGGCTTGCTCGATCTCCCCGCGCCCACGTGCCGCCCTCGTGCCTCGGGCGCCCCTGCCCGGTGATGTCCGCTGTCCGCGAACAGCGAGGGACATTGCGTGGAAGTGTCAGCGGTTCGGGCTAGGGTCGCAGGCGTGAACCACAACTCCAGTCCAGGGATGAACGGCGTCGAGATGAACGGCGCCGGCTCGGCGTACGGGCTCGACGACCACATCTACCAGCGGCTCCTGCGCGAGCGGATCGTGTTCCTCGGCTCCGAGGTCCGCGACCAGAACGCCAACGCCATCTGCGCTCAGCTGCTCCTGCTCTCCGCGGAGGACCCCGAGGCCGACATCTTCCTCCACATCAACAGCCCCGGTGGCTCGGTCGACGCCGGCATGGCGATCTACGACACGATGAACTACATCCCCAACGACGTCGCGACGGTCGGGATGGGACTGGCGGCGTCGATGGGCCAGTTCCTGCTCTGTGCCGGGACCAAGGGCAAGCGCTACGCCCTCCCGCACGCCCGGATCATGATGCACCAGCCGTCGTCCGGCATGGGTGGTTCCGCCTCCGACATCAAGATCCAGGCCCAGCAGTCTCTCCATATCAAGAAGGTCCTGCTCGAGCTGATCTCCCAGCACACCGGGCAGGAGCTCGACCAGGTCATCAACGATGCCGACCGGGACCGGTGGTTCACCGCTGACCAGGCGCTCGACTACGGCTTCATCGACCAGGTGATCACGAGCGCACGCGAGGCCGCCGACGAGGGTCGCCCGGCCCGGACCAAGGACTGAGAGGGACCGGATGAACTACCACCAAACTGCAGGAAGCGGGCACGTCGCCGCCCCCGGCGACGCGCCTGCATCTCCGAACCGGATGAACTACTCCCAAGGTGCACGCAGCGGACATGTCGCCGCCCCCGGCGACTCGCCTGCATCTCCGAACCGGATGAACTACTACATCCCCCAATGGGAAGAGCGCACGTCCTACGGCTTCCGCCGGATCGACCCCTACGCCAAGCTGTTCGAGGACCGCATCATCTACCTCGGCACTCCCATCTCCGATGACGTCGCCAACGCCGTCATCGCCCAGCTGCTGTGCCTGCAGTCGATGAACCCCGACCAGGACATCAGCATCTACATCAACAGCCCCGGTGGCTCGTTCACGGCGCTGACCGCGGTCTACGACACGATGAAGTTCATCAAGCCCGACGTGCAGACCGTGTGCATCGGGCAGGCTGCCTCGGCGGCCGCGATCCTGCTGGCGGCCGGGACCACCGGCAAGCGGCTCGCGCTGCCGAACAGCCGGATCCTCATCCACCAGCCCTACACCGAGGGCACCTTCGGCCAGACCTCCGACATCGAGATCCAGGCCAACGAGATCCTGCGGATGCGCGAGCTGCTCGAGAAGATGATCAGTGACCACTCCGGCCGGCCGGTCGAGGAGGTCAGCAAGGACATCGAACGTGACAAGATCCTGACTGCCGAGGGTGCGGTCGAGTACGGCCTCATCGATGCCGTGCTCGAGTCGCTCAAGGGCACCCCCGCACTCACAGGATGAAGCCCGGCGAGTCCTCGTGTCAGCCAGCCAAACTGGCCGGCGCGAGGTACCGTCGGGGAGTTGAGCACTACGAAGTCGGACCGACCGGAGGATGATCGCCCGTGGCACGAATCGGTGACGGTGGCGACCTGCTGAAGTGTTCCTTCTGCGGGAAGAGTCAGAAGCAGGTCAAGAAGCTCATCGCCGGTCCGGGCGTCTACATCTGCGACGAGTGCATCGACCTGTGCAACGAGATCATCGAGGAAGAGCTCAGCGAGGGCGGCGAGGTCTCCCTCGACGAGCTGCCCAAGCCCAAGGAGATCTTCGAGTTCCTCAACGCCTACGTCATCGGGCAGGAGCAGGCCAAGAAGTCGCTCGCCGTGGCGGTCTACAACCACTACAAGCGGGTGCAGGCCGGGATCCAGGCCATCGGCGGCAAGCACAGCAAGGACGAGATCGTCGAGGTCGCCAAGTCCAACATCCTGGTGATCGGTCCGACCGGCTGCGGCAAGACCTATCTCGCGCAGACCCTGGCCCGGATGCTCAACGTCCCGTTCGCGATCGCCGACGCGACCGCGCTGACCGAGGCCGGCTACGTCGGCGAGGACGTCGAGAACATCCTGCTCAAGCTGATCCAGGCGGCCGACTACGACGTCAAGAAGGCCGAGACCGGGATCATCTACATCGACGAGATCGACAAGGTGGCCCGCAAGGCGGAGAACCCCTCCATCACCCGCGACGTCTCCGGTGAGGGTGTGCAGCAGGCGCTGCTGAAGATCATCGAGGGCACCTCCGCGTCAGTGCCTCCGCAGGGCGGGCGCAAGCACCCGCACCAGGAGTTCATCCAGATCGACACCACCAACATCCTGTTCATCGTGGGCGGGGCCTTCGCCGGGCTCGAGAACATCGTCGAGCAGCGGGTGGGACAGAAGACGCTGGGCTTCACGGCCGAGGTGCGTGGCGCCGCGGAGCGCGACGCCGACGACCTGCTCGCGAAGGTGCGACCCGAGGACCTCACCAAGTTCGGCCTGATCCCGGAGTTCATCGGCCGCCTTCCGCTCATCGCGAGCGTCAGCAAGCTCGACAACGAGGCCCTGGTCCAGATCCTCACCGAGCCGCGCAACGCCCTCGTCAAGCAGTACCAACGCCTCTTCGAGCTTGACGGCGTCGAGCTCGAGTTCGCCGACGACGCGATCGCCGCGATCGCGGAGAAGGCCATGGAGCGAGGCACCGGCGCGCGTGGTCTGCGCTCGATCATCGAGGAGGTGCTCCTCCACGTGATGTACGACGTCCCGTCCCGCGGCGACGTCGCCAAGGTGATCGTGACCCGCGAGGTCGTTTCCGACGAGGTCGCACCCACGCTGATCCCCCGCGAGTCCGAGAAGAAGAAGAAGTCGGCGTAGCGGGGACGCGTCAGCGGACCCGCTGATGGTGGTCGAGCGAGCCGCGCGGCCGAGCCTGCGAGGTCGCGACCGGCGTGTCGAGACCGGGACGCGTCAGCGGACCCGCTGATGGTGGTCGAGCGAGCCGCGCGGCCGAGCCTGCGAGGTCGCGACCGGCGTGTCGAGACCGGGACGCGTCAGCGGACCGGCTGATGGTGGTCGAGCGACCGGCGTCACCGTCGTTCACCCTTCAAGTACTACGACGATCGTCCACTTGCCGAAGCGCCCCTCCCAGGGAGCACAATCGACGCAACACAGACCTTGGCGGGTCCGGGATTGCGTCCCGTGCACCCGGCTCCCTGGACACCACGGAGGGGAAACGAGATGAACAGAATCGGTGCCGCAAGACTCGCTCAGCGGACGGCGGTCGTGATGGCCCTCGGCCTGCCCCTGAGCTTTGCCGCGGTCGGCTCCGCGGTCAGCGCTCCGAACACCTGCCGCGGTGAAGTGGTCACGATCGTCGGGACCCCCGGGGCCGACGTGATCCGGGGCACGGCCCGCCAGGACTCGATCGTCGCCCTCGGAGGCAACGACGTGATCCGCGGCCTGGGCGGCAACGACGAGATCTGCGCCGGTCCGGGCGCCGACCGGCTGGTCGGTGGCGACGGCCGCGACAGCCTGCTCGGTGCCGGGGGGCGGGACACGCTGCTCGGCGGAAACGGCAACGACGACCTCTTCGGAGGCCTTGGCGCCGACCGGCTGCTGGGCGGTGCAGGCCCCGACGAGCTGCGTGGAGGCCCCGGTCGGGACACCGGCAGCGGCGGGCCGGGGAGCGACGACTGCTTTGGCGATGCCCTGTCCGCTTGCGAGTCTCCCTGAGCACTACCAGACAGACCACCTATTCTGTTAACGGATAGTCAATTCAGGTCATTTCTCTGCGTAGATCTCCTCAGCGCGCGGGTGCACGGGGACACTGAGAGCCAGCCACTTGAAAGGTCCCCCCGCCGTGAGTGCTCAGCACCTGCGACCCCTGTTCGCGTTCGTGGTCGTCGCCATCGTCGGCGGCCTCGTGTTCGCGAACGCTCTGCGGGCGCAGGACGTCGTGGACGCGATCCGGAACGGGACCTCGAACGTGTTGGCCGGAACTCCGCTGCTTCACGACCCCCTCTACGTCGTGGAGGACGGCCAGCGACTCGACGCCGCCGAGGCGGCTGAGGCGGACGACGCCTCCGCCGGACCCGACTCCGCTCCGGTGGTCGCCGACGATGCAGGGGCCCCGAGCGTGGACGTCGCCTCGCCAGGCCCGGCACCCGCCGCGGGGAGCGGTTCAGGGACGCCAGCGACTGGCCAGGGCGCGCAAGGCGGCGGCGGCGGCGGGGGACAGGCTCCCGGCAAGGCGGCGGGTAACGCCCCGGGCGCGCCGAAGGCGCCGACGACCGGGAAGGGCGACGGCCCTGCGGAGGCCCCCGGGCAGGCGGCATCCGGTGGTCCCGGCGGTCCTGCCGTCGGCCAGGAGCCGAACGGCCACGACAACGGCCACCACAAGGCCAAGGGCCACGACGGGGCGAAGGGCGATGACAAGTCCGGCCACGGCAAAGCGAAGGGCCACGACACGTCCGGCCACGACAAGTCCGGCCACGACAAGTCTGGCCACGGCAAGGCGAAGGGCCACGACAAGCCCGGCCACGGCAAGGCGAAGGGCCACGACAAGCCCGGCCACGGCCAGGCGAAGGGCCACGGTCACCGCTGACGGCGGCGGGGCCCGATTCAGTCCTTCGGCGCCTCGGCCAGCTCCGCCTTCACGGTGATGGCGTCGGCGTCCGCGTCGGCCCGGAACACCAGCTCGCCCGAGATCTTGCCGGCCTTGCGCAGGTCGTCGGCTGCGGACTCGACGCCGGCGACCTGCTCGGCCGGGCCGGAGATCTCCACGCGCGACAGCTCGGCCCGCATGGAGACCTTTGCCTGCGACTTCGTGCCGCGGATGCCGATCAGCGCGGCGGCGACGGCGTCCACGATCGCGGGGTCCGCCGCAGCCGCGGCACCCAGGTCACCGGACACCGGCCAGGGGGCGCGGTGGATCGACCCCTCCTGCCACCACGACCAGACCTCCTCCGTGACGTAAGGGAGGAACGGCGCCAGCAGGCGGAGCTGGACGTCGAGCGCGATGGCCAGGGTCGCCCGGGCCGAGGCGGTCGGGGCGCCACCGTCCTCGGCGTACGCACGCTCCTTGACGAGCTCGAGGTAGTCGTCGCAGAACTCCCAGAACGACTTCTCGGTGACCTCCAGCGCGGTGGTGTAGTCGTAGGCCTCGAACGCCTCGGTGGCGCGGGCCACGACCGTCTCCAGCCGGCCCAGGAGGGCGCAGTCGATGGGCTCGCTCACCGCGAAGTGGTCGAGGGAGCTGGCACCGACGCCGGCGAGGACGAACTTCGACGCGTTGAGCACCTTCATCGCCAGCCGTCGGCCCACCTTCATCTGGCTCTCGTCGAAGGGGGAGTCGAGGCCGGGACGCGCCATGGCCGCGCGCCAGCGGACCGCGTCCGCGCCGTACTTCTCCAGGACGTCCGACGGGACGACGGCGTTGCCCTTGGACTTCGACATCTTCTTCCGGTCGGGGTCGACGATGAATCCCGAGATCAGCGCGTGGCGCCAGGGGGCGACGTGGTTCTCGAAGTGGGCACGGACCACCCGCGAGAACAACCAGGTGCGGATGATGTCGTGCGCGTGGGTGCACAGGTCCATCGGGAAGACCCGCTGCCACAGGTCGTCGTCGGTCTCCCACCCGCCGGCGATCTGCGGGGTCAGGGACGAGGTCGCCCAGGTGTCCATGACGTCGGGATCGCCGATGAACCCGCCGGGCTTGCCCCGCTGTTCCTCGGCGTAACCCTGGGGAGCCTTGGTCGACGGGTCGATGGGCAGCTCCTCCTCGCGCGGGAGGAGTGGGTGGTCGTAGTCGGGTTCGCCCTCCTCGTCGAGGGGGTACCAGACCGGGAACGGGATGCCGAAGAAGCGCTGCCGCGAGATCAGCCAGTCGCCGTGCAGCCCGCCCACCCAGTTGTCGTAGCGGTGCTTCATGTGGGCCGGCGCCCACTCGATCTCGGCCCCGCGCTCCAGCATCTCGGCACGGAGGGCGGCGTCGCGGCCACCGTTGCGGATGTACCACTGCCGGGTCGCCACGATCTCGAGCGGCTTGTCGCCCTTCTCGTAGAAGTTCGCCATCCGCTGGGTCGGAGTCGGCTCTCCCTCGAGGTCGCCGGTCTCCCGGAGCCTGGCGACGATCGCCTCGCGGGCGGAGAACGCCGTCTTGCCCTTGAGCTCTTCATACGCCGCCGCGGCGGACTCCCCGGCGAGCCAGTCGGGCGTCTCGCGCGACATCCGGCCGTCGCGGCCGATGAGGGTGCGGACCGGGAGGTCGAGCTCGCGCCACCAGATCACGTCGGTCAGGTCGCCGAAGGTGCAGCACATCGCGATGCCGGCACCCTTGTCGGGCTCGGCCAGGTGGTGCGGCAGGACGGGGATCTCCACCCCGAACACCGGCGAGGTCACGGTCTTGCCGAACAGGTCGGCGTACCGCTCGTCATCGGGGTGCGCGATCAGGGCGACCACGCTCGGGATCAGCTCGGGCCGGGTCGTCTCGACGTGGATCGGCGAACCGTCGGCCCGGTGGAAGGCCACCCGGTGGTAGTGGCCGGCGTACTCGCGGGCCTCGAGCTCGGCCTGGGCGACCGCGGTCTGGAAGGTGACGTCCCAGAGCGTGGGCGCGTCGGAGAGGTAGGCCTCCCCGCGGGCGAAGTTGCGCAGGAACGCGACCTGGCTGACCAGCTGCGCCTTCGGACCGATCGTCGTGTAGTGCTCCTTCCAGTCGACCGACAGGCCGACCGTGCGCCACAGCTCCTCGAAGATCTCTTCGTCCTGCTCGATCAGCTGCTCGCAGAGCTCGACGAAGTTGGGCCGGCTGATCGGAACCTGCCGCTTGGGGTCGGGCTTCTCCGGCGGGGTGAAGTCCTCGTCGTACGGCAGCGTCGGGTCGCAGCGCACCCCGTAGTAGTTCTGCACCCGGCGCTCGGTCGGCAGGCCATTGTCGTCCCAGCCCATCGGGTAGAACACCGACTTGCCGCGCATCCGCTGGAAGCGCGCGATCAGGTCGGTGTGGGTGTAGGAGAACACGTGCCCGACGTGCAGGCTCCCGGACACGGTGGGCGGGGGAGTGTCGATGGAGTAGACGTTCTCGCGCGGCTGGGAGCGGTCGAACCGGTAGGTGTCGTCGTCCTTCCAGCGTGCCCCCCACGTCCCCTCGAGGCCTTCCAGCGCAGGCTTGTCCGGTACGACGACGCCGCGCGGATCGGGCGTCGTCCGGCTCTGGACAGGCTGCGGCTGGGTGTCGGTCATGCGCGAAATGCTACGGGTGGGGCTGCTGCGACCGCGAACCAGTTCGGGTCGATGCCCGAACGTCTCGATCGAGGTAGTGCGGCCGGGTCATATCCGACGGATCCCGGGACGGCGTGACCTACGAGGGGGATCGTGGTCGTGGGAATGCAAATCGGGGGACACCATGACCACCAGCTACACGACACCGACGTACAAGACGCTGCTCGGCCACCGGGGCCGCGCGCTCGCCGTCGTACCTGAGCCCTGCCGGCTGGTCGATGGCCTCGGCCTGGTGCTGGAGGACCTGTCGACGCCCTGGGAGTGCGACGGCGTGATGACCTTCGAGGTGCGGTTCACCGGTCCGGCTGGCCAGCCGTTGCAGACGGACTTCTACCGGCTCAGCAGCGGTGACGACATGTTCGTGCTGCACCTCGAGGTGATCGCGACGGACGTCCGGTTCGTCCACTACGAGGCGGTCCTGACTGAGCCGGTGTCGCACGGCGCGGGTGCCCTGGCCGGCTGACGCGCGGCACCAATGAGGTTGGTACGGAGGGCTTCTCTAGACTCGACGGGACATGAGTGAGATCCCTGCTGCACCGCGCCTGGCCGAGACCTACGCCGAGGTCGAGGACGCCCTGCTGTCGCGCTGGCCCGAGACGCGTCTCGAACCGTCGCTGGACCGGATCGCGGCCTTCACCGAGCTGCTCGGGGAACCGCAACGCTCCTACCCCGTGGTTCACTTGACCGGCACCAACGGCAAGACCTCCACCTCGCGGATGATCGACGCACTGCTGCGCGGGCTCGAGCTGCGCACCGGCCGCTTCACCTCACCCCACGTGGAGCGGATGAGCGAGCGGATCTCGATCGACGGCGAGCCGCTCGACGACGACCAGTTCGTCCAGGCGTTCAACGACGTGGCTCCCTACACCCACCTCGTCGACGCTGCCGAGGAACATCCCCTGTCGTTCTTCGAGACCATCGTCGCGATGGCCTACGCCGCGTTCGCCGACGCTCCGGTCGAGGTGGCCGTGGTCGAAGTGGGCATGGGGGGCTCCTGGGACGCCACCAACGTCGCCGATGCGACGGTCGCGGTCGTGCTGCCCATCGCGGTGGACCACTCGCGGTACCTCGGCGAGACGCCGGCGGCCATCGCCGCCGAGAAGGCCGGGATCATCAAGCCGGGCTCGGCGGTGGTGCTGGCCGAGCAGCCGCCCGAGGTCGCCGACGTGCTCCTCCAGCGGGCCGCCGAGGCGGGCGCGAGCGTCGTCCGCGAGGGCTCGGAGTTCGGGATCGTCTCCCGCGTCCCCGCCGTGGGAGGCCAGCTGTTGTCGCTGCAGGGGCTGCGGGCGACGTACGACGACGTGTTCCTGCCGCTCTACGGCGCGCACCAGGCGCAGAACGCCGCGGTCGCTCTCGCGGCCGTGGAGTCGTTCACCGGCTCGCAGCCACTGGACGTGGAGATCGTCAGGGCGGCGTTCGCCGGGGTGACCTCACCGGCCCGGCTCGAGATCATCCGGCGCAGCCCGACCATCCTGCTCGACGCCGCCCACAACCCGCACGGCGCCGAGGCCACCGCCGCCGCTCTGGAGGACTCCTTCACGTTCTCCCCGCTCATCGGGGTGATGGGGGTGATGGCCGACAAGGACGCCGAGGGTGTCCTGGCCGCCTTCGAGCCCCATCTCGCACACCTGGTCTGCACCCAGAACTCCACGCACCGGGCAATGCCCGCGGCCGCCCTCGCCGAGACCGCACGGGAGATCTTCGGTGACCACCGCGTGACCGTCGCGCCACGCCTGGCCGACGCCATCGACCAGGCTGCGACGCTGGCGGAGGCCGGCGCGGTCTTCGGGGGCGGGGTCGGCTCCGGCGCCGTGCTGGTCACCGGCTCGGTGGTCACCGCCGGGGAGGCGCGGACCATGCTGAAGGGGCGGTCGTGACCCAGGGCGAGACGCGATCCCCACGACGCGGGATGTGCGCGGCCGTCCTCTCCCTGGAGGCGATCACCCTCGGGCTCACCACGCCGGTGATGATCACGCTCACCGATGTCTCCACCCCGACCGCGCTTGCCCTGGGGGTCGGTCTCGCGGTGGCCTGCCTGCTGCTGGCCGGGCTGCTCCGCTCGGAGTTGGCGTACGGCGCCGGGTGGGCGATCCAGGTCGCCGCGATCGGCCTGGGGTTCCTGGTCCCGATGATGTTCCTGCTCGGCGCGATCTTCGCGCTGCTGTGGGGGACGGCGTACTTCCTGGGACGCAAGATCGAGCGCGAACGCGCCGCCGCGTACGCCGCCCACGAGGCCGACTCGGCCTGACCGTGGCCCCTCGATAGGGTTCCCGCCATGAGACTCACCCCACGCAATCGCTCGCTGCGCTCGGATTCCGCGGGGACCCCGAAATGACCGAGCGCACCATGGTCATGCTGAAGCCCGACGCGGTTCGACGCGGTCTCGTCGGCGAGGTCCTGTCCCGCTTCGAGGCCAAGGGACTCAACATCGTGCGGATGGAGCTCCGCACGATCGACGGAGACCTGGCGGACCGGCACTACGCCGAGCATGTCGAGCGGGACTTCTACCCACCGCTGCGCGACTTCGTGACAGGTGGCCCGCTGGTGGCGATGGTGCTCGAGGGGGACGAGGCGATCGCGGTCGTGCGGGCGATCGCCGGCGCCACGGATGGACGCAAGGCGGCTCCGGGCACGATCCGCGGAGACCTGTCGCTGTCCAACCGCGAGAACCTCGTGCACGGATCCGACTCCGCCGAGTCGGCCGAGCGCGAGCTCGCCATCTGGTTCCCCGACCTCTGACCCGTGCGGGTGGCTGCTCCGCGCGTCTAGTGTGCGGAACATGGAAGGCATCGTGCTCCGTGTCCGGCTGATCAGCGGTGACAGCATGGATGTCACGTTCGAGAAGCCGGATGCGCGCAGCGAAGCCGAGGTCATCGAGCACGTCGTCTCCACGCTGTCGGATGACGCCGGCGTGCTTCGTTGCAGGCACGGCCAGCGACTGGTGGTGCTGTACGCGCGGGGGATTGCCGCCGTGGAAGTCGCGCCCCGCGGTGCGGTCCTGTGAGGGACCCGTCGGTCACCCCAGGCGTGGGGCCGGCGTCCCGGTCGGAGGCCTCCGATGGCTGAGCTCTCAACGCTCGAGGAGTTCCTGGCGGGCGGCCACGTGGACGCCTCGGTGTTCGAGCTGCGACCCGACTACCGCGCCATGCTGCTCGCCGTCGAAGGTCTCGTCCCCGGCCCGAGCGACCAGGCCAGCGACGCGCTGCTCCAGGCGGCCGAGGCCGCGGCCGGCGAGGCGCTCCGGGGCGGGCCGGTGGAGGAGCTCCCGCACGTGGCGGCATGGCGAGAGACCTACCGGGCGTTCGGGGCCAAGCCGCAACGCACCCGCAACAGCCTGGAGGCGCTGCTGCGTCGAGCGGCGTCCGGGCTGCCTCGCGTCAACCGGCTCACGGACCTCTACAACGCGGTCTCGGTGCAGCACCAGATCCCCCTCGGTGGCGAGGACCTGACCCACTACGCCGGCGCCCCACGACTGGTCCGCGCCACCGGCAGCGAGCCCTTCGACACCGTCGCCGACGGCACCGTGGTGATCGAGCACCCCGAGCCCGGCGAGGTGGTGTGGTGCGACGACGCCGGCGTGACCTGCCGGCGCTGGAACTGGCGCCAGGCACGCCGTACCCAGCTCAGCGACGACACCACCACGGCCCTGTTCATCCTCGACGCGCTCGACCCGATGACAGACGAGCAGGTCCAGGCCGCCACGGACGAGCTCAGCTCCCACCTGATCCGGCTGGGACCCGACATCCGGGTCGTGCACCGGCTGATGACCCCAGGCGTACTGCCCGTCGAGCCCGACGAAGGAGCCTGACCATGCTGATCCATCCGTGGGACGCCGCACTCGACACCGCCGAGTGGCAGGACTGGCTGGCCTCCACCGACCGGTTCGGGATGCTCGCGGTCAACAACCTCGACCCGGCGCAAGCCCCGCTGGTGCTCCCCATCCACTTCACCGGCGCCGGTGACGAGCTGCTCATCCACATGGCCCGGCCCAACCCGGTCTGGCCGCACCTGGAAGCAGCCGCTGAGGTACGGATGACCGTGATCGGCGACTACGCCTACATCCCCGGCTACTGGCGAGCCCAGACGGCGGACCCGAAGAGAACGGTGTCCCGACCAGCTACTACTCCACCGTGCAGTTCCTCTGCCGGCCCACGATCGTCGACGACCCACAGGGCAAGTCCGAGATCCTCGCCGCCCAGCTCGCTGACTTCCAGCACGAAGGCCGCCACGCCACCGTCGCCGCGGACGCGCCGCCGTACGGACGGATGCTGTCCGGCATCCGCGGCGTCCGGCTGACCGTGCTGCGCGCGGAGGCCAAGTTCAAGTACGACGACGACAAGCCCGTCGAGCACCGCGAACGCATCATCGGCCGACTCGAGGAGCGCGGCCAAGGCCTCGACCCGGGGGCGGCCGCCCAGCAGCGGCGACGCCTGGGCGAGATCGGTGACTGGCAGGCCCACCGCAACCGGTCGTGACCGGCTCCGCGCGCCGGCTCAGCGGTTTCGACTGGCCGCCGCGGAGCCTGGCGTTGGGAACCAGCGCCAGATGATCGCTGACTGCGACAGCGTCCAGAGCGAGTTGCACACCCAGTAGGCGAGGAGTGCCGCCGGGACCACACCGCCGGCCACGAGCAGGCCGAGAGCCGAGAGCGCTGGCATCATCTGCTGGGCGGTGGCCATGGCTTCGGGCAGACCGTCGGTCACGGTGTTGGGCGCGACGAAGTACCTCTGTGTGACGTAGGCGAGCGTGGCTGCCACGACGGCGATGCCCGCAACCACGGCAAGGTGCGCCGGTCCCGCCCCGAGGTAGCCGCGCTCGGCCAGTGGGACGCCCAGCAGGGTGGCCGCACCCAGAGACCCGACGAGCTCCGGGCTCATCGCCCCGACGGGTACTCCCGCGGCGACGTCCGCCAGAAGGTGGTAGAGAGCCAGCCAGATCGGCAGTTGCACAAGCATCGGCAGACAGCCGAGGCGTGGCATCCCGTGCTCGGCGGCGATGCGGCGGCGCTCCTCCATGAGACGCCGCGCACTTTCGCGGTCGGTGCGGTTCTTGTAGCGCCTGGCGAGGTCCTGCAGATGTGGCCGCGCCCGGGCCGAGGCGTGAGCGAGGCGGACACCGTGGGCGACCAGCGGGAGCAGTGCGACGCGGACCGTGATCACGACGGCGGCGATGCAGAGCAACCACGTGGTGCCAGCGGTGGGGTCGGCGCCGACGTAGGTCAGGCCGGTGTGGGCTGCTGCGATGAGGGCGGCGAGTGCATGGGACACGGGGTCGAGCAAGGACATGGGTACTCCTGGGTTGAGTGAGGGTGGTCGGACCTGAGGGGTCGCCGAGAGGCGAGGGTCAGACCAGTCCAGGAGCGCGCGGGCGGAGCGGGTGGTGGAGCGGGTCGGTCACGCGCGCGGCGAGGAACGAGGTCGGTTCCTCTGCTGCGCCGAGATCGCGGTGCCACGGCCCTCGGGACGGCTGTCGCGACGAGGCTGCTGCGGCCTATCAGCGCGGCCACGGCTGCCACCGCGACTGCCGCCAGCACCCCGGCCGACGATGCGTCCACCGTCGTGGCGAACAGCGAAGGCAGAGAGCAGGGCGGCCAGTCCGCCGAGTACGGCGGCGAGCGGGAGCCGGAGACGTGCTGTTGCCGTTCCGGCCATCCGGCTCATGCGGAGATGCTACGCCGGTACGGGTGCTCGTCGCGGAGGTACCAAGCGGTCCATGTGATCGGGAAGAAGAGTCCGGCGATCAGAGCCAGCGCTGGACCGGCCCCACGCCGGTGCGCCCCCAGCGCCGTGAGGACCGGCAGCGGCAGCAGGACCAGCGCGAGCCCCAGCACCCGGACGAAGGTCATGCTGCAGCGTCCCATGGCCGGGAGGTCATACGCTCCGAGCGCTATTGCCCGCGACTCGTATGACGTTGTGGCCGCGGCCAGCTAGCTGAGCAGTGACGCGACGCCCCAGACGAGGAGCAGGGCCCCCAGGAGGGTGCCGGGGACGAAAAGGATCCACGACCACATCAGGTACTTCCGTGCTGCTACCGGATCGGTCTTGATCCGGTCCAGGCCCATGCAGCTGAGCACGACGCCGAGGATGCCGAGCGGGAAGGTGAGGAAGATGGCCAGGGTCCCCAGCACAGCACCGGCGGCCACGCCCTGCCGGTCGAGCTCACCGTCGGGCGTGGTGCCCCACGGAAGTCCAGCGGCGGTGGGGTCTGCGTGGGGCACGTAGTGCGTCATGGCCGGAGAGTACAAGAACCGCACGTCGAGGTTAGCCGCAGGTCTGCGGGAATCTGCTGCGCTCGTGCCCACCTTTCGTCCACATGGGCCGTCCCGGTACGACGCTTCCACAGGACGCGAAAAGGGCGTCGATCTGGGTCGGTCACCGCTTCTAGCCTGACTTCATGACGGTCCACGTGATGTCTCCGGAGCATCCGGTGCTGGCGTGCGCCGCTGAGATGTCGGCCTCGCTGGACCGGGTCGCGGGCGTGGACCCGGCGTACATGACCACGTCAGCCAAGGCCACTGCGCTGATCCGAGATGGCGGGGGTGGTGACCCGCGCGCAGGCGTTGTTGCTGCGAGTGCTGGCGAACGCCGACGACGTGGCCCTCGACCAGGGTGCGCGATCGGTCGGGGCCTGGCTGGCGCACGAGACCCGGGCCGACGTGGGGCCGACCCTGGCGGCCGGGCACCTCGCCGACGCCCTGGAGACGCGTTGGCTTCGCCTGGGCGAGGCGCTGGGTCAGGGGAGCGTGAACGAGGCGCCAGGCGCGGGTGATCGCGCGGGCGCTGGACGAGCTGCCGGACGACCTGGACGCAGAGGTGGTCGAGAAGGCGGAGGCCCAGCTGCTGGCCGAGGCCGCCCACTTCGACCCGAAGCGGCTGCGGGTGCTGGGCCGCCGGATCCTGGAGGTGGTGGCTCCGGACGTAGCCGAGGAGCAGGAGCGCCGGTTGCTGGAGGCCGAGGAGGCGCGTGCACGCCGTACGACCGCCATGACGATGCGCCGCCGCGGCGACGGCACCACCGACGTCCACCTGCGGATCTCGGACGCGGTGGCTGGCCGGCTGCGCACCTACCTCGAGGCGTACGCCGCGCCCCGCCGCGGCCACCTGGACTCCGAGGCGGACCGCACCGACCCCGAGACGGGTCGGCCGGTCGCGCGGTCGGTGCTGATGGGTCGGGCGTTCTGCTCGATGCTGGAGTCGATCCCGGCCCAGCGGCTGCCGCGGCACGGTGGGTCGGCGACCACGGTGATGGTGACCGTCGACCTGGAGACGCTGCGCAGCCAGCTCGGTGCCGCTGGTCTCGACACCGGCGAGGCGATCAGCGCCGGCGAGGCGATGCGGCTGGCCTGCAACGCCTCGATCGTCCCGGTGGTGCTCGGCGGAAGGGGTCAGCCGCTGCACCTGGGTCGGGCCAGACGGCTGTTCACCTCCTCGCAGCGCCTGGCGATGGCTGTTCGCGACGGCGGCTGCCGGGCGCGGGGGTGCACCATCCCCGCATCCTGGTGCGAGGCACACCACCGCAAGCCCTGGGTGCCTCGCGGGCCCACCGATCTCGAGAACGGCGTGCTGCTCTGCTCCTGGCACCACCACCGTGCCCACGACCCGGGCTACCGCACCGACACCATGCCGAACGGCGACGTCAGGTTCCGACGACGGCCTTAGGCCGTCCACAGCCACCGTGCGCCCGGTTTACGGGCGCGACGGACCAGGGCAGCCTTTCCGCGTGGAACTCCGACCTCCCGATGCGCCCCTCGACGCGTTCTTCACGCCCGTGCGCAGGCGGCATCCCGATGTCGACATCGTCGTCCTGCCGCCCCAGGATCCGGCGCCGTCGGGGCAGCCCATCGACGAGGCGCAGGTGGACGCCACTCTCGACCGGGTCGCGGGCACGGCCGGGCGGATGTGGGAAGCAGCGCTCCGCTCGACGGCTGCGCCGGAGGCCGGGTTGGGCTTCGGGCCCGACGAGGGCACCGTCGTCGCGTCGGCCCGCGCCAGCGCCACGCCGGCGGACGGGTTCGGGGCACTGGTGGACGCTGCGTGGCGCCCTGGAAGGAGAAGGCTGGCGCGTCCGGCACCACGCGGGAGCGGTCGAGCGGCTGACCGGGGTTCGGGGCGACGACCGGGTCCAGGCGTCTACTCCGAGAGCACGGGCGCCCTTCTGCTCGAGGTGAGGTCGGAGCCGATGTACGTCGGCCGGGCCCGGGCCAGGGACCTGGTGAGGCGCTGATGGAGGTCGTCCCCCTCTCGGTCGGGCGGGTTTCGCGCTCGTGGGACGAGCAGGCCCTCGACGTCTCCGCCGCGGCGGGTCAGATCGGCTCCGCGTCCACTGGCGGGTTCACGGCGACCGTGGCGGGCGGCGCCTCCCGGTTCACCGCCTCCTGGGAGCGGCACGCGACCGGCCTCGCCGAGGAGGCCGAGGGCCGCGCGGACGGGTTGCGGGCGGTGATCGCCGACTACCTCGCGACGGACCAGGCGGCCGGAGCCGAGCTGCTGGTGCTGGCGAGCTACCTGCGTGAGCAGCGATGACCACCATCTGGCTGCCGCCGACCCCTCGCGGGGTCCCGCCGTTGCAGGTCGACGTCGGCGCGATCCGCACGTTCGCCGCCGACCTGCTGGCGGGCGCCGCCCAGATCGACGACCTCGGCACGTTCGTCGCCGGCGACGCGCGGATCGGCGACTGGCAGGCGCTCGCCGCCACTTCCTACCGCGAGGCGATCGCGCCCCTGGGTCGCCGCGCGGACGCCATGTCGCTGGCGCTGCGCTCGGTGTCCCGCCGCTGCGACGCCCACGCCGAGGCGATGGCCGGTCTCGTCGAACGACGGACCACCCTGGTCGGTGAGCGCGAGCACCTGATGGGCGCCCTCGAGGCCCTGGCCGCCCGCGCGCACGCCGCCACCGAGACGGAGGCGGCCGCGGTCCAGGCCGAGTGCGACGACCTGCCGACGGCGGGTCGAGGGCTTCGAGCACGACCTGAGCGCGTGGTCGGCCGATCTCGTGGCCGAGGAGACCGCGATGCGGGAGGCCTTCGACCGGGTGCTGCGGCTCGAGCAGGTCGAGCAGCGGTACGCCGGCGTCGCGGACCCCGCCGACGCCGCGCTCGACACCATGCCCGGTCCGGAATCCGGCCCGGCGGCGGTCAACGCCTGGTGGGACGGCCTCACCCGCGAGCAGCAGCAGGCGGTGATCGCGGCCTCACCCGGGGCCATCGGCAACCGCGACGGCATCCCGCCCTGGGCCCGGGACGACGCCAACCACGTGGCCCTCGACCGGGACCTGGCCGACTGGGAGCACCTCGAGCAGCGCGGCCTGCTGACCTCCGACGAGGAGCGATGGCTGGAGAACGCCCGGTCCGCGCGCGACGCCATCGACACCATCGAGTCGGGCATCGACCCGGTGACCCGGGAAGCGCGTGTCCAGCCAGCTCTACCTCTACGACCCGACCGCGTTCGACGGCGACGGCGCGGTCGCCGTGGCCGCCGGCAACCTCGACACGGCCGACAACGTCTCGGTCGTCGTCCCCGGCTTCGGAACCGACGGCGAGAGCGCTCCCTACCAGGCGGCGCGGGCCCTGACCCTCTACGAGTCGAGCAGGTTCCTCGGCACCGCCGAGACCAACGCGTCGATGTTCTGGATCGGCTACGACGCCCCCGACAACATGCCCTGGGACGAGGGCTGGGACGCCGCCGGCGTCGTGACCGAGGACATGGCGACCCGCGGCGGAGAGCGGCTGGCCGACACCCTCGACGGCCTGCGGTCCTCCCGCGACGGCGACCCCGCCCACCTGACCGCGATCGGACACAGCTACGGCTCCACCACGACCGGTCACGCCGCCCACGACCACGGCATCCCCGTCGACGACCTGGTGTTCGTCGGCAGTCCCGGTGTCGGCGGCGACACGAACAACGCGGGCGACACCGGCGTCGACACCGACCACGTCTGGGCCGGCGCCAACAGCCGGGACCCGATCGCCAACCTCGGCAACCACGGCTGGATCCACGGCGAGACCGTGTTCGGGGCCGGGCTCGGCGACGACCCGGCCGAGGACGACTTCGGGGCCAACCGGTTCCAGGCCGAGTCGACCACACGCGCCGACGACAGCGTGGGGCTCGACGCCTTCGGCGACCACTCGAAGTACTTCGACCACGACACCGAGGCGCTCTACAACATCAGCCAGATCGTCAACGGCAACTACGATGCCGTCGAGCACGCAGACCACGTCTACGACCCGTTCTACGCCGGCGTGCAGGACCCGGAGTTCGACCGCGATCCGACCGCCCCTGACACCGACGGGAGATGACCGTGATCCGCACCCTGCTGACCACGGTCCTGTTGGTGGGGCTGGGTGCGTGCGGTCTCCCGGCAGGAGAGGACCAGGTGGACGCCGACGACGCGAGCAAGGCGCTCGAGCAGCAACGCAGCGACGTCCGTGCGGCCGCCCGGGCGCTGCTGCTCGGTGCGGAGAAGGAGCTGCCCGGGACGACGCGCACCAGCAGTGGCCGATTCCGTGGCTGCGAGTCGGCGTTCTCCGACGAGTTCCGGAACTTCCAGTACCTCGCCCAGGCCCGGATCGACACCGGTCCCGGCTCGGGGGCGTCGTACCTCCAGAAGCTGCGCCCGGTGCTCGAGGACGCCGGGTTCACCGTCGAGGACCTCCGCGAGGAGCCGAACGGCTTCATGACCCTTGCCGCCGGGAAGGGGGACCTCTCCGCCTCCTTCGTCCACACCGGCGGCCCGTTCGTCGGCCTCGACGTGTCCGGTCCGTGCATCGACGTGCCCGAGGACCAACGCGAGACCTGGCTCCGCAAGGACGAGCCCAACCCCGAGATTCGCTAGCCAACTGCCCTCGCGTGTCCTCCCGGGGATCGGGCGCTTCCGCTCTTAGGCTCGACCCGGGCACGACGCCACAGGGGGCGACGTACCGCCTTCCCCCAGTCCCTTCACCGGGCGAGCACCAGCGAGGCATCGGGCATGGCGAACAGCTTCATCGGCCGGGACATGGCCGTGGATCTCGGAACGGCCAACACGTTGGTCTACGTCCGGGGCAAGGGCGTGCTCCTCGACGAGCCCAGCGTCGTCGCGCTGAACGCCAGCACCGGCGAGATCCTGGCCGTCGGGCACGAGGCCAAGCGGATGATCGGCCGAACCCCCGACAACATCGCCGCCATCCGGCCGCTCCAGGACGGCGTGATCGCCGACTTCGAGGCGACCGAGCAGATGCTGCGGTTCTTCATCCAGCAGGTCCACCGAAGGCGCTACTTCGCCAAGCCACGGATGGTCGTCTGCGTGCCCAGCGGCATCACCGCCGTGGAGCAGCGAGCGGTCAAGGAGGCCGGCTACCAGGCCGGGGCCCGGCGGGTCTACATCGTGGAGGAGCCGATGGCCGCCGCGATCGGCGCCGGGCTCCCCGTCCACCAGGCCACCGGGAACATGGTCGTCGACGTCGGCGGCGGCACCACCGAGGTCGCCGTCATCTCCCTCGGCGGCATCGTCACGAGCCTCTCGATCAGGACCGCGGGTGACGAGCTCGACCAGGCCATCGTCGCCTGGATGAAGAAGGAGTACTCCCTCATGCTGGGGGACCGGACCGCCGAGGAGGTCAAGATGACCCTCGGCTCGGCGTTCCCCCTCCCCGAGGAGCCGGAGGCCGAGATCCGGGGCCGCGACATGGTGTCCGGGCTCCCGCGGACCGTCGTGGTGTCCTCCGCCGAGGTGCGCCAGGCACTGGAGGAGCCGCTGCACGCGATCGTGGACGCGGTGCGGGCGACGCTCGACCAGACCCCGCCCGAGCTCGCCGGTGACATCATGGACCGCGGCATCGTCCTGACCGGGGGCGGTGCGTTGCTGCGCGGCCTCGACGAGAGGCTGCGCCACGAGACCGGGATGCCCGTCCACGTCGCCGAGGAGCCGCTCACCAGCGTGGCCCTGGGCGCCGGCAAGTGCGTGGAGGAGTTCGAAGCGCTCCAGCAGGTGCTGGTCTCGGAGCCGAGGCGCTTCTGATGGCTCTCGACACGCTCGACCGCCGAGGGGTGGAGCAGGGAACGTCGGGCGGGCTCAGGACCGACCGACGGGACCGCCGGTGGCGGGCCACCGCCCGGCTGGACCGTCGCGACCGTCCGTCCCGGGCGTTGATGGTCGCCCTCCTGCTGGCCTGCGCAACGCTGATCACCCTCGACCACCAGGGTGGCGAGAGCTCGCCGCTGGAGCCTGCCCGCCAGGCCGTCGGTGAGGTGTTCGGCCCGGTGGAGACCGCCACCACGGCCACGGTGCGGCCGTTCGTCGCGGTCCCCGGGTGGTTCCAGACCCACGACTCCCTCCGCGGCGAGATCAACGAGCTCGAGGCCGAGAACGCCCGCCTGCGCGCCGAGTCCGCGACGTCCAGCTACGACCGCAACCGCCTCGAGGAGTACGACGGCCTCACCCGGGCCGCCGACAACCTCGGCTACGCCCTCGTCCCGTCCCGGGTCGTCGGGCTCGGCCCCTCCCAGTCCTTCTCGCAGACGGTGACCATCGACGCCGGCTCCCGCGCCGGCGTCCACCCCGACATGACCGTCCTCAACAACGACGGTCTCGTCGGACGGGTGCTGCGGGTCACCAGCTCGACCGCGACCGTGCTGCTGGTCGTCGACGCCGAGTCGGTGGTCGGCGGCCGGGTGGGCGAGAACATGGAGGTCGGCTTCCTCCACGGCCGCGGGGTGCTCGGCAGCTCCGGTCGGCTCGACCTCGAGCTCGCCGACGAGTCCGAGGTCCCGGCCCGACACGACACCGTCGTCACCTGGGGCAGCGAGAGCGGGGCGCCGTACGTCTCGGGGGTCCCGATCGGCCGGGTGAGCTCGGTCTACAGCAGCCTGCGCGAGACCTCCCAGCGGGCCGTGATCCAGCCGTTCGTCGACTTCGGCTCCCTCGACCTGGTCGGCGTCGTCGTGCCGTCCGGTACGTCGAGCGACCGCGCGATCGTCGAGGCGGACGGGAGCCTGAGATGAGTCTCCTGAGGATGCTCGTGGCGTTCGTGGTGGTGAGCCTCGCCCTGGTGCTCCAGGTCTCGCTGTTCCCGCACTTCGCCTGGCAGGGGATCGTGCCCAACCTCTGCCTGCTCGTGGTGGTCGGGGCCGCCCTGACCCGTGGCCCGCAGTTCGCCGTCGTCCTGGGCTTCCTGGCCGGGGTGGCGCTCGACCTCGCGCCTCCTGCCGACCACGTCGCCGGCCGGTGGGCGCTGGCCCTGGTGGTCGTCGGCTACGTCGCCGGGCCGGGTGCGCCAGGACGTCAAGCCCACCGCCGTCGCCGTCGTCGCCACGGTCGCCGCGTCGTCGTTCATCGGCACCTCCCTCTTCGCCATCACCGGGATGGTCCTGCAGGACCCGCTCCTCGACGTCTCGCAGCTGCTGCAGGTGATCCTGGTGGCGGTCCTCTGGGACGTGCTGCTCACGCCGTTCGTGCTGCCGCCCGTGATGACCATGTTCAACCGGCTCCAGCCCGCACGGGCGACGACCTGACATGGTCGCAACGAGCTCGAAGAACGGGGCCGGCAGCATCGGGGGACGCAAGGCCCGACTCCGCCTGATCGTCATCCAGGCACTGGTCTTCTCGCTGTTCGCCACCCTCTTCGCGCGCCTCTACTACCTCCAGGTCGTCAGCGGGGCGGAGTACGAAGCGCAGGCCGCCTCGCAGTCCGTGCGGGAGATCGTGGTCCAGCCGCAGCGCGGGCTGATCGTCGACGACCAGGGCCGGCCGCTGGTCACCAACCGACCGTCCTGGGTGATCTCGGTCGACCGGACGATGCTCGGCAAGATGTCGGACCGGCAGCGCAGCCTGCTCCTGGCGCGGCTCGGCCGGGCCGTCGGTGAGCCCGCCAAGCGGATCGACAAGCGGCTGGTGACCTGCGGCGACCCCGGCAGCATCGCCGGCACCTGCTGGAACGGCTCGCCCTACCAGCCGGTGCCCGTCGCACGCGACGTCCGGCAGTCGGTCGCCCTGCGCATCCTCGAGCAGCCGGAGGACTACCCGGCGATCCTCGCCGAGCAGGAGACCGTGCGCGCCTACCCGCGTCCCCACGGCATCAACCTCGCCCACGTGCTGGGCTACCTCAGCCCGATCACCGAGTCCGAGTACGACGCCGCCCGCGCCAACGGCGACCGCTCCGTCAACGGCGCCTCGTCGGTGGGCCGCGCCGGCGTCGAGAAGCAGTACGACGAGTGGCTGCGCGGGATGCCCGGCTACCGCAGCGTCGCGGTGGACTCGATGGGCCGGGTGCTCGGCGACGACAGCGAGCTCGCGGGGCAGCCGGGCGACACGCTCGTCACCTCGATCGACGCCAAGGTCCAGGGGGTCGTGGAGCGGCAGCTGGCCAAGACCATCGCGACCGCCCGGCGTACCCCCGACCCGGTCAGTGGCCGGAACTACGTCGCCGACTCGGGTGCTGCCGTGGTGCTGGAGGCCGACACCGGCCGGATCGTGGCCATGGCCAGCCAGCCGACGTACGACCCCTCGGTGTGGGTGGGCGGCATCAGCGAGAAGCAGCTCCGGCGGCTGTACTCCACGAAGGCCGGGACTCCGCTGCTGAGCCGGGCGACGCAGGGGCAGTTCGCGCCCGGCTCGACATGGAAGCCGTTCATGACCGCGGGTGCACTGACGAACGGCTACACGCACCTCCACCCAGCTCAACTGCTCCTCGGGCTTCCCGGTCGGCAACCGCGTCTTCAAGAACTACGAGTCCGGCGCCTACGGCTACATCGGGTTCGCCAAGGCGCTCGAGGTCTCCTGCAACACCTTCTTCTACCGGGTCGGCTACGACTTCTGGCGGCGCCTCGGCTCCGACGAGGACGACGTCAACGCCCGCGACCCCCTGGTCGAGGAGGCCCAGACCTTCGGCTTCGGGAGCCGGACCGGCATCGACCTCCCGGGCGAGGCGTCTGGCCGCATCGCCGACCGGAAGTGGAAGCTCGCCTACTACAAGTCGATGAAGGACTACTACTGCGGCATCTCGCACAAGCCTCAGGACGCCAAGACCAGCGACTTCGTCTACAAGTTCGCCTACGAGTTCTGCCTCGAGGGCTACGACTACCGTGCCGGCGACGCGGTCAACTTCGCCATCGGCCAGGGCGACACGATCGTGACTCCCCTCCAGCTGGCGCGGGCCTACGCCGCGCTGTCCAACGGCGGCACGCTCTACGCACCCCGCGTGGGCAAGGCGATCGTCTCTCCCCACGGGACCGTGCTGCAGCGGATCAAGCCCAAGGTGAACGGGCGGGTCCGCGTGCCCGGGCGGATCATCGACTACATCGACGAGGCGCTCAAGGGCGTCACCCGGGTCGGCACGATGTCGTGGCGGATGATCGGCTTCCCCCTGGACCGGGTGAAGGTCCGTTCCAAGACCGGCTCCGCCGAGGTCTACGGGAAGCAGTCCACGTCCTGGGTCGCGTCGTACACCGAGGACTACGTCGTGGTGATGATGGTGTCCCAGGGCGGCACCGGCTCCGGCACGTCCGGGCCGGCGATCCGCAAGATCTGGGAGTCGCTCTACGGCATCCGCGCGCTCCGCGTCGACCCGGACCGGGCCGCGATCCCCGGCACGTCCCCGCCCGTGAGGCTGCCGACCTTCCACAAGGACGGCTCGATCCTGCCGCCGGGCCGGAGGGGCAACTGATGGCAGCGCTGCGACACCTGCGTCACGCCCGTCCGGCGGCCTCCCTGCGCGCCCCCGGGCTCGACTGGCTGCTGATGCTGGCCGTCCTCGCGCTGCTGGTGGTCGGCAGCCTGCTGGTCTGGTCGGCGACGTCGGCGCGCGAGGACCTCACCGGCGGCGACCCCACGGCGTACCTGCGCAAGCAGCTGGTCAACGTCGCGATCGGGGTGGTGCTGATGGTCATGGTGCTGGCCACCGACCACCGCTGGGTGCGGATCCTCGCGCCGCTGGTCTACCTCGCCTCGATCGGCGGGCTGGTGCTCGTGCTCACCAGCGGAACGACGATCAACGGGTCACGCTCGTGGATCCAGCTCGGCGGGATGTCGATCCAGCCCGCGGAGTTCGCGAAGCTGGCCGTCGTGATCGGCATGGCGCTGCTCGTGGCCGAGCGGGCCGAGGCGCGACGCCGGTACGACGTCTCCCTGGCGGACGTGGCCGGGATGCTCGTGATCGCCGGGATCCCGGCCGCCCTGATCATGGCCCAGCCCGACCTCGGCACCATGCTCGTGCTGTCGGCCACCGTGTTCGGGGTGATCGCCGCCGCGGGAGCGCCGCGTCGCTGGCTGCTCCTCATGGGCGGTGGCGGCCTCGCGGCCGGAGCAGCCGCCGTGGCCGCAGGGGTGCTGAAGGACTACCAGGTCGACAGGTTCCTGGCCTTCACCAATCCCGAGCTCGACCCGCGCGGCGCCGGCTACAACACCGAGCAGGCGCGGATCGCGGTCGGCAACGGAGGACTGTTCGGGCAGGGGCTGTTCGACGGGTCGCAGACCCGCTCCGGCTTCGTGCCCGAGCAGCACACCGACTTCATCTTCACCGTCGCGGGCGAGGAGCTTGGCCTCGTGGGGGCCGGCGTCCTCATCGCGCTGCTGGGCGTGGTGATCTGGCGAGCCCTGGTCATCGCCTTCCAGACCGACGACACCTTCGGGCGGATCGCGGCGGCCGGGATCGCCTGCTGGTTCGGCTTCCAGGCCTTCCAGAACATCGGGATGTGCCTGGGGATCATGCCGGTCACCGGCGTCCCACTCCCGTTCGTGTCGTACGGCGGCAGCTCGATGTTCGCCGGCATGCTCGCGGTCGGGCTGCTGCAGAACATCCACCTGCGGTCCACGGCGTCCCTCCCGACCCGGTTCCTCACCACCCAGCCGCGGGTGCTCTCGGTCCGGTAGCTCCGCTCTGTGACACGTCTGGACCAGCCCGGCCGGGGCATAGTGGTCCACAGAGCGCCGGTGTCAAGGTGGAGCGGTGACCCCTTCCGAGCTGCTGCACCAGGCGGTGGATCGGTCCGTCCTCACCGGACACGAGGGCAGGTCCGGCGCCGGGCTGGAGCACGTCCGGCTCGCCGACGGGACGGAGTACATCGTCAAGCGGGTGACGCCCGCCTCCGACCTGACCCTGGCCCTCACCGGCGGCACGGTCGCCCGCGAGTACCTCCTCTGGCGCTCGGGGGCGCTGGACCGGCTTCCGCCCGGGGTCGGTCACGCCGTGGTGGACGGCTGGGTGGAGGGCGACACGACCGTCATCGTGATGCACGACCTCGGCGACAAGGTCCTCACCTGGCGATCGTGGCTCTCGACCGACGAGACCGACTGGGTGCTCGGCCGGGTCGCCGCGATGCACCGCCGGTTCCTGGGGAGCCCGCCGCGGGAGGTGGTCCCCCTCGACCGGGTGCTCACCATCTTCGCCCCGGAGCGGATCCGGGGGCTGGCCGACGAGGGGAACGAGCTGGCCGGGCTCGCCTGCCGGGGCTGGGAGATCTTCGCCCAGACGGTGCCCGCAGACGTGGCGGGCCCGGTGCTCGTCCTGCTCGAGGACCCCACCCCCCTGGTCAGCGCGCTGAGCGCGGGTCCGGTCACGCTGGCCCACGGGGACCTCTCGACCGTGAACATGGCCCGGGACGACGACTCGCTGGTGCTGCTCGACTGGGCGCTGGCGACCGCAGCGCCCGGCGCCCTGGACATCGCCTGGCTGCTCGCCGGCTGCTCGTCGGTGCTCGAGCCGAGTCGTGAGCACGTCCTGGCGTCGTACGCCGGCCTGGCCGGGCCGGCGTACGACATCCGCTCGCTGCGGCTCTCCCTGCTCGCGGGCCTGCTGTGGCTGGGCTGGAACAAGGCGCTGGACGCGGCCGAGCACCCCGACCCCGCCAAGCGGGAGCGGGAGCGCCGGGACCTCGACTGGTGGGTACGTGAGGCCCGGGAGACCCTGGAGAGTGGAGCCCTCTGATGGATCTGAACACGCTCTACCACCGCACGGTCGAGAGCTGGGCGGACCGGGTCAACGAGGTCCGGGCCGACCAGTGGGAGGCCCCGACGCCGTGCCGGGAGTGGAACGTCCGGGAGCTGGCCAACCACGTCACCGGCGAGGACCTGTGGACCCCGCCGCTGATGCAGGGGAGCACGCTCGAGGAGGTGGGGGACCGGTTCGACGGCGATCTGCTCGGCGACGACCCGATCCGGACCTCGCTGGCCGCCGCGCGCGACGCGATCCGCACCGTTGCCGACGTGCTGCCGTCGGGCGGGACCGTGCAGCTGTCCTACGGCGAGGAGAAGATGGAGGAGTACGTCCACCAGCTGGCCGCCGACCACCTGGTCCACGGGTGGGACCTCGCGGTCGCGACAGGTGGTGACGCGCGGCTGGATCCCTCGCTGGTGCACGAGGTGGCCACGTGGTTCGCCGACCGCGAGGAGCTCTACCGCCAGGGCGGGGTGATCGGCCCCCGGGCAGCCCCGACCGGAGAACCACAGGGAGACTTCCTGGCCGCCTTCGGCCGGGATCCGCACTGGGGACCCAACCACGCCGGTCTAGCCAGGTTCTCGGCCGCCTTCGGCAGTGGCGACGTCGACGCCGTGATGGCGCTGATGACCGACGACTGCGCTCTTCGAGGCCACCGGGCCCGCGCCCGACGGGGTCCGGCACGAGGGCGCGGAGGCGGTGCGCGCGGTCTGGGTGGAGCTGTTCGGTGGGACGTCGGAGCCTGCCTTCACCGAGGAGGAGTCGTTCGTCGCGGGCGAGCGGGGCGTGCTGCGCTGGCGCTTCGACTGGGCCGGTGACGACGGGTCTCCGGGCCACGTGCGCGGGGTCGACGTCCTCCGGTTCCGCGACGGCCTCGTCTGCGAGAAGTTCTCCTACGTCAAGGGATGATCTGGCTCTCGGGACTGATTCCGCGAGAACTCTGCGCACTGGCTGATCGCGTCGTACCCTTGGGCGCTGTCCGTCCCCCGACCCCCGAGGTGTTGTCGTCGTGCCCGTTGGCCTCGACCAGCCCGCGCAGCAGCGTGACCAGCTCGACCACCGAAGCGTCTTCCCGCGCCTGGAGCCCAAGCTGCCGTCCGTGCAGAAGCCGATCCAGTACGTCGGTGGAGAGCTCAACTCGACCAGCAAGGACTGGGACGAGGTCGACGTCCGCTGGGCGCTGATGTACCCCGACGCCTACGAGGTCGGCCTGCCCAACCAGGGCGTCCAGATCCTCTACGAGGTGCTCAACGAGCGCGACTGGATCCTGGCCGAGCGCACCTACTCGGTGTGGCCGGACCTCGAGTCGGTCATGCGCGCCGAGGGAATCCCGCAGTTCACCGTCGACAGCCACCGGCCGGTGCGCGCGTTCGACGTGCTGGGGATCAGCTTCTCCACCGAGCTCGGCTACACCAACATGCTCAACGCCCTCGACCTCGCCGGGATCCCGCTCCGGGCGACCGACCGCGGCGACCAGGACCCGATCGTGCTCGCGGGCGGTCACGCCGCGTTCAACCCCGAGCCGATCGCCGACTTCCTGGACGCAGCCGTCCTCGGTGACGGCGAGGAGATCGTGCTCGCGATCTCCGAGGTGATCCGCGAGTGGAAGGCCGAGGACCGGCCCGGCGGGCGTGACGAGCTGCTGCGCCGGCTGGCGGTCAGCGGCAGCGTCTACGTCCCGAAGTTCTACGACGTCACCTACGCCGAGGACGGGCAGATCGAGGCGGTCGTGCCCAACCGTCCCGGCATCCCGTTCCGGGTGCGCAAGCACACGCTGATGGACCTCGACGCGTGGCCCTACCCGGCCAAGCCGCTGGTGCCGCTCGCCGAGACGGTCCACGAGCGCTACTCGGTGGAGATCTTCCGCGGCTGCACCCGCGGCTGCCGCTTCTGCCAGGCCGGGATGATCACCCGCCCGGTTCGCGAGCGGTCGATCGAGGCGATCGGCGACATGGTCGAGAACGGCATCCGCAAGTCCGGCTTCGAGGAGGTCGGCCTGCTCTCGTTGTCCAGCGCCGACCACACGGAGATCGGTGAGGTCGCCAAGGGACTGGCCGACCGCTACGAGGACTGCAACGTCTCGCTGTCCCTGCCGAGCACCCGCGTCGACGCCTTCAACATCACCCTCGCCAACGAGTTCTCCCGCAACGGCCGGCGCTCCGGGCTGACCTTCGCCCCGGAGGGCGGGTCCGAGCGGATGCGCAAGGTGATCAACAAGATGGTCACCGAGGAGGACCTGATCCGCACGGTCGCCACGGCGTACTCCCACGGCTGGCGCCAGGTGAAGCTCTACTTCATGTGCGGCCTGCCCACCGAGACCGACGAGGACGTCCTGGCCATCGCCGACCTGGCCAAGCAGGTGATCGCCAAGGGCCGCGAGGTCTCGGGCCGCAACGACATCCGCTGCACGGTCTCGATCGGCGGGTTCGTCCCGAAGCCGCACACGCCGTTCCAGTGGGCGTCCCAGCTCGACCACGAGACCACCGACGACCGGCTGGAGAAGCTGCGCGACGCGGTCCGGAGCGACAAGCGATTCGGCCGTGCGATCGGCTTCCGCTACCACGACGGCAAGCCGGGCGTCGTCGAAGGCCTGCTCTCCCGCGGTGACCGCCGCGTCGGCCGGATCATCGAGGAGGTGTGGCGCGACGGCGGACGCTTCGACGGCTGGAGCGAGCACTTCTCCTACGAGCGCTGGGCGGCGGCGTGCGAGCGCGGGCTGGCCGGCACCGGGCTCGACCTGGACTGGTTCACCACCCGCGAGCGGGAGTACGACGAGGTCCTCCCCTGGGACCACCTCGACTCCGGACTCGACAAGGACTGGCTCTGGGCCGACTGGGAGGACGCGCTCGCCGTCGCCGACGGCGCCGAGATCGAGGTCGAGGACTGCCGCTGGACGCCCTGCTACGACTGCGGGGTCTGCCCGGAGATGGACACCGAGATCCAGATCGGCCCCACCGGCCGCACGCTGCTGCCGCTCTCGGTCGTTTGAGCCTCGTCCGGCTCGCTGCGTACGACGATCGCGCGTCGATCGCGCGCCTGCGTCGCTGATGGTCCGCCCAGGCCACTGATCAGGCGGGTCGTGTGCCCGAGGACTACCTATGGGGCGTTGTCAGGCACACGACTCGAACGACACGATGCTCATGACCGCACCATCCGGCGCAGCCGCCCGCGGAGCCGGGCAGAGAGGCTGCGGCGCGGGGCCGGGCCCCCGGCGCCGGCGCCGGGCTCGCCGGCGGGGGCGGCGCTCGTCACGTCGCTGCTCGAGGCGGTCCGTCAGCACCGCTGCCAGCGCGTCGGCCCCGGCCTCGGCCAGCTCGGCGTCGGTGGGCAGGTGCGGCTCGGAGGTGAACGCCGACGCGACGGGGAGCAGGTCGTCGGGGTCGCCCACGACGTGGTAGCCCGTGCGGAGGTGGTCGGCGTACTTCTCCGAGACGGCGCGGCACCACTCGGCGTACTCCTCGGGCAGCTTGATCTTGCGGCCGGAGTCGGAGCCGATCACGCCGAGCGCGAAGTACCGCTTGCCGACCTCGCCGAAGAGGCGCCGGGTCTTGAGCCTGTCGTCGACCCGGGTGTTGACCCGACGCAGGAGCTCCGCGCCGACGTGGCCGAGCGCCTCGTTGGCGCGGGTCGCGTCGGTCCGGAGCGGGGCGGGGTCGACCTCCAGCACCGAGCAGAAACGGCGCAGGAGCTCCTCGGGCTCGCCCCCCGGAGGTGGCACGGTGACGATGTGGATCCGCTCGCGCGGCACGTGCCGGCCCCAGCGCTCCAGGGCGGCGACGAGGTCCTTCTGCTTCCAGGGGCCGGGCTTGCCGGGCGAACCCTCGGTAAGCCGCAGCCGCGCCAGGAAGTCGTCGTAGGTCTCCGGCGAGCCCATGCGCAGCCGCTGCTGCCACGCCGACGGGATCTGCCGGGCCAGGTCGCGCACCGTCAGCACGAGGTGGACCTCATGGGACCCGCACGCCGCCAGCAGGCGCGCGATCTGCCGGTCGTCAGCCGGGACCAGGGACTCCGACGTGATCAGTGCGCGCGGGGTGGTCGACGCGGCGAGCAGGGCAGGCAGCCGCTCCAGCGCCCGCTCGACCGCCGGCGGGTCGTCCCCCGGCTGGTAGCGGTCGGTGACGTCGAGCATCAGCCGGTCGGTCGCGACCCGGGTCCCGGGCACGAGGTCCAGCCCCTGAGCGCGCAGGGCGTCGAGCGAGTTCCAGAACACGCCCTGCAGGTACGTCGTCCCGGTCTTCATGAATCCCACGTGGAGGTAGAGGCGCGGGGTCATGGCCGCATCCTAGAGGGCGCCGCTCCCCGCGGCCACCCGCGTCCGGTCAGCTGGTCCTCGACGTACGCCGGCCGGGCGACGTACCAGCCGACGAGGGCCTGCGGCACGGTCAGCGCGATCAGGAACCACAACGGCGCCGTCCAGCCGCCGGTCGCGCCGTAGAGGGCGCCGACGGTGAACGGACCCACCGCCGCCAGCAGGTAACCGGCCGACTGGGTGAAACCGGAGAGCGCGGCGGTCCCGGCGGGTGTGCGTGAACGGAGCCCGATCAGGGTCAGGATGAGCGGGAACGTGCAGGTGCCGGCGCCGACCACGACCGCCCACACCACGGCCAGGTCGTGCGGCGCCAGCATCAGGCCGACGTACGCCACGGGATAGCAGGCCATCACGGCGAGCAGGATCCCGGACTGGTCGTGACGGCGGGCCGCGGCGGCCGGCAGCCACAGCGACAGCGGGACACTGGTGGCCGCGACGAGCCCGACGAGGAGCCCGGCCGAGGCGGGGGAGTAGCCCTGGTCGCGCCACAGCTGCGCGAACCACCCGAAGATCGCGTAGGCGTGCATGGACTGCAGCCCGAAGAACACGGCCATGCCCAGGCCGAGTCGGGTCCGGGCGACCTCGGAGAGGGCCACGTCGTGGGGTCCGGGGTCGAGGTGACGGTCGTGGCCGACCAGGCGCAGCCAGGGAAGGGCGGCGATCGCCGCGATGACCCCCCAGGCTGCGAGGCCCACGCGCCACCCGCCGCCCGCCTCCGCGATCGGGACGGTCAGGGTCAGCGCGCCGGTGAGGCCAAGTGCCAGGGTCGCCGTGTACAGCGCCGTGACCCGGCCGATCCGGTCGGGGAAGTGCAGCTTGACCAGGGACGGGAGCAGCACGTTCGCGACGGCCATCCCGGCCAGCGCCACCATCGAGAGGACCAGGAAGGTCCAGGGACCTGGCGCGACGGCTCGCGCCGCCAACCCGCCGGCCACCAGCAGCAGGGCGGCCAGGGTTACCCGGTGCACGCCGACCCGTCGCGCGAGCTGCGGGGCGAGTGCACCGAACCCGGCGAAGGCGAGCACCGGCAGCGAGGTGAGCAGTCCCGCGGTGAGCGTGGACATCGCGAGCCCGTCGCGGACCTCGGCCAGCACCGGCCCGACGCTGACCGCCGCCGGCCGCAGGTTCACCGCCAGCAGGAGCAGCCCGGCCAGGAGCAGCAGCCGTGGGCCCAGGTCCTGCCGTCCACCGCTCATGTCGCCCGATCGTCCCAGACCGGCATGCGCGGTGCTTGACAGACCACCGCGATGTGGCAAGCCTTACGGCACCTGCTGTGACAGGTGTCACAGGGGCCGCGCGGGGGCCTGCCACAGGAGTTTCATGCTGACAGCACGAAATCTCGAGGTTGTGTACGACGACGTCGTGCTGGCCCTGCGCGGGGTCAGCCTGAGCGTCCCGGACGGCGAGATCGTCGCGCTGCTCGGCTCCAACGGCGCCGGCAAGACCACCTTGCTCCGGAGCATGACCGGCCTGCTGAAGATCCACGACGCCGAGATCACCAAGGGCAAGGTCACGCTCGACGACCGGCCGCTCACCCGGATGCGTCCGGAGAAGATCGTCCGCCAGGGAGTGCGGCAGGTGCTCGAGGGGCGGCGGATCTTCGTCGAGATGACCGTGGAGGACAACCTCCGGATCGGGGCCCACACCGCTCGCTCGGACCTGAAGCAGAACGTGGACCGGGTGTTCTCGCTCTTCCCGATCCTCGCCGACCGTCGCAACAAGGTCGCCGGATTCCTCTCCGGGGGCGAGCAGCAGATGCTGGCGATGGGGCGGGCGATGATGTCCAACCCGCGGTTCCTGCTGCTGGACGAGCCCAGCCTGGGCCTCGCTCCGAAGCTCGTGGACCAGGTCCGGGACGTGATCGTGGAGATCAACACGACCGGCACCGGGGTCCTGCTCGTGGAGCAGAACGCGACGATGGCGCTGAGCATCGCCAGCCACGGCTACGTCATGGAGACCGGCCGGATCGTGCTGGACAAGCCGGCGGACGCACTGTTGAAGGACGACGACGTCCGCGAGTTCTACCTCGGCCTCCACCCCGGAGAGGATGCCGAGGAGCATCGCCGCCGCTCGTTCCGCGACGTCAAGCACTACCGCCGCAAGAAGCGGTGGTCGGCATGACCGGCGTCGACCCGGTGGTCAGGCTCGAGGACGTCCACCTCTCCTTCAAGGGGGTCCGGGCGATCGAAGGAGTGAGCTTCGAGGTCCACCCCGGCGAGCTGTTCGCCATCATCGGCCCCAACGGCGCCGGCAAGACGTCGACGTTCAACGTGCTCTCCGGCGTCTACCGCCCGCAGCAGGGCAGTGTCGAGCTGCTGGGGGAGAACATCCTCGGGCGCAAGCCGTACGACATCGCCGCGCTGGGTCTGGCCCGCACCTTCCAGAACATCGCACTGTTCGAGCACCTCACCGTCCTCGACAACCTGATGCTGGGCCGGCACCTGCACATCGACTACGGCTCGGCGGCCGCCTTCGTCTGGCTCGGGCGGGCGAAGAAGGCGGAGATCGCCCACCGGCGGTTCGTCGAGGAGATCATCGACTTCCTGGAGATCGAGCAGTGGCGCAAGCAGCCGGTCGGGCTGCTGCCGTACGGCATCCAGAAGCGTGTCGAGCTCGGCCGGGCGCTGGCGATGGAGCCCAGGCTCCTCCTGCTCGACGAGCCGGTCGCGGGCATGAACCTGGAGGAGACCGAGGACACCGCCCGCTACATCGTGGACATCCGCGACGAGCTGGACATCCCGATCGTGATGGTCGAGCACGACATGGGGCTGGTGATGGACCTCGCCGACCGGGTGATGGTGATGGACTTCGGGGTCCCCATCTGCACCGGTACCCCCGACGAGGTCCAGGGGCACCCCGAGGTGGTCCGGGCGTACCTCGGCGAGGAGGTGGCCGTCCGATGACTCATCCCGACGACCACCCCCGTCAGCAGGATCCGGGACCGGGCCGCGGAGATGCCGCAGCGGATCGCGATGCGGGAGAAGGACTTCGGCATCTGGCAGGAGATGAGCTGGGCCGACTACTGGGACCGGATCCAGCTCGTCGGCCACGCGTTGCTCGACCTGGGCATCGAGCCCGGCGACCGGATCGCCATCCACTCCGAGAACCGTCCGGAGTGGCTGCTCACCGACATGGGCGCGCTGGCGGTCCGGGCAGCCAGCGTGGGCATCTACCCCACCAACCCGGCGCCCGAGGTGCAGTACCTCCTGTCGAACTCCGGTGCGAAGGTCCTCGTGGCGGAGGACCAGGAGCAGGTCGACAAGGCGCTCAGCGTCATCGGGGACTGTCCCGACCTCAGGCACATCGTCTACCTCGAGCCGCGCGGGATCCACGGCCGCTACGACCACGAGGCGCTGATGTCGTGGGAGGAGCTGGTCGAGCGCGGCGAGGCACACCGCAAGAGGAGTCCGCAGGCGGTGTCGGAGCGGATGGCGCAGGCGGGACCCGACGACATCGCCACCCTGATCTACACCTCGGGCACCACCGGGCCGCCCAAGGGCGTGATGCTGTCGGTCGCCAACGTCGAGTTCGCCATCGACGTCCTCGTCCACCACGGTGCGTTCACCGACCCGCCGCCCAGCCCCGACGACCTGCTGCTGTCCTACCTCCCGCTCAGCCACGTCGCCGAACGGATCTTCAGCACCTGGTTCAACGCGGCAGCGGGCACCCAGGTCAACTTCGCCGAGTCGATCGAGACCGTGCCGCAGAACCTCCGCGAGGTGCAGCCCACGATCCTCTTCGGCGTTCCGCGGATATGGGAGAAGCTGCTCGCCGGGGTCGAGACCCGACTCAACGGCGCCACCTGGTTCAAGCGACGCCACGCCAGGTTCTGGCTCGGTGTCGCCGGCCGGATCGGCGACGCCCTGGTCGAGAACGGCGGCAGCCACACCGCCCGGACCAGGCTGCTGTACGGCCTCGGCTGGGTGTTCTGCTTCCGGGCGCTCAAGGAGCGGCTCGGCATGCGCCGCGTCCGGTACGCCGCGTCCGGTGCGGCACCGATCGCCCCCGACGTCCTCAAGTTCTTCATGGGCATCGGGGTGCCCATGCACGAGGTCTACGGCATGACCGAGAACACCGCCGTCGCCACCGGGAACCGGCCGGGCCGGGTCCGCCTCGGCACGGTCGGGGAGGTGCACTCCGGCATCGAGGTGAAGGTCGACGAGGAGACCGGCGAGATCCTCACCCGGCACGCCGGCACGTTCGTCGGCTACTGGCGCAACGAGGAGGCCACCGCCGCCACCATGACCGAGGACGGCTGGTTGCGGACCGGCGACGTGGGCGAGTGGATCGACGGAACGCACCTGAAGATCACCGACCGGATGAAGGACATCATCATCACCGCCGGCGGCAAGAACATCTCCCCGTCCGAGATCGAGAACGCGCTCAAGGCCTCGCCGTACATCAAGGAGGCGATGGTCGTCGGGGACGGCCGCAAGCACCTCGCCGCCCTGATCGGCATCGAGCTCGACACGGTCGGGGAGTGGGCCCAGCGCCGGCAGATCGGCTACAGCACCTACCACGACCTGTCGGAGAAGCCGGAGGTCGTCGAGCTGGTCGACGGCATCGTGCGGTCGGTCAACGAGCGGTTCGCCCAGGTGGAGCAGATCAAGGCGTTCCGGCTGCTGCCCAAGGAGCTCGACCACGAGGACGGGGAGCTGACCGCCACCCAGAAGGTCAAGCGCTCCGCCATCGCCGGGGTCTTCGAGGACCTCGTCGAGTCGATGTTCGGCGAGAAGCAGGCGGTCAAGATGATCGAGTTCCTCGAGTCTGTCCTGCGCGGCCTCGGCCTGGGGTCGGCGTACGCCCTGCTCGCCATCGGCTTCGTCATCATCTTCAAGTCGACCGGCGTGGTCAGCTTCGCCCAGCCGGCGATGATGCTCACCGGCGCCGTGGTGGTGAGCTACCTGTCCCCCGAGGTGGGCTTCTTCGCGGCCCTGGCCCTCGGCTTTCTCGCACTCGCCGCGCTCTGGGTCTGTTCGTGGAGCGGACGGCGATCCGGCCGATGGTGGGACGACCCGTGTTCGTGGTCGCGATCATCACCATCGGAATCGACATCGCGATCCGGGTCGTCGCGAACGGCTTCATCGGGCTCGGTGCCCGCCCCATCGGTGACCCGTGGGGAATCTCCCGGCTCTCGATCGGTGAGCTGGAGGTGCAGTGGCGCCACATCGCGATGATGGTGACCACTGCGGTCGTCCTCGCCGTCCTGTTCTGGTTCTTCCGCTACACCCGCTACGGGCTGGCGATGCGGGCCACGGCCTTCGACCAGGAGGCGGCCCTCACCCAGGGCGTCAACGTGGGTTCCGTGTTCGCCCTGTCGTGGGCGCTGGCCGCGGGCCTGGCCGCGATCGCCGGGTCGCTGCTCGCCACCGGAGCCGGCGTGGACCGGCAGCTGTGGATCATCACCCTCGTCGCGCTCCCGGCGATCATCCTCGGCGGGCTGGACTCCCTCGAAGGGGCGGTGATCGGCGGCCTCGTGGTCGGCGTGGTCGAGTCGCTGGTGGGCACCTACCAGGGCCAGCTCGCTCCGTGGCTCGGCAACAACTTCGCGAGCGTGTCGCCGTACGTCGTGATGCTGCTGGTCCTGATGGTCCGCCCCTACGGGCTGTTCGGCACCCCGGAGGTCGAGCGGGTATGAGCACCACCACCTTGCGCGGTCGTCCGGGCTTCTACCGCAGCTATGCCCAGGACCTGGCCCTCTTCAACACCCGGCCCAAGCTCGTCGGCGTCGCGGCGATCGTGGTCGCCGCCCTGGCCATGCCCTTCGTCCTCGGCGACCCGCTGCTCGAGGTGCTCGCGACGGCGTTCGTGCTCGCCATCGGGGCGCTCGGGCTGAACATCGTGACCGGGATGGCCGGGCAGGTCTCCCTCGGGCACGCCTTCTTCATGGGCGTGGGGGCCTACACCGCCGCGGCGATCTCCGGCGACCCGGCCGAGCCGGAGATCGGCTTCGGGATCACCTTCCTGCCGGTGTGGCTGATCGCGGGCGGGGTCGCCGCGGCGGTGACCGGCGCGATCATCGCGCCCCTGGCCACCCGGCTCCGCGGGCTCTACCTCGCCATTGTCACGCTCGGCCTGGTGTTCCTGGGCGAGCACATCTTCAGTGAGTGGAGCCACCTCACCGGCGGAGTCGGGGTGGGCAGGGCGGCGGCCGAACCGGTGATCTTCGGCTATGCCTTCGACCAGGACAGCGACTTCCTCACCGCCGAGCAGAACCTCTACCTGCTGATGCTGGTGCTGCTGCTGATCTTCGCCCTTCTCGCACGCAACCTGGCCCGGTCCAGTATCGGCCGCGCCTTCGCCGCCGTGCGCGACCGTGACGTCGCCGCCGAGATGATGGGCATCAACCTCGGCCGCACGAAGCTGCTCGCCTTCACGATCTCCTCGTTCTACGCGGGCTGCGCCGGCGGCCTGCTCTACACGATCATCGGCTTCTTCGACCCCGCCTCCTTCAACCTGCTGCTGTCGGTGCAGTTCATCGCCATGGTGCTCATCGGCGGGGCGGGCACCGTGAGCGGAACGATCATGGGGGCGCTGTTCATCGCTCTCCTGCCCACGCTCAGCCGCGAGGTGCCGAACTACGTCCCGTGGATCAGCCAGCAGGTCACCGTCACGCCGAACGTGTTCCAGCTCGAGTCGATCCTCTACGGACTGCTGATCGTCGTGTTCCTGCTGTTCGAGCCACGCGGGCTGTTCGGCATCTGGGTGCGGATCAGGAACTACTGGAAGAGCTGGCCCTTCAGCTACTGACCCCCAAAGCCATTGACGGAGAAGCCGACAACACAAGGAGATGCTGGTCAATGAAACTGCGCAAGACAGGAGCCCTGATGGCGATCCCGGTCCTCGTCCTTGCGGGCTGCCGAGGAGGCGGCGAGACCGAGGGTGACGGCGAGATCTCGGCACCCGGGGTGACGTCAGACCCATGCCCGAACGCCGTCAACGAGGACAACGGCTGCATCTACCTCGGCCAGATCTCCGACCTGACCCAGGGGCCGTTCGCGCCGCTGGGAGTCCCGATCACCGACTCGATGAAGGCGTTCTGGCAGCAGGTCAACGAGGACGGGGGCATCGGCGGCTACGACATCGACGTCGAGACCTACATCCGCGACAACCTCTACAACCCCGAGACGCACAGCCAGGTCTACAACGAGATCGAGCCCGACGTGCTCGCGATCGCGCAGACCCTCGGCTCGCCCACCACCGCGGCCATCCTGGAGAACCTCGAGAGCGACGAGGTGCTCGCGGTCCCTGCCTCGTGGACCTCGGGATGGGAGTTCGAGGACAACATCATGGAGTCCGGTGCGCCGTACTGCATGGAGGCCATTGAACGCCGTCGACTACGCAGTGGAGGAGTCGGATGCCCAGAGCGTGATGTCGATCGGGTTCGAGGGCGACTACGGCGGCGACTCCGCCGGCGGCGTCGAGGCCGCCGCCGAGGCCAACGGCATGGACTACGAGAATCTCGAGACCGTGCCGGGCGAGACCGAGCAGGAAGGCGCGATCAGCGCGATCCTGCAGCAGCGAGCCGGACCTGGTCGTGCTCGCCGTGAGCCCGACCGAGACTGCGGTGATCGTCGGTGAGACCGCAGCCCGGGGCTACCAGGGCCAGTTCATCGGCATCGGGCCGACCTGGAACCCGGCGCTCCTCGACACACCCGCGGCCGAGGCGCTGCAGCAGCTCTACGTGCACAGCGGTCCGTGGGAGAACTTCAGCGGTGACACCCCCGGCCACCAGGCCATGCGTGAGGCCCTCGGTGATGTCACGCCCAACGACGGCTACACCGCCGGCTGGGTCTGGTCCTACCCGCTGAAGGCGGCGCTGGAGACGTGGCTCGAGGGCGACTTCTCGCAAGGACCGGGCAGGCCTGATCGAGGCCGCCGCGTCGCTGGAGACGGTCGACTACGAGGGCATGCTGCCCGAGGAGGCCGGTAACTTCTCCGGCGAGCCCAACGAGACCGTGTTCCGCGAGACCGTCCTCGAGGAGGTCGACCCCCAGGCCCCGACCGGGATGAGCCAGGTCGAGGGACTTCACGGCCGGCCCCAACGCCTCGGACTACGAGTTCACCGAGTCCTGCTACGGAGGCTGACCCGCCCGAAACTGACCCGAAATCGCGCTGACCCGCCCGAAAGTTTCGGGCGGGTCAGCGTGGGCGAGGCACTATTGGGATGTGCGGCACATCGGCGACGACGAGCGGCGTGCCCGGATCGCCCGTCGCCATGCGCTGGCCCCGACCGCCCGGGTCGCGGATCCCCTGTCCGCGACCCGGGCCCTCACCGTGCTGCACGCGACCGAGGCGGCGACGGTCTACCTCGCGCTGTTCGCGCGGGTGGACGGACTGACGGTCGCCGACGTCGACCGGGCGCTCTACGAGGACCGGTCGCTGGTCAAGCAGCTCGCGATGCGGCGCACCCTCTTCACCTTCCCGCGTGACCTGCTGCCCGCAGCCTGGGGGAGCGCCTCGGCCCGGGTCGCCGACCAGGAACGACGCCGGACGGCGAAGGACGCCGAGCTCGGGGGCCTCGCCGACGACGGCGAGGCGTGGCTGAAGGAGGCGCGCGAGGCGGTGCTGGGCCATCTGGCCGACGGGTCCGCGCTGGGCGCGGCGACGCTCCGCGAGGAGCTGCCGGTGCTGGAGGGCAAGGTGCTGCTGGGCAGCGGGAAGTGGCAGGCCGAGGTGTCGCTGGCTCCGCGTGTGCTCGGCGTTCTCGGGGCCGAGGGACTGATCGTCCGCGGCCGCAACGAGGGCCACTGGCGGGTGTCCCGCCCGGCGTGGACCCTGATGGCCCGCTGGCTCGGTGAGCGGCCGGAGCCGCTGGACCCGCACGAGGGGTACGCCGAGCTCGTCCGGCGGTGGCTGCGCACCTTCGGGCCCGGGACCGAGACCGACATCGTCTGGTGGCTGGGTGCCACCAAGACAGCGGTACGACGCGCCCTGGGCGACGTGGGCGCCGTCGAGGTGTCGCTGGACGAGGGCGGCACCGGCTGGGTGCTGGCCGACGACCTCGAGCCGACCGACCCGGAGCCGCCGTGGGCGGCCCTGCTGCCGGTGCTCGACCCGACCACCATGGGCTGGAAGCAGCGGGACTTCTACCTCGACCCCGACCACACGCCGTACCTCTTCGACACCAACGGCAATGCCGGGTCGACCGCGTGGTGGGACGGCCGGATCGTCGGCTGCTGGGTCCAGGACGAGGACGGCGTGGTGATGGTGGTGCTCCGGGAGGACCCGGGCGCGGAGGCGCGGGCCGCGCTCGACGTCGAGGCGGAGAGATTGACCGCCTTCCTCGACGGCGTACGGGTCAACAGCGTCTACGCGTCCTTGCAGATGAGGTCGGCACTCCTGCCGTGACCGGGCTCAGTCCGGTGTCATGGCGCAGAACTCGTTGCCGTCGGGATCCGCCAGCACGGTGTGGCCGATGCCTCCGTCGCCCTTGGCGCGGAGCACCCGGGCGCCGTGCGCGACCAGGGCGTCGAGGTCGTCGGTGGTGACGTCGATGTGCACGCGGTTCTTCACCGTCTTCGGCTCGGGGACCGGCTCGAAGCAGATCCCGTCGAACGGGGCATTGGGCACCTTCTCGATCCAGCAGTAGCCCTCCTCGTCCTGACCGACGTCCGCGCCGAGCACCTCGCCCCACCACCGCGCGATCGCCTGGCACTCGGCCGGGTCCTGGCCACAGTCCAGGACCAGCTCGTAGAGCCGTCGCTCGATCGGAGCGTCCCGCACGAAGAGGCAGAACTCCTGGCCGTCCGGGTCGCGCATCACGGTCCAGCGGAAGGTGTCGTCCACGACGGTGGCACCGGCGGCCAGCGCAGCGTCCAGGCTCTCCGCGTTCACGTCGATGTGCATGCGGTTCTTGACCGTCTTCGGCTCCGGGACCGGGTTGACCCACGCCACGGCCTGCCCGGACTCGTCGTCGAGCCACCAGATGCCGTCGCGGTGCGGGCCTGGCGTCAGGCCGAGCAGGCCACCCCAGAACCGGGCGGCGCCCTCGGCGTCGACGGCATCGATGCACAGGTCCTTGTACGTCGCGAGTGGCACTCCCGCATGCTGGCACACCGCGAGTTCGTGGCAACAGCCCGCGAGAAGTAACCTCCGGGCGTGCCCCCTCCAGACCGGCGCAGCCAACCCCCGCAACAGGCCCCACCCGTCCAGCGGTTGCGGATCCGCTACGCCAAGCGCGGCCGGCTGCGCTTCACCAGCCACCGGGACTTCAGCCGAGCCTTCGAGCGCGCGGTGTTCCGGGCCCGGATCCCGATGGCCTACTCCTCGGGGTTCAACCCCCACCCCCGGATCTCGTACGCCGGCGCAGCGCCGACCGGGTCCGCAAGCGAGGCGGAGTACCTCGAGATCGGCCTGGCCGAGGTCGTGGACCCGGCACGGGTCGCCGAGGAGCTGGGGGAGGCCCTACCCGACGGGCTGGACCTGGTGGAGGTCGTGGAGTCGCCCGGCGGCTCGCTGGCCGACCTGCTGCAGGCCAGCCGGTGGCAGGTCGACGTCGCAGCCTCTCTCGCCGACACCACGGCGGCGGTGGAGGCCTTCCTCGCGACGGAGTCGGTGCCGGTGACAGCGGATGACGAAGAAGGGGCTGCGCGAGTTCGACTGCCGCGCCGCCGTCGTCTCGCTCTCGGCCCAGGAGGCACCCGGGGGGACCCGGCTGCTGGTCGGGCTGCGCCACACCGTCCCCGCCGTACGCCCCGACGACGTCCTGACCGGCCTGCGCGGCGTCGCCGGTCTGGAGACCGGCGAGGACCCACGCCTCACCCGGCTGGCTCAGGGGCCGCTCGACGAGGCGACCGGCGACATCGGTGACCCGCTGGGCGACTCGCCGGAGCTGACTCGCCGGACACCGGCGGGCGGACTTCGGTGGTGACCGGGATCGGCGCTCAGGTGTGCCATACTCGCAAGCGGTTGACCCGGAGCGGCCCCGCTGCCCCGATCGACCCGACGACGTTCTCGCCGGTCCACAGATCAGAATTTCCGGGGTCCGGCATCGCGAGGGCGGGTCGTCGCCAGACCGCGACGCGGCCGGTGCGAGTGGGTGACAGCAGCTCCGCCGAAGATGGCTCTCGACGAGGGCCCAGCGACCGCGGCAGGCGATGAGCCACCACTCGTCGACGCACACCGCGGAGGGTGTCGCCGCCATTGAAGGCTTGACGCCTGCGCCTGGAAACCGGGCCACGGCGTACGACAGCCCGGCGCCCGGCGCCGGGTCGAGGAGAGCAAAATGCTCGAGGACCACCAGTCCAGCGACAATCCCGGCTCCACCCCCAGCGAGGTCCCGGCCACGGCCGGGACGGAGCCCGAGAAGAAGCCGGCTGCCAGGAAGGCCGCGGCCAAGAAGACGCCGGCGGCCAAGAAGACCACCACCCGGAAGACCGCGACCAAGAAGGCCGCGGCGGAGGACCCGCAGCCCTCGTCGAGCGAGGCATCGTCGCCCGAGCCGGCCCCGGCGAAGAAGACGGCGGCGAAGAAGGCCACGACGGCCAAGTCGGCGGCGAAGAAGTCCGCCGCGAAGAAGAGCACGTCCAAGAAGTCGGCGGCCGACGAGGCCCCGCCGGCGACCGGCGGTGAGTCCGCAGCCCCGGCACGCCCGCGGTGCTCTTCCAGGCGCCCGACACCGCCACAGGCTCCGCCGCGCCGTGCCCGGAAGGCGGCCCCCGCCGAGGAGGGCAAGGCCGACGCGGCCGACGAGGCCGGGCCCAAGGGCGGGGCCGGCGTGGCCAAGGCCGAGGCGGGCCGGGTCCAAGGGCAAGGCCCAGGGCAAGGCCGACTCCGGGGACAAGGCCGACAAGGACAAGACCGAGGACGGACCCGACCAGTCCGACCGCCAGGACCAGGCCGACACCGACGACAGCGAGGGCGGGGGCGCCCGTCGCCGTCGGCGTCGGGGCGGTCGCCGTCGGCGCAAGTCGGGCGACGGGGAGAACGACACCGCAGGTCAGGACGACGCGGACAAGTCCGAGGGCACCCGAGGCCGACGACGCCGGAGGCGGCGACGGCGGCGAGGGCGGCGAGGGCGGCACCTCCCGCCGACGGCGGCGGCGCCGTCGTGCCGGTGACGAGGGCGACTCCGGCGGGGACGACCCCGCCAACACGGTCACGAAGGTCCGCCAGGGTCGCTCCGCGGAGGACCAGATCACGGCGCTGTCCGGCTCCACCCGGCTGGAGGCGAAGAAGCAGCGACGCCGCGAGGGCCGCGAGGCCGGGCGACGTCGCGCGCCGATCGTCAGCGAGGCGGAGTTCCTGGCTCGCCGTGAGGCCGTCGATCGGGTCATGGTGATCCGGCAGCGCGAGGAGCTCACCCAGATCGCCGTGCTCGAGGACAAGGTCCTCGTCGAGCACTACGTCGCCAGGGAGTCCCAGACCTCCCTGATCGGCAACGTCTACCTCGGACGGGTCCAGAACGTCCTGCCCTCGATGGAGGCCGCCTTCATCGACATCGGCAAGGGCCGCAACGCCGTGCTCTACGCCGGTGAGGTGAACTGGTCCGCGCTGGGCCACAAGGACGGACAGCCGCGCAAGATCGAGTCGGTCCTGTCGTCGGGCCAGTCGGTGCTGGTGCAGGTCACCAAGGACCCGGTGGGCCACAAGGGTGCCCGGCTGACCAGCCAGATCAGCCTGGCCGGCCGGTTCCTGGTCTACGTGCCGGACGGCACGACCAGCGGCATCTCGCGCAAGCTGCCCGACACCGAGCGCACCCGGCTGAAGACCCTGCTCAAGGAGATCGTCCCCGACAGCGCCGGGGTCATCGTCCGGACCGCGGCCGAGGGCGCCAGCGAGGACGAGCTGACCCGCGACGTCGAGCGCCTCAAGGCACGCTGGGAGGACATCGACGCCAAGGCCAAGGGCAAGTCGCCCCAGGCGCTGTACTCCGAGCCCGACCTGACCCTCAAGGTCGTCCGTGACCTGTTCACCGAGGACTTCAAGAAGCTGGTCGTCGAGGGCGAGGATGCCTGGGAGACCGTGCAGCAGTACGTCGCCCACGTGGCGCCCGACCTCGAGGACCGCCTCGAGCGCTACGAGGGCGAGTCGGGTGCCTTCTCGGCGTACCGGATCGACGAGCAGATCGCCAAGGGGCTCGACCGCAAGGTGTGGCTGCCCTCGGGCGGCTCCCTGATCATCGACCGCACCGAGGCGATGACCGTCGTGGACGTCAACACCGGGAAGTTCACCGGCTCCGGCGGCAACCTCGAGGAGACGGTCACCAAGAACAACCTCGAGGCGGCCGAGGAGATCGTCCGCCAGCTCCGGCTGCGCGACATCGGCGGCATCATCGTCGTCGACTTCATCGACATGGTGCTGGAGTCCAACCGGGACCTGGTCCTGCGCCGGCTGGTGGAGTGCCTCGGCCGGGACCGGACCCGCCATCAGGTCGCCGAGGTCACCTCGCTCGGCCTGGTGCAGATGACCCGCAAGCGGATCGGCACCGGCCTCCTCGAGGCGTTCTCGGAGAACTGCGAGGCCTGTCAGGGCCGCGGAGTCATCCTCCGGGACGTCCCCGTCGAGCCCAAGAAGTCGGACGACGACTCCCGCGCGCGGCGGTCGCCGCGGCAAGGGTGGTGGCCGCGGCCGAGGCGACGACAACCGCGGCGGTGGCAACGGTGCCCCGAAGACCCCGCCGTCGCCGAAGGACGTGGCGGCGATGGCCCGGCCCGAGACCCCGGAGCCCACGGAGGCCGAGTCGGTCGAACCCAAGGCGGTCGAGCCGTCGAGGCGCCCGCAGCCGGCCGAGACCCGCGAGACGCCCGGCTGCGGCGGTCGAGACCCCCGAGCCTGCCGAACCTGCAGAGACGTCCGCGCCCGCGGCGGTCGAGACCCCCGAAGCCCCGAAGGCCGAGCCGGAGGCCTTCGACACGGTTGCTTCGCAACCTCCGCAGGCCGAACCCGAGAAGCCCAAGGTGGTCACCCGGACCCGGCGCCGCAGCGCCAGCCGTCCAGCGGGGACGCCCGCGCCGGTCGAAGCTCCCGAACCGGCCGAGCCGGCCGAGACGCCCGAGCCCGCCGCGGTCGAGACCCCGGAGCCCCCGAAGGCCGAGCCGGAGAAGCCCAAGGTGGTCACCCGGACCCGCGCCGCAGCGCCAGCGGCCAGCCGGGCCCCCGGCCGCGGCTCCGACCGGGGACCCGAGCCCGCGACCTCGCCGGGCGCCGTGCTCGCGGAGGAGCCGGCCGCCAGCGGACAGGTGGGTGCGATCGCGGAGACCGGGCACGTGGAGCCCGGCACCGTCGACGCCGAGCCGGGCACCGGTGCGTCGGTCACGACCGTGGAGCACGTGCCGATCAAGAAGAAGGGGTCCCGCAAGCGCTGACCGGGCCCGCCCGGTGTTTTGCGGGGCGAGCGCACGCATCCGTACTATTGACTCTCGGTGCGCTCGCGCGCACCTCTCTGCACGGCATCCCGACTCCCACCCGGAGGCCGAGGCGTGCCGCAGACCCGAAGCAACAGTGAGACGAAGGAGACCGCGGTGTACGCGATCGTGCGCGCAGGCGCCAAGCAGCAGAAGGTTGCCGTCGGCGACGTCATCTCGATCGACAAGGTCGAGACCGGCGTCGGCGAGTCGCTCACCCTGCCGGTCGTCATGGTCGTCGACGGCGACAAGGTCACCGCCACCGGCCTCGACAAGGCGGGCGTGACCGCCGAGGTCCTCGGCGCCGTCAAGGGCCCGAAGATCGTGATCCAGAAGTTCAAGAACAAGACCGGCTACAAGGTCCGCAAGGGCCACCGCCAGAAGTACACGCAGGTCAAGGTCACCGACATCTCTCTCTGAGCCCAGGCTCGAGCAACGAAGGACGAAGACATGGCACACAAGAAGGGCGCGGCCTCGACCAAGAACGGTCGGGACTCCAACTCCCAGCGCCTCGGCGTCAAGCGGTACGGCGGCCAGCTGGTCAACGCCGGCGAGATCATCGTTCGCCAGCGCGGGACCCACTTCCACCCGGGCTCCGGCGTCGGGCGGGGCGGCGACGACACGCTGTTCGCGCTGGTCGGTGGCGCCGTGGAGTTCGGCACCCGTCGCGGTCGCCGCGTCGTCAATATCGTCCCGGGCGACTGAGCCTGCGAGGTCGCGACAGAGGGCGCGAGATTGAGGAGGGCTCGGCTCAGAGCCGAGCGTGCGAGGAGCTGAGCGACCCGCTCGAAATCGGTTGGCTTCGAGCGCAGTCGACGTCGGCGGTAGGAGCACCCATGGCAGTCCCCACGTTCGTCGACCGGGTGACGCTGCACGTCAGCGCCGGTCGCGGCGGCAACGGGGTGGCATCGGTGCACCGCGAGAAGTTCAAGCCGCTCGGCGGGCCGGACGGGGGCAACGGCGGTCCCGGCGGCTCGGTGATCCTGCGGGTGGATCCCGACGTCACCACCCTGGTCGACTACCACCACAGCCCCCGGCGCCGTGCCGAGCACGGCGGCCACGGGGCGGGCGGGCACCGCAACGGCGGCCACGGAAGCGACCTGGTGCTGCCGGTCCCTGAAGGCACGGTCGTCTCGGACAGCCGCGGCAACGTCCTGGCCGACCTGGTGGGTCCCGGCACCGAGATGGTGGTCGCCTCCGGTGGCCGCGGCGGCCTCGGCAACGCCGCGCTCGCGAGCGCCAAGCGGAAGGCGCCGGGCTTCGCGCTGCTCGGAGAGCCCGGGGACGAGCTCGACATCGTGCTCGAGCTGAAGGTCGTCGCCGACATCGGGCTGGTCGGCTTCCCCAGCGCCGGCAAGTCGAGCCTGATCGCCGCGATGTCGCGGGCCCGGCCCAAGATCGCGGACTACCCGTTCACCACGCTGGTCCCCAACCTCGGGGTCGTCACCGCCGGGGACACGACCTTCACCGTCGCCGACGTACCCGGCCTGATCGAGGGCGCGAGCGAGGGCCGCGGCCTCGGCCACGACTTCCTCCGCCACATCGAGCGCTGCGCCGCCCTGGTCCACGTGGTCGACACCGCGACGATGGAGCCCGGCCGCAACCCGGTCGAGGACCTCGACGTCATCGAGAACGAGCTGAGCCGGTACGGCGGCCTGGAGGACCGGCCGCGCCTGGTCGCCCTGAACAAGGTCGACGTACCGGACGGGCGCGAGATCGCCGAGATGGTGACCGGGGAGCTTCGTGACCGCGGGCTGGAGGTGGTGCCGGTCTCGGCCGCCTCGGGCGAGGGGCTGCGGCAGCTGACCTTTGCCATGGCCCGCGTGGTCGAGGCCGCCCGGAGGGAGCGGGGGGTCGCCGAGGCGACCCGGATCGTGATCCGCCCGCCCTCGGCCGACGGCGGCGACGACTTCACGGTCGAGGAGACCGTCGACGCGTCGACGGGCTCGGGGGAGCGGGCGTGGCGGGTCGTCGGCGTGAAGCCCGAGCGGTGGGTGCGCCAGACCGACTTCAGCAACGACGAGGCCGTCGGCTTCCTGGCCGACCGGCTCAACCGCCTCGGGGTGGAGTCCCGGCTCCTCGGGATGGGCGCCGCGGAGGGCGACACCGTCCTGATCGGGGACCTCGACAACGCCGTCGTCTTCGACTTCCGCCCCGGCATCGACGCGGGTGTCGAGATGCTCGGCCGCCGCGGCGAGGACCAGCGCTTCGACGAGTCGCGGCCTGCGGCCCGGCGTCGCGCCGAGATCGAGGAGGCGATGCCGGAGCGCGCCGAGGGCGAGACCCGCGCCGACGTCGCGCGCCGCCGCGACCGGCCCGAGAGCGACCCCGAGGCATGAGCACCGGGGCCGACCGCCGGGCCGAGGTGGTCTCCGCGCGGCGGGTCGTGGTCAAGGTGGGCTCGTCGTCGCTCACCACGGCGGCCGGCGGCATCGACCCGGACCGGGTCCGCCACCTCACCGAGGTGCTGGTGACCGCCCGCTCGAACGGGGCCGAGCTGGTCCTGGTCTCCTCCGGCGCGATCGCGGCCGGGCTCGCCCCCCTCGGCATGAGCCAACGGCCCCGGGCGCTCGCGGCCCAGCAGGCGGCGGCCTCGGTCGGGCAGGGCCTGCTCGTGCACCGCTACACCGAGGAGCTGGCCCGTCACGGCGTCGTCGCCGGACAGGTCCTGCTGACCAACGACGACATGACCCGGCGCTCGCACTACCGCAACGCCTACCAGACCTTCGCGAAGCTGCTCGACCTCGGCGTGCTGCCGATCGTGAACGAGAACGACACGGTCGCCACCACCGAGATCCGGTTCGGCGACAACGATCGGCTCGCGGCTCTCGTCGCCCACCTGGTCCACGCCGACCTGCTGGTCCTGCTCTCCGACGTCGACGGCCTGTACGACGGCGACCCGGCCCGGCCGGGCACCAGCCTGGTCCCGGAGGTGGCCGCCGCCGAGGACCTCGACCGCGTCCGCATCGGCCGGGCCGGCACCGCCGGCGTGGGGACGGGTGGCATGCACACCAAGGTCGAGGCCGCCCGGATCGCGACCGGAGCGGGGATCCCGGTCGTCCTCGCCTCCGCCGAGCAGGCGCCGGGCGCGTTGGCCGGTGAACCGGTCGGCACCCTCTTCCACGCCACCGGCCGACGACGCCCGACCAGGCTGCTCTGGCTGGCCCACGCCACCGAGCCCCGGGGGCAGGTGCTGCTCGACGCGGGCGCCGTACGCGCGATCACGCAGCGGCGAGCGTCCCTGCTCGCCGCCGGGATCACCGGCGTCACCGGCAGGTTCGTGGCCGGAGACCCCGTCGACCTCGCCGACGCCGACGGTCGCCCGGTCGCGCGCGGCCTGGTCAACTTCGACGCGGACGAGATCCCCGACCTGATCGGCAAGTCCTCCCACGAGCTCAAGCGCGAGCTCGGGGCGGCGTACGAGCGGGAGGTCGTGCACCGCGACGACCTCGTGTTGCTCACGGATCCGGGCCCTTCAGCGGGATAGGTTCCCCGCATGCGGGGGCGCAGGGCGGTGACGATAGTCGTGCTGCTGCTGGTCGCTCCCGGGGTGGTGCTCACGCTGGTCCGGCTGCTCGACCCGTGGGACGGGCGCTGGGTGCGGCTGGAGGCGTTCACCCCCCTCGGGATCGTGGTGTACGGCGCCGCCCTGGTCGTCGTGCTGATCCGGTTCGCCTTCGCGCGGCGCTGGGCCACGGGCATCGCCGCCGCGGCGGTCGCTCTGGGGCTCGCCCTCCACCTCGCGTGGTTCGCACCGATGGTCTCGGGCGCAAACCCGCCACCGCGGCAGGGCGCCGAGCCGCTGCGGGTGATGGTGGCCAACCTGTACGCGGGCCGGACCGACGGCCTGGATGTGGTGCGGGCGGCGAGCGAGGAGGACGTCGACGTCCTGGTCGCGACCGAGGTGACCCCGGGGGCGCTCTCCAGGATGGAGCGGGCCGGGCTGGACAGCCTGTTCGGCCACCGGGCCGGCCGGCCCGGCGCGAGCGTGGAGGGGACCATGGTCTTCGCCAACGTCCGGCTCGGCACGGCCACCCGCCTCCACACGACCTGGGACTCGTGGCGGGTGACGATGGGGCAGCACACGCTGTTCGCGGTCCACCCACACGCCCCCACCGACATCGCGAAGTGGCGCCGCGACCACTACGTGATCCGGGCGGCCGCGACCGACGAGCAGCCGGACCTCGTCGTCGGCGACTTCAACGCCACCCCCGACCACCCGCCGATGCGGGCCCTGGCCGACGCGGGCTACCGCTCGGCCTCCGAGCTCGCCAACGAGGGATGGCAGCCCACCTGGCCGGCAGCCTCCGGGGCATCGGTGCTCGGCATCTCGGTCCCGAACGTCGTGCAGCTCGACCACGTCCTGGTCGGCCCCGCGTTCGCCGCGATCAGCACCCACACCCTCGACATCCCCGAGAGCGACCACCGCGCGCTGGTGGCGGAGCTGGCGGTCAAGTGAGGGAGCCGCTCGACCTCACGCCGGAGGAGGTGGCGGAAGAGGAGGAGTTCTTCGCGCTCTACGGCCCCTGGGAGCCGATCGACCCGCCCGGCCTCGCCGAGTTCATGTCCGGCTTCGAGCGACCGTGGTGGATCGTCGGCGGCTGGGCGATCGAGGCCTTCACCGGCGTACTCCGCGAGCACGAGGACGTCGACCTGTCGATCCTCGCCTGCGACATCCCCGCCCTGCGCGAGCACGTCGGCGACCGCTGGCACCTCTGGAGCAACCACGGCGGCACCCTCCGGCCGCTGAACGACAAGCATCCCGAGGTGCTCGACGTCCGGAGCCAGATCTGGGTGCGGGCGAGCGCGCAGGACCCCTGGATCATCGACCTCCCCATCACTCCCGACCGGGACGGCCTGTGGACCAGCAAGCGGATGCCGGACCACGTGGTGCCGCTCGAGGAGGCGACGTGGGTCGCTGCCGACGGGATCCGCTACCTCAACCCCGAGATCGTGCTGCTGTTCAAGGCGGTGCTGCACCGGCCCAAGGACGACCGCGACCTCGCGCGCACCTGGCCGCTGCTCGCACCCGACCGGCAGGCCTGGCTGCGCGACGCCGTACGACGCCTGTACCCGGACCACCCCTGGCTCGCCCGACTTGTCGTCGACATGGGCCGCGGCGCGCCGTAGGCTGGTGGGCGGCCATAGGACCGTCTACCTCGACCACGCCGCAACCACGCCGATGCTGCCGGCGGCGGTCGAGGCGATGACCGCGCGACTGGCCGATGTCGGCAACCCGAGCTCCCTGCACGCCTCCGGGCGGCAGGCCCGTCGCGTCGTGGAGGAGTCGCGGGAGAAGATCGCCCAGGCTCTCAACTGCCGTCCCGGCGAGGTGGTGTTCACCTCCGGCGGGACCGAGGCCAACAACCTGGCTCTCAAGGGGTTGTACTGGGCGCGGCGGGGCGCCGATCCTCGCCGGACCCGCATCCTGAGCACCGCGGTGGAGCACCACGCCGTGCTCGACCCGCTCCACTGGCTCACCGAGCGGGAGGGCGCCGAGGTCGAGCTGCTGCCGGTTGACGAGCGGGCCCGCCTCGACGTCGGGGCGCTGCGGGAGGCCGTCGAGCGCGACCCCGGCTCGGTCGCCCTGATCTCGGTGATGTGGGCCAACAACGAGGTCGGCACCCTCGAGCCCGTCGGTGACGTGGTCGAGATCGCGGCGCAGCACGGGATCCCGGTGCACACCGACGCCGTGCAGGCCCTGGGGTCCGTGCCGGTCGACTTCGCGGCCAGCGGGGTCGATGCCCTCACCCTCACCGGGCACAAGGTGGGGGGGCCCGTTCGGCGTCGGCGCGCTCGTCGTGGGCCGTGAGCTCGACCTGGTGCCGCTGGTGCACGGCGGCGGCCAGGAGCGCGACGTCCGGTCCGGGACGATCGACACCCCGGCGATCGCGGGTTTCGCCGCCGCCGTCGAGGTGGCCGTGAAGCAGCAGTCCGACCACGCCGCGCGGGTCGCCGCCCTGCGCGACGACCTGGTGCGCCGGGTGATCGAGGTGGTGCCCGACGCCCACCTGCACGGACCCCAGCTCGAGGAGAGCCAGGGACGGCTCCCGGGCAACGCCCACATCGGCTTCCCCGACTGCGAGGGCGACTCCCTCCTGATGCTGCTCGACGCCCGCGGGATCGAGTGCTCGACCGGCTCGGCGTGCTCGGCCGGCGTACCCAGCCCTCGCACGTCCTGCTCGCCATGGGCTGCACCGACGAGGCCGCGCGTCACTCGCTGCGCTTCTCGCTCGGGCACACCAGCACCGCGGCCGACGTCGACGCCCTGGTGGAGGCGATCGGACCCGTCGTCGAACGCGCGAGGACCACCCAACGATGAGGGTGATCGCTGCCATGTCCGGCGGCGTCGACTCCGCGGTCGCTGCGGCGCGCGCGGTGGACGCCGGCCACGACGTCACCGGGATCCACCTCGCCCTGTCCCGCAACCCGCAGTCCTACCGCTCGGGGGCTCGCGGCTGCTGCACCATCGAGGACAGCAACGACGCCCGGCGCGCTGCCGACGTGATCGGCATCCCGTTCTACGTCTGGGACCTGAGCGAGCGCTTCCACGAGGACGTCGTCGAGGACTTCATGGGGGAGTACGCCGCCGGCCGGACGCCCAACCCCTGCCTGCGCTGCAACGAGAAGATCAAGTTCGCCGCCGTCCTCGACAAGGCCCTCGCGCTCGGCTTCGACGCCGTCGCCACGGGGCACTACGCGCAGCTGCGCACCGGATCCGACGGGCTGATCGAGATGCACCGGGCGGTCGACGCCGCCAAGGACCAGTCCTATGTCCTCGGCGTGCTCGACCAGGAGCAGCTCGCCCACTCGCTGTTCCCGCTCGGCGACTCCACCAAGCCCGACGTACGCCGGGAGGCCGAGCGGCGTGGGCTGCTGGTTGCCGACAAGCCGGACAGCCACGACATCTGCTTCGTGGCCGACGGCGACAACGCCGGCTGGCTGCGGGAGAAGCTCGGCGACCGCGCGCCGAACCACGAGGGCGACATCGTCGACTCCACGACCGGCGAGGTGCTCGGTCGCCACGACGGCACCTACGGCTTCACGATCGGCCAGCGCAAGGGACTTCGCCTCGGACGCCCCGCCCCCGACGGCCGGCCCCGCTTCGTGCTCGACATCGAGCCGGTCTCCGGGACCGTGACCGTCGGGCCCCGCTCCGGGCTGACCGTCGACCGGATCACCGGCGTCCGGCCGCGCTGGTGCGGCACGGTCCCGTCGCGGCTCGACGGGACCGTCCAGCTGCGGGCGCACGGCAGCGAGCACCGCGCGGTCGTCTCCGTGCACGACGGTCAGGTCGACATCGAGCTGGTCGACCCCGCCGAGGGAATCGCGCCCGGCCAGGCCGCGGTGATGTACGACGGCACCCGGGTCGTCGGGTCGGCGACGATCAGCGCGACGCACCGGGTCGGCGCGACCCAGGGGACCGGACGGCGGTGACGGTCGCGACCGGCGTCGGGTCCATGCCCGGCGACGACGACACGGCGTACGTCGAAGCCGTGCGGACCGTGCTCGGCGAGCTGCCGGACCTTCCCCACCTGCCCGAGCTGCCCGGCCGCGGCGCCGGCGCCACCATGACGGGGCGCGCCCTCGCCATCGTCAGCGAGCTCGGCGCCGACCTGCAGCCGGCCGGCTGGCGCCTCACCGACGCCCCGGGCGTCGACCAGCGCCGGGCCCGGAGCCAGCTCGCCCAGGACCTCGACCGGCTGGAGGAGCAGGCGCAGGGCTACGAGGGCACGTTCAAGGTCCAGGTGGCGGGCCCGTGGACGCTGGCGGCGACGGTCGAGAAGCCCCGCGGGGACAAGCTCCTCAGCGACGTCGGCGCCCGCCGTGAGCTCGCCCAGGCCCTGGCCGAGGGGCTCCGGAGCCACGTGGCCGACCTGCGCCGACGGATGCGTGGGGTGGACCGGCTGGTGGTGCAGGTGGACGAGCCGGGCGCTGGCCGCCGTGCTCGCCGGCAGCGTCCCGACCGCGTCGGGCTTCCACCGGCACCGCAGCGTCGAGCCGTCCGAGGCGTCGACCGCCCTGGGCTGGGTCTTCGAGGCGATCGCGAGCGCCGGCGCCGAGCCGTGGGCACACTCCTGCTCGGGGGACACGCCTCTCGCGCTGCTCCGCGGCGCCGGCGCCCGGGGTCTCTCGGTGGACCTGGGGATGATGTCGGCCGCCGACCACGACGCGCTGGCCGAGGCGCTGGAGGCCGGGGACAGCGTGGTGCTGGGGGTGGTGCCGTCCGTGGACCCGGCCGCGGCCCCCGAGGAGGGTCAGGTGGCCGAGCAGGTGCTGCGCTGGCTCGACATGCTCGGACTGGACCCGGGCGACGTCGGCGACCGGCTGGCGGTCAGCCCGACCTGCGGCCTGGCCGGGGCGTCGTACGCCTGGGCGCGGCAGGCCCTCGCCACGCTGCGGGGTGCCGCGACCCGACTTCGCTGACCCGCCCGAAGCTGTCCGGAACATCGACGCTGACCCGCCCGAAAGTTTCGGGCGGGTCAGCGTGAAGGTCAGACGATCGGGCGCGACCTCGGGCCCGTCGGTGGCGAGCTCCTCGTGCTTGACGTCGAGGAAGATCCAGACCACGAGCGACGCGGCCAGCATCATCAGCGACGCGATCATGAACGCGTGGGTCGCGCCCTCGGTGAACGTCGCCTGGAAGAACGCCGCCTCGAGGAAGCTCGCACCCTTCTCGGTGCCCGGGTCGACACCGGCCGCCTGGGTGAGCTCGGGTCCGATCAGGGCGACCCGCTCGTTGATGTAGTGCAGCGACACCGTGCTCAGCGTGGCGAGCCCGAGGGCGCCGCCGACCTGCTGCATGGTGTTCAGGACGCCCGAGCCGATGCCGGAGTCCTGGGCCTTGATGTGGTGCACCGCGGTCAAGGTGAGGGGTACGAACGTCAGACCCCATGCCGATCGACATCACGACGATCCACGGCAGCAGGTCGGTCACGTAGCTCACCGAGGACCCGGCGGTCCCCTGGCCGCCGGCCAGCGCAGCCACGACCGCTGACGGCGAGTCGTCGATCGAGAGCCGCGAGAACATGAACAGCGAGAACGACGCCAGCAGCGTGCCGGTGCCCGCAAGGAAGCGCGGGTCGATCCGGCTGGCCAGGTTCGAGGCCAGGCCGGCGCCGATCACGATTCCGGCCGAGAACGGCAGGAACGCGAAGCCGGCCTTGAGCGGGCTGTAGCCCACGATCTGCTGCACGAACAGGCTGAGGAAGTAGAACATCGCGAACATGGCCGCCGGGCCCAGCATCATCGCGGCGAAGCTGGCCGCCCGGGTGCGGTTCTTGAAGATGTGCAGCGGCATCAGCGGGTGCTCGGCGCGGGACTCGAGGAACGCGAACAGGGCGAGAAGCAGGGCGCCCGCGACCAGGCTGGCGATCGTCCAGGGGTCGTCGAAGCCGTAGCGGGCGTCTCCGGCCCGGGTCAGCCCGTAGACGATGCCCAACAGGCCGAACGTGCCCGTCAGCGCGCCGGGGATGTCCATCTGGCCCGGGTGCGACTCGGACTCGTTGAGGAACCGGCGGGCCAGCAGGGCCGCGCCGATGCCGATCGGGACGTTGATCAGGAAGGTCAGCCGCCAGCCGCTCATCTCGATGCCGAAGACGCTGTCGAGCCCGGTCAGCCAGCCGCCCAGGATCAGGCCGACCGCGGCGCCGGCGCCGGACATGGCGGCGTACACCGCGAAGGCCCGGTTACGCGCCCGGCCTGCGGGGAACGTCGTGGTGATCAGCGCCAGGGCGGCGGGGGAGGCGAGCGCTGCGCCGAAGCCCTGGAGCGAACGGGACGCGAGCAGCATGGCCTCGGTCTGCGCGACGCCACCGACGAGGGAGGCGATGGCGAAGATGGTGAGTCCGGCGGCGAAGACCCGGCGGCGACCGTAGAGGTCACCGAGCCGCCCGCCCAGCAGCAGCAGGCCACCGAAGGCCAGCGCGTAGCCGGTGACGATCCACGACAGGTTCGCCTGGGCGATGTCGAGGTCCCGGCCGATGTAGGGGAGCGCGATGTTGGTGATCGTGCCGTCCAGCACGACCATCAGCTGCGCCACCGAGATCAGCACCAGCGCCCACCCGAGGTGGAGCTGCTTTCCTGCAGCTCGCTCCTCGGTCCGGGTGCAGTTCAGACATGGGGTTCCTCCGTCGTTGACAGTGACTCTGTGGGTAGGGACTCCCGCGGGACCGTGGCGGTCGCGGCGGGGACGATGATCTGGTCGATGACGCGGGAGACGAGCTCGCGCGTCGGGGGCTCGCCCAGCACGTAGAAGCGGTGCAGGCAGATGCCGGCGAGGGCGGGTCCGAAGAGCTCGACGTCGAGGTCCTGCCGGACCTCGCCGCGAGACTTGGCACGCTCGTAGACGAGGCGGGAGAGCTCGATCTTCGGTCCGAGGACCCGGCTGCGGAACTCCGCGGCGAACTCCTCGTCCCTGGTCAGGGCGGTCAGGACGCTGGAAAAAGTGCCCACCGACTTAGCGTCCACGAAGCCACCGACACCGCAGAACGCCTCGATGAGGTCCCCGCGGAAGCTGCCGGTGTCGGGTACGGGGGGCGTCTGCTTCTCGACGAGCAGGGCGTCGATCACCAGGCCGACCTTGGTGTTCCAGCGGCGGTAGAGCGTCGCCTTCGAGGCCCGGGCGCGGGTGGCGACGGCGTCCATGGTGAGCCGGTCGTAGCCGACGTCGGCGAGCACGTCGAGGGTCGCCTCGAGGATCTCGCGCTCGCGGTCACCCTCGATGCGCGGCCGGACGGCGTGCGCTTCGGTGGGGGTCATGGGCTGCCCTTGCGAATGAAGTGTGGATGGAACGGAACGGTTTCGTTTCATCGAACAGCGTAGGAGGCGAGGGCATTCCCGCCAAATCGAATTTTCCTTGACCAGCCCGATGGGGGTGGCCTGAAGGGGCCATTTCGAGGGGGATCGATCGAGCGCAAGACTGTTAGCGGGCGGGCGCGCGACAATGGGGCCTGCCGTGTCGCCCGACTTGCCTCGGTAGGAGCCGTGGCATGCAGACTCACCCGCGAGGAGCTACTGAAGATCGGTCTGCTGGGCGGCGCGGGCCTCGTCGTACCGCTGAGCTACGCGGCCACCACGCAGGCCCTGGCGCTGGACCGTCTCCCGGCGAGCCGGATCCCGGCGCCGTTCCAGGTCCCGCTGGCCATCCCGCCGATCGCCCAGCCCGTACGGCGCGACGCGGGGAACGACTACTACGAGCTGACCATGCAGCGGGCCTTCGTGCCGATCCTGCCCGGCTTCCCGCAGGACCGAGATCTTCGGCTACGACGGCATCAGTCCCGGCCCCACCATCGTGGCCGTACGGGACGGAACGCGGTCGTTCGCCACATCAACCGGCTGCCCCGCACCAGTCCTTTCGGACACCTCAACGCCACCTCGGTGCACCTGCATGGCATGGCACCGGAACCCCCCTATGACGGATGGGCCGACGACCTGACCGAGCCCGGGCAGTACAAGGACTACATCTGGCCCAACGACCAGGGCCAGCGGCTCCTCTGGTACCACGACCACGTCGTCCACCACACCGCCCTGAACACCTACATGGGCCTGGCCGGCTTCTACTCGCCCGATCTCAATGACCCAGCCGGGCTTTCGTCTCGAGCTTCCCGCGCGGCAGGTACTTCGTCCCGCTGATGCTCCAGGACAAGATCTTCTCCAGGGACGGCCAGTTCATCTTCGACGACGGCGGGGAGAGAGAGTCTCTACGGTGACGTGATCCTGGTGAACGGCACGCCCTGGCCGGTCATGCCCGTCGAGCGACGCAAGTACGTCCTGGGCTTCCTGAACGCCTCGAACTCCCGCGGGTTCAACCTGGCCCTCAGCTCGGGCGAGCCGTTCATGTTCATCTGCCAGGACGCGGGCCTGGGACCCGCCCCGGTGGAGGTGGAGAGCTTCCGGATCGGTCCGGGTGAACGGTACGGACTGGTTGTGGACTTCGAGAAGCACCGAATCGGAGACCGGATCGTCCTGCAGAACCGTGAGCTCAAGAACAACGAGGACTTCCCCTCGACCCGCCAGGTCATGCGCTTCGACGTGGTCAGCGACGCCACCACACTCGCCAACAACGTGGTCCCCGACATCCTGGTCCCCGCCCGACGCGACCCCGACCATCCCCATGACCCGATGCCGCTGCGGGAGTCCGAGGCGGTGCGGACCAGGGACTTCCGGTTCGAGCGCTCCAACGGGTTGTGGACCGTCAACGGCGTCGACCTGGGAGAACGGCCGCATGCGCGCCCACCCGGGGCACGACGACGTCGAGATCTGGCGGTTCATCAACAACTCCGGCGGCTGGAACCACCCCATCCACGTCCATCTGGTCGACTTCAAGATCCTGGACAGGAACGGTCTGCCTCCCGTTCCCCTACGAGGTCGGCCGCAAGGACACGGTGTACCTCGGGGAGGGCGAGACCATTCGGGTCATCGCGAAGTTCGGTCCCCAGCAGGGCAAGTACATGATGCACTGCCACAACACGGTCCACGAGGACCACGACATGATGATCGCCTTCCAGGTCGGCGATGGCGGTGCCGAGCCGATGTCGGTTCCGGCAAAGAACCTGCCCGCGCCACCCTTGTAGGTTGCTCGGAGGCCTCAGGCGGGCAGCATCGCCAGCGCGCCCGAGACGGCCACGTCGTTCCACGACGGCACGCGCCGGAGCATGTAGTGGCCCACCGGACCCATGTCGCGCAGCTCGGCGGAGGAGGCCACGCCGCGGGCGCGCTCGACGTACGCGGCGGTCGCAGCGGTACGACGTGATGCGGTCGTGGCGGCCGTGTGCGGCGAGGAGGTGCCGGCCGGCCAGGCCTCCCACCCGCTCCCCGGCAGGGAACCAGGGGGCCAGCCCGATGACGCCGACCACTGAGTCGTGGTCGGCCGCGTGGACCGACGTCCGGGCGCCCATGGAGTGGCCGAGCAGGACGACGGGCAGCTCGCCGAGCTCGCGTCGTACCTCCGCCAGGGCCCAGCGGGCGTCCTCCACCGGGCCGTCGCCGCCGTTCCATCCGCGGTGCCGGTAGCGCAGCAGCCAGGTGCTCACGCCCGCTCGTGCGCGCGGCGGGAGATCGCCCACTGCATCGAGCGGCAGCGCCGCCAGGAGGCACTGCGGCCGTCGACGACCTGCCGGGAGCGGTCCTTGCCGCCGTGCAGCATCAGGATCACCGCGCGCGGCGGGGCCGCGGCGTCGGACCTGCGACAACGACGGTCTCGTCACGCTCACCTCCACGGCACCCATGGTCGGTTGTTCGGAGGCCTCAGGGTGTCAGATGGGGACGGCTCGCGGTGTCGGTGCGACCGGGCAAGATGTGACCCATGGATGCACCCCAGGCGGCCCCGGCCGAGGCGCGTGACCAGCACCAGGAGCTGAGCGAGCAGATCGAGGAGGCGCGCTGGCGCTACTACGTCCTCGACGACCCGACCCTCTCCGACGCCGACTTCGACCAGCGGTTGCGGGCGCTGGAGGCGCTGGAGGAGGAGTTCCCCGAGCTGCGCACGCCCGACTCGCCGACCCAGAAGGTCGGCGGAGCGGTGTCGACGGAGTTCACCGCGGTCGACCACCTGCAGCGGATGGAGAGCCTCGACAACGCCTTCTCCCTCGAGGAGCTGGAGGCGTGGCATGCCCGGCTCGCCCGCGACGGGGTGACCGACCCAGACCTGCTGTGCGAGCTGAAGGTCGACGGGCTGGCGATCAACCTGCTCTACGAAGAGGGCCGGCTGGTCCGGGCGCTGACCCGCGGCGACGGCCGTACCGGTGAGGACGTCACGCCCAACGTGAAGACGATCGACTCCGTCCCCCACCGGCTGGCGGCGTCCGAGGAGTTCCCGGTCCCGGAGCTGATCGAGGTGCGCGGAGAGGTGTTCCTCCCCGTCGAGGCGTTCGAGCGGCTGAACGCGACGATGACCGAGGCGGGCAAGCCGGTCTTCGCCAACCCGCGCAACGCCGCCGCCGGCTCGCTGCGGCAGAAGGACCCCCGCGTGACCGCGACCCGGGCGCTCGGGATGGTCTGCCACGGGATCGGCGCGCGGAAGGGCTTCCAGCCGCAAGGCGCAGTCGCATGCCTACGACGCGCTGGCGGCCTGGGGGCTCCCGACGTCCGACCAGGTCAAGGTGCTGCCGACGCTGAAGGACGTCGAGGAGTTCATCGACAACGCCGGCGAGCAGCGGCACTCGATCGTGCCGTACGAGATCGACGGCGTGGTGATCAAGGTCGACGACGTCTCCCTGCAGCGGCGGCTGGGCTCGACGAGCCGGGCGCCCCGGTGGGCGATCGCGTTCAAGTACCCACCCGAGGAGGTCAACGCCAAGCTGCTCTCGATCGAGGTCAACACCGGTCGCACCGGCCGGGTCACGCCCTTCGGCGTGATGGAGCCGACGCAGGGTGGCCGGGTCGACGGTCGAGCGCGCCACCCTGCACAACGCCCACGAGGTGAAGCGCAAGGACGTGCGCCCCGGCGACACGGTCGTGCTCCGCAAGGCCGGCGACGTGATCCCCGAGATCGTCGGTCCGGTGCTCGCCGCTGCGACCCGAGGGCCTCGACGAGTGGGTGATGCCGACCGAGTGCCCGTCGTGCGGGACGACCCTGGCTCCAGGAGAAGGAGGGCGACAAGGACCTCCGCTGCCCCAACCACCGCAAGTGCCCGGCGCAGCTCCTCGACCGGGTCTTCCACGTCGCCGGCCGCGGCGCCTTCGACATCGAGGGCCTCGGCTCCGAGGCCGCCCACGCGCTGCTCCAGGCCGGGGTGATCACCGACGAGGGCGACGTCTTCGGCCTCGACGAGGCCGACCTGCTGAAGACCGAGCTCTTCACCCGGGCCGCCAAGAAGCGAAGGCGAGAGGGCGGACGAGGCCGCGGGTGCTCTCTGCCAACGGCCGACGGCTGCTCGACTACCTCGACCGGGCGAAGACCGTCCCGCTGTGGCGGGTGATCGTGGCGTTGTCGATCAGGCACGTCGGACCCACCGCGGCCCGGGCGCTGGCCACCCACTTCGGCTCGATGCAGGCCGTCCGCGACGCCTCGGAGGAGCGGCTGGCCGACACCGAGGGCGTCGGGCCGACCATCGCGGCATCGGTGCGGGCCTGGTTCGACGGCGAGGGCGCCGACTGGCACCACGCCATCGTCGACAAGTGGGCGGCGGCCGGCGTCACCATGGAGGACGAGCGCGACGAGTCCATGCCGCGCACCCTCGAGGGGCTGACGATCGTCGTGACCGGGTCCCTCGACAACTACAGCCGCGACTCGGTCAAGGAGGCGATCGTGACCCGCGGCGGCAAGGCGTCCGGTCGGTGTCGAAGAAGACCGACTTCGTCGTGGTCGGCGACAACGCCGGCTCCAAGGCCGACAAGGCGGAGCAGCTCGGCGTGCCGACCCTCGACGAGGCCGGCTTCGAGAAGCTGCTGGCGGGGGGCCCGGACGCCGTTTGACGGGCAAGCCGGCCGATTGTCTAGGGTGGCCGGAATGTCCGGGAAGCGAGCCAAGCCGACGCCGTGGCGCTTCCTGCGCGCCGCGCCGGTGGTGATCGTCGCCGTCGTCGTCTGGGTGATGGTCGGCTTGTTCCTGCTGCTCCCGGGCTCCGGCACCGACCAGGCGCACGACTGGGGCAGCAACCCGATCCCGAGTGCTTCCGACGACGAGGTCCGAGTGACCGGCCTCCTCCTCGGCCGCCTCTCCCGAACCGTCGTCTCCGGGCACGGCAAGCCCCGCACACGGCGGCGGCTCCGGAGGACGCCCCATCTCGGAGCAGGCGCCCGCGCACGACCTCGGCTGAGCGGCGCGTCGAGGTCGGGGCCGACGCGGCAACCGGCTCCGCAACCGGCCCCCCGGCCGACGAGCGACCCGACCTCTCCGGCGCCGACGCCAGCCCGGCCCCGGGCACGGGACGGACGACAACCCCGGCAAGAAGAAGGGGCACGACAAGCCGCACGGCCCCCCGGGCGACCAGCACTGACCATGGCTGCCTGAGGGGCGCCGGCAGCCGGCTCCTAGGATGTTCTGGCACCCGAACCGACAGGAAGTCCACGCATGCCCGAGCGCCCTTCCGAGCCCGCCGCGGCGATCTCGCGAGACGAGGTCGCGCACCTGGCCGACCTCGCCCGGATCGACCTGTCCGACGCCGAGCTCGACCACCTCGCCCCGCAGCTGAACGTGATCCTGGAGTCGGTCGCCTCGATCCAGGGGGTCGCGGGTGACGACGTACCGCCGACCTCGCACGCCCTGCCGCTGACCAACGTGTTCCGCGACGACGTCGTGACGCCCGGCCTGACCGCCGAGCAGGCGCTGTCCGGCGCGCCCGAGGCGGAGCAGCAGCGGTTCAGCGTGCCGCGGATCCTCGGGGAGGAGCAGTGAGCCTCACCCGCAGCACGGCAGCCGAGCTGGCCGGGTCCCTCGCAGTCGGGCGACGCCACGTCGGTGGAGATCACCCGCGCCCACCTCGACCGGATCGCCGAGGTCGACCAGGCCGTCCACGCCTTCCTCCACGTCGACGAGGAGGGCGCGCTCGCGCAGGCGGCGGCCGCCGACGAGCGCCGCGCCGCGGGCAACCCGGCGTCCGCGCTGGACGGCGTGCCGATCGCGGTCAAGGACCTGATGGCCACCGAGGGGCTGCCGACGACCTGCGGGTCCCGGATCCTCGAGGGCTGGGTGCCGCCGTACGACGCGACGGTGGTCGCCAGAGTGCGCGCGGCCGGCCTGCCGATCCTCGGCAAGACCAACATGGACGAGTTCGCGATGGGCTCCTCGACCGAGCACTCGGCCTACGGCCCGACCCGCAACCCGTGGGACCTGGAGCGGATCCCCGGCGGCTCCGGCGGCGGTTCGTCGGCCGCGGTCGCAGCCTTCGAGGCCCCGATCGCGCTCGGCACCGACACCGGCGGATCGATCCGCCAGCCCGGCGCCGTCACCGGCACGGTCGGCGTGAAACCGACGTACGGCGGGGTGTCGCGCTACGGCCTCGTCGCGCTCGCCAACTCCCTCGACCAGGCCGGCCCGGTGACCCGGACCGTCCTCGACGCCGCGCTGCTGCACGAGGTGGTCGGCGGCCACGACCCGCTCGACTCCACGAGCATCGACCAGCCGCTGCCCGACGTCGTCGGCGCGGCCCGCCAGGGCGCGTCCGGCGACCTGACCGGCGTCCGGATCGGCGTCGTCACGGAGCTCGGCGGCGAGGGCTACCAGGACGGCGTCCTGGCGCGGTTCCAGGAGTCGGTCGACCTGATGGTCGAGGCCGGCGCCGAGGTGGTCGAGGTGTCGTGCCCCCACTTCGTGCACGCGCTGGCGACCTACTACCTGATCCTGCCGGCCGAGGCGTCGAGCAACCTCGCGAGGTTCGACGCCATGCGCTACGGCCTCCGGGTGCTGCCCGAGGGCGTCGAGGCGCCGAGCGCCGAGGAGGTCATGCGGGCCACCCGCGACGCGGGGTTCGGCGAGGAGGTCAAGCGACGGATCATCCTCGGCACCTACGCGCTCTCCAGCGGCTACTACGACGCCTACTACGGCCAGGCCCAGAAGGTGCGGACGCTGGTCTCCCGCGACTTCGAGGCGGCCTTCGAGCAGCGCCGACGTGCTCGTCTCGCCCACGGCGCCGACCACGGCGTTCAAGCTGGGGGAGAAGCTCGACGACCCGCTGGCGATGTACGTCAACGACCTGGCCACGATCCCCGCCAACCTGGCCGGCGTCCCGGGCATCTCGATCCCCAGCGGGCTCGCCGAGGAGGACGGCCTGCCCACCGGCGTCCAGATCCTCGCGCCGGCGCTGGCCGACGACCGCGTCTACCGGGTCGGTGCCGCGCTCGAGGCGCTCCTGACCGACAGGTGGGGCGGCCCGCTGCTCGACCGCAACCGCGGACTCGACGCGTGTCGACGACCGGACGGCCGAGCACCCGCATGAGTGACGAGCTGCTCTCCTTCGACGAGGCCCTGGAGAAGTTCGACCCCGCCCTCGGCCTCGAGGTGCACGTCGAGCTCAACACCGCCTCGAAGATGTTCTGCGGCTGCCCGACGGAGTTCGGTGCCGAGCCCAACACCCAGGTCTGCCCGACCTGCCTGGGCCTGCCCGGCGCGATGCCCGTCGTCAACGGCAAGGCCGTGGAGTCGGCGATGCGGATCGGGCTCGCGCTCAACTGCGAGATCGCCGAGTGGTGCCGCTTCGCGCGGAAGAACTACTTCTACCCGGACATGCCGAAGAACTTCCAGACCTCCCAGTACGACGAGCCGATCGCGTTCGAGGGCTGGACCGAGGTCACGGTGTGGACGAGGGGCGACGGCGAGACGTTCCGGATCGAGATCGAGCGCGCCCACATGGAGGAGGACACCGGCAAGTCGCTGCACGTCGGCGCGTCCGGCCGCATCCACGGCGCCACCCACTCGCTCGTCGACTACAACCGGGCCGGCATCCCCCTGATCGAGATCGTCACCAAGCCGGTCCTCGGCACCCGCGACAAGGCGCCGCAGGTCGCCAAGGCGTACGTCGCCCAGCTGCGCGACCTGCTGCTCGGCCTCGGCGTCTCCGACGTCCGGATGGAGCAGGGCTCGCTGCGGTGCGACGTCAACCTCTCGCTGTCCCCGAAGGGCGACGGCGGGCTCGGCATCCGCACCGAGACCAAGAACGTCAACTCGCTCCGCTCCGTGGAGCGTGCCGTCCGCTACGAGGTGCAGCGGCACGCCGCCGTGCTCGACTCCGGCGGCAAGGTCCTGCAGGAGACGCGGCACTGGCACGAGGACACCGGCGTCACCACCAGCGGCCGGGAGAAGTCCGACGCCGAGGACTACCGCTACTTCCCCGAGCCCGACCTGGTCCCCGTGGCGCCCAGCCGCGAGTGGGTCGAGGAGCTGCGCGCCGACCTGCCCGAGCCTCCCCGGAGAAGCGGGCGCGGCTGCAGGCCGACTGGGGCTTCTCCGACCTCGAGATGCGCGACACCGTCGGTGCCGGCGCCCTGGTCCTGGTCGAGCGGACCATCGACGCCGGAGCCACGCCCCAGGCGGCCCGCAAGTGGTGGCTCGGCGAGCTGGCCCGCCGGGCCAACGAGGCGGGCGTCGAGCTCACCGACCTCTCCGTGACCCCGGAGGACGTGGCGCGGGTCCAGGCGCTCGTCGACGAGGGCAAGATCAACGACAAGCTGGCCCGCCAGGTCTTCGACGGACTGCTCGCCGGCGAGGGGACGGTCGACGAGATCGTCGCCGCCCGCGGTCTGGCGATCGTGTCCGACGACAGCGCGCTCGGTGCCGCGGTCGACAACGCCATCGCGGCCAACCCCGAGGTCGCCGACAAGATCCGGGACGGCAAGGTGGCGGCCGCCGGCGCCCTGATCGGCGCCGTGATGAAGGAGATGCGCGGTCAGGCCGACGCCGGCCGGGTCCGGGAGCTGATCCTGGAGAAGCTCACCTGAGGGGTCCCGAGCCGATTGACGCTGGTTCGGCACGGCGGGAGACTTGAATTCTTGCGAGAGAGGGAGGGTCCGATGTCGTGGAACCTGAGGGGTAGCTACGTCGAGACCTGCTCCTGCGAGCTCATGTGCCCGTGCAACATGTCACTCGATCACGGAGCCACGTACGACTTCTGCCGCGTGACTCTCGTCTTCAACATCCGTGAGGGCGCGGTCGACGGCACGGACATCGCCGGGTGCAAGGTCGCGCTGATCGCCGATACGCCGAAGGTGATGACAGACGGTAACTGGCGGGTCGGGGTGTTCGTCGACGACGGCGCCACGGACGCGCAGTTCGACAAGCTCGTCCAGGTCTTCAGCGGCCAGCTGGGTGGGCCGATGGCCGGGCTTGCTCCGCTGATCGGCGAGATGCTGGGCGTCGAGCGCGCGGCGATCGACGTCGAGGACGACGGGCTGCGGCACAGCGTCCGGGTCGGAGACGTGATCGACTTCGAGATCGAGGACATCGTCCCGTTCGGGGTGGAGACCGGTGAGCCAGTGAGGTTCTCCGGGATGTTCCATCCGGTCGGGTCCGACCTGACGATGGCCGAAGCGAAGCGGTCGAGGATCAACGCCTTCGGCATCGAGTACGAGGGAAAGACCGGATTGTCGAAGTCGGACTTCTCGTGGGCCGCCTGACGGCATGACCGACATCGAGTCGGCGGCTTCGTCCGCCGACGGAGGTCTTCGTCCTGCGTACGCGGCAACCCGCGCTCAGCTGGGGCTGGTGGCCGTCCTCTTCGCGCTCGCCGGCATCGGCTGGTGGTGGACGGTCGAGGAGATGCGCGGCATGGACAACGGGCCGTGGACCGGTCTCGGGACATTCGGCTGGTTCCTCGGCGTCTGGGTGGTCATGATGGCGGCGATGATGTTCCCGTCGGTCGCTCCGACGGTCGCGTTGTATGCGCGGATGAGCGGGAAGTCGCGGTTGGCGCCTGTGGCGTTCACGACCGGTTACCTCGTCACCTGGACCGGCGCCGGGGTCATTGCTTTCCTGATCGGACTGGTCGCAACTTGGGCGGTAGGTGACCACCTTGCGTGGGGAAACGCAGGGCGCTCCGTCGCCGGAGCAACACTGCTGGTGGCGGCCGTCTACGAGCTGACCCCGCTCAAGAACGTCTGCCTGGGCAAGTGCCGCAGCCCGCTGGGCTTCCTCTCGGGTCATGGCGCGACGGATGGTCGGGCGCGCTCCGCATGGGGGCGAAGAACGGCGCATGGTGCGTCGGCTGCTGCTGGGCTCTCATGGCGTCACTGTTCGCGCTGGGCGTCATGAGCGTGACCTGGATGGCAGTCGTCGCCGGGCTCATTGCAATCGAGAAGATCCTGCCGTGGCGCCGAACGGCGACCTACGGCACGGCGCTCGTCCTCCTCGTACTCGGTGTGCTCGTCCTGGTCGCACCGGACGCGCTACCCGGTCTCACCGTTCCGGGGCAAGACTCCATGCCCGTGATGACACCGATGGTGCAGTGAAGGACACGAGCTCAATCAGGCGATGACTCCGGCGCCCGCGAGTCATCATTCGCGTCCCGCCGGGAACATCCGAACCTGCTGCATTGCGCCGCCCGGACTTGCCGAACACCTGCGTCAACAGCCGCCTGTCGGCGCCCTGCAAGTGCCCGGATCTGCCGAGAGTGAGGGCTGGAACTAGGTGCGGGGTCATGTGGTTGCGCGACAACGCTGTCCGCAGGCATTGTGGTGGGATGTGCAAGACGGGACCTTGGAGCGGTCCTGGGAACAGGCGTTGCGCCTGGAGTTGCGTCGGGAGCGTTGACGGAGCACGGTGACTACGCAGTTTGGACGGTCAGCGCTGAAGGTCTTGCGAAGCTCGCGCTCGAGGATCCGGTTGTAGTTCTCAGTGACGTCGAAGGAAGCGTCACACCACCACGTCGACGCTGGGGCGTACCTGGACACCGTGGAGCGCTGCGAGGAGATTGCCCAGACCTCGGAGTCCTCAAGCGGCCTCGAGATCGGAGAGCCGCATTGGCAGGTCGGGGCAATCACCCAGGTTCCGCGTCAGGAGCATTCGATCGGGTAGTCGGATCCCTGCATTGGCTTCCCGCCGCTGGCCGCTTCGGGAGCCGGGGATCTCTTCGGTGATCAGCCACGTGACGAGGTGTTGAGCAACTACTCGGCCGAGATCGCCCGGTTGGTCGGACAGAGTGATGTTTCTCAGTGCTCGGACGCGTTGACTATCCGTGCGAACCGGACCCGGGAGCAGCGCCGTCTTCGACCCGGCCGATTCGAGGAGGAGTTCCGGCATGCCCTGATGCGACGCTCAGTCGGGCAATAACCTTGGGGGATAACATGGTCGAGCCGATCGCGGCAACAATCCTGGGCGAGTGTGGCACGCCGAGGGAGGTGAAGCTGTGACTCGGCAGCGACGCCCTGAACCTTTGGCGGTTGCGCGTGGCTTCGCTGAGGCGCCGAGGTGGCCGAGGCGCAGGGGTATCGCCCCCACACAGATCCTTGGGAACCCTGGCCAAGGTCGTAACAGGAGAGGCGCTCATGGGAAGACGGTGTTTACTGCGTCCATCCGGATCTGCCGCGAGGAGCGCGATCGTGTCGATGAGCGTGCGTACGCGAACGCGGTATCGGAGTGCTGGTTGTGCGGGGCAGGGCGTCGCCAGATCGGGCTACCGTGTCACCCATGGCTGACGCCTGGCTTTCCGATACCCGCTCGTCGTACGACACCGACGCCTCCGGATACGCCGAGAAGGTACGTGGACTGCTCGGTGAGAGGCCATACCTTCGCGCGAGCCTGGCGTTGTTCGCCGAGTTGGTGCACGGTGCCGGAGGCGGGCCAGTCGCCGATGTTGGCTGCGGACCGGGGTACGTCACCGGCCACCTCCACGACGCCGGAGTGGACGCGTTCGGCATCGATCTCTCGCCCGAGATGATCGCCATCGCGCGGCGCGACTATCCAGACCTACGCTTCGAGGTTGGGACGATGACCGACCTCGACCTGGCGGACGACTCGGTCGCCGGCATAGTCGCGTTCTGGTCCGTGATCCACGTGCCCGACCACGCCATGCCCGGCGTGTTCGAGCAGTTCCGTCGAGTGTTGCGACCACAGGGTCTGTTACTGGTCGGCTTTCACGTCGGTGACGAGACACGACACACGTCCGAGGGCTACACGGGTCGTCCAATCAACGTTGATAGTCACCATCGTCGGCCGAGCAAGGTCATGGGCTGGCTTCGTGACGCGGGGTTCACGATTGAGGCCGAACTGGTCATCAGGCCGGACGAGGAAGTCCCGGGAGCCGTCATCTTTGCGCGAAGCGACGACTGACCGCGCCTCGAAGGCGCCAGCCGTTCTGGCAAGGCGCCCGCAGCACATGGTCATGCCGCTAACAGCGTGCACATGGTCCTCCTGCAACAGGCTTGAGGTTCTGAGGCTGACACTGCACCGCAGTGTCGAGCCAGCTGCGACGGTGTGATCAATGACAAAAAAAAAAGACTGGGTCAGAAAAAGTCGAATAGCGCTCTAAAAAAAAACGCTATTCGCGGATGTTTGACATCCGCCTGACACGCTGACGTCGAGCTCAGGCACGTGACCGAGGCGAGGGACCTGACGGCGAGTCGCAACGAGGACGCTGAGCAGGACCTCTTGACGTCTACCCACAGGGAGGAGCGCGGTGTGTGAGCACTCGGAGACTGGCGCGCACGGGCACTGGCGCAGGACTAGTGGGCGTTGAGCTACGGGGTCTTAGCGACGGTGAGCAAGGCGGTACGAGGTGGAAGGGGAAGACTGCGCGACGCTGAGGACAGAGGAAGGATCGTCGTTGCTGACCGGCAGCGTGCGCGGTCAGGGCTGGGTAAGCAGATGCGGGTCGCGTGATGCCGTTGCCGGAGCCTCGATGCCGGTCGCGATCACGTCGGCGTGGAGCGACAACACGCACTGGGCGTCTCTCGAGCCTCGGGTACGTCGACAACGGTGTCGCAGCCACCGGCGTGGGGACGTGGCGGTGAGATGACGCATTTGCGACTGACCCGCGAGCGCTGGGTGCGCTCTGGGTGCGCGGACGATGACCGACGTGGTGGTCGAGCTGACGTGCTGGTCGCGACGGAGGTTGTGGCCGAGGTGGCCCCCGCGGGGACTGTCAGGCTGCGGGGACGGCTGCGGCGGTGTTGACTGAAAAAAAAAAAAAAAAAAAAAAAAAAAAAAAAAAAAAAAAAAAAAAAAAAAAAAAAAAAAAAAAAAAAAAAAAAAAAAGCCGGAGGCAGAGGCCGTGAGCGCACGCTGACGCAGGCACAGACCAAGGCAGGGATGCAGCGCGCATCGCAACGAGGCGGACCTGGTCCGCAGCCGGCGGCACGGCACCACCGATGGCGAGCGGCCAGTGAGTGTGCACAGTTCGAGCTGACCGTAGACGCCGCTCTGCACGCGGTGGATAGGTGAGCACTGAGCCGAACTGTGTAGACGCGGTCGGGTGCGCCGCGAAGCCGGTAGCGTGAGGTCGCACAGAGCCGATCCGTCGTTGACGTCCAGGTGAAGCCGCGGGCGACGAGTGCGCTGCGTCGGTTATGCTCAGGTACTGTCCCACTGCTGACTGTTCGCTGGCTCGCCCGATGGCGGAGCAGGCCGACCGTCCGATCGCCCTGATCGTTGCTGTGGTAGTGTCAATGTCTAGAGCGCGTCCCATGTGATCGCGATGGCTCGTGCAGCTCGCGGTGCTCGTAACCGACGGAGGCATGAGGCTGTGTATCGTCTTGCTGACCACGGCACTGGCTAAGTTTTGCTGAGGTTCTGATGGCGGCCAGTCGCAACGTAGAGGCGGACTAGGTCGCATGGCCGAGCTGGTCCCGCAAAGGCGAGAGCAAGGCCGCCGACTCGGTGTGCGCGTTCGCGGGCTCATACTCGCTCAGAGGCTCGCAAGCCAGGGGTGCTGGGGATCGGCGATGCGAAGCGCCTCCTTGAGCCATTCTCGCTGTTGCGGGGAGAGGTGGTCGGCGACCGCCTTGAAGTCTTGCTGATCCTTCCCCCGTGGTCTGTGACTCTTGTAAAGGAGTTGGATCTCAGCGGTCAGCACCGGCATGGCCTCCGTGGACGCTTCGCCTGCGATCGTCGACAGGGGACGCCTGATCTGCGCCGCGCGCCGGTAGACCCAATCGGTGCCGTCGGGATCGACGATCATTAGTTGCAGAGTCCATTCGGTACTACCGCTCGGGCGACACCAGATGTCGCGCACGTGCTTCTCTAGGTGTTCGTCCGGCTGCCAGTCGCGAAGGGTCCCGGGCGGATCGGCGGCCATCATCGTCCACCCCGCCAGGTGCTGCTGCACCGTCAACTGATCCTCGCGTAACACCACGACGTCCGTGTCTTCGTGGAGGCGAGTCTGGCGACCGAGATGCAGGTCGAGCGCCCAACCGCCTGCGACCCACCATCGACAGGGCATGTCCGCGAAAAGCGCCGCGGTCTCCTCCGGAGTGAGTGGTCGCCAGACCGCTTCTCGTCAGTGGCCACGAGGAACTATCTCGAAAATGTGCGGGGTGTAGAAGCGCACGCTCATGCCTGAGCCCGCACCGATGACAGGAAGATCGATGCACGTCAGCCCGGGGACTGCCCATCAGATAACTGCTGGCGTGATGGCACGTGTCACACCGAATAGCCCGCGTCGGCCAGGACGTTGCGGCCCACGGCCATGCACCTGGCTCGTCTCTCCGGCATGGTCGTCCAGTAGTACCAGATCATCAGGGTGATGGAGAGTGCCCACGCCCGGCCGCGCAGCCAGGTCGCGTCGTCGACGCCGACCTGCCTTCGGAACAGCTCCCTGGCGGGGGGATCAAGGACTTCCCAGGCAACGACAAGGTCAACGGTTGGGTCGCCGACCGACAGGCCCCCGAAGTCCAGGACCGCGGTCAGAGCCCCGTCACGCACCAACAGGTTCTCGGCTGCCAGATCGCCGTGGTACCAGCGCGGCGTCGTACGGTCTGCGGCTCCGGGCAGCTTCATGGCTTCGGCCCAGATCTGCTCGGCGGCGTCGAGGTCGAAGTCGAAGTCCTCCAAGGTCCGGCAACGCTCGATGTTCTCTCGCGTCGCCTGGTCCATCGTCGCGAGCGGCTCGCCTCGGTACGCACTGCAGGTGCGCGATCGTTCGACCGCCCCCGCGGGTACCTCCGCCTGCCTCAGGGCGCGTAGGACTGTGGCCAGGTTCTTCGCCAGGTCTTCGCGTCGTGGGTCGACGGATGTGTCCGGATCGACCACCTCGGGGTGTGCACCCTCGATCCAGCGGACCACTGACCAGCGCTCCGGGTACTCGCGATCGGGTTCGAACACGGCAACCACGTCAGGCACGGAAACGGGCAGCAGTGGCCCCAGCACCGGCAGCCACGTGGCCTCTTTCGAGATGGTCGCCGATCCTCCGGGTTGGCGGGGCAGCCGCACCAGGAGGTCGTCGCCAAGACGGAACAACGCGTTCGTCGAGCCGCTCGATGCCAACCGGCGAATCGGCGCGTCAGCGTAAGCAGGCATCGCCCGGCTCACCAGCCCGCGGACCAATTCGGCATCGATCGGAATCTCGTCGGAATGGAGAGCTCGAGCCACCCCTGGACTCAATCCCACCGTTCGGTGATACCGCAACCGGCTGCCGTGCCTTTGCCGGCAGGTCAGGAGCTGCGGGCCGCGTCGATCTGCGCCTGCGCGCCTGCGAGTAGCTCCACTATCCCGGCGCCGAAGGCGACGTCGACCTCGTGCGGCTCGCCGCTGCGGGCCGACTCCACGAGCTCCTGGGCCGCGATGGCCAACAGATCCGACGGGGAGCGATCGGGGCGTACGGGCATGGGGGACACGCCGACGTCGCCCCACACCGCGGCCTCGAACCCGGCCGCAGCCGGTGGCGCGAACAGTGTGAGCGAAGCGGTGCTGGTCGCGCCGGACTCATGACGAATCACCAGCGTCACCAGGTCGTCGTCACCGCCGACGGCCGTGAGAGACCTGGCCGGACCGAGGGCAGCACTCAACGTCGACAGAGCATGCGGGCCGATGTCCCACAGGGCGCCGCTCTCCCGCCGCCACGGCGAGGAACCGAACGGGTTGTCCGGCTCCTGCAGCGAGCCGAACGACCGCAACCAGCCGCCACGCCAGCCCTCTGTCGCGCGGACATCCCGGAACCACGCCCGCGACGTGTCTGGGAAGCGGTCGGTGAAGAAGACCACCGAGGCCACACCGGCCGCGGCGGCGGCGTCACGCAGGCCATGCGCGGCGGCAACGGTCATGGCCACCGGTTTGTCCAGGAGCAGGTGCTTCCCAGCCTTCGCGGCCATCAGCGCCAGCTCTGCCTGGACCTCGGGAGGCACGGCGAAGGCGACGGCGTCCACGTCCGCGAGCAGCGCCTCGAAGTCGTCATAGGCCGAGACCCCCAGCCCCGTCGCCAGAATGCGCGCCCTCTCCGGGCTGCGACCCCAGACACCGACCAGCTCAACACCCTCGGCTGCCATCAGCCCCGGGCCATGCGCCATGCCCGCCCACGGTCCCGTTCCCACCACACCGAATCGCACGGCGGCACGCTACCTTGCTCGCCTCGAGCAGTCCCTACGTCGCCGCCGGACCCGGTCGGTGGTCCGGTCGGTCGGCGAGGAGCGGCAGGGACGGGTCCCACGTGGTCCCGTCGTGCTGGTCGCGGCGGCGGCGGGCGATGCCAGACAGGGCCTCGAGGACGACGCGGTTGGCGAGGAACGAGGTGATGTCGGCGTGGTCGTACGGCGGCGACACCTCGACGACGTCGACGCCGACGACCGGTAGTTCGTACGCCACCCGCCGCACAGAGTCCAGCAGCTGGCGGGCGGTGAGGCCACCCGGTTCTGGTGTGCCGGTGCCGGGAGCGTGGGCGGGGTCGCACACGTCGATGTCGACGGAGAGGAAGACCCCGTCGCAGTCGTCGGTGGCGATCGAGAACGCCTCGGTCAGGCAATCGTCGAGGCCGCGGTGCACGATCTCGGTCATTTCGTAGGACCGCATCCGCTGCTCCGCCATCCAGTCCAAGGTGGCCGGCTCGGGCCAGTAGCCCCGGAGGCCCATCTGCAGGAACCGATCCCCGCGCAAGGCCCCGGACTCGATCAGACGACGCATCGGCTGGCCGTGCCCGATGAGCGAGCCGAACTCGACGTTGCCGGTGTCGGCGTGCGCATCGAAGTGGACCATCGACACCCTTCCCTCGCCGAGGTGCTGGGCGACGCCGGCCGCGTCCGGCCAAGCGATGGTGTGGTCCCCGCCCAGGATCAGCGGGATCGCGCCGTTCGAGGTCACCGTGTACACGGCCTCCTGCAGGTCGCGGACCGACCTTTCCGCGTCGCCCGAGAACATCTCCACATCGCCGGCGTCGTACACCGCGAGGTCCTGGAGCCCGTCAACGCGCATGGCGAGCGAGGGGCGCGAGCCGTCGTGGGAGAGGTAGCAGGTCTGCCGGATGAACTGCGGCCCGAACCTGGTGCCAGCGCGGTGCGAGGTGCCGCCGTCGAAGGGCGCCCCGAGGATCACGATGTCCGCTCCCTCGTACGTCGCGGAGTCTGCCCAGTCGCAGCGCTCGACTCCCAGGAACGTGATGTCGGGCCCGAACTGTGCTCCGTAGCGGGTCATTCTCAGTTACCCCCGTTCGAGGACCATCGGGCGCGGCGCCACCTGCCCGGGATCATTGTGGCAGGGCGGCGAGCGGCGCTTCGCGCCGAGACGTCCGCTTCGGGTTCCGCGAAGCTCACCTGACCAGGCCGCCCAGGACCAGTGGGAGGCCGGGGGAGCTCCGTGCTCCACGAGCCGCAGCACGGCGTCGAGGTCGAGGTGTTCCTCGAGTGCGTCCGCGAGCGTGTCGATCCGCGACTCGCGAGCGGCGGCGAACGAGACCATGCCGGTCTCGATGCCGCTGCGACCCACGAGGTCAGCCGCCAGCCGCAACCAGGCGCCGCGGAAGGCGTCGCCCTCCAGGCAGCCGTGCCACATCGTGCCGAAGACCGGCGCCGGACCGGGTGCCCCCGGCGAACTCGTCGCCGGCGCCGACCCGCACCGGCCGTGATGGATCTCGTAGCCCGACACCGGCGCCCCGAGTGCGGAGCCGGCCGGGGTTGCCGAGCACCTTCTCGCGCCCGAAGGTGGTCGACCGCGTCCAGCAGTCCGAGGCCGGGCACGCGCGTCCCGGCCGGGCCCTCGACGCCGTCGGGGTCGGCGATCTCCCGACCGAGCATCTGGAAGCCGCCGCAGATGCCCAGCACCACACCGCCGCGCCCGGCGTGGTCCCGCACGGCGTCGGCGAGCCCTTGCTCGCGCAGCCACGCCAGGTCGGCGATCGTCGCCCGGGTGCCGGGCAGCACGACAACGTCGGCGGCGGCAAGCGACCGGGGGTCGGCGACGAAGGTCACCTCGAGGCCCGGCTCGAGGCACAACGCGTCGATGTCGGTGAAGTTGCTGATCCGTGGGCAGCCGCACCACGGCCACGCGCAGCCGTGCGCCCGGCGTGATCGGGATCGGCACAGGACGATCACGCACCGACAGCGAGTCCTCGGAGTCCAGCCACAGTCCCGGCAGCCACGGCAGCACCCCGAGGAACGGCCTGCCGGTCACCTTCTCGACGACGTCGAGCGCAGGCTCGCAGCAGGTCCGCGTCGCCACGGAACTTGTTGATCACCAGCCCGGCGATCAGCGCCTGGTCGGCCTCCTCGAGCAGCGCGAGGGTGCCGTGCATGGCCGCGAACACGCCGCCACGGTCGATGTCGCCGACGAGCACCGCCGGCATCCCGGCGTGACGCGCCAGCCCCATGTTCACGTAGTCGTGCGGTCGCAGGTTGATCTCGGCGGGGCTCCCGGCTCCCTCGCAGACCACGACGTCGAAGCGGCCCGCCAGGTCGTCGTACGCCGCGTACGCCGCCGAGGCGAGCGGCGCCCGGGTGCCGGCAAACTCGCTCGCGTCGAGGTGACCGGCCGGGGCGCCCATGACGACCACGTGGCTGCGCCGGTCGCTGCCGGGCTTCAGCAGCACCGGGTTCATCGCCGCCTCCGGTTCCGCGCGTGCCGCGACCGCCTGGATCCACTGCGCCCGCCCGATCTCCGCCCCGTCGACCGTCACCATCGAGTTGTTGGACATGTTCTGCGCCTTGAACGGCGCCACCCGGACCCCACGGCGCGCCAGGGCACGGCACAGGCCGGTCGTCACGACGGTCTTGCCGGCGTCGGAGGTGGTGCCGAGCACCATCAGGCTGCCTCTCACCGGGGAGACCCTATGGCGTCGCCGGGGGACGGGCCGGGGTAGTGTGCTGCTGCTCCCGTACGTGCGGGAGTGCCACGGTGCTCAGTGAAGTCCGGTGAGATCCCGGTGCTGTCCCGCAACTGTGAAGCCGGCGCGCGAGGGTCCGGACGAGCCAGGTCACCTGATCCGTGGGCCACGCAACTAGCCTCGGACGAAGGTAGTTCGTGCGGCAACCGCCCTCGCGGCGTGTGCGGCCCGACGACTCTCGTCCTCCGCAATACGGAGGATGCTGTGCACACGAAGGATTCCCTGCGCCCTGAGCGGCGCTTGTTCCCCTCCCTGCTCCTGCTGGTGAGCCTGGTGCTCGCCGGCTGCGGCGGGGTCGACACCGTGGACGAGGCGACCGAGTCCTCGCCCTCACCGGACGAGCAGTTCCCGGCCGAGGTGCTCTCCGGGCCCGTCCACGGCGGCACCGAGATCACCATCCAGGACGAGCCCGCCAAGATCGTCTCCCTCAGCCCCACGGCGACCGAGATGCTGTGGGAGATCGGCGCCGGCGACCAGGTGGTCGCCGTCGACGACCAGTCCGACTACCCGAAGGACGTCCCGACCACCAAGCTGTCCGGCTACGAGCCGAACGTCGAGGCGGTCCTGGAGTACGAGCCGGACCTGGTGGTCGCGGCCGACGACACCGGCGACCTCGTCGCGAACCTCGAGAAGGCCCGGGTCCCCACCCTGCTGCTGCCCGCGGCCGAGGACCTGGAGGAGACCTACTCGCAGATGGAGCGCCTCGGGGCGGCCACCGGGCACGCGGACGAGGCCGAGCAGGATGTCACCGACATGCGTGAGGGGATCGACCAGGCGCTGGCCGACGCGCCGGACGCCGACGGGCTCACCTACTTCCACGAGCTCACGCCCGGACCTCTACACCGCCGCGGGCAGCACGTTCATCGGCGAGGTCTACGGGCTCTTCGGGCTGGAGAACATCGCGGACCGGTCCAAGGTGAAGGACGACTACCCCAAGCTCTCCCGGGAGTACGTCGTCCAGGCCGACCCGGACCTGGTGTTCCTGGCCGACAGCCAGTGCTGCGACGTCTCGGTGGCGGACGTCGAGGAGCGGCCGGGCTGGGAGCAGGTCGCGGCCGTGGGTGACGCGCAGGTCCACGTCGTCGACGAGGACGTGGCCAGCAGGTGGGGCCCCCGGGTGGTCGACTTCGTCCAGCAGGTGAGCGACATCCTCGCCGAGCGCGAGAGCGCGCTCGGCGGCACGGACGGCTGAGGCGACCATGGCGCTCGACCTGGCCGGCGAGGAGCGCGGGACCGCCGCGACGGCGCGCGTGCGTGCCCTGCACCCGCCTCGACGCCCGCCCCCGGATGCGGCGGACCAAGATCGCCGTGGGCGTGCTGGTCTGCCTCGGCGCGGTGGTCGTCGGCTGCCTGGTGGGGCCGGCCGGGTTGAGCGTGTCCGGCGTGCTGCTGGAGCTGCTGGACGCGGTCCCCGGGATCGAGGTCGACTCGGGGATGTCCCTCACGCAGCAGGCCATCTTCTGGGAGATCCGGCTGCCGCGCGTGGTTCTCGGGGTCCTGGTCGGCGCGATGCTGGCGGTCGCGGGGACGGCCTACCAGGGGGTCTTCCGCAACCCGCTCGCCGATCCCTACCTGCTCGGCGTCTCCAGCGGTGCCGCGCTGGGGGCGACGCTGGGGATCGTGGCCGGCGGCACGATCGGCCCGGTGGGCATCCCGCTGCTGGCGTTCGTCGGCGGGCTGCTCGGCGTCGCCGCGACGTACGCCCTCGGCAGCAGCGTCGGTGGCGGCCGGGGCGCCGTCGTCATCGTGCTGGCCGGGGTCGCCGTGGGCGCGTTCTTCAACGCGATCCAGAACTTCGTCCAGCAGCGGTACGACGACTCGCTGCTCTCGGTCTACTCGTGGATGCTCGGCCGGCTCAGCACCGACGGCTGGTCCGACGTGGTGATCGCGCTCCCGTACGTCGTGGTCTCGTGCGCCGTCATCCTGCTGCACCGGCGCGTGCTCGACGTGATGGCGGTGGGTGACGTCGAGGCGGCGAGCCTCGGGGTCGACCCCGCGCGGGTCCGCCTGATCCTGGTGCTGACAGCCACCCTCGGCACGGCCGCGGTGGTCAGCGTCAGCGGGTTGATCGGCTTCGTCGGGATCGTGGTCCCGCACGCCGTCCGGCTGCTGTTCGGCGCGGCCCACCACACCCTGCTGCCGCTGGCGCTGCTGCTGGGCGCCGCTTTCCTGGTGCTCGCCGACGTCGTCGCCCGGACCGCCCTGGCGCCGGCCGAGGTGCCGATCGGCGTCGTGACGGCGCTGGTCGGCGCGCCGTTCTTCCTGGTCGTGCTGCGCCGGACCAAGGGGGAGATGTGACCACCCCCGTGCGCGGGCTCGTGCCCGGCCAGAACCCTGCGCTGGAGTGCCGCGGGGTGTCGGTCGAGCGCGGTGGGAAGCGGGTCGTGACCGACGTCGACCTGGTGGTCGAGGAGGGTGACTGGGTCGCGATCGTGGGGCCCAACGGCGCCGGCAAGACCTCGCTGCTGCACGCGGTCGCGGGCTTGATCCCCGCGACCGGCGAGCTGCGGGTCGGTGGCCTCGATCCGGGGCACGCGCCGCGTCGCCAGGTCGCCCGGGTGGTCGCGCTGATGCCGCAGCGCCCGGTGGTGCCGGAGGGGACCACCGTGCGGGAGCTGGTGGCGCTGGGACGCACCCCGCACCTGCGGCGCTTCGGGACCGAGACCGCCGCCGACCGGGACGCCGTGGAGCGAACGCTGCACCGGCTCGAGCTCGACGAGCTCGCCGACCGCCCCGCCCTGGGGCTCTCCGGCGGCGAGCTGCAACGCGTCGTCCTCGGCCGGGCGCTGGCCCAGGAGCCGCGGGTCCTGCTGCTCGACGAGCCCACGAGTGCGCTCGACATCGGTCACCAGCAGAGCGTGCTGGACCTGGTCAACACGATGCGGCTGCAGGACGAGCTCACCGTGGTCGCGGCCATGCACGACCTGACGCTGGCCGGGCAGTACGGCCGCCGGGTGGTGCTCCTGCACCACGGCCGGGTCGTCGCCGACGCCAGTCCCGGTGAGGTGCTGCGCCCGGTGCGGCTCGCCGAGGTGTACGGCGCCCGGGTCGAGGTGCTCCAGCGGGACGCCGGGCCCGCGGTGCTGCCGTTGCGGGCCGAGAGGTGAGCGTGCTCGTCGCTGCGGCGCTCGACAGCGTCGTCGGCGAACCGCCCGTCGCCGCTCACCCGGTGGTGTGGACCGGGCGCTACCTCGACCGCGCCGCCCGGGTCGTGCCGTCGCAGCCGCCCGCCCGGGCGACCGTGGCCGGAGGCGCCGCCTGGCTGGTGGGCGCCGCGACCGCCGTGGCCGCAGCCTGTGCGGTCGAGCGATCCGCTCGCCGGATCGGTGCGCCGGCCGCGTCGCCGTACGTGGCCTCGCGCTGTGGCCCCTGCTGTCGGCGCGGATGCTGCTGGCCGAGGTCGACGCCGTGGCGCGGGCCGTGCAGCGCGACCTGACGGACGGCCGGGTCGCGCTGGCCCGCATCGTCAGCCGCGACACCACCGAGCTGACCGCGGTGGAGGTGCGGAGCGGTGCCATCGAGTCGCTGGCGGAGAACCTGTCCGACTCCGTGGTGGCGCCGCTGCTCTGGTACGTCGTGGGCGGGCTCCCGGCGGCCGCCCTCTATCGCTACGCCAACACGGCCGACGCCTGCTGGGGCTACCGCACGCCGCGCTGGGCCCACGCCGGTCGGGTGGCGGCCCGCGCCGACGACGCCCTGAACCTGGCACCGGCCCGCCTCACCGCCCTGCTCCTGGCGGGGCGCCATCCCCGGCTGCGGGAGGAGGCACGGCGAACGTCGTCGCCCAACGCCGGCTGGCCGATGGCCGCCCTGGCCCTGCGGCTGGACGTCCGTCTGGCCAAGCGTGGCCACCACGAGCTGAATGCGGCCGGGGCCGATCCCGGCGAGCGCGAGGTCGCCGAGGCGGTGCGGATCGCCCGGCGTACGACCGTGGTGGCCGTGGCCCTCGCGGCGGTCGCGGAGCAGCTGATCCGCCGACCCGAGGAGGACGACGATGACCACTGCGGGCACGCCTGGGCAGCCGCTGCCCAACAGGGAGCGCACCCGGCCGCCGCGCCGTGACGTGGCGTCGATCGTGCTGGTCAACACCGGCCACGGGAAGGGCAAGTCCACGGCGGCCTTCGGCACGCTCATGCGGGCCGTGGCCCGGGACTGGTCGGTGGGGGTCATCCAGTTCATGAAGTCCGGCAAGTGGCGGGTCGGCGAGGAGGCCGTCGCACGCCGGCTCGGCGTCGAGTGGTGGAGCATCGGCGACGGCTTCACGTGGGAGTCCGACGACCTGGACCGCTCGGCGGCGATCGCCCGCGAGGCATGGTCTGCCGCGGAGGAGGCGCTGTCGTCGGGGCGGTACGACCTCCTCGTGCTCGACGAGATCACCTACCCGGTCAACTACGGGTGGATCGAGGCCGAGCCGGTGTGGGCGGCCATCCGGGGTCGTGCGCGAGCAGACGAACGTGATCTGCACCGGCCGCGACGCGCCCCCCGAGCTGGTCGACCTCGCCGACACGGTGACGGAGATGCGCAAGGTCAAGCACGCCTACGAGACCGGCGTCCGGGCCCGCCGCGGGATCGACTTCTAGCCATGGACGAGCTGCAGGACCACGGTGACCGGCAGGTGCCGGCCGGTGCCCTCGACCTGGCCGTCAACGTGCTGGGCCCACCCCCGGCGTGGCTCACGGACCGGCTGTCGGGGGTGGACCTGGCCGCGTATCCCGACCCCGCCCCGGCCCTCGACGCGGTCGCCGCCCGTCACGGCGCCTCTCCGCGGGAGTGCCTGCTGGTCAACGGCGCCGCCGAGGCCTTCTGGATGCTCGCGCAGGCGCTGCGGCCGCGGCTCGCGGCGTGCGTCCACCCGTCGTTCACCGCTCCGGAGGCCGCCCTGCGCAGCGCCGGCGTGCCCGTGGAGCGGGTGCTCGCGCGACCCGGCGGACGGTTTCGTCCTCGATCCACGGTCGGTGCCCGAGCGGGCCGACCTCGTGGTGCTGGGACGGCCCGACAACCCGACCGGGCGCACCGAGGACCTCGACGTCCTCGCCGCGCTGACCCGACCGGGTCGCGTCGTCGTCGTCGACGAGGCCTTCGCCGACTTCTGGCCCGATGCCTCCGGGGTGTACGCCGCCGGGTTGCCCGGCGTCGTCTGCGTGCGCAGCCTCACCAAGCTCTGGGGGCTCGCCGGACTGCGGGTCGGTTACCTGCTGGCAGACCCGGCCCTGGCCCGCAGGCTGGACGAGGTCCGCCAGCCGTGGCCGGTCAACGCCCTGGCCGTCCACGCGACCACCTGGCTGTGTCCGGCCGAGGACGAGCGGCGAGAGCGGGCGGACAGCCTGGCTGCAGCACGCCAGGGTCTGCTCGACGAGCTCGCACCGCTCCCGCTCGAGGTCTGGCCGTCCCCGGCCAACTACCTGCTCGTCCGCAGTGGCCTCACCGACCTGCGGACCCGCCTGCTCGACCGTGGTGTCGCGGTTCGCACGGGGCGAGACGTTCCCGGGGCTGGACAGCACGTTCGTCCGGATCGCGGTGCATCCGGACCCGGAGGCGCGGGCGGCCCTGCTTGCCGCCCTCCGGGACGCACTGGCGGACGCCCCGGAGCCGGACGCCCGGCCGGCCGTCGCCACGAGCACCCCCACCGCCAACTGGCATCTCCCCGTCGAGCGGACGCTGGTGCTCGGTGGGGCCAGGTCCGGCAAGTCACGGCACGCCCAGCGGTTGCTGGCCGGCTGTGCCGAGGTGCTCTACGTCGCGCCGGGCCCGGTCCCGGACGGCAGCGACTCCGACTGGGCCGCCCGGGTGGCCGACACACCGGCGCAACCGGCCGGAGCGGCTGGACCACCCTCGAGACCGACGACGTTCCGGCGGCCCTCGAGACGGCGACGCAGCCGGTGCTGGTCGACTGCCTGGCCACCTGGCTCGCCGGAGTCATGGGCGACGGCGGGCGCCTGGGAGTCGGCGGACGGCGACAGCGCATGGCAGCAAGCCGGTCGACGCCGAGGTCGACGCGACTGCTGAAGGCGTGGCAGTCGGCGTCGGTGCCGGTGGTCGCGGTGAGCAACGAGGTCGGCTCGGGCGTGGTCCCGGGGACGCGTTCCGGCGTGCTGTTCCGGGACGCCCTGGGCCGGCTCAACCGACAGGTCGCCGACCTGACCGACGACGTACGCCTGGTGGTTGCCGGGCGGGTTCAACGACTGGAGGAAGAACGCGCATGACGATGGCAGCGAGGATCGACGACGCGGCGCGCGCCGAGGCCCGGGCACGGGTGGACGGGCTGGCCAAGCCGCTGGGCGCCCTGGGCCGCCTGGAGGACCTCGCGGTCTGGCTGGCCGGCGTCCAGGGCACGGATGCCCCGGTTGCCCCGCACACGGTCTCGGTGGTGGTGTTCGCCGGCGACCACGGCGTCACCGGCAGTGACCAGGCGGTGTCGGCGTACCCCCGCGACGTGACCGCGCTGATGGTGCGGGAGTTCCTCCGGGGCGGCGCCGCGGTCAACGTGCTGGCGCGTGCCCACGGTGCCCGGGTCCGCGTGCTGGACCTCGGTGTCGACGACGACCTCGCCGACACCCCGCCGGAGGTACGCCGGCACAAGGTGCGCCGCGGATCGGGCTGCATCGACCGGGAGGACGCCCTGTCCGAGGCCGAGACCACGGCCGCACTGAGCGCCGGAGCGGCGATCGCCGACGAGGAGATCGACGCCGGCTGCGACCTCCTGATCCCCGGCGACATGGGGATCGGCAACACCACCGTGGCCGCCGCCCTGGTCGGTGCCGCCCTCGGCCTCGACGCCGCCGACGTGGTCGGGCGGGGCACCGGCATCGACGACGCCACCTGGCGCGGGAAGCACGCGGTCGTCGAGTCCGCGCTGGGCAGGGCCCGGCCGCACCGCGACGACCCGGCCGCGCTGCTCCGGGTCCTCGGCAGCGCGGACACCGCGGCGATGACCGGGTTCCTTCTCCGGGCCGCCGAGCGCGGCCGGCCGGTGCTGCTGGACGGCGTCGTGTCCGGGGCGTGCGCCCTGCTCGCCGAGCGGATGGCCCCCGGCGCCGCCGCCTGGTGGTGCGCGGGACACCGGTCGACCGAGCCGGCCCACCGGATCGCCCTGGAGGCTCTCGGACTGCTGCCGGTGCTGGACCTCGGCATGCGGCTGGGCGAGGCGACCGGTGCGCTGACGGCGCTGCCGGTGCTCAGGACGGCGCCGCAGCTGCTGGCGGAGATGTCGACGCTGGCATCGATCATGGAGCCAGCCGCCGACGTGGTCCCGTCGCGGTGACGGTGCTCGGCGACGGTCTCCGGCTCGCGTTCGGGACGCTGACGGTCCTGCCGGTGCCGCCTCCCCGTCGGGTGAGCGGTGCCGAGGCCGCGGTCGCCATGGTGAGCGCGCCGATCGCCGTACTGCCCGTGGCCGCCGCTGCCGCCGCCACGGCGTGGGCCGGCGACCTCCTCGCCCTGCCGCCGCTGGTCACCGCCACCCTCACCGTGGCGGTCCTGGGCCTCGCCACCGGGGGGCTCCACCTCGACGGGCTGGCCGACACCGTCGACGGACTCGCCACCCACGGGACCAGGGCCCGGCGCCTGGAGGTGATGCGCCGCGGGGACGTCGGCCCGTCGGGCGCCGCGGCGCTCCTGCTCGTGCTCGCCGTCCAGGTCGGCGCCCTCGCCGCCCTCTCGGCGCAGGGCGGCGGTTCGGTCACGGCCGTGGTCCTGGCGGTGGTCGTGAGCCGCGCCTGCCCTGGCACCGGCCTGCATGCGCGGGCTCACCGCGGCGCGGGCCGACGGGCTGGGGAGCACCGTGGTCGGCGCGGTCCCGCCGCTCGCCGCCGCGCTGGTGGTGTGCCTGACCACCGTCCTGGTCACGCTGGTCGCCGGGCCGGGTGGGCTGGTCGGCGTCGTGGTGGCTGCCGCCGCCGTGGCCGCGGTGCTGCTCGTGTGCCGCCGGAAGCTGGGTGGCAGCACCGGGGACGTGCTCGGGGCCTGCGTGGAGATCGCGTTCGCCGCCTTCCTGGTGACCCAGGTCGGCACGCTGCCGACGATCTAGCGCGCCTCGGCTCGACGAGCTCAGCCCGGGTCCACCACGATGATCTGGTCGTCGTCGGGGCCCGGCGTCGCCCGTCCGTCCCGGTTGGACGTGGACACCCAGAGGTTGCCGTCGGGCGCCACGACCACGGTGCGGAGCCGGCCGTACCTCCCGACGAAGAAGTCGGTGGGCCGGGTGGCGCGGCCGTCGGCGACGTCGATCCGCCAGAGCCGCTCGCCCTGCAGGGCACCGAGCCAGAGCCGGCCGTCGAGGTAGGCCAGGCCCGGAGGGCGAGGCCTCGGAGGTGTCCCACACGACCTGCGGGTTGATGAAGCCGGGATCGTCGCCGCGGCCCTCGAACCGTGGCCAGCCGTAGTTGCCGCCCTTCCGGATCAGGTTGAGCTCGTCGAAGGTGGAGGCGCCGAACTCGGACGCCCACAGGTTGTCCTCGTCGTCGAACGCGAGGCCCTGCACGTTGCGGTGGCCCAGGGTCCAGATCGGCGAGGAGGGGTCGGGGTTCCCGGGCGCGGGGTCGCCGTCGGGGGTGATCCGCAGGATCTTGCCGCCGAGCGAGTCGCGGTCCGGGGCGAGCTCGGGGGCGCCGGTCTCGCCGGTGGAGGCGTAGAGGTAGCCGTCCGGTCCGAACCGCAGGCGCCCGCCGTCGTGGATGAAGCCGTTGGGGATGCCGTCCAGGATCACCTCGGGCGAGCCCAGCCGGCCCTTGCGATACGTGGCGCGGACGATCCGGTTGTCCTCGGCGGTGGTGACGTAGAGGAAGATCGCCCGGTCCTCGGCGAAGTCGGGGGAGACGGCGACTCCGAGCAGCCCGGACTCGCCCTGCGGGGCGGCCGACTCGATCAGGCCGATCTCGGTGACCCGTCCGTCGTCGATCGCCAGCACCCGCCGGGTGTCGCGCTCGGTGACGATCGCGGTGCCGTCGGGCAGGAAGTCGATCCCCCAGGGCACCGACAGGTTGCGGGCCACGGTGTCGACGACCCGGGGTGGCCCTGCCCGGTCCTCGCGGCTCGGCGACGGGGACGTCGGCTCCGGGGTCGAGGGCGCCGGCTCCTGGTCGGACGGTCGCGCGGTCACGGTCGGCGGGCCCGGACCCTCGTCGTCGTCGGAGCAGCCGCGCGACGAGGGCGGCCAGCGCCAGCGTCACCGCGACCAGCGACCGCCCGCCCATGTCAGCCCACCCGGTCGAGGAAGGCGAGCAGCAGGTCGTGGACCTCGTCCGGCTTCTCCATCTGGATGAAGTGCGTGCCCTTCAGCTCGACGTACGTGGCCTCGGGCATCCGGTCGGCCGCCGACTTCATCTGTCTGGCCGAGGTCAGCAGGTCGTACGTCGCCCCGACGAACTCGGCGGGGACGCGGAGCTGGCTCAGCTTCACCCTCGGGTGCTCCGACGTGCGCAGCGCCAGGTGGCAGTACCACTCGACCGGGGTGGAGAGGAACGCCCGGACCGCGATCGCGGCCAGCTCGGGATCGGCCACCGGCAGCATGAACCCGCTGTGCGAGATCACCGAGATCAGGCGCGGACCCACCGGCAGCCGGGTGGTGACCGGGGTCAGCGCGCGGCCGCCGTACTTCAGGGCGCGGGAGAAATTGACGCGTGAACGCGCGGGCCAGGGACCGGGGGACGTACAGCGGGCCGAGCATCGTGGAGAACGTGTCGCCCGGGACGCCGGCGACGGCGAACAGGCCGGTGACCCGCTCGGGGTGGTCGACGGCGAGCTCGAACATGGTGTTGACGCCCATCGACCAGCCCATCAGGACCGCGCGGTCGACGTCGAAGTGGTCCATCACCGACAACGCGTCCTCGACGAAGTCATCGATCCCGACCCGGTCCGGGTCGGCGGGCCGCGCGGAGCCGCCGGTGCCCCGGTGGTTCCAGGAGATCACCCGGACCCCGCAGTCGGGCTTCAGCAGCGCCGGCCAGGACCACGGGTTGGTGCCCAGGCCGTTGCACAGGACGACGGTCGGACCGTCGATCTCGCCGTCGGGGTCGTTGGTCCACGCCCGGAGCGGCGTCCCGTCGTCGGAGAGGACCTCGTGGAAGACGATCTCGACATCGGCGGCGGTGGAGCGTGCTTTCGAGGCGGGCATGCCTCGATTCTGCCCGAGCGACCCTCGCGGTCGTGGGAGGTGTGGTCGAGTGCCGGCGGCGAGTGGGTCCGCCGGCACTCAACCTCGTGCGGTCACCGGCCGGCTTGCCGGGTTCGCGGTGCGGCCCTTCATGGAGGCGAGGAACTCCTCGACCTCGATCCGCTCCGACCGTCGCTGCGTGAGCGTGGTCGATGCGAGCATGGCGTTGCGTCGGGACCGTTGCTGGGATTCGACCGCCCATCGCGCGATCGGGCTGAGGTGGTGGATCACCTGGTGCATCCCGTCTCCCCCCGCGCAGCTTTGGACAGGTACGACGCTAGAGGGCTCACCGGCCGACCGGATCAACGTGCCGTGAAATCCGCGTTAACTCCCTCCCGCGATCGGTCCAGACCGGTTTAGTCCGATTCAGCATCCGGTTCAGTCAGGTGCGGGTTCGCGGATCACCCGCTGGCTGCGCGTGGCTCCGACGCTGGCGACGACGACGCAGGCCATCGCCAGCAGCTGCAGCGGCGTCAGGAACTCCTGCAGCACCACGACGCCCGCCAGGGCCGCGGCGGCCGGTTCCAGGCTCATCAGGACACTGAACAGGGCCGGCCGGATCGTGCGGAGCGCTGTCATCTCGAGGCTGTAGGGGATGACGGAGCTCAGCATTCCCACCGCCGCGCCGAGGGCCAGGATCCGGAGGTCGAGCAGGCCCGAGCCGCCGGAGACGACGGCGAACGGCGCGAGCAGGAGGGTCGCGACCACGCTGGCGACCGCCAAGCCCGTCCAGACCGGGCCAGCGTCGTCCGGTCTGCGCGCTGAGCAGGATGTACGCCGCCCAGGCCCCGCCCGCGACCAGCGCGAACGCCACTCCCACGAGGTCCAGGTCGCTGCCCGGCTCGAACCCGAGCAGGACCACCCCGAGCCCGGCCAGTGCCGCCCAGACCAGGTCGAGCGCCCTGCGCGACCCGAGGATGGCCAGGGTGAGCGGGCCGACGAACTCGATCGTGACCGCGACCCCGAGCGGGATCCGGGCGAAGGACTGGTAGATCGCCCAGTTCATGACGCCCAGGCTCAGCCCGAAGCCGAGGGCGACCAGCCAGTCGTCACGCGACCGTCCCCGCAGCACGGGCCGGGCGAACAGCCCCAGGACCACGGCGCTGGTCACCAGCCGCAGCCAGACCATGAGAGTGGGCGTGACCTCGTCGAAGAGGTCCTTGGCGATCCCCGCGCCGAACTGGACGGAGAGAATTCCGCCCAGGACCAGCCAGACCGGTGAGAATCGCACCGATGAAAATGGGGGAGTCACCCGGTCAATCTAGGGAGACACCTAGGCGTGGCCGCGCACGGGCTTGCCGTGGTGAGATTGGCGAAGTCGCGAGAGAGGGAGACCATGAGCACGATCCTGATGGCGGGCACGCGCAAGGGCATGTGGATCGGCACTGCCGACGACGAGCGGCGTGACTGGGAGTTCACGGGGCCGCACTTCGACATGGAGGAGGTCTACTCCTGCCTCATCGACAAGCGGGGCGAACGCCCCCGCCTGTTCGCTGGGGCGTCGTCGATGTGGCTGGGCCCGCAGGTGCGTCGCTCCGACGACCTCGGCGCCTCCTGGCAGGAGACCCCCAACGGCGCGGTCCGGTTCCCGGAGGGCACCGATGCCAAGGTCGAGCGGATCTGGCAGCTGGTGCCGGGCGCCGAGGACGGCGTGGTGTACGCCGGCTCCGAGCCCGGGGCGGTCTGGAAGTCCACCGACCGCGGCGAGACCTTCACCCTCGAGCAGGGACTGTGGGACCACCCGCACCGCCCGGAGTGGGACGCGGGGTTCGGCGGCCAGGCCTTCCACACGATCCTTCCGCACCCGACCGACCCGCAGTCGGTCACCGCCGCCCTCTCGACCGGGGGCGTCTACCAGACCAGCGACGGGGGCGCGTCCTGGCAGCCGCGCAACAAGGGCATCCGGGCCGAGTTCCTCCCGGAGGGTGAGCAGTACCCAGAGTTCGGCCAGTGCGTGCACAAGGTGACTCGCCACCCGTCCCGGCCCGAGCGGCTGTTCCTGCAGAACCACGGCGGCGTCTACCGATCCGACAATCATGGCGAGTCGTGGGAGTCGATCGCCGACGGCCTGCCCTCGTCGTTCGGCTTCGCGATCGTCGTCCACCCGCGCGAGCCCGACACCGTCTACGTCTTCCCGATCTCGGGCGGCGACGGCCGCTACCCGCCGGACGCCAAGGCACGGGTGTGGCGGTCCCGCAACGCGGGGGAGTCGTGGGAGGAGCTGGGCAAGGGACTGCCGGACTCGTTCTACGTCGCGGTGATGCGCGACGCCATGTGCACCGACGACCATGACCCGACCGGCGTCTACTTCGGGGCGCGCAACGGAGCCGTCTGGGCCTCGGCCGACGAGGGCGACTCCTGGCAACAGATCGTCAGCGACCTGCCCGACGTGATGGTCGTCCGCGCGGCATCGATCTGACCGCAGACCGTGCCGTGGCGGGGTGCGCCGACGGTCGGCACGCACTACGGTCGCGCCCATGAGCAACTTCGAGATCTCCCGATCCACGAACATCGCGGCCGAGCCGGCCAGCGTCCACGGCCGGATCAACGACTTCCACGAGTGGACCGCCTGGTCGCCGTGGGAGGACGTCGACCCGAACCTGCAGCGGATCTACACCGGTCCCGACCAGGGCGTCGGCGCCCACTACGCGTGGCAGGGCAACCGCAAGGCCGGCCAGGGCTCGATGGAGATCGTCTCCTCGACCCCCGAGCAGATCAAGATCAAGCTCTCGTTCCTGAAGCCGTGGAAGGCGACCAACGACGTGGCCTTCACGCTGGCGCCCTCCGGCAGCGGGACCGAGGTGACCTGGCGGATGACCGGTGAGCACGCGGGCTTGGGCAAGGTCTTCAGCAAGGTGTTCAGCATGGACAAGCTGATCGGCAAGGACTTCGAGAAGGGCCTCTCCCGGCTGAAGGCGGTCTCCGAGACCGACGAGTAGTCAGCGGGCGCCGTCACCTGGCCGCGTCGAGGATCGCCTCGACCGTGGCCACGGTGACCGGCTCGTCGAGGAACTCGCCGACCCACGCCGCGTTGTCGGCGCGTGCCTCGTCGGTGGTCGCTTTCAGCCAGCGCTCGCAGCCGATCTGGGCGATGTGCCCGGCCTGGGCGATCAGCATGGTGAGGTCCCCGGGCGTGCGCAGGCGCGCCGGCCCGCCGGCCTCGACGTACGACGCGAACAGGTCGCGCATCCGGTCGGGGTCGCCGAGCCCGAACTCGAACAGCACCACCCCGAGCTCCCCTGCGGGGTCGCCGGGGCCGGAGTTCTCCCAGTCCAGCACCACCAGCCCGTCGTCGGGCGTGCGCAGGACGTTGTCCGCCCACAGGTCGCGGTGGCAGACCTGCACCGCCTCGGTCTCGACCAGCAGCGCCTCGGCGGCCAGCACGTCGGGGACGAGCGACTCGAGCCGGTCGGCGAAGGGTGCCCGCGCGTCGCGCAGGCGGGCCGTGAGGTCGCGCCAGGCCGGTTCGCCGACCGCGACGACGTACCACGGGTCCACCGGGGCCCGCGTCGCCACCTGCACGCGGTGGATGCCCGCGACCAGCGCGCCGACCGTGGCCGGGTCGAGCGCCCGCTCCCGGGGCAGCACGTCCACCCACGCGTAGACCCGCGCGGGCCCCGATCCGAGCTGGACGAGCGCTTCCCCTCGGGCGTCCGCACCACCGCGGGCATCGGGACGCCGTGGCTGCGCACCCGGTCCTGGTACGCCGCGTCGGCGGCGACCTCGGCCGGGTCGACCGGGAAGCGGGCGTCCTTGACCGCGTAGTCCCCGCGATCGGTCGAGAGCCGCCAGACGTCGCCGAGCCGACCGGCCGCGACCGGACCCGTCAGCACCGCGTGGTCGCCGAGGGCGAAGCGCCCGGCCACCTCCGCGGCCTGGTCCGGATCCAGCACGTCCTCAATCTAGGGCGCGACGCGAGCCACGTCGCGGAACAGGGAGCGCCAGCGGCGCACCGCACGACTACGCTCGCGAGCATGAGCGAGCAACCGGACCTCAAGCCGCGCTCCCGCGACGTCACCGACGGGCTCGAGCGGGCGGCCGCCCGCGGGATGCTGCGGGCGGTCGGCATGGGGGACGACGACTGGGAGAAGCCCCAGATCGGGGTGGCGAGCTCGTGGAACGAGATCACGCCGTGCAACCTCTCCCTCGACCGGCTGGCGAAGGCGGTCAAGAACGGCGTCCACGCCGCCGGCGGCTACCCGCTGGAGTTCGGCACCATCTCGGTCTCCGACGGGATCTCGATGGGCCACGAGGGCATGCACTTCTCGCTGGTGTCCCGCGAGGTGATCGCGGACTCCGTGGAGACGGTGATGATGGCCGAGCGGCTCGACGGGTCGGTGCTCCTGGCCGGCTGCGACAAGTCCCTGCCCGGGATGCTGATGGCGGCGGCGCGCCTCGACCTGGCCAGCGTCTTCCTCTACGCCGGCTCGATCATGCCCGGCTCCGTCGACGGCCGGGACGTCACGATCATCGATGCCTTCGAGGCGGTCGGCGCCTGCCTGGCCGGCAAGATCACCCGCGAGGAGGTCGACCGCATCGAGCGTGCGATCTGCCCCGGCGAGGGCGCCTGCGGCGGCATGTACACCGCCAACACGATGGCGTCCGTCGCCGAGGCGCTCGGCATGTCCCTGCCCGGCTCGGCCGCGCCGCCGGCGGTCGACCGCCGCCGCGACGGCTTCGCGCACCGCTCGGGCGAGGCCGTCGTGGGCATGCTCCGCCAGGGCATCACGGCCCGGCAGATCATGACCAAGGAGGCGTTCGAGAACGCGATCACCGTGGTGATGGCGCTCGGCGGCTCGACCAATGCCGTGCTGCACCTGCTGGCCATCGCCCGCGAGGCCGAGGTCGACCTGACCCTCGACGACTTCAACCGGGTCGGCGACAAGGTGCCGCACCTCGGCGACCTGAAGCCGTTCGGCAAGTACGTCATGAACGACGTCGACAAGGTCGGCGGCATCCCGATGGTGATGAAGGCACTGCTCGACGCCGGGCTGATGCACGGCGACTGCCTGACCGTCACCGGCAAGACGATGCGCGAGAACCTCGAGGCGCTCGCCCCGCCGTCCGTCGACGACGACGTCATCCGGGCCATGGACCGGCCGATCCACAAGACCGGCGGGCTCACCATCCTCAAGGGGTCGCTGGCCCCGGAGGGCGCGGTCGTGAAGTCCGCTGGCTTCGACGACTCCACGTTCACCGGGACGGCCCGGGTCTTCGACGGCGAGCGGGCCGCGCTGGACGCCCTCACCGCCGGCACGATCACCGCCGGCGACGTCGTGGTGATCCGCTACGAGGGCCCCAAGGGCGGACCGGGGATGCGGGAGATGCTGGCGATCACCGGTGCGATCAAGGGCGCCGGGCTCGGCAAGGAGGTCCTCCTCGTCACCGACGGCCGTTTCAGCGGGGGTACGACGGGCCTGTGCGTCGGCCACATCGCACCCGAGGCCGCGGACGGAGGGCCGATCGCGTTCCTTCGCGACGGTGACCCGATCACCCTCGACGTCGCCAACGCCACCCTGGACGCGGAGATCGACGACCTGGAGACGCGGCGTACCGGCTGGGTGCCGCAGCCGCCGAAGTACACCCGCGGGGTCCTGGGCAAGTACGCCAAGGTCGTGCAGAGCGCCGCCCACGGGGCGGTGTGCGGCTGACGCTGCGGTAGACAAGGGCACGTGACCGACAGCCTGGAGCTCGACCGCACCGACCCGCTGGCCCACTTCCGGTCCCGGTTCCTCGGGGCGGCGGAGCCGCTGGTCTACTTCGACGGGAACTCCCTCGGCCGGCCGATCGAGGGCACCGCCGAGCGACTCGCGGAGTTCGTCCGGCACGACTGGGGCGACCGGCTGATCCGCGGCTGGGACGAGGGTTGGTTCGACCTGCCGCTCACCCTCGGCGACCGGCTCGGCCGGGTCGCGCTGGGTGCCGCCCCCGGGCAGACCGCCGTCGGCGACTCGACGACCGTGCTGATCTACAAGCTGGTCCGGGCCGCGGTCGCGGCCCGCCCCGGTCGCGACGAGATCGTGCTGGACCGCGACAACTTCCCGACCGACCGGTACGTCGCGCAGGGGGTCGCGGAGGAGCTCGGCCTGACCCTCCGGTGGATCGACGTCGACACCTCCGCCGGGGTCACCGCCGACCAGCTCGCCGCTGCGGTGGGGCCGAGGACCGCGCTGGTGATGGTCGAGCCACGTCGCCTACCGGTCCGCCTGGCTCGCCGACGTCCCCGCGCTGACGGAGATCGCCCACGACGCGGGCGCGCTGGTGCTCTGGGACCTCAGCCACTCGGTCGGGGTCGTGCCCGCCCAGCTCGACGCGTGGGAGGTGGACCTCGCGGTCGGCTGCAGCTACAAGTACCTCAACGGCGGGCCAGGCTCGCCCGCCTTCCTCTACGTCGCGGACCGGCACCTCGCCGACCTGACCCAGCCGATCCAGGGCTGGATGGGGGCGGCCGACCCGTTCCTGATGGGCCCGACCTACACCCCGACCGAGGGGATCCGGCGCTTCCACTCCGGCACCCCGCCGGTCGTCGGCATGCTGGCCATCGAGGACATGGTCGACCTGATCGAGGAGGCCGGCATCGACGCCGTACGCGCGAAGTCGGTGGCCCTGACCGCGTACGCCGTCGAGCTCGCCGACGACCTGCTGAAGCCGCTGGGCGTCACGCTGGCGTCGCCGCGCGATCCGGCCCGCCGCGGTGGCCACGTCACCCTCAACCACCCGCGGATGCAGGAGGTCACCGATGCGCTGTGGGCGCGCGACGTGATCCCCGACTACCGCGACCCGCAGGGACTGCGGATCGGCCTGTCGCCGCTGTCGACCTCGTTCGAGGAGGTACGCCGGGGCATGCTCGCGGTCAGCGAGGAGCTGAGCCGGGTGGCAGGCTGAGCGACATGGACCAACGGATGAGCCTCGTGACCCTCGCCGTCGCCGACCTGGAGGCCACCCGTCGCTTCTACGTCGACGGGCTCGGCTGGGAGCCGATGATCCACGTGCCGGGGGACGTGCTGATGATCAAGGTCGCCGACAAGGTGATCCTCAGCCTGTGGGACCGCGACCACTTCGAGGCCGAGGTCGGCCCGATCGTCACCGGATCGGGGGTCGCGCCGCTCACCCTCGCCCACAACGTCGCCTCCCGCGAGGAGGTCGACGAGGTGCTGGCGACGGCGCGAGGGGCGGGCGCGGACCCGGTCCACGAGGGCGTCGACCGCGAGTGGGGCGGCTACACCGGCTACTTCGGTGACCCCGACGGCTTCCGGTGGGAGGTCGCCTGGGCCCCGGGCGACGTCGGCGCGGCAGTGCTGCCCTGAGGGTTCCGAGTGTGCCGCGGCCTGTCTTCTCGTGCCCGGTCGCGGTAGAAGGTGCCATGACCGACGACAGCACCCTCACCGCCGACCAGTTCGCCGAGAAAGGGCTCCCGGACTGGACCTGGCGCGACGACGCGATCCACGCCCACCTCGAGACCGGTGACTTCGCCACCGGCCTGCGCCTGGTCAACCTGATCGGCGAGGCGGCGGAGGCGATGAACCACCACCCGGACCTCGACCTGCGCTACCCGCACCTCGACGTGCGACTCTCCAGCCACGACGCCGGCGGGGTCACCGACCGCGACGTGAAGCTGGCGCGGACCATCAGCGAGTACGCCGCCGGCGAGGGCGTGGGCTCGAGCTGACGCCAGATCGTGGGACGCGCGTACCACCATGTGGGACGGGTGGCAGACTTGCGCGACAGCGGGAGTGAGGACCCATCGGGACGAGGAGGACGGCGATGACGCCACAGCACGGGCACCCAGGGGAGCGGGCCCGTCGTCACCGGTGCGCAGAGCCTGATCGCATCGCTGGAGGCCGCCGGCGTCGAGAACCTCTTCGGCATCCCCGGAGGCGCCATCCTCCCGGCCTACGACCCGCTGATGGACAGCCGGATCCGGCACATCCTGGTCCGCCACGAGCAGGGCGCCGGCCACGCCGCGCAGGGGTACGCCGCCGCGACCGGCAAGGTGGGCGTCTGCATGGCCACCTCCGGGCCGGGCGCCACCAACCTGGTGACCCCGCTGGCCGACGCCCACATGGACTCGGTCCCGATGGTCGCGGTGACCGGTCAGGTCGGCGCGGCCTCGATCGGCACGGACGCCTTCCAGGAGGCCGACATCCGCGGCATCACCATGCCGATCACCAAGCACAACTTCCTGGTCACCGACCCCGCCGAGATCCCGCGCACGATCGCCGAGGCGTTCTACATCGCGTCCACCGGACGGCCCGGGCCGGTCCTCGTGGACGTCGCGAAGTCAGCCCTGCAGGCGCAGACGACGTACGCCTGGCCCACCGAGCTGCACCTGCCCGGCTACCGACCGGTGACCCGGCCCCACTCCAAGCAGATCCGTGAGGCCTCCCGGCTGATCCTCGAGTCCCGCCGCCCGGTGCTCTACGTCGGAGGCGGCACCATCCGGTCCGGCGCCCACCGCGAGCTCAAGGTCCTCGCCGAGCTCACCGGCATCCCGGTCGTCACCACCCTGATGGCGCGCGGCGCCTTCCCGGACTCACACCCCCAGCACCTCGGCATGCCCGGCATGCACGGCACCGTCGCCGCGGTCGCGGGCCTGCAGCGCAGCGACCTGATCATCAGCCTCGGCGCACGTTTCGACGACCGGGTCACCGGCAACCTCGACTCGTTCGCGCCCGGCGCGAAGGTGATCCACGCCGACATCGACCCCGCCGAGATCGGCAAGAACCGCGCCGCCGACATCCCGATCGTCGGCGACTGCCGGGAGGTGATCAGCGACCTGGTCGTCGCGCTCAAGGCCGAGGCGGATGCCGGGAACACCGGCGACTACGAGGCCTGGGTCGCGTTCCTGGCCGGGGTCAAGAAGAAGTACCCGCTCGGCTACGACGCGCCCGCCGACGGCGGGCTCGCCCCGCAGCTGGTGTGCGAGCGGCTCGGTGCCCTCGCCGGGCCCGAGGCGATCTACTGCGCCGGCGTCGGGCAGCACCAGATGTGGGCCGCCCACTTCGTCGGCTACGAGCGCCCCAACACCTGGATCAACTCCGGCGGGCTCGGCACGATGGGCTTCGCCGTCCCGGCCGCCATGGGCGCCAAGGTCGGCGTGCCCGACTCCCCGGTCTGGGCGATCGACGGCGACGGCTGCTTCCAGATGACCAACCAGGAGCTGGCCACCTGCGCGATCAACGACATCCCGATCAAGGTCGCGGTCATCAACAACGAGTCGCTGGGCATGGTCCGCCAGTGGCAGACGCTCTTCTACAACGAGCGCTACTCCAACACCGACCTGCACAGCAAGCGGATCCCCGACTTCGTGAAGCTGGCCGAGGCCTACGGGTGCGTCGGGCTGGCCTGTGACAGTCCCGAGGACCTCGACGCCACCATCGCGAAGGCGATGGAGATCAACGACGTACCGGTCGTCGTCGACTTCCGCGTCCACCGCGACGCGATGGTCTGGCCGATGGTCGCGGCCGGCACCAGCAACGACGACATCAAGTACGCCCGCGACCTCGCCCCCGACTTCGAGGAGGACGAGCTCTAGATGTCGACCCACACTTTGTCCGTCCTGGTCGAGAACAAGCCCGGCGTCCTGGCCCGGATCGCGGGCCTGTTCAGCCGCCGCGGCTTCAACATCCACTCCCTGGCCGTCGGCCCGACCGAGCACGTCGAGGTCTCCCGGATGACGATCGTGGTCAACGTCGAGGAGTCCCCGCTGGAGCAGGTGACCAAGCAGCTGAACAAGCTGGTCGAGGTGATCAAGGTGGTCGAGCTCGACAGCACCGCCTCGGTCACCCGCGAGCTGCTGCTGGTCAAGGTCCGTGCCGACGTCGAGACCCGCGGTCGTGTCCTCGACGCCGTCCAGCTGTTCAAGGCCCGCGTGGTCGACGTCGCGCCCGATGCCGTCACCGTCGAGGTGACCGGGAACGCCGACAAGCTCGCCGGCTTCCTCAAGGTGGTCGAGCCGTTCGGCATCCGCGAGCTGGTCCAGTCGGGCATGGTCGCCATCGGCCGGGGATCACGCTCCATCAGCGAACGCACCCTCCGCCCCGTCGCCATCCCCGCCCCACCGGCTGTCTCTGCCGGTGGTTGGCAGGAGGCGCTCCAGCGCCGAGGTCGTCGAAACCCCGCACCCAACTGCCACCGAAACAACCGACGAAGGAGAGCCCCCGTGGCTGCTGAGATGTTCTACGACGACGACGCCGACCTGGCCCTGATCCAGGGCAAGAACGTGGCGGTCCTGGGCTACGGCAGCCAGGGGCACGCGCACTCGCTGTCGCTGCGTGACTCCGGCGTCGACGTCCGGGTCGGACTTCTCGAGGGGTCGAAGAGCCGGGCCAAGGCCGAGGCCGAGGGCCTGCGGGTCCTCACGCCCGCCGAGGCCGTCGAGGAAGCCGACGTCATCGTGATCCTCGCGCCCGACCACGTGCAGCGGACGCTCTACGCCGAGTCGGTCGAGCCCAACATCACCGCCGGCGACACCCTGGTCTTCGGGCACGGCTTCAACATCCGCTTCGGCTACATCACCCCACCCGAGGGCGTCGACGTGTTCATGGTCGCGCCGAAGGGTCCGGGCCACCTGGTCCGCCGCGAGTACGTCGACGGGCGCGGCGTGCCCGTCCTCGTCGCCGTCGAGGAGGACGCGTCCGGCAAGGCGTGGGACCTCGCGCTGTCGTACGCCAAGGCGATCGGCGGCCTGCGCGCCGGCGGCATCAAGACGACGTTCACCGAGGAGACCGAGACCGACCTGTTCGGCGAGCAGGCCGTCCTGTGCGGTGGCGCGAGCCAGCTGGTGATGTACGGCTTCGAGACCCTGATCGAGGCCGGCTACCAGCCCGAGGTCGCCTACTTCGAGTGCCTCCACGAGCTCAAGCTGATCGTGGACCTGATGTACGAGGGCGGCATCGCCAAGCAGCGCTGGTCGGTCTCCGACACCGCGGAGTACGGCGACTACGTCTCCGGCCCGCGCGTGATCACGCCCGAGGTGAAGGACAACATGCGGGCGATCCTCGAGGACATCAAGAACGGCTCCTTCGCCCAGCGGTTCATCGACGACCAGGACGCCGGCGCCCCGGAGTTCAAGGAGCTGCGCGCGAAGGGCGAGCAGCACCCCATCGAGCAGACCGGCCGCGAGCTGCGCAAGCTGATGGCGTGGGTCAAGTCCCACGACTCCGACTACGTCGAGGGCACCGCCACCCGCTAGTTCACGCTGACCCGCCCGAAACTTTCGGGCGGGTCAGCGCGGATCATCAGCGGTAGCCGTAGCGACGCTCGTGCGCAGCGAGCCACGCCCGGGTCCCTGCGCGGTTCTCGGCCGGTGCGACCCGAAGCGCCTCGGGTAACGGGGCAAGGCACTGTGTCCCGCGGCAGCGATACAGCTGGTCCCACGCCTGGTGCAACAGGTCGCGGACCTGCGTCAGCGCCGGATCCTGGTGGGCCGAGACATCCTGGTGCGGGTCCGCGTAGAGGTCGTACAGCTCGGTTTCGCCGTTGGCGTACCGGATGTAGCTGTAGCGAGCCGTCCGCACCCCGCTCGAGCGCAGCATGTCGCCGTCCTGGAACACGGTCCGGCGTGGAGCGCGGGTGCCGCGCACCGACTCGACGGGTACGGCGCGGTTCCAGCCCTGGTCGCCGCTCCGCAACGTGGGCAGCAGCGAGGACCCGTCCGGAACCATCGGCGGAGCGGCCCCGCCCAGGTCGAGGATGGTCCGGGTGAGATCCACGGTCGTGATCGGGTCGTAGCGACCGGTCCCGTCGCGCGCGCCCGGACCGGCGATGATCATCGGCACCCGCAGCGACGGCTCGTGACCGCGTATCTTGCCCTGCAGGATCCGGTGCTCTCCGAGGAAGTAGCCGTTGTCGGAGGTGAACACGACGTAGGTGTCGCTCCACTCGCGGGTGCGCTTCAGCGTCCGGATCGTGCGGCGGATCTCCTGGTCCATGACATAGATGGCCTGGGCGCGCTGGCGGGTCAGGGCCCGTCCGGCGCGGCGCTCGCTGCGGGATGGCTCGGGCATGCGGCGGATGAAGCCGGGCTTGTCCGACACGTCCGCCTCCGCGGGCCCGCCGCCCGGGGGAGGCCGCGGGCGCGGTCGATGAGCCCGTCGAACCTGTTCCGCACCGAGACCGGTCGCGCCGGGGTGTTGACGTCGACCGCCGCCCGCGACGGTCCCGCACCCCGCGCGGATCATCACGTTCGTGCGGCCCGCCGGCGTGCGGCGCCAGGTAGTTGACGTAGAGGAAGAACGGGTCACGCCGCCGGTGGTAGCGCTCGATCAGGCGACGGCTGTAATCCCCGACGACGTTCGTCTGGTATCGGTCGACGTGGTTGCGGACCCGGCCGTTCACGTTGAACGGGGTGCGCATGTAGTGGTAGGCGTCGCCGCGAATACCGGGAGCGCCGGGGTTCTGGAACGTGGCGAACCAGTCGGTCCACCCCCGCGGGACATAGCGGTAGGACGGGCGACCGGTGACCTTCGACCGGTGGGTGCCGTAGCGGTTGAGGTACTTCCCGACGAAGCCGGTGCGATAGCCGGCTCCGCCGCAGGGAGGTCGACAGGGTCCGGGAGTCGTCGAAGGCGCCGTAGCCGTAAGGGCGTTCGTGCCAGTAGACGCCGTGGTTGTGGGCCAGCTGCCCGGTCAGGAACGACGCACGGGCCGGACAGCAGAGCGGGAAGGGCGAGAAGGAGTTGTGGAATTTCACCCCGTGGCTGGCGAGTCGGCGCAGCGTGGGAGCGAACTGCAGGTCGTCGAAACGCATGTCATCGGCCATCACCACCACGATGTTGGGCTTCCCGGGGCCCTGCGCGAGCTGGGCCGCGTCGGCGGCGGGCAGCGGACCGTGGGAAGGCACGCGCCGCCACCAAGCCGGCCGTCAGCAGGACCAGGCAGGTCGCGGCCACAACCCATCGTGCACGGACCGAGCGTCGTGAGCGGACCACGAAGCGGGCTCCTTCCCCCATGTGGGGGCAAACGATGGCACACGGGAACAAGCGGGGCAGCGGGGAGTGGTTGTGCCGGCCGTGAGAATCGACATCTGGTCCGACGTGGTCTGCCCGTGGTGCTACATCGGCAAACGCCGCCTGGAGTCCGCGCTCGCCGACTTCGAGCACGCCGCCGACGTCGAGGTGGTGTGGCACTCCTACCAGCTCGACCCGGGAGCGCCGTCCGAGCCGACCGAGTCCGTGGCCGCGCACCTCGGCCGCAAGTACGGCGGCGGCCCGGCCGCCGGGGCGCAGATGATCGACCGGGTGGAGGCCGTGGCCGCCGAGGAGGGGCTGGTCTACCGGCTCCACCAGGCTCAGCGCGCCAACACCGTTGACGCGCACCGTCTCCTCCACCTCGCCCTCGAGGAGTCCGGCCCGGGAGTCCAGGACCGGCTGAAGGAGGCGCTGCTGGCGGCGTACTTCACCGAGGCCCGCAACGTCGCCGACCACGACGTGCTGCGCGAGGTCGCGGCCGGCGCCGGGCTCGACCCTGCCCGCGTCGACGAGGTGCTCGCGAGCGACGCGTACGCCGCCGACGTCCAGGCCGACATCGACCAGGCCCACGCCTACGGCTCCAGTGGTGTCCCGTTCTTCGTCATCGACGGGAGGTACGGCGTCTCCGGCGCCCAGCCGGCCGAGGTATTCGGCAGGTGCTGCGCCGAGCCTGGGCCGAGCGCGAGCCGAGCCTCCAGATGGTCGGCGGCGACGACGTCTGCGGTCCCGACGGCTGCGCGGACTGAACGTGCCTGAACGCCCGGTGTTCGTCCTCCACGAGCACGACCGGCCGCGCCACCACTTCGACCTCCGGCTGGAGGAGGACGGCGTGCTGCGGTCGTGGGCGGTGCCCAAGGGGCTGCCGGACGACCCGGGCGCGGACCGGCTGGCGGTCGCGGTCGAGGACCACGAGCTCGAGCACGCGACGTACACCGACGAGGACAAGCGCATCGCCGACTCCGGCTGGTGGGAGCTCGAGGACCGCAACGAGAAGCGCTTCGTGTTCGTGCTCCACGGCCAGGCCGGCGCGGTCCGCTATGCGCTGATCGACACCGGCTCCGACTGGCTGCTGCACCGGGTGCGGGAGCAGCCCTAGGCCAGCGGTCGTGTGCTGAGGTGGCTGCCGGAGCAGCCACCTCAGCACACGACGCAGCGGGGCTACTTGACCTCGGACCGCCGGACGAGCCACGAGGCCGACGGCCAGGGGAACGACCACCCAGCCCACGGCGGTCACTCCCGAGCTGGGCCCACGCCTCGCCGCCGACCGGCCACCCCTCGAACAGCATGCCCTGCGTGTAGTTGAAGTCGATCCACGGCTGGAGGTCGCGGAACCACTCCTGGCTCGCGGCCAGGACGGCGGTCAGGCCGGCGAGCACGAAGCCGTAGATGAAGTACCCCACGATGGCCGCCGCGGAGTTGCGGATCAGCACGCCGAGCATGAAGCCGATCAGCAGGCCGAGCACGTTGGCCGCGACGAGCGACGTGGCCTGGTTCAGGGAGATGTCCCAGACGGGATCGATCCCGGTCGATCGCGGCGCCGACCAGGTTGCCGACCGCGCCGATGCCGAGCGCCGCGACGATCGAGACGGCACCCAGCGCAACCGAGATCAGCAGCTTGGCCCAGATCACCTCACCGCGCTTCGGGACCAGGGTGAACGTCGTCAGACCGCTCCGCTGGCTCCACTCGCTGGTGACCGAGAGGATGGCGATGACGGGCAGGATGATCACCATCGGGACGCCGACGGCGGCGCCGAAGTTGTCGTAGGTCATCGCGCTGTCCGGCGCGAAGGCGATCACGGCGGCCGTCGCGAGCAGGGCGGTGATCCCGATGCTCGCGGCGAGCCAGAAGCCCGAACGGGTGTTGAACATCTTGGTCAGCTCGACCCACAGGATCCGGCCGAACGGGATCCGGGCCGGGGACCACCCGCGCCGGGGTCGCGGGGCGACGGTCATGGTGCTCATGCTGCTGCTCCTTCACGGGAGGTCTCGGCGGTGAGCTCGAGGAACATCTCCTCGAGACCCGCACCGTCGGCGGTGCGGAGCTCGGTCAGGGGTACGCCGGCGACGTGGGCGATCTTGCCCACCAGCACCGGGTCGGCGTCGGCGCGCAGGCCGTCGTCGCCGTACGCAGCGACGGTCACGCCGGACTCGGCGAGGGCGCGCGCCAGCTCGGCGACGGCACCGCACCGGACGATCGTGCCCGGCGGCGGAGAGCAGGTCGGTCTTGGTGCCCTCGGCGACGATCCGGCCCTGGCCGATCACGACCAGGTCGTCGGCGATCACCTCGATCTCGTGCAGGAGGTGCGAGGACAGCAGGACGGTCCCGCCCTGGTCGGCGAAGTCGCGGAGCAGGTCCCGCATCCATCGGATGCCCGCGGGGTCGAGCCCGTTGGCGGGCTCGTCGAGGATCAGTACCTCGGGCTCGCCGAGCAGCGCGGTGGCGATGCCGAGCCGCTGGCGCATCCCGAGGGAGTAGTTGCGGACCCGGCGGCCGGCTTCGGTCTGGGCGAGGCCGACGCGCTCCAGCATCCCGTCGACGCGGGAGACCGGGAGACCCATCGTCCGGGCGGCGACCCGGAGCGTCTCGCGGCCGGTGCGACCGGCGTGCTGCGCGGAGGCGTCGAGGAGGACGCCCACCTCGCGGCCCGGGTTCGGGAGGTCGGCATAGTGCCGACCGAGGATGGTCGCCGTGCCGTGGCTCGGTGGGGTGAGGCCGACCATCACGCGCATGGTCGTGGACTTGCCGGCCCCGTTGGGCCCGAGGAAGCCGGTGACCCGGCCCGGTCGGGCGCTGAACGTGACGTCGTCCACGGCCTGGAACTGGCCGTACTTCTTGCTGAGGGCTTCGACTCTGATCATGACGACCACGCTCTCGCGACGGGGTCGGTCCGCCCATCGGTGAACCTGCCCACGTGACCCTCGCTCGACCCCGAGGGATCTCGGGGTCGACCCCCGAGACGACGTCCGACGCAGACACCCTGGTCCGCCACGCACGCGAGCCGCCGGGTCACACCGACGAGTAGCCGGCCTGATCTCCCGGCACCCGATGATTCTGCTGTCGGAGCGGTTCGAAGGCTACATACTGGCTTCTGGGATGACCAGGAGCCGCTCCTCGGGGGGAGGTCGGGATGAGCACTCCCGTCGCCGTTACCAACGGCGTACGTCGCTGGCGAAGCCGGCCGTGATGCGCTTGTCGTGTGGGTGATCGGGTGGGGCGGGAACGCCTGCATGGTCGTGTGACCCACCGGCTGGTACGCTGGCTGGCCGTGCCGCTGTCTCGGTGACGGTGGCGATGTCGACGCGGTCGCCTCGTCGTATCTCGACACGCGGTGGACGGAGCGTCGACGCATCAGCCGGTGACTTGGACGCCGCTCGCCAGGTCAGGGGGTGGATCGGTCAGCGGCGGTGGTGCGACGGTCTGGTCACATTGGTGCTCGTCGCGGCGTCTCGGGCTCGTGCGACCGTGGGGATCCGCTACGTGCGGGATGGGTCACGGGGACGAACCGGGCGTGGATCGGCTGGTTCGAACGGCTGCGGTGAGGATCAGGGGCTCTGTCAGTGTCAATGGATCGAGGAGACGGACCACTCACGCGGCTGGACGTGGACGTCAGCAACCGTGTCGGTAACCCGATCACCATGCCGTTGTTCGGCAACGTCTCGTGGTCGGCGGCGACGGACGGCGATGGAGGTCGACCCGGCGCAGCGACGGAAGAACACGAACCCGGGCGTGCGGCAGACGGGGGCGCTCGTCTCACGGGGCACCTGCCCGACGGAGTGCGGCGGGCACGACTGCAGTTCAACACCGTGTTCGGGCAAGGATTCAAGGGTACTGACCACATCACGGTTCCAGGGATGCAGCTCAGGAGGCGCAAGGAGTGAGCGGGCGGACGGAATCGGCCGGCCGGCCGCGGCCTGTAGGGTGAGCCGGGCACAGCGTCGTGCACGACCGCCTCGCGACCGGCGAGCAGGTCCGACATCCGCCGACTTCCATCGAGGACACCGCTGTGAGCAAGCCCGTCGTACTCATCGCCGAAGAGCTCAGCCCCGCCACCGTCGAGGCGCTCGGCCCCGACTTCGAGATCCGCAACTGCAACGGCGCCGACCGCGCCGAGCTGCTGCCCGCGATCGCCGACGTCGACGCGATCCTGGTCCGCTCCGCGACCAAGGTCGACGCCGAGGCGCTGGCCGCCGCCAAGCGGCTCAAGGTCGTCGCCCGCGCCGGCGTCGGCCTCGACAACGTCGACGTCAAGGCCGCCACCCAGGCCGGCGTGATGGTCGTCAACGCGCCGACCTCCAACATCGTCTCCGCCGCCGAGCTCGCCGTCGCGCTGATGCTGGCCGCCGCCCGCCACGTCTCGCCCGGCCCACGCCGCGCTGAAGAACGGCGAGTGGAAGCGCTCGAAGTACACCGGCATCGAGCTCTACGAGAAGACCGTCGGCATCGTCGGCCTCGGCCGGATCGGCGTCCTCGTCGCCCAGCGGCTGAGCGCGTTCGGCATGAACGTCATCGCCTTCGACCCCTACGTCCAGGCCGGCCGCGCCGCGCAGATGGGCGTGCGCCTCGTCGACCTCGACACCCTGCTCGCCGAGGCCGACTTCATGAGCGTCCACCTGCCCAAGACCCCCGAGACGGTCGGCCTGATCGGCGCCGACGCAGCTCGCCAAGGCCAAGCCGCGCCTGGTCCTGGTCAACGCCGCCCGCGGCGGCATCGTCGACGAGGCCGCGCTCTACGACGCCCTCAAGACCGGCCGGATCGCCGCCGCCGGGCTCGACGTCTTCGCCACGCGAGCCGTGCACCGACAGCCCGCTGTTCGAGCTGGAGAACGTCGTCGCCACGCCGCACCTCGGCGCGTCGACCGACGAGGCCCAGGAGAAGGCCGGCGTCGCCGTCGCCAGGTCGGTCCGCCTCGCGCTGTCCGGCGAGCTGGTGCCCGACGCGGTCAACGTCCAGGGCGGCGTGATCGCCGAGGACGTGCGCCCCGGCATCCCGCTGACCGAGAAGCTCGGCCGGGTCTTCACCGGCGCTCGCCGGCGAGGTCGCCCAGCAGATCGACGTCGAGGTCCGCGGCGAGATCACCGAGTACGACGTCAAGGTGCTCGAGCTGGCCGCCCTCAAGGGCGTCTTCACCGACATCGTCGAGGACCAGGTGTCCTACGTGAACGCGCCGCTGCTCGCGGCCGAGCGCGGCACCGCCGTACGCCTCGTCACCGACGCCGAGAGCCCCGACCACCGCAACCTGATCACGATCCGCGGCACCCTCGCCGACGGCTCGCAGGTCTCGGTCAGCGGCACCCTGATCGGCATCAGCCAGAAGGAGCGGCTGGTCGAGGTCAACGGCTTCGACGTCGACATCGAGCCCACCGACCACCTGGCGTTCTTCACCTACGAGGACCGGCCCGGGCATGGTCGGCACGGTCGGCCGGATCCTCGGCGACGCCGGCGTCAACATCGCCGGCATGCAGGTCTCCCGCGACGCCAAGGGCGGCTAGGCGCTGGTCGCGCTGTCGGTCGACTCGCGCCATCCCCGCCGAGACGCTGGCCGAGATCGAGACGGCCATCGACGCCGACGCGGTGCGCGCGGTCAACCTGACCTGAGCGCTGACTGCGGTCAGCGGGTGCCGGACTGGTAGGCCAGCACGACGGCCTGCAGCCGGTCGCGCACGCCCAGCTTCATCAGGATCCGCGCGACGTGGGTCTTGACGGTGCCCTCGCCGATGACGAGGCGGTCGGCGATCTCGGCGTTCGAGCAGCCGTCGGCCATCAGCGCGAGCACCTCGTGCTCCCGCCCGGTCAGGCTCGAGACTGCCTCGAGCCGCTCGGGCGTACGCCGCCGCGCCAGCTCGTCGGCCACCCGCCGCGCGACCGACGGCGCCAGCACCGAGTCGCCCGGCAGCGGCGGCCCGGATCGCGGTCAGCAGCCGGTCGGCGGGGGCGTCCTTGAGCAGGAAGCCGCAGGCGCCCGCGGCAAGGGCGTCGTAGACGTTGCGGTCGGTGTCGAACGTGGTCAGGACGACGACGCGGGTGCGCGCCCCGTCGGCAGTCAGGCGCCGGGTGGTCTCGAGGCCGTCCAGCCCCGGCATCCGGATGTCGAGCAGAAGCACGTCGGGGTCGTGCTGCGCCACGAGCGTCGAGCGCCTCCTGCCCGTCCTCGGCCTCGGCGACGAGCTCGATGCCGGGCTCGGTGCCGAGGATCATCCGCAGGCCGGACCGGACCAGGTGCTCGTCGTCGGCGGTCACCACGCGTGATCGTCATCGCGGCCTCCAGCGGGAGCGTGGCGTGGACGAGGAAGTCGCCGCGCGGTCCGGGCCCGGCCTCCAGCGCGCCGCCGTACAGGGCGGCCCGCTCGCGCATGCTGATCAGGCCGTGGCCGACCCCGTGAGCCGGCGCTGCCGGCGTCCGGGCGGCGGGGTTGCTGACCCGGATCGTCAGGGTTCCGAGCCGTAGCCGACCCGCACGCTGGTGGGCGCCCGCCCGCCGTGCTTGAGGGCGTTGGTCAACGCCTCCTGCACGATGCGGTAGGCCGAGAGGTCCAGGCCCGGGGGCAGCGGCCGGGCGTGCCGTCGACTCACCGTCACCTCCAGCCCGGCCGAGCGGACCTGCGTCGACCAGGTCGTCGAGCTGCTCGAGGCTCGGCCGGCCCCGGGGTCGAGGCCCTCCGTCTCGACGAGGAGCACGTCGAGCAGCCGGCGCAGCTCGTCCATCCCGGCGCGACCGACCGTCTCGATGGCGGCCAGCGACCGTTGCGCCGCCTCGACGTCGCAGAGCACCCGGCTGGCCGCCTGCGCCTGCAGCACGATCACCGCCATGCTGTGTGCCACCAGGTCGTGCAGCTCGCGGGCGATCCGGGCGCGCTCGTAGGCGACGGCGGCCGGGTGGCCTCCTCCCGGTCGTGCTCCAGCGCGTGTTGCGGGCGACCAGGGCGGCGTGCTCGCCGCGGCGGGGCGCAGCCAGCGGCCAAGCCCCCAGGTGCCGGCGAGGATCACCCAGCCGGGGACGACGTCGTCGATCGCGGCGCCTTGCTGCAGCCGGGGGATGTCGACGGCCAGCGCGCCCAGCGCCACGACCGACATGCCGATCGCCGAGGACCTCGCGGAGGCCCAGGACCCCAGCGCGTAGACCGCGAGCAGGATCGCGAACCAGGCCTGGCCCAGGCCGGCGTCGGAGCAGCTGCTCCAGCGCGGCGCCGCCCAGGACGACCAGCAGCACCGGCAACGGCCACCGCCGCGCCCAGGAGCAGGGCAGCGTGACGCAGCGACGAGAGCCGCGGCCGCGCGCACGCGGACCGCGGTCCGCGGGTCCACCAGACCTGGACCTGCCCGGAGACGAAGAGCAGGGCCACCAGGCCGAGGAACGCCCTCCGCGCCATCACCGGCCAGTCCATGCCCCGAATGTAGGGCGAGTGCGGGTCGCCGCGTCTGCCTTTCGGCAGATGCCCGGAACCTGCCCGACGGCAGACGACGCCGGCCCTTGGCCTGCCTAGCGTCGGAGGCGTTGACCAATCGACCTCAGGAGCACCCATGAACGCCTTCCCAGGTCCGCCCTCGCGCCGTCCTGCTCGTCGTCCCCGTCGCCGTCGAGACCATGGTGCGGAGCGACCCGCTCGCCGAGTGGGGCCACGTCGTCTTCGTCGGCTCCCAGCTCGTGGGGTGGTCCCTGCTGCGGTCGTCTCCCGGCGTCTGGCCGCCCGCGCCGGCGGGCGCGTGGGGATCCGGCTGCTGCTGGCGGGCTGTGTCCTGCAGCTGGTTTTCGCCGCCGGCTACGGTACCGGTGGCAGTGCAGGGCGAGCCCTTGGAGGGCACGTTCGTCGCCTTCCTGCTCGGGTTCCTGGCGCTGACTGCGGGCGGCCTGACCTGGGGCATCCGCATCGCTCCGCGCCCGCCGTGCCGCTCCTGCCGGCACCGGGCTGCTGGCCGTGGCGGTCCTGGGCTTCCTGGCGATGGCGCTGGGGGTGGACCCCTTCCACGACATCTTCCTGCTGTCGTCGTACGCCGCCTGGGTCGCGGTCGGGCTCGGCATCGACCGGGCCGCGCTCGGAGCGGGAGGAGCAGGAGCTGGTCAGCGACGCGTCGCGATGAGGGTGGCCGCGTCGGCCGCGACCATCACCTCGACCGTGGTGAACCGATCGTCGGTCAGCCACTCCTCGCGCAGCGTGTCGACGCGGCCGTGGAACACCGGCGGCCAGAGCTCGCACGGCGTGAAGTCGTCGAGAACCACGATCCCGCCCGGCTCGACCAGGTCGGCGACGGCGTCGACCCGGACCGAGCTCGGGTCGCCGGAGTCGAGGAAGAGCAGCGAGAAGGGGCCCTGGTCGCGCAGGGTCGACCAGTCGGCGGCGAGCACCTCGACCTGGGGGTCGTCCTCGAAGATCTCGGCGGCGGCGCCGGCCAGCTTGGGGTCGAGCTCGGCGGTGAGGATCCTGGCGTCGCCGCGGACGCCGCGAGCGCAGCCACGCGGTGCCGACGCCGGTGCCGGTGCCGAACTCCGCCATCGTGCCGTCCCGGGTCGCGGCGAGCGTCGCCAGCAGCCGGCCGGTCTCGTTGCGGCAGAACGACACGTACCCGCCTTGCGCGAGACGTCGAAGGCCCGCGACACGATCTCGGGCAGTTCGGGGGGCGCGCTCATGGGACGAGTCTTACACCACGGGATGGACGTCCCGCATCCTGAACAGATCTGCGGAACGGCTCACCCTCGGCGCGGGCGTCGTACGGTGAGGCCACCATGCGGAGCGTGTTCGTACTCATCGATCGCCGCAGCGAGGCCATACTCCAGGCCCCCTCGCTGCGGAGTTCGGCGTTTCCGGCCTACACCTCCAGCTGAAGCGCCCCCGCGGCGGGACGCCGGCAGTACCGCGCAACCCGCACTCTCCTGGCCAGCGTGCCCACGTGACCCGTGGGCCTTAACCACTCCCGCCGCGGGGCGATCAGGCATCACGATGGTCCCCCCGACCACTCATCGAAGCAATCCAGGAGAGACAGATGTACGACATGTATCCCGAGTGGGGCCCGGCCAGTCAGGCCCTGCCACCCTGGGCCGTGCAGCCCGCACCAGGCGCCATCCAGGCGGCGCTCGACCTGCGAGACAACGGCGGGGAGCGCCCGGACGACAACTAGTGTCCCGACATGAACCAACCGGGCACCCTCGCCCTCGCGGTCATCCCCGGCGACGGCATCGGTCCGGAGGTCACCGCCGAGGCCCTGAAGGTCCTCGACGCGGCGGCTCCGGCCGGCGTGAAGTTCGAGTCCACGCGCTACGACCTCGGCGCCGAGCGCTACCTCGCCACCGGCGAGGTGCTGCCCGACTCCGTGCTCGCCGAGATCCGCGAGCACGACGCGATCCTGCTCGGCGCCGTCGGGGGCAGGCCCGGCGACCCGAACCTGCCCCCGGGATGCTCGAGCGCGGGCTGCTGCTGCGGCTGCGCTTCGAGCTCGACCACTACGTCAACCTGCGGCCCTCGCGGATCTTCCCGGGGGTCGCCTCGCCGCTGGCCGACCCGGGCGAGGTCGACTTCGTGGTCGTCCGGGAGGGCACCGAGGGGCCCTACACCGGCAACGGCGGCGCGCTGCGCGTCGGGACGCCGCACGAGGTCGCCACCGAGGTCAGCGTCAACACGGCGTTCGGTGTCGAGCGGGTCGTGCGCGACGCCTTCGCCCGGGCCGCGCGCCGGCCCCGCAAGAAGCTCACCCTGGTCCACAAGACCAACGTGCTGGTGCACGCCGGCGCGGTGTGGTCGCGGCTGGTGGAGGAGGTGGCGAGGAGTTCCCGACGTGACGGTCGACTACCTGCACATCGACGCGGCGACGATCTTCATGGCCACCGACCCGGCGCGGTTCGACGTGATCGTCACCGACAACCTGTTCGGCGACATCATCACCGACCTGGCCGCCGCGATCACCGGCGGCATCGGGCTGGCCGCCTCCGGCAACATCAACCCCGACCGGACCGCGCCCAGCATGTTCGAGCCGGTGCACGGTTCGGCGCCCGACATCGCCGGCCAGCAGAAGGCCGACCCGACGGCGGCGATCCTGTCGGCCTGCCTGCTGCTCGACCACCTCGGCTACGCCGAGGCCGCGGCGGCCGTCGAGCAGGCCGTGATCGACGACCTGGCCGAGCGCGCCCCGGCACCGCCCGGCGTACCTCCGAGGTCGGCGACGCCATCGCCGCCCGACGGCTGCCGGGCGTCGCGAGCGCGTCGACGGAATCGGCCGCTCCGTCGGATAGGTTGACCCCATGCAGATCAGCACCACCCCCTCGACCGCCCCGGTCGACGACGCGCGGCTCGCCGAGATCCTCGCGAACCCCGGCTTCGGCACCCACTTCACCGACCACATGTTCACCGTCGAGTGGACCCCCGACGCCGGCTGGCACGACGCCCGGATCACGCCGTACGGCCCGCTGACGCTGGACCCGGCGACCGCGGTGCTGCACTACGCGCAGGAGACCTTCGAGGGGATGAAGGCCTACCGCCACGACGACGGCTCGGTCTGGACGTTCCGGCCCGAGGAGAACGCCGCCCGGATGGTGCGCTCGTGCAAGCGGCTGGCCTTCCCCGAGCTCCCGGTCGACCGACTTCGTCGAGGCCGTCGACGCGCTGGTCGAGGCCGACCAGCGCTGGGTGCCCGACGGGGAGGGGGAGAAGAGCCTCTACGTCCGGCCGTTCATGTTCGCCTCCGAGACGTTCCTCGGCGTGCGGCCGGCCCAGCACGTCACGTTCATGGTCATCGCGTCCCCGGCCGGCGCCTACTTCAAGGGCGGGGTCAAGCCGGTCACGCTGTGGCTGACCGAGGACTACACCCGCGCCGGACGCGGCGGCATGGGCGCGGCCAAGACCGGCGGCAACTACGCCAGCTCGCTGGTCGCCCAGCAGGAGGCGATCGCGCAGGGCTGCGACCAGGTGGTCTTCCTCGACTCCCAGGAGGGGCGGTACGTCGAGGAGCTCGGCGGCATGAACCTCTACTTCGTCCACGCCGACGGCCGCATCGTCACCCCCGAGACCGGCACCATCCTCGAGGGCATCACCCGCTCCAGCATCATCGAGCTCGCCGGCAAGCTCGGCCACCAGGTCGAGGAGCGGAAGTTCTCGATCGACGAGTGGCGCGACGGGGTCACCAGCGGCGAGATCACCGAGGTCTTCGCCTGCGGCACCGCGGCCGTCGTCACCCCGGTCGGCACGCTCAGGTGGGACGGCGGCGAGGCGCCGGCGCCGGCGTCGACCGACCTGACCATGGAGATCCGCCAGGCGCTGGTCGACATCCAGTACGGCCGGGCCGAGGACACCTTCGGCTGGATGCACCGGGTCTGCTGACGACCGACGCCGTAGCGCTCGGGACGTGCACCGGTTCGCTCGAGGCCGTCGCGAAGTCAACCGTCTCGAGGGTGACGACCTCCCCGCAGCGGCCGCCGCCCGGGCTGACGTCGGTGGCTACCGGCTGCTGACGCGGCTCGGCGAGGGCGGCATGGGCGTGGTCCACCTGGCCCGCCACCCCGCGGGGACCGGGTCGCGCTGAAGGTGCTGCGGCCGCACATCGTCGGCGACGACGAGGCCCGGGCGCGGCTGGCCCGCGAGGTCAGCTCGCTGTCGCGGGTGCGCAGCCCGTGGGTGGCCGAGATCGTCGACGCCGACCCGTGGGGCGAGATCCCGTTCGTCGCCACCCGCTACGTCCCCGGCCTCTCCCTGCACGACCTCGTGCAGGACGAGGGGCCGCTCAGCGACGCCGACCTGCGCTTCCTGGCGCGCGGCCTGGCCGAGGGCATCGCGTCGGTCCACGCGGTCGGCGTGCTGCACCGCGACGTCAAGCCGTCCAACGTCCTGATCGAGGGGCGGACCCCGATCCTGATCGACTTCGGCCTGGCCCGGGTCGCCGACGACCCGAGGCTCACCCACACCGGCTGGCTGCTGGGCACGCCCGGCTACCTCGCGCCGGAGATCCTGGACGGGGACGACGCCACGACCGCCTCCGACGTCCACTCCTGGGCCGCGACCGTCGCGTTCGCCGGGACGGGGCGCCCGCCCTTCGGCCGCGGCCCGTCGATGGCGATCATGGACCGGGTCCGACGCGGCCAGCACGACCTCGACGGGCTGCCGGACGACCTGCGCCGCGTCGTGGCCGCCGCGCTGGACCCCGATCCGCGGCGGCGGCCGGCGACGGCCGAGCTCCTCGACTGGCTGGACGGTGGCGGACCGCCGCCGCAGTCCGTGCCCGACGACCCGTTCACCGATCCCGCTGGCGCTGGCCGCCCAGGGCCGCGAGACCACCCTCTCGATCTTCGACGACGAGGACGAAGCCGGACAGACCCATCCGCTGGAGGACGACTGGGTCGCGCCACCGCGGCCCGGGACCCCTGGAGCGGCTGCGGCGGGGCGCGCTGTGGACGGCGCTGACCGTCGCCGCCGGGGCCGCGCTCACGGCGTACCCCTGGGTCGCCCTGCTGACCCTGCTCGTGCTGACCTGGTTCCTCCGGAGCGCCTCGCTCGCCGCCGACCGCGACCGGCGACCGGCGCCGGCTGCGCGGCGTGAAGTGGTACGACCCCGTCCTCTACCTGATCGGCGCTCCCTGGCACGTCGTCCGGGCGATCCCGGGAACGATCCTGCTGGCGCTGTGGAGCGTCGGGCTGGCCCTGGCCGCCGTCCTCATCTGCTACGCCGCGGCCGCCGACCTCGAGATCTCCCTGTTCGCCACCGGGTTGACCTTCGTCGTCGCGCTGGCACTGGGTCCCGGGGGCTCGCGCGTCCGCTCGCCGCTGGCCCGCGTCGTCCACCCGCTCGCGTCCCGTCTCGGCGCCTGGCTGGTGTCGCTCGTCGTGGTGGTGACCGTCGCGGCGTCGTTCGGCTACCTGGTGGCCACCTCGGGCGTGAACTGGACTCCCGTCTCCGGCCCCCCGACCCCTGTTGAGTTGGGCATGCCGGCCCCGTGAGTTGGGCGTGCCTGTCCCGTGAGCTGGGTCCTGCACGTCGATCGAGGGCCACGATGCCCAACTCGAGGGGCCACGAGGCCCAACTCAACGCAGGGGCCGGATCGCGAGATCTGGTCCCGCGGGCTGAGCGATGCGATGGCACACTGATCGCGTGCCGCACCACCGCATCATTATTTCCTAGCGCGTCGACGCCCCCCCGACCGGGGCCGCCGACGCGCAAACCTTCCGTTCCGCGGGAGGTTTTTTTGTTGCCATCCGACGACCGCGACCTGAGAGAGCAGACCGATGGACCTCGTCCACGGCGGATTCCACGTCTACGACACCACCCTGCGCGACGGCGCCCAGCAGGAGGGGCTCAACCTGTCGGTGGCCGACAAGCTGACCATCGCGCGCCAGCTCGACGACCTCGGCGTGGGCTACATCGAGGGCGGCTGGCCGGGGGCCAACCCCAAGGACACGGAGTTCTTCCGCCGCGCCGCCGACGAGCTGGACCTGCGGCACGCGAAGCTCGCGGCCTTCGGCGCCACCCGGCGGCCGGGCGTGGCCGCCGCCGACGACCCGATGGTCGCGGCGCTGCGCGACTCCGGCGCGAGCGTGGTCACGCTGGTCGCCAAGTCGCACGACCGGCACGTCGACCTGGCCCTGCGGACCACCCTGGAGGAGAACCTCGCGATGGTCCGCGACACCGTCAGCCACCTCCGGGCCGAGGGACAGCAGGTGTTCCTCGACGCCGAGCACTTCTTCGACGGCTACCGCGACAACCGTGACTACGCCCTCGAGGTGCTGCGGACGGCGTACGACGCGGGCGCCGAGGTGATCGCGCTGTGCGACACCAACGGCGGGATGCTCCCCGGCTGGGTCGGCGACGTGGTGGACGACGTCGTCTCCTCGACCGGGGTGCGGGTCGGGATCCACTGCCACAACGACACCGGCTGCGCGGTCGCGAACACCCTGGCGGCGGTCGACGCCGGCGCGACCCACGTGCAGGGCACCATCAACGGGTACGGCGAGCGCACCGGCAACGCCGACCTCGTCTCGGTGGTGGCCAACCTGGAGCTCAAGCTGGACCGGCGGGTGCTGCCGCCGGGGATGCTCAAGGACGCCACCCGGATCGCGCACGCCGTCGCCGACGTCACCAACTTCGCCGCCCGCCTCGCGCCAGCCCTACGTCGGCACCTCGGCGTTCACCCACAAGGCCGGGCTGCACGCCAGCGCGATCAAGGTCGACCCGAACCTCTACCAGCACCTCGACCCGGTGAACGTCGGCAACGACATGCGGCTGCTGGTCTCCGACATGGCCGGCCGGGCCTCGATCGAGCTCAAGGGCCGCGAGCTCGGCTTCGACCTCTCGGGCGACCGGGAGCTGGTCAACCGCGTGACCGAGCGGGTGAAGGCGCTGGAGGCGCGCGGCTACACCTTCGAGGCCGCGGACGCGTCCTTCGAGCTGCTGCTGGCCGAGGAGGTCGAGGGCGTCCGGCCGTCGTACTTCGACGTGGAGTCGTGGCGCGTGATCACCGAGACCCGGCCGGGCGACGAGGCCGTCTCCGAGGCGACGGTGAAGCTGCGGGCCGGGGGTGTGCGGTTCGTCGTCACCGGCGAGGGCAACGGGCCGGTCAACGCCCTCGACCAGGCGCTGCGCGAGGCGATCGGCCAGGCCTATCCCGAGGTCGCGAAGTTCGAGCTGATCGACTACAAGGTCCGGATCCTCGACCAGGGCCACGGCACCGACGCGATCACCCGGGTGCTGATCGAGACCACCGACGGGGAGTCGTCGTGGGTGACCGTCGGGGTCGGCCACAACGTGATCGAGGCGTCCTGGGGCGCGCTCGTCGACGGGGTCACCTTCGGGCTGCGCCGGCACCCCACCGACTGAGGTCGGGACGAGGCCTCAGTCCGGTGCCTAAGGTGGCCTGAGGCGCATCGCGAGCGAAGATAAGGCGTTCTCCCGATCCCTGGGTGGGGGTCTTAGGCCGAGTCTGGAGTCATCCAGAAGACCGAGCCCCAGGAGCACACGATGTACCCCACCTTCGACGTCCAGACCACCCTCACCTTTGCCCGCCTGCACGAGGACGACGTGCGCGCTGCCTTCCCGCGCCGCCGCCGTGGCCGCAGCTGGCTGCTCCGACGGACCGAAGAGCCGGCCGGGGCGCCGACACTGATCCTCACGCCAGCGGCGCAGGCACCGACCCAGCACCGCACCGCCGCCTGACCTCAGGGGGCTCGGGAACACAAGGGCCGGGATCCGCCTGACCGTGGCGGGTCCCGGCCTTCGTCGTACCTGATGCCGCGAGAGGGTGGATGCAGCAGACCGCGCCTACATCTCCTCGTGGCTGTCGGGGTCACCGCCGAAGAGCCGACCGTCGGAGCGCCCCAGCGCCGTGATGGCGTCCATCTCGGCCTCGTCGAGCTCGAACCCGAACACGTCGAGGTTCTCCCGCTGGCGGGACGGTGTGGCGGACTTCGGGATCGGCAGGTTCCCCTGCTGCACCTGCCAGCGCAGGATCACCTGGCCCGGCGTGACCCCGTGGGCCTCCGCGGCCGCCCGCACGGGTGCCTCGGCGAGCGGCGCCTGCCGCTTGCCCAGCGGGCTCCACGACTCGGTGCGGACGCCGCGCTCCTCGTTGGCGCGGCGCATCTCCTGCTGCGGGAAGAGCGGGTGGACCTCGATCTGGTTCACGGACGGTGCCACGCCGGTCTCGTCGATGATCCGGTCGAGGTGCTCGGCGGTGAAGTTGGAGACGCCGATCGAGCGGACCAGCCCCTGCTCGCGCAGGTCGACCAGCGCCCGCCACGCGTCGACGTACAGCCCGCGGCTGGGGTTGGGCCAGTGGATCAGGTGCAGGTCGAGGTGGTCGAGGCCGAGCCGCTCCAGCGACTCGCGCGTGGAGGCGATCGCGTCGTCGTACGCGTGGTGTCGACCGGGAATCTTGCTGGTCACCCGCAGCTCGTCCCGCGGGACCCCCGACCGGCGCAGCGCCTCGCCGACCTCGCGCTCGTTCTCGTAGTTCACAGCGGTGTCGACGAGGCGGTAGCCGGCCTCGAGCGCGCTGGTCGTCGCCTCGACGGCCGCCTCGCCCCGCAGGCCTGCCGTGCCGAAGCCGATCGCGGGGACCGTGGTGTCGTCGTTGAGGGTGTACGTCGGGATGGTCATCGTTCTCCTTCGTCTCCGGGGTTCTCGACGATCCGGCGGGCCAGGTCGGCCCAGCCGGACCGGATCCGGTCGAGGTCGATCTGCTCGATCTTCACCTGCTGCTCGAGGATCGAGGACTCGATGGGCGCCATCAGCGCGATGGCCAGCAGCGCGATGTCGCCGCGGACGCCCAGCTCCCCGAGCAGGTAGCGGGTGTGGGTGGCCACGAAGGAGTACGCCGCGTACGAGCGGGCGCCGGCCCGTCCGGCGGCGTGGATCAGCTCCGCGTGCCGGAGGTTGACCTCGATCCGGGAGTGCCCGAAGGCCAGCAGCCGCTCCATCGGCGGCGCGCCGGGGCCCAGGGGCGGCGGCCCGCCCATCACCTGCGCCTGCCAGTCGGCCTCGGAGTGGTCGAGGAGCGCCGCCATCAGCCCTTCCCGGCTGTGGAAGCGGCGGAACACCGTGCCCTTCCCGACCCCGGCCTCGGCGGCGACCGCCTCCATGGTCACGCCCTGGATCCCGCAGTGCTCGATCAGCCGGGTGGCTGCCTCGAGCAGGGCCGCCCGGTTGCGGGCTGCGTCGCTGCGCTCCGGGCGCGGCTCCCCGATGATCGGGAGCAGGGGATGACTCGACATGGTGCGGGTCACTCTATTGCCAGGAATGAAAGCGGACCTCGGTCCGTTTGGACCGGCATGACTGATACCCACACCCGCATCGTGGTCCTCGTCGGCAGCCTCCGCTCCGACTCCCTCAACCGCCGCCTGGCCGAGAAGCTCGTCAGCGACGCTCCCGCCGGGCTCACCCTGGAGATCGTCGAGGGCCTGGCCGACCTGCCGTTCTACAACGAGGACCTCGACGCCGACGAGGTGCCGGCGCCCGCCCAGCGCCTCCGCGACCGCGTGGCCGCCGCCGACCGTGTCCTCGTCGTCACCCCCGAGTACAACGGCACCATGCCGGCCGTGCTCAAGAACGCCATCGACTGGCTGTCCCGCCCGTACGGCGTCGGTGCGCTGGCCGGCAAGCCGCTGGCGGTGCTCGGCACCACGCCCACGCCGTACGGCGGCAAGTGGGCGCACGCCGACGTCCGGCGCTCGGCCGCCATCGCCGGCGCGGTCGTCGTCGAGGGCGCCACGGTCTCCCAGTCCTCCATCGACGTGGACGTGCTGGCCGACGCCGAGATCACCGGACGCGTGCTCACCGCGCTGCAGTCCCTGGTCGACCACGAGCGTGAGGCATCCGCCGCCTGACCGTGGCAGTCTGGTGCGCATGAGCGAGCTGACGCCGTACATCTGCGTCGCCGACGCCCGCGCCGCGGTCGAGTGGTACGTCGACGTGCTGGGCGCCGAGGTGACCTACGCGCCGATCGAGATGCCGGACGGGCGGATCGGTCACGTCGAGCTGGCCGTGGGCGGCGCCGGCTGGATGATGTCGGACGAGTTCGTGGAGGCGAACGTCGCCGCCCCGGACCCCGCCCGCGGCAGCGCGGTCTCGCTCCACCTCACCGTCGACGACGTGGACGCCATCGCCGCCCGCGTCCAGGCCGCCGGAGTGAGCATGGACCGCGGGCCGGAGGACAGCGAGCACGCCGGTCGGGTCGCGGTGTTCCGCGACCCGTTCGGGCACCGGTGGTTCCTGACCCGACCTCAGTAGAACCAGCTCGGAGACTGCCGGGCGAACTCCTCGCGGGTCAGCGCCCCGGAGCCGGCCGGGATCGACGCGAGGAGGGGTACGCCGGTCACCCGCGGCAGGTCGTCGAGGTTGCAGGTCTCCGCCAACCCGGGTGCGCTCGGCCAGGAGCCGATCACCAGCCCGGTCGGCTCGACCCCGCGTGCCCGCAGGGCCGCCACGGTCAGCTCGGAGTGGTTGAGCGTGCCGAGCCCGGCCGAGGTCACCACCACCGCCTCGGCCCGCACCTCGGCGGCCAGGTCGAGGATCGTGCCGCCCTCGGTGTCGAGCCGCACCAGCACCCCGCCGGAGCCCTCGACCAGCACCGTGTCGTGCGACTCGGCGAGCACCCGCACCCGGTCGGCGTGCTCCGACACCGGGGGGATCCGTACGTCGCGCAGCCGGGCCGCGGTGTCCGGGGCCAGCGGGTCCTCCAGGCAGGTGAGCTCCTGGACCGCGCAGCCGGTCAGCCGGTGGACCACCTCGGCGTCCGCGACCTCGTCGGATGCCGGCCCGACGCCGGTCTGCACCGGCTTCACCACGACCACCGACCCGGTCGCGGCCGCGCGGCGGGCCAGCGCTGCGGTGGCGATGGTCTTGCCGACCCCGGTGTCGGTGCCGGTGACCACCACGATCACGAGAATTCCTTGACGACCTGTCCGAGCACGGCCGCGGCCCGCGCCCAGTCGGCGTCCGGGATCCCGGCGCTGGTGGTGACCCGCAGCCGCGAGATCCCGTCGGGCACCGACGGCGGACGGAAGCACCCGACCCGGACCCCTTCCTCGAGCGCCGCCGCCTGGGCGGCCAGCGCGACGTGGGGTGACGGCATCGGCACCGACAGCACGCCGCCCTCCGGAGCGGTGACCCCCAGCGCTCCGGCAAGGGCCGTGGCGCGGGTGTGGACCAGCGCCGGCAGCTCGGGGCGGGTCATCAGCAGCTCGAGCGCCGCGAGCGCCCCGGCGGTCGCCGCCGGAGCGAGACCGGTGTCGTAGATGAACGGCCGGGCCCGGTTGACCAGGTGGTCGACCACGGCCGTCGAGCCGAGGATGGCGCCCCCCTGCGCGCCCAGCGCCTTGGACAGGGTGGCGGTGACGACGACATGGTCCTGCCCGGCGAGGCCGACCTCGCGCACCAGCCCGTGCCCGCCGGCCCCGGCCACGCCGAGTCCGTGGGCCTCGTCGACGACCAGCAGGGCGTCGTACGACGCGCAGACGCCGGCCAGCTCCAGCAGCGAGGCGGGATCGCCGAGGACGCTGTAGACCGACTCGGCCAGCACCATCGCCCGGCGATCACCCGCCTTGGCGAGCGCCGCCGAGACGGCGCACACGTCGTTGTGCGGGGTGACCGTCACCTCCGCCCGGGACAGGCGGGCCGCGTCGACCAGCGAGGCGTGGACGTGGGCGTCGGAGACGATCAGGCAGTCCCGGTCGGCCAGCGCGGTCACGGCCGCGAGGTTCGCGTGGTAGCCGGTCGAGGTCACCAGCGCCGCCGGCTGTCCGAGGAACCCGGCGAGCGCGGTCTCGAGCTCCACGTGGAGGCCGAGCGTGCCGGTGACCAGCCGGGAGGCGCCCGCCCCCGCGCCCCACGTGCGCGCCGCCTCGGCCGCCCGCTCGCGGACCGCCGGGTGCCGTGACAGCCCGAGGTAGTCGTTGCCGGCCAGGTCGACGACCGGGTCGTCCGGGCCACGGGCGTGCAGGGTCCGGCGCAGTCCGGCCCGGTCGCGGAGCCCGGACTGGTCGTCCAGCCACTTCTCCCAGATCATCGGCTCACCCGACCACAGCGGCGGCGACGGCGGAACAGATCCGGTCGATCTCGTCGTCGGTGCAGATGTAGGGCGGCATCGTGTAGATCAGGTTGCGGAACGGCCGGAGCCACACGCCGGCGTCCAGCGCCGCGTCGGTCGCGGCGTCGACCTGCACCGGGTGGGTGAGCTCGACGACGCCCACCGCTCCGATCGTGCGCACGGCGGCGACGTCGGGCAGGTCGCGGCACGCCGCGAGTCCCGAGGCCAGGCGTCGGTTGATCCGCTCGACCTCGCGACTTCCAGTCGCCGGTGCCGAGCAGGTCGAGGTTGGCGAGGGCGACCGCGCACGCGAGTGGGTTCCCCATGTAGGTGGGCCCGTGCATCAGGACCCCGGACTCCGAGGCGGACAGGCCCCGCGCCACCCCGGTCGTGCAGATCGCGGCCGCGAGGCTGAGGTAGCCGCCGGTGAGCGCCTTGCCGACGCACATGATGTCGGGTACGACGCCCGCGGCGTCGGCGGCGAACAGGGTCCCGGTCCGCCCGAAGCCGGTGGCGATCTCGTCGAAGACCAGCACCAATCCGTGCTCGTCGGCGACCTCGCGCATCACCCGCAGGCACGCCGCGGGGTACACGTACATGCCGCCCGCGCCCTGCAGCAGCGGCTCGACCACGATCCCGGCCAGCTCGTCGGCGTGGCTGTCGGCCAGCTTCCGGAACGAGTCGGCCCAGGTGGCGACGTCGTCCTCGTCGACCGGCGGCTGGTCGGCGAACACGTGGTCGGCGACGAAGCCGCGGAACATGGTGTGCATCCCGTTGTCGGGGTCGCAGACGCCCATGCACCCGCAGGTGTCGCCGTGGTAGCCGCCCCGGACGGTCAGCATCCGGGTCCGCTCGGGACGCCCGGCGCCGCGTTGGTACTGGATCGCCATCTTCAGGGCGACCTCGACGCTCACCGAGCCGGAGTCGGCGAGGAAGACGTGCTCGAGACCCGTCGGGGTGATCTCGACCAGCCGCTGGGCGAGCCGGATCGCCGGCTCGTGGGTGAGTCCGCCGAACATCACGTGCGCGAAGTCGTCGGCCTGTCCCTTCAGCGCGGCGTCGAGCACGGGGTGGCGGTAGCCGTGGATCGCGGCCCACCACGACGACATCCCGTCGATCACCTCGCGGCCGTCGGCCAGGCGCAGGCGACAGCCCTCGGCCCCGGTGACCAGCCGGACCGGGGTCGGCTCGGTCATCGACGTGTACGGATGCCACACGTGCTCGCGGTCGAAGGCGAGCAGCTGCTCGGGGGTGGCCGGGGAGGTCATCGCGGGCAGTCTACGGACGCCCGATATCTTGCTGGACGTGACGGACATCCTGGAGCGCGCCCGAGTCAAGGTCCTCGACGAGGGCACCGGCCTGTCGTACGACGAGCTGGTCGAGGTGCTGCAGCTCCCCGACGACCGGATCGCCGAGCTGCTCGAGCTGGCGCACGCCGTACGCATGAAGCACTGCGGCCCGGAGATCGAGGTCGAGGGGATCATCAGCCTGAAGACCGGCGGCTGCCCGGAGGACTGCCACTTCTGCAGCCAGTCCGGCCAGTTCACCTCGCCGGTGCGGTCGGTGTGGCTGGACATCCCGCAGCTGGTGAAGGCCGCCGAGGAGACGGCCGCCACCGGGGCGACCGAGTTCTGCATCGTCGCCGCCGTCCGCGGTCCCGACGACCGGCTGATGTCGCAGGTCCGCGACGGGATCAAGGCGATCCAGGAGGCCGTCGACATCAACGTCGCCTGCTCGCTCGGGATGCTCACACAGGACCAGGTCAACGCGCTCAAGGAGATGGGCGTGCACCGCTACAACCACAACCTCGAGTCGGCGCGGTCGTACTTCCCGAGCGTGGTCACCACCCACTCCTTCGAGGAGCGGTGGGAGACCTGCGAGATGGTCCGCGAGTCCGGCATGGAGCTGTGCTGCGGTGGCCTGGTCGGCATGGGGGAGTCGCTGGAGCAGCGCGCCGAGCTGGCCGCGCAGCTGGCCGAGCTCGACCCGCACGAGGTCCCGCTCAACTTCCTCAACCCGCGTCCCGGCACGCCGTTCGGCGACCTGCCGCTCATGGAGTCCGCCGACGCGCTGCGCACGATCGCGGCGTTCCGGCTGGCGATGCCCCGCACCGTGCTCCGGTACGCCGGCGGCCGCGAGCTGACCCTCGGTGACCTCGGCACCCGCGACGGGCTCCTCGGCGGCATCAACGCCGTCATCGTCGGCAACTACCTGACCACGCTCGGCCGCGACGCCGACGAGGACCTGGCCATGCTGAGCGACCTGAAGATGCCGATCAAGGAACTCGCGAAGACCCTGTGATGCCGGCGTTCTGCGGGCACTGCGGTCGAGCCGCTCTCCGAGGGCGAGCACACCAGGTGTGAGCGCCTGCTCGCCATGGAGCCGCCGCGGTACTGCTCGACCTGCCGGCGCCGGATGAAGGTGCAGGTCACTCCCCGCGGCTGGTCGGCGACCTGCGTCGAGCACGGCACCCTGACCGGATAGTCCGTCCGAAGAGCTTCGGTTGTATCCGGCGGGTCGAGCAGCCGGAGCTATTCGTGACGGACTATCCGCTAGTCGGGTCGACGTCCGCGCCGTGCAGCTCGGCGAGGAGTACGGCGCCGGGCAGGTCGAGCTTCGTGCGCCGCAGCCGGGCCGCGGCCAGGTCGACCCCGTCCAGCGAGGCGCCCCGGAGGTCGGCGCCGCCGAGCTCGGTCTCGCGCAGGTTGGCCGAGTCGAGGCGGGCGTCGCGCAGGACCGTCCCGTCAGGTCGCTCATCGACAGGTCGGCCTCGCGGAGGTCGACTCCGCTCAGGTCCAGCTTCGTCAGGGTGGTGCCACGGATCGTCACTCCGTGCCACTGGCCGCCCACGACCTTGATCGGCCGCAGGGTGCACTCGGCGAACACCGAGCCGTTCAGCTTGCAGCCCTCGAAGACCGCGTCGAAGAAGTTGACCCGCTGGAAGTCGCAGGCGACGAACGCCGACGAGGTGTGCACCGACGCGTTGAACCGGCAGTTGTGGAACGTGCACCGGTCGAACAGGGCGCCACTCGTCGTGGCCTCGCTGAAATCGACGTCGGTGAAGGTGCACTCGACGTACTGCGCGTCGGCGAGGTCGTCGGCGTACCAGTCCTCGTCCCGGAAGTGCTGGCCCGCGACCTCAGACATCGAACGTCCCGCCGCTGCGCCAGTAGACGGCGTCCTCGCGGGTGAGGAACTGGTTGTCCACGAGGTAGCGGCGCAGCGCGGCGTAGTCGGGGTGGAACTTCTCGATGATCGCGTTCACCTCCGGCTCCCGGTAGGTCTGTCCGGGCTCGAAGGACTGGGCGATGTGGTCGAGGACGACGAGCAGCTTCGAGTGCTTCGACGGGATCGTGTGCAGCCGGCCGTCGTCGGTCAGGAAGTTCCGCAGCACCCGGTCGTCACGCAGGTCCATGTCACCCCTTCGCGTCGCAGACGCAGCATCTTGCGCGGATGGGTGGCGCTGGCGAGTCCGCCCCGGAGCGCCCGCTGCTCGAAGTGCAGGTGGCAGCCGTCGGGAGCCGCCGAGTCCGACGCGCGACCCAGCAACGTTCCGGGCCGGACCCGGTCGCCGGGCTTCACGAACACCTTCCTGGTGTGGCCGATCACGAGGTCGAAGCGGTGCTTGTGGTTGCGCAGCCGGATGGGGTTGACGCCGTACGCCGGACCGAGCGCCTTGTTCGACACCACCCAGCCGAAGCGGTCCGATCGCAGCGGCGTGCCGCAGGGCATGGCGATGTCCAGGCCGTGGTGGAAGCCGCGATCGTCAGCACAACGCGGGTCGGGTGAGTAGTAGGGCGCCCGGGTGCAGCCGAACGGGATCATGATCCGGTGGGCGTTGCGGTACCACGGCGAGTGGTAGAACGTCTTGTCCTTGGTGAAGAACTCCCACCTCGGGTCCGGCTCGGCGGCCGGGGCCGGCGCGACAGCCAGGGCGACCGCCAGGAGGATCGCTGCGATCAGGTGCATGGCCTCCACCGTAGGACACACGGGGCCGTTCACGCCGCCAGCAAACGCTCGCATTCGTCGACCAGTCGTTGCCTCAGCGGTGCGGCCCGCTCGGCGAAGTCGCGCTGCGCGGCGACGTACTCCTGCTTGCCCTCGGCCGTCTCGATCCGCACCGGCTGGTAGCCGAGATCGCCGAGGTCGTACGGCGATGCCCTCATGTCGAGGACCCGGATGTCGCGGGCCAGCTCGAAGCAGTCGGCGACGAGGTCGGAGCAGATCATCGGGGTGAGCCGGAAGGCGTGCTTGTAGAGGTCCATGTTCCCGTGCAGGCAGCCGGGCTGCTCGTACGCCGTCCGGTCGCCGCTGCCCGGCGCCAGGGTGTTCAGCGGGCGGGCCGTGGGCGTGAAGAACCGGAAGGCGTCGAAGTGGGAGCAGGAGATCCGGTGGGACTCCACGACCTGGTCGGTGCCCGCAGGCCCAAGCCGGAGCGGCCAGGGATGCCGGGTCCCCTCGGTCGACTCCGTGGCCCGGTGCACCATCGCCCACTCGTGCAGCCCGAAGCAGCCGAGCTGGGCAGGACGGCCCGCGGTCGCCTCCAGGAGGCGCCGAATGGAGTCGATCAACGTCGAGTGAGCAGCGACGTACTCGTCCGAGACGGTGCCGTCGCGGTATCCCTTCAGGCCGGCGTACTCCGGCGCGTCCGCGAGCGCGACGCCGTACCCCGGGTGCCACCGCCGCAGCTGGGCCGGCCGCTGGGAGTAGTAGGTGAACAGGAAGTCGTGCACCGGGTGCTTCTGGCCGTCCCGGCGGCGGGCGAGGTGCGGCCCGACGAACGCGTCGACCCGGGACGCGTGCGCCTCCGCCCGCGCCCGCCACGTCGCCTCGTCGAGCACCTGCAGGTCCACGCGGACCAGCGTAGGACCGGTCGATAGGGTCGAGCCCGTGCGCATCTGCAGATTCACCGCGGGGGAGGACCCGCTGTACGGCGTCCTCACCGGCGACCTCGACGAGTACGGCCAGCCCGGTGACGACGCCGTGATCGTCGCCCTGGCCGGCGACCCGCTGTACGTCGGCGTGAAGCCGCTCGACCAGGAGCACCGCCTCGAGGACGTCCGCCTCCTCGCGCCCGTGCTGCCGCGCAGCAAGGTGGTCGGGATCGGCCGCAACTACGCGGCCCACGCCGCCGAGCTCGGCAGCGAGGTGCCCGAGGAGCCGCTGATGTTCCTGAAGCCGAACACCAGCGTGATCGGGCCCGGCGACCCGATCATCTACCCCAAGCAGACCGGGGACCTGCACTACGAGGGCGAGGTCGCCGTCGTGATCGGGCGGATCTGCCGCGACGTGCCGCCCGAGAAGGCCACGGACGTGATCCACGGCTACACGATCGGCAACGACGTCACCGCCCGCGACCTGCAGAAGAGCGACGTGCAGTTCACCCGGAGCAAGGGGTTCGACTCGTTCTGCCCGCTCGGTCCCTGGATCGAGACCGACCTCGACCCGCAGGCCTTCGCGGACGGCGTACGCGTGCAGACCCACCTCAACGGCGACCTGAAGCAGGACGGCAACACCAAGGACATGGTCTTCGACATCCCCACCCTCATCGCCCACATCACCAGCGTGATGACGCTGCTCCCGGGCGACGTGATCCTCACCGGCACCCCCGACGGCGTCGGGCCCATGGAGGTCGGTGACGAGGTCGAGGTCTCCGTCGCCGGCCTCGGGGCGCTGACCAACCCCGTGGTGAAGCGATGAACACCCCAGCCCGTCCGCGTCCGGTTCTGTCCCTCACCGACCGGCTCGCCGCACGTGGGGCTCGCCCGCGCCGCGCTCTACAACTGGGTCTTCGCCCGCCACCACGGTGGCACCTTCGTCTTCCGGATCGAGGACACCGACAAGGAGCGCAGCACCGAGGAGTCCTACGACGCGCTGCTGGAGACCATGCGGTGGCTCGGCCTCGACTGGGACGAGGGTCCGCTGACCGGCGGCCCGCACGGTCCGTACCGGCAGTCCGAGCGCACCGATCTCTACCGCGAGGTGCTCGCGAAGCTGGCGGACTCGAAGTTCACCTACGACTGCTTCTGCACCACCGACGAGGTCGACGCGCGCCGCAAGTCCAGCGGGTCCAAGGTCCAGGGGTACGACGGCTTCTGCCGCGAGCTCGGGCCGGAGCAGCGTGCGGCCTTCGAGGCGGAGGGTCGCTCGCCGATCGTCCGGTTCCGGATGCCCGACGGCGAGATCACCTGGAACGACCTGGTCCGCGGTGACGTCACGTTCCAGACCGAGTTCGTGCCCGACTTCGCGCTGTGCCGCGCCAACGGCGACCCGCTCTACACCTTGGTCAACCCGGTCGACGACGCCCTGATGGAGATCACGCACGTGCTGCGCGGCGAGGACCTGCTCTCGAGCACCCCGCGCCAGATCCCGCTTCACCGGGCGCTGGTCGAGCTCGGTGTCTCGCAGGCGGTCCCGGAGTTCGGCCACCTGCCGTTCGTCATGGGGGAGGGCAACAAGAAGCTCTCCAAGCGCGACCCGCAGGCGCACCTGTTCCTGTACCGCGACCAGGGCTTCCTGCCCGAGGGACTGCTCAACTACCTCGCCCTGCTCGGCTGGGCGATCGGCCCCGACCGCGACGTGTTCACCCTCGAGGAGATGGTGGCGGCGTTCGACGTCAAGGACGTCAACCCCAACCCCGCCCGGTTCGACCTGAAGAAGGCCGAGGCGATCAACGCCTCCCACATGCGGCTGATCACGCTCGAGGACATGACCGAGCGGGTGATCCCGTTCCTCCAGCGCGCCGGCGTGCTGTCCGACCCGGTCACCGACGAGGAGCGGCTGCTGCTCGACCGTGCGATGCCGCTGGTCAACGAGCGGATGAACAAGCTCGCCGAGGCTCCGGGCCTGCTCGGCTTCCTGTTCGCCGACGAGGAGTCGTTCACCCGCGACGAGGCCGACGTCGAGAAGGTGCTCGACGAGAGCGGCCGCGACGTCGTACGCGCCGCGCACGAGGCCCTCGTGGCCCTGGACGACTGGGACACGACGGCGATCGAGGAGGCGCTGCGCGCGAAGCTGGTCGAGGAGCTCGGCCTCAAGCCGCGCAACGCCTTCGGGCCGGTGCGCGTGGCGGTGACCGGCAGCCGGATCTCTCCGCCCCTCTTCGAGTCGCTGGAGCTGCTCGGCCGCGAGCGCAGCCTGGCCCGGCTCGAGGGTGCGCTGGCGTGACCGACCACCGTCCTCCGAAACCCGGAGGGCTGCCCTACCACCTCGTCCTGCTCGGTGGCCGCCCCGGCTGGTGGCGACCGGCGGTGGGCATCGTGGCCCTCGTGATCGGGATGCTGCTGGTGGCCCCGATCCTCTGGCAGGTCCCGTTCCTGATCGGCTTCGCCGTGACCGGCGAACCGGTGCTGTCGAGCGTCGAGCGGATGCTCGACCTGGACAACCCGACCCCGCTCGGCCTGACCTACCTCAACATCGTGCTCGCGACGGCCATCCCGCTGACCTGGCTGATCGTCCGCGTGGTCCACGGTCTCCGTCCCCGCTGGCTCGCCTCGGTGCTGCCGCGGCTGCGCTGGCGCTACCTCCTCGCCTGTCTCGGACTGGCCCTGCTCGCCCTGGTCGTGACGATCGCTGTGTCGGCCCTGCTGCCCGCCCAGGAGACCGGGGCCGAGGTCACCGGCGAGCTCAACGAGTTCACCCGCACCACCCGCGACTTCCTGCTGGTCGTCGTCCTCCTCACCCCGCTCCAGGCGGCCGGCGAGGAGTACGCCTTCCGCGGCTACCTCGCCCAGGCGTTCGGCGGGATCTTCCGCCACCCGGTCGCCGGCCGTGGTGGCGCCGGCGATCCTGTTCGCCCTGGCCCACGGCGTCGGCCAGAGCGCCCCGATCTTCTTCGACCGCTTCGCGTTCGGACTCGTGGCCGGCACGCTGGTGATCCTCACCGGCGGCCTCGAGGCCGGCATCGCGATGCACGTCCTCAACAACTGGCTCGCCTTCGGCCTCGCCCTGGCCTTCGGTGACATGGGGTCGTCCCTGAACCCGACCGGCGGGTCATGGTGGAGCATCCCCGTGACCCTCACGCAGTCGCTCGTCTACCTCGCTCTCGCGCTGCTCGTGGCGCGGCGAATGGGGCTCGCGACGAGGACGGATCCGATCGTTTTGGAGGCCCCCGAACGCCGCGTGTAAGGTTTCTCCCCGGCCCGAACGGCAACGCTGACGAGGGCCCAGCACCCTTGGGATATGGTGTAATTGGCAGCACGACTGGTTCTGGTCCAGTTAGTCTAGGTTCGAGTCCTAGTATCCCAGCGAAGTCCCGGTCCGATCCTCGTGACGGAGCCGGGATTTGGTCTGGATCGGGCGATTTCGCTAGTGTTCAGGCCGCTTGTTCCAAGGCTCGCCCCCGTTGTGTAGCGGCCTAGCACGCCGCCCTCTCAAGGCGGTAGCGCCGGTTCGAATCCGGTCGGGGGTACACACCAAACTTGACCCGCTCGAGACCCTCGGGCGGGTCGCGTCATCTGTGCACCATCCTGTTCTCGGGCGGCTCGTCGGGGTCCTGGCCGGGCGGGATGCCGAGGTCCACGAAGCCGGCCCGGGCGTAGGCGGCGATCGCACGGGCGTTGTCGCTCCGCACCATGAGGGATGTCGTCCGGCCGGCGGTGGTGGCCCATTCCACGACAGCTCCGACCAGGGCCGCCGCCACCCCGAAGCCACGGGCGGCCGGGTCGACCCACATCGAGATCAGCTCGACCTCGTCCTCGCCGTCGAGCACCCCGCTGGCCATCCCCACGAGGTCGCCGTCCAGCCGGGCGACCAGGTTGAGCGGCACGGCGTCGAGCCGTTCCCGCCATCTCGACGCCGTTGCCTGGACCCAGTCGTCGTACCGCGACCCGAAGGCGTACGGCGCCTCGCGGAGCGCCCGCAGCCGCAGGTCACGGAAGGCCTCCCACTCGTCGGGTCCGATCCGCAGGATCTCCACGTCGTCCACACCGGGACTGTAGGGCATGGTCGTGTCCGATTCCCGCCAGATAGGGTCGCTGTGGAAAGGCATGATGGACCCATGAGCCCCCTCGACAAGCTGGACCGCGAGTCCTGCTACCGAGCCGTGAAGTCACGCGACCGCAGGTTCGACGGGGTCTTCTACACCGCCGTCCGGACGACGGGGATCTACTGCCGGCCCTCCTGCCCGGCCCGCACCCCGGCCCTGAAGAACGTCACCTTCCACCCAAGCGCGGCCGCCGCGCAGGCGGCCGGCTACCGCGCCTGCAAGCGGTGCCTGCCCGACGCGACCCCCGGCAGCCCCGACTGGGACACCGCGGCCGATGCGGCCGGCCGGGCGATGCGGCTGATCGCCGACGGCGTGGTCGACCGGGACGGCGTGCCCGGGCTTGCTGCCCGCGTCGGTTACACGCCGCGGCACCTCACCCGGATCCTGACCGCCGAGCTGGGGGCCGGGCCCCTGGCCCTGGCCCGGGCGAAGCGCGCCCAGACCGCACGGGTGCTGATCGAGACGACCCAGCTCACCCACGCCGACATCGCCTTCGCTGCCGGGTTCTCCAGCGTGCGCCAGTTCAACGACACGATCCGCGAGGTCTACGCCGCGACACCCACCGAGCTGCGCGGGCGGCGGCACGGCCCGCCGGCCACTGGCACGCTGACGATGCGGCTCGCCGTGCGGACGCCGTTCGCGGGCTCGGCCCTGCTGGGGTTCCTGGCCGTGCGGGCCGTCCCCGGCGTCGAGGCGACCGGGCCCGGCTGGTACGCCCGCACCCTCGCTCTGCCGCACGGGGCCGGCACGGTCAGGCTCGACGTCCCCGACGCCGCGACCGCGGGCGAGACGGCCTTCGTGACCGCGACCTTCGCCCTCGACGACCTGCGCGACACCGCGGCTGCGGTCGAGCGCACCCGGCGGATGCTGGACGCCGACTGCGACCCCGTTGCGGTCGCCGACGCGTTCGCCGGCGACCCGGTAGTCGGACCACTCGTGCGCCGCAACCCCGGGCTGCGCGTCCCCGGTCACGTCGACGGCAACGAGATCGCGGTACGTGCCGTCCTCGGCCAGCAGGTCAGCGTCGCCGGCGCCCGCACCGTCGCCGCCCGGCTGGTCCAGGCACACGGACGTCCGCTGAGCGACGAGAGCGCGCAGACCACCGGCCTGACCCACCTGTTCCCCGGCCCGGCGACGATCGCCGCCCTCGACCCGGGCGACCTGCCGATGCCGCGGGCCAGGGGCAGGGCGCTGATCTCACTGTGTGCCGCGCTGGCCGACGGCACGATCGCGCTGGACCGCGGCCCGGACCGCGACCAGGTCCGCCACGCGCTGCTGGACATCCCCGGCATCGGGCCCTGGACCGCCGACTACGTCGCGCTGCGCGCCCTCGGCCACCCCGACGTGTTCCTGCCGACCGACGTCGGCATCCGCGACGCCCTCACCGCCCTGGGCCGCGACCCGCGGGACGCCGCCGGTCTCGCCGAGGGCTGGCGACCGTGGCGTTCCTACGCACAGCTGCACCTGTGGCAGACACTGTCCACCCGAGAAGGAGACAACTGACATGTGGACCCTGATGGACTCACCCGTCGGCGAGCTGCGCATCGTCAGAACGCGGCGGCATGATCGCGGCGATCGAGTTCTCACCGTTCCGGGCGAGCACCGACGGCCGCCCGATCGGCGAGCGCGACGACGACCACCCGGTCCTTGCCAAGGCGGTCGGGCAGCTCACGGCGTACTTCGCCCGCGACCTCAAGGAGTTCGACCTGCCGCTGGCACCGCAGGGCAGCGACTTCCAGCGCCGCGTCTGGGACGCGCTGCTCGGCATCGGGTACGGCGAGACCGCGTCGTACGGCGAGATCGCCCACCGGCTCGGCATGACGAACGCCGCGTCCCGCGCGGTCGGCCTCGCCAACGGCCGGAACCCGATCCCGATCGTGATCCCGTGCCACCGCGTGATCGGCGCCAACGGGACCCTCACCGGCTACGCCGGCGGACTGGAGCGCAAGCAGACGCTCCTCGAGATCGAACAGGACGCGCTCTTCTGAGCGCCTGGGACGGCGGGTCGGTCTGGTACGCCGGCTACGGCTCGAACCTCGACCCGGACCGGTTCCACCGCTACCTGCAGGGAGGCCGGCCGCCCGGAGCCACGCGGACCTATCCGGGCGCCCGTGACGGCGCGGACCCGCTCGACACGAGGGCGTTCACGATGGCCGGGCGGCTGGCGTTCGCCTGGGAGTCGCCGACGTGGGGCGGAGGGATCGCCTTCCACGACCCCGACGCAGAGGGCTCGGTCCTCGCCTGCGCCTACCTCGTCACCGCCGGCCAGCTGGCCGACGTCCTCGAGCAGGAGATGTGGCGGGAGCCCGGCGCCGACCTCGACCTGACCGAGGTGGTCAGCGCGCGTCGGCACGTGATCGGGCCGGGTCGCTACGAGACCCTCCATCTCGCCGGCGAGCTCGACGGCCGTCCGGTGGTGACCTTCAGCTCCTCCGACATCGAGTCCCTGGGCCTGCGGGCCCCGGCGCCGCCGTACGTCGCCACCATCGCCCGCGGCCTGAGGGCCACACACCACCTCTCCGACGACGAGATCGTCGACTACCTCCTCGCGTGCCGGGGGGTCGACCTGGCGTGGGACCGCACGTCCCTGGCGGAAGCGGTGGGGTGACCTACTCCGCGGCCGCTCGTCGCAGCGACTCCGAGAGCCGCTCCGCAGCGGCCAGGACGGCGGGTGCGTGCATCCGGCCGGGCTGCCGCGACAGTCGCTCGAGCGGCCCCGAGACGGACACCGCGGCGATGACCTTGCCGCCGGGGGAGCGGACCGGCGCCGACACCGAGGCCACCCCCTGCTCCCGCTCGGCGACGGACTGGGCCCAGCCCCGCCGTCGGATCCCGGAGAGCGCCGCCGCGGAGAACGACGCGTTCTGCAGGCCTCGGTGCATCCGCTCCGGGTCCTCCCAGGCGAGCAGCACCTGCGCGGCCGACCCTGCACGCATGGTCAGCTGTGACCCGACCGGGATGGTGTCGCGCAGTCCGCTGGGCCGCTCGGCCGCGGCCACGCAGACGCGGTGGTCTCCCTGGCGGCGCCAGAGCTGCGCGGACTCGCCGGTGATGTCGCGGAGCCGGGCGAGCACCGGGCCCGCCGTCGCGAGCAGCCGGTCCTCACCGGCCGCGGCGGAGAGCTCGGCCAGGCGCGGACCCAGCACGAAGCGACCCTGCATGTCGCGGGCGACCAGACGATGGTGTTCCAGGGCCACGGCCAGGCGGTGCGCGGTCGGTCGGGCCAGCCCGGTGCCCGCGACCAGCCCGGCCAGGGTGGCCGGCCCGGACTCCAGGGCGGTCAGCACGAGCGCCGCCTTGTCCAGTACTCCGACTCCACTGGTGGTGTCCATATAGCAATATTGTCGTCTCAGATCATGGGATGCAAGACGTAGGGTGTGTGACGTACGCCCGGGCGTCGCAGCAGCCGCTCGAGGGTCCGGCATGCGAGGGAGGAACAGATGGGCAAGACCTTGGCCGAAAAGGTCTGGGAGTCACACGTCGTCCGCTCGACCCCGGGGGAGCCGGACCTCCTCTACATCGATCTCCACCTCATCCACGAGGTCACGTCTCCGCAGGCGTTCGACGGTCTGCGCCTCGCCGGACGGCGGGTGCGCCGGCCGGACCTCACGCTCGCGACCGAGGACCACAACGTGCCGACCGTCGACTGGGACAAGCCCATCGCCGACCCGGTGAGCCGTACCCAGGTCGAGACGCTGCGCAGGAACTGCGAGGAGTTCGGCGTTCGGCTGCACCCGCTGGGCGACATCGAGCAGGGCATCGTCCACGTCGTCGGGCCGCAGCTCGGCCTCACCCAGCCCGGCATGACCATCGTCTGCGGCGACAGCCACACCAGCACCCACGGCGCGTTCGGTGCGCTCGCCTTCGGCATCGGCACGTCCGAGGTCGAGCACGTCCTGGCCACCCAGACACTCCCGCAGGCCAGGCCGAAGACCATGGCGGTCACCGTCAACGGCAGCCTGCCGGACGGTGTCACCGCGAAGGACCTCGTGCTCACCCTGATCGCCCACACCGGCACCGGTGGCGGCCAGGGGTACGTCGTCGAGTACCGCGGGCCGGCCATCGAGGAGCTCTCGATGGAGGCCCGGATGACCGTCTGCAACATGAGCATCGAGTGGGGCGCCAAGGCCGGCCTGATCGCGCCCGACCAGACGACGTTCGACTACATCGAGGGTCGTCAGAGCAGCACCGAAGGGCGCCGACTGGGAGGCCGCGGTGGAGCACTGGCGCAGCCTGGTCACCGACGACGACGCCGAGTTCGACGAGGAGATCGTGCTCGACGCGTCCACGATGACGCCGTTCGTCACCTGGGGCACCAACCCCGGTCAGGGCGTGCCGCTCGGCGGCCGCGTCCCGCAGCCCGAGGAGTACGACGACCCGCAGGACCGCATCGCCGCCGAGAAGGCGCTGCACTACATGGGTCTCGAGGGTGGCACTCCCATGCGGGAGGTGAAGGTCGACACCGTGTTCGTCGGGTCGTGCACGAACGGGCGGATCGAGGACCTGCGCGCCGCAGCCGAGATCGTGCGCGGCCGCCACGTCGCCGCGGACACCCGACTGCTCGTGGTCCCGGGATCGGTCCGGGTGCGCCTGCAGGCGGAGGAGGAAGGGCTCGACATCATCTTCAAGGAGGCTGGTGGTGAGTGGCGCGGCGCCGGCTGCTCGATGTGCCTCGGCATGAATCCCGACCAGCTGACGCCGGGCGAGCGAAGCGCGTCCACGTCGAACCGCAACTTCGAGGGGCGACAGGGCAAGGGAGGTCGCACCCACCTGGTGTCCGTGCCCGTCGCCGCGGCCACCGCGATCCGCGGCACCCTCTCGGCTCCCACCGATCTCGAGGAGGCTCTGACATGGAGAGGTTCACCACCCACACCGGCGTCGGCGTCCCGCTGCGCCGCAGCAACGTCGACACCGACCAGATCATCCCCGCCGTCTACCTCAAGCGGGTCACCCGGACCGGCTTCGAGGACGGGCTGTTCGCGGCCTGGCGCGGCGACCCGCGACTTCGTCCTCAACGGCGAGGCCTATGCCGCCGGCTCCGTCCTCGTCGCCGGCCCGGACTTCGGCACCGGCTCGTCGCGTGAGCACGCCGTGTGGGCGCTGCAGAACTACGGCTTCAAGGTCGTCATCTCCCCGCGCTTCGCCGACATCTTCCGGGGCAACGCCGGGCAAGTCGGGACTGGTCGCGGCCCAGGTTGACGAGAAGGTCGTGCAGCGGCTGTGGGACCTCCTCGAGTCGGAGCCGGGAGCGACGGTCACCGTCGACCTCGAGTCGCGGACGGTCCGGGCCGGCGAGGGCCCGGACGCGATCGAGGACTCCTTCGACATCGACGACTACACGCGGTGGCGACTCCTCGAAGGCCTCGACGACATCGACATCACGTTGTCCCACGACGATGACATCGCGACGTACGAGTCAACGCGGCCGACGTGGAAGCCTGCGACACTCTGAGCCCTTCCGAAATGCCGAATCCCCAACCAGGGATGGGATCTGGGCGCTTTCGGCGGCTCGGTTGAAGCCCAAGTCCGGCGCTGATCATGCAATGAGCGGGTTGAAGAAACCCGCGCAATGTGCGGCGTTTTGATTGTGACAATGGCCACGAAACCCTAGCGTGCGTTGAAGAAACGTCGAGCACGGGCTCGGCTGCATAGGTTCATTGGAAGGGAAGCTAGTGAACAAATCACAGCTCATCGACACGCTGGCAGTGCGTTTCGAGGGAAACCGCAAGGCGGCAGCCCATGCGCTCGAGTCCGTCCTGGACACGATCACGCGCGAGGTGGCCAAGGGGGAAAAGGTCGCGATCACGGGCTTCGGCTCGTTCGAGAAGCGCGTGCGGAACGCCCGAACGGTCCGCAATCCGCAGACCGGCCAGACCATGAAGTCGAAGAAGAAGGCGGTGCCGAAGTTCACGCCGGGTGCTGACCTGAAGAACGTCATCTCGGGAGCGAAGAAGCTGCCCAAGCTGACCGTGGCAGCAGCGGCGCCGGCAGCCAAGAAGGCCACCGCTCCCGCCAGGAAGGCGGCCGCGGCGGCCAAGAAGACCGCGAAGAAGTCGACCGCGAAGAAGAGCACGGCGAAGAAGTCGCCCGCGAAGAAGACCGCGGCCAAGAAGTCGACGGCGCGCGAAGAAGAGCACCGCCAGGAAGACGACGGGCGCGAAGAAGACCGCGGCCAGGAAGTCGACGGCGGCGAAGAAGAGCACGGCCAAGAAGTCGACGGCGCGCGAAGAAGAGCACCGCCAAGAGGTCGACGGCGGCGAAGAAGACGGCCGCAAAGAAGGCGCCCGCCAAGAAGAGCGCCGCGAAGAAGTCGCCCGCCAAGAAGGCGGCCAAGAAGTCGACGGCCAAGAAGTCGGCGGCCAGGAAGACGGCCAAGAAGTCCTAGATAGAAGCAGCAGGGTCAGGGTGGGTCGCCGGTGACGGCGGCCCACCCTGAATCCATTTCGAGGGCACTCGTGTGGGGGCCGACGCCGAGCCGGAGCACGCGGTGCAGGTCGTCGAGGTCGTCCACGTCCTGACGCAGGGACGCCAGGTCGCCCTCCACCGCGACGGCGCCGGCCTCCAGGTGCGCAGCGCGGGAGCCAGGGCCGAAGCGGGGGTCGAACGAGTCGTGCGGCGCGGCGTACATCGTGGTCCCGGTCCCGGCGGCGTCGGCGACGAACGACGGGACCCGCGACGGGAGGGCGCCGAGCGCCGACCCGAGGTCTGCCGGGCCGAAGCGCCGGAAGGTCCGCACACACCGCCACCGGGGACAGCCGCGGCCAGCGCCGAACGGCCTCCGCAGCCGCGAGGCGCAGGCAGGCGTTGAGGTCTCCGGCGACCCCGTCGGGCACGGCCTCACAACCGAGTGCAGCCAGGCGTTGTGAGAACGCCGCGTCGTCGGTGACCGCAAGGACGGCGCCGACGCCGGGAGTGGCGAGGCACGCGGACACGGTGTCGAGGGCGAAGGCGACCGCGAGCTCGCGGCGCAGCTCCGCGGGCAGCCCGACCAGCCGCGACTTCCCCACGGCCGGCGGCTTCACCGGCACCAGCACGACGTGCTCCTGGTCCTTCATCGCCTCGATCCTGTCAGGCATCCCTGGAGCGATCCCTGAGTGGTGCCGCGTCACGGCAGGCCCGGGGAGATCCGACCGAGTAGCCTGCATTCGACGCAGGGTGCGTCCGGCCGGCACTCGGCCCGGTGACCATCGAGGGGCGAGGGTGAAGGTTCGCAAGGTCCAGCAGAAGCGCGGCTGGGCGATCGACCTCGGGGTCGTGATCCTCAAGCCGGCCCTGTTCGCGACCACGCGCCGTACCTGGGTGGACGGTCGCAAGCTCCCGGCCGAGGGCGGGTGCATCGTGGTCGTCAACCACGTCTCCCACGTCGACCCCTTGCTGACCGCGCTGTTCGTCTACGACCACGGGCGGATCCCGCGCTATCTCGCCAAGTCCGGCTTGTTCAAGAACAAGCTGCTCGCGAAATACCTGACGGCGGCCGGCCAGATCCCGGTCGAACGTCTCAGCCGCACGGCCATCGGCGCGTACGACGCCGCGGTGGCGGCCGTCCGCGGCGGTGAGTGCGTGATCGTCTACCCGGAGGGCACGCTCACCCGGGATCCCGCCCTCTGGCCGATGGCCGGCAAGAGCGGGGCGGCCCGGATCGCACTGGAGACCGGCTGTCCGGTGATCCCGGTCGGGCACTGGGGGGTGCAGAAGATCCTGCCGCCGTACTCCTCGAAGCCGCGTCTGATCCCGCCCCAGCACGTCACGATGAAGGCCGGAGACCCCGTCGACCTCGCTGACCTCGTGGGGAAGACGCGGAGCACGGAGGCGATCAACGAGGCGACCGCGCGGATCATGGCGGCGCTCACTGCGATCGTCGAGGAGCTCCGTGGGGAGACCGCACCTGCCGAGCGTTTCGATCCCCGCCGGATGGGCGTGAAGCAGATCGGCAATCCCAACAAGCGCAGGACGCGGAAGAAGAAGGACGGGCAGGAATGAACAAGGTCGCGGTCTTCGGGGCCGGGTCGTGGGGCACCGCCTTCTCCATCGTGCTGGCCGACGCGGGCAACGAGGTCAAGATCTGGGGCCGCCGGGAAGAGGTGTGCGCGACCATCAACGAGCGGCACCAGAACACCGACTACCTCTCCGGCATCGAGCTGCCCCGGACCGTGTCGGCCACCCACGATCCCGAGGAGGCTGCGGCGGACGCCGAAGCGGTCTTCCTGGTGGTGCCGTCCCAGACGTTCCGCGAGAACCTCGAGCAGTGGGCCGACGCGCTGCCCCGCGGGGTCCCCTTGGTCTCCCTGATGAAGGGCGTCGAGCTCGGCAGCCTCAAGCGGATGAGCGAGGTGATCGAGGACGTCACCGGCGCCGGACCGGAGCGGGTCGCGGTCGTCAGCGGACCCAACCTGTCGAAGGAGATCGCCCGCCGCGAGCCCGCGGCCTCGGTGGTCGCCTGTGCCGACGAGCAGGTCGCGAAGCGGCTCCAGGCGATGTGCCACTCGCCGGCGTTCCGTCCCTACACCAGCGTCGACGTGCTGGGGTGCGAGCTCGGCGGCGCCTACAAGAACGTCGTCGGCCTCGCTGTCGGGATGGCCGTCGGCCTCGGGTTCGGCGACAACACCACCGCCTCGGTGATCACCCGCGGCCTCGCGGAGACCGCCCGTCTCGCCACCGCGCTCGACGCCGACCCGTTGACCCTGATGGGGCTCGCCGGCCTCGGTGACCTGGTCGCGACCTGCTCGTCCCCGCTCTCGCGCAACCGCACCTTCGGCGAGAACCTCGGCAAGGGGATGACCACCGAGGAGATCTACGCGAGCACCCGCCAGGTCGCCGAGGGCGCGAAGTCGTGCTCCTCCCTGCTCGCCCTGGCCCGGCGCACCGGCGTCGACGCACCGATCGCCGAGCACGTCGACTCCGTGGTCGCGGGGAAGATGACCGCGCAGGAGATGATGGACGCCTTCATCGCACGCGACACGAAAGCTGAGAGGGATTGACCGAGGAACGAGGTCAGTCCCTCTCATCGGTGGTCGAGTAGCGACCGCGGCTGAGGGACGAGGCCGCGACGGAGCGTGTCGAGACCCGGTGAGATCCGCAGGGCGGCGACTGATCACGCCAGGTCGTCGAGCGCCCTCTCCAGGTCGGCCCACAGGTCGTCGACGTCCTCGATCCCGACCGACATCCGCACCAGCGCGTCGGGGATCGTGGCCGGCTCGGTCTTCCAGCGCCGGCGCCGCTCGAACGTCGACTCCACGCCGCCGAGTGATGTCGCGTGCACCCACAGCTTCGTCTTGTGCGTCAGCAGGTCCGCGGCGAGCGCACCTTGTTCGAGCACGATCGCGACGATCCCGCCGAAGCCCGGGTAGCGCACCTCCTCGATGGCCGGGTGTCCGGACAGCCGGCGCGCCAGCTCGGTGGCGTTGGCCTGGGCGCGTTCCACGCGCAGGTGGAGGGTGCGCAGTCCGCGCAGGGCGAGCCACGCCTCGAGGGTGCCCGGGATCGCTCCCACCAGGTCGCGCCGGCCCTTCAGGACGTCGTACAGCTGGTCGTCGCGGGTGACCACGGCGCCGAGGACCACGTCGCTGTGGCCGGAGAGGAACTTCGTCGCGGAGTGCACGACGAGGTCGACGCCCATCTCCAGCGGCTGCTGCAGCAGCGGCGTGGCGAAGGTGTTGTCGACGACGACGTACGCACCCGCCTCGTGCGCGGCCGCCCGGATCGTGGGGATGTCGGCGATCTCGAGGGCGGGGTTGGTCGGCGACTCCAGCCACACCAGGGCCGCCCCGTCGCAGGCCGCGACCACCGCGTCGGTGTCGCTCACGTCGACCAGCTGGGCGTGCAGCCGACCCCGGGCCTCGAGGTCGGCGAGCTGCATCACGCTGCCGAGGTACGCGTGCCGCGGCGCGACGACCCGGGTGCCCTGGCCGACGAGGTCCAGCACGGTGGCGACCGCGGCCAGGCCGGAGGCGAACGACAGGCAGCGCCCGCCCTCGAGCGCGCCGAGGGTCTCCTCGAAGGCGGTCCAGGTCGGGTTCGCGTAGCGCCCGTACTCCAGGTCGCCGCCGGCCACGTACGTCGACGCCATGGTGAGCGGGGTGTTCAGCGGCGCGTCCGGCTCCTTGTCCGGGCGGCCGGCGGTGACCGCGACGGTGGAGGGCTTCAGGGCGGGCGCGTCCTCGGTCATGCGCACGAGACTAGGTGGATAGGGTCGACCCGATGAACGCGCCCACCAGCAAGCCCCGCGTCGCCGTCGTCTTCGGGGGCCGGTCCAGCGAGCACGCGATCTCGTGCGTCACCGCCGGGAGCGTCCTGCAGGCGATCGACCGGGACGCGTACGACGTGGTGCCGGTCGGCATCGCCACCGACGGCCGCTGGGTCCTGGAGTCCGGTGATCCGGACCGGCTGCAGATCAAGGGACCCGACCAGCTGCCCGCGGTCGACGGGGACCGCGCGACGATCGCGCTCGCCCGGGACAGCGCGGGCACCGACCTCGTGGTCACCGAGGCGTCCCAGCCGCCGCGCACACTGGGCGAGGTGGACGTCGTCTTCCCGCTCCTCCACGGACCCTGGGGTGAGGACGGCACCATCCAGGGCATGTTCGAGATGGCCGGGGTCCGGTACGTCGGCGCCGGCGTGCTGGCGAGCGCGGTCAGCATGGACAAGGCCTACATGAAGGTCGTGCTGTCCGAGGCCGGGCTGCCGGTCCTGCCGTCGGTGACGATCACCGCCCGTGAGTGGGCCGCTGACCCCCAGACGTGCCGCGGTCGCGCGGACGGGCTCGGCTACCCGCTGTTCGTGAAGCCGGCTCGTGGTGGCTCGAGCATCGGCATCTCCAAGGCCCACGACGCTTCCGAGCTCGACGCGTGCCTCGAGGAGGCCCACCGTCACGACCCCAAGGCGCTCGTGGAGGTCTCCGCCGAGGGGGCGCGCGAGGTGGAGTGCGGCGTGCTCCAGGCCCCCGACGGGACCCCCGAGACGTCGCTCCCCGCCGAGATCCGGGTCACCGGGGACCACGAGTTCTACGACTTCGCGGCGAAGTACCTCCCCGAGGAGGCGACCGAGCTCGACGTCCCGGCGGATCTTCCCGACGACGTCACCACCCGGCTCAGGGAGCTGGCGGCCCGCACGTTCGAGGCCGTGAGCTGCGAGGGGCTGGCGCGGGTCGACTTCTTCGTGATGCCCGACCAGTCGCTCGTGGTCAACGAGATCAACACCATGCCCGGGTTCACCCCGCTGTCGATGTTCCCGCGGATGTGGGCAGCCACCGGCGTGGGCTACCCCGAGCTCGTCGACCGGCTGATCCAGCTCGCGCTCGCGCGCGACACCGGCCTGCGTTGAGGCGATAGTCCGCCACGAAACGCACTTCAAGTCCACGAGTCAGGGAGCTTTTCGTAGCGGACTATCGAGATTGGGTCACTCGCACGGATCGACCAGCCGCAGGTGCTCCCGCACCGGATCGGCGAGCTCGGCCATGACCGAGGCGACGCCCTCGGGTCGGTAGTCGCCGGGGACGGTCACCTGGACCACGGGCCGGTAGCCCGCAGCGGTGAGGGCGGCGGTCGAGGACTGGTCGGCCTCGGCGTCGTCCGGCACGAACCAGCCGACCCCGTTCGCCTCGATGCACTGCGCGAAACGGTCGAAGTCGTCGGGCAGCTCACCTCCGCAGGTGAGCACGATCGCCGGGTCGCCCCACGCCGCCCCGAGCGTTCCTCCTTCGTCGGCGAGGGTGCGTTCCGGCTCGCCCGCCAGCTCGGCGGGCAGGTCGGCGATGAACCGCTCGCAGACGGTCCGGTCCGCACGGCCCGCGTCGGTCGAGGGGATGGAGACCTGCTCGTCGGCGCACCCCACCAGGGCCAGCAGCAGCCCGGACATGGCGACGCCCCGGACCCGTCGAGGTCCGGGGCGTCGCAACGACATCCAGCCGGTCAGATGTGCACGACCGGGCAAGTCAGGGTGCGGGTGATGCCGTCGAGGTTCTGGACCTTGGACACGACGAGCTTCCCGAGCTCGTCGACGTTGCGGGCCTCGGCGCGCACGATCACGTCGTACGGTCCGGTGACGTCCTCGGCCAGCGTCACGCCCTTGACCGTCGCGATCTCGCGGGCCACTTCGGCGGCCTTGCCGACGTCGGTCTGGATCAGGATGTACGCCTGGACGACCATCGTGGACTCCTCGTCTCGTGCGGGTCTGTGTCGCGGGCCAACCTATCGTGCGCCGAGGAGCTCCCGATAGGTCCCCTGTGGGCGGAGCAGGCGCTGGTCTGGTGGGATGGCGCCATGACCTTTCCCCCCGACGCGACCGTGTCCGACGCCGGAGAGTTCGGGCTGATCGAGGCGCTCACGGGGATCTTCGAGCAGGGTGACCAGGTCCTCGTCGGGCCGGGCGACGACGCCGCGGTGCTGAGGGTGCGCACCGGCCACGTCGTCGTCTCGACGGATCTCATGGTCGAGGGGCGGCACTTCCGTCGTGACTGGGTCTCCGCCGCCGACGTCGGCCACCGCGCCGCCGCGCAGAACCTCTCCGACATCAATGCGATGGGCGGGCGGGCCACCTCCCTCACGATCGGGCTCGCCGCCCCCGCCGACCTCCCCGCGGAGTGGGCCCTCGAGTTCGCGCGCGGGTTCGCGGAGGAGTGCGCCCTCGTCGGGGCCTCCGTCGTCGGTGGTGACCTGAGCCGTTCGGACCAGCTCGTGATCGCGGTGACCGTCCTCGGCGCGTGCACCGTGGCGCCCGTGGTCCGGTCCGGAGCCCGGCCCGGAGACGTGCTCGCGCTCTGCGGCCGGCAGGGATGGGCGGCCGGCGGGATGGCCGTGCTGGGGCGGGGCTTCCGTTCCCCCAGGGTCCTGGTCGAGGCCTACCGACGCCCCGAGCCGCCGTACGACGCGGGGCCGGTCGCCGCCGACGCCGGCGCCACCGCGATGATCGACGTGTCCGACGGACTGCTCGCCGACGCGGGCCACATCGCCACCGCGTCGGGCGTCTCGATGGACGTGCACCGCGACGCGTTCGAGCTGGCGGAGCCGCTGCAGGCCGTGGGCGCCGCCCTCGGCGCGGACCCGATCCAGTTCATCCTCGGCGGGGGAGACGACCACGCGCTGCTGGCCACCTTCCCCGAGGGATCGGTACCCGACGGGTGGCTGGTGATCGGCACCGTGACCGAGGGCGCGGGGGTCACCGTCGACGGCCAGGAGTACGACGGCCCGACCGGCTGGACCCACTTCTGAAACAAGAACGCTGACCTCGTGGCTCCGACCACTGCGTCTCCCGGAATTCGACGGCTCGACCCGCGACACGCAGAAAGCTTTCGAAGCGCGATGCGCTTCGGGTGTCGTGCTCGGTCAGCGTGTGACCTTGCCGGCCTTGATGCAGCCGGTGCAGACGTTGAGGCGCTTGGGGGTGCCGTTGACCGTGGCCCGGACGCGCTGGATGTTGGGGTCGAAGCGACGCTTCGTGATCTTGCGCGACCAGGGACGGTTGTTGCCGAATCCCGGCTTCTTGGCGCAGATGTCACAGACGGCAGCCACCGTGAACTCCTGAGGATCGAGGTTTGAACGAAGGGCCCGGCAAGGCGGGCAACCGCCCAAGAGTATCCGACGCCCCGGCCCGCGTGCGAATCGTCGCCTACCGCAGGAGCCGGTGCCCGACCGACTAACCTGAGGCCCCACGCAGGGCCCGGTCCGGACCACCCGATCAGGAGCGACGAGGCAGCCCATGGAAGCGCCCACCGACGGCACCATCCGGCTCCCGGTCGTCCTGCGCTTCGTCGACCTCGCCGCCGACGCGCTCGCGGAGGCCCGGGAGGAGATCGACGCCCTGAACGTCTATCCCGTGCCGGACGGAGACACCGGCACCAACATGTACCTCACGGTGTCGGCCGCCCGCGACGCCCTCCGCGACGTGGTGCTGGCGGATTCCTCCGCCGACCTGGCGGCCGGCCTCCAGGCGTTCCGCCGCGGTGCGCTCCTGGGGGCCCGCGGCAACAGCGGGGTCATCCTCAGCGAGATGCTGGGGGCCTTCGCCCAGCGCGTCGCGGCGCGGGAGCCGGGGGAGCGGAACGCCACCGTGATGGCCGAGGCCATGACACAGGCGAGCGACGCGAGCTACGCCGCAGTGGGCGAGCCGGTCGAGGGGACCATCCTCACCGTGGCCCGCGCCGCCGCCGAGGCCGGCGACGGCCCGGGCCAGCGACGCCGACGCCCGGGCGCGGGACGTGCGTGGCGGCCGCGGCGGAGGCGGCACGCGAGGCACTGGCCAGGACCCCCGACCAGCTCCAGACCCTGCGCGACGCCGGCGTGGTCGACGCCGGCGGTCGCGGACTCAGCGTGATCCTCGACGCGGCCGAGACGGTGCTCACCGGCCGCCGTCCGATCCCGGTCACGACCCCCATCGGACGGCCGACGATCCCGGTCCCGCAACCCGCCGGCGACCTCACCGACGACGGGCCCGCCTACGAGGTGATGTACCTCCTCGACGCCGAGGACGACCGGATCCTCGGGCTGAAGCGGGACCTGGCGCCCCTGGGCGACTCCCTCGTCGTGGTGGGTGGCGACGGGCTGTTCAACGTCCACGTGCACGTCGACGACGTCGGCGCCGCGATCGAGGCCGGGATCCGGGCCGGGCGCCCCTACCGGGTCCGGGTGACCCACTTCGCCGAGCAGGTGGCCGAGGCGCGGCAGGAGTCGGTCGAGCGCCGGGGCCGCCGGATCGTCACCGTCGCCGCCGGACCGGGGCTCGCCGCCCTGTTCGCCGAGGCGGGAGCGGTCGTGGTCGAGGGTGGACCCGGTCGCCGGCCTTCCACCGGCCAGATCCTCGAGGCGATCACCACCTGCGGCGCCGAGGAGGTGGTCGTCCTGCCCAACGATCCCGACTCCGTGCGGGCCGCCGAGGTCGCCGCCCGGACCGCCGAGAGCGACGAGAAGCTCACCGTGGCCGTGATCCCCACCCGCGCCCAGGTCCAGGGCCTGGCGGCCCTCGCCGTCCACGAGCCCGGCCGGACGTTCCAGCAGGACGTCCTCGAGATGACCGCCACCGCCCGCCACGCCCGCCACGGCGCCGTCACCGTGGCCGCGCGGCGGGCGATCACGATGGCCGGCCCGTGCGAGCCGGGCGACGTGCTCGGCGTGGTGGAGGGAGACTTCGCCGTCATCGGCGACGATCTGTACTCCGTCGCGACCGACGTGCTCGGTCTGCTGCTCGGCGGCGGTGGAGAGCTCGTCACTCTCGTCACCGGCGAGGGGGAGACCGACGACCTCGCCCGGCGCTGCGCCGTCCCACGTCGAGGAGCACCACCCCCATGTCGACGTCGTCGTGTACGACGGTGGTCAGGAGCGCTACCCGCTCCTCATCTCCGTGGAGTGAGACCCCTTGTCCGCGATCACCCCCGACTCACCGGTGGCCAGTGTCTTCGGCAGGGCCACCAAGAAGCGCGACGCCGTCATCAACGGGCTCGGCCTCGAGACCGTCGGCGACCTGCTGTCCCACTTCCCGCGTCGTTACGTCAAGACCGACGAGCTCTCGGACGTGGACGAACCGGCCGAGGGCCAGGTCGTCAGTGTCGTCGGGGAGGTGACCTCCAGCGAGGTCAAGAGCTTCAAGAACCGCCGCACCAACAAGCTCAGCTACCGCGTCGAGGTGCGGATCAAGACCAATGGCCCGGGCTTCACGATGTCCTTCTTCGTGCCGTGGAAGGGGCAGGCGGAGAAGGAGCAGCGGCGGATGGCGCCGGGCAACCGCGGGATGTTCACCGGGAAGGCCCAGCGGTTCAACCAGACCTGGCAGATCGCCTCACCCCACTCGGTGATGTTCACCGGGGACGGCGACGACGACGGGCTGGCCGCCAGCCTGAAGGGACTGCTCCCGATCTACCCGGTGACCGCCACGGTCTACTCCTGGGACGTCCAGAAGGCGGTCCAGCTCGCCCTCGACCTGGTGAGCGACGTACCCGACCTGTTCCCGGAGGAGCTGCGCGAGCAGTACTCCCTGCTGGACGTGTCCACCGCCCTGCGGTGGATCCACGCGCCCGACGACTACCGCCAGGTCGGGGCGGCGCAGAAGCGGTTCCGCTTCGAGGAGGCGCTGGTCACCCAGCTGGTCCTGGCGCGACGCCGCCGTGAGCTGCGCGAGCAGGGCGGTCAGGCCCGCACCGGCGACCGCGGAGACCTGCTGTCCGCCTTCGACGCACGGCTGCCGTTCGAGCTGACGAGGGGCCAGCGCGAGATCGGGGAGGTGCTCGAGGAGGAGCTGGCCCGCCCGCACCCCATGAACCGGCTGCTCCAGGGTGAGGTCGGCTCCGGCAAGACGCTGGTCGCCGTCCGGGCGATGCTGCGCACCGTCGACTCCGGCGGCCAGGCGGCCCTGCTCGCCCCCACCGAGGTGCTGGCCCAGCAGCACCACCGGTCGATCACCGAGATGCTCGGCGACCTCGCGGGCGGCGGGATGCTCGGCGGCGCCGCCGAGGCAACCTCGGTGGCGCTGCTCACCGGCTCGATGACCAGGGCCCAGCGTCAGGAGTCGATGCTGCGGATCGCCAGCGGCGAGGCGGGCATCGTCATCGGCACCCACGCCCTGCTGGAGGAGAACGTCACCTTCGCCGACCTCGGCCTGGTCGTCGTCGACGAGCAGCACCGCTTCGGCGTCGAGCAGCGCGCGGCCCTCACCGACAAGGCCGGGACCCCGCCGCACGTCCTGGTCATGACCGCCACCCCCATCCCGCGGACGGTCGCCATGACCGTCTTCGGCGACCTGGAGATCTCGACGCTCGCGGAGCTGCCCGCCGGCCGCGCCCCGATCCAGACCAACGTCGTCCCCCTGGCCGACCAGCCGCACTGGATCGGCCGGGTGTGGGAACGGGTCCGCGAGGAGGTCGGCAAGGGGCACCAGGTGTACGTCGTCTGCCCCCGGATCACCGGCGACGAGCCGGAGGAGGGTGAGCGCGACCAGCGCGACATCGACGAGGAGGGCAACGACACGACGCCGCAGGTGTCGCTGACCGCCGTCGAGGAGCTCCACGACGAGCTGGTCAAGCGGGCCGCTGGCCGACCTGCGGCTCGCCGTGCTGCACGGTCGGCTCGCTCCGGACCAGAAGGAGCAGACCATGCGCGCCTTCGCCGGCGGGGAGGTCGACGTGCTGGTCGCGACGACCGTCATCGAGGTCGGGGTCGACGTCGCCAACGCCACCGCGATGGTGCTTCTCGACGCCGAGCGGTTCGGCGTCTCCCAGCTCCACCAGCTCCGGGGCCGCGTCGGCCGGGGAGGGCTCCCGGGGCTCTGCCTGCTCGTCACCCGCTCCGAGGCCGGTACCCCGGCGCGCGAGCGTCTGGACGCGGTGGCGGCGTCCACGGACGGGTTCGAGCTGAGCCGGATCGACCTCGACCAGCGACGCGAGGGCGACGTCCTGGGCAAGTCGCAGTCCGGCTTCCGCTCCAGCCTGCAGAACCTGCGGGTCCTCCGGGACGAGAAGACGATCGTCAGCGCGCGCGAGGCTGCCGAAGCCCTCCTCGACCAGGATCCGGCGCTGGCGCGGGCGCCGCGACTGGCCGAGGCGGTGGCGGAGATGGAGAGGTCGCGTCACTCTGGCTTCATGGAGAAGGCGTAGGTGGTGACCCGGATCATCGGCGGGTCAGCCGGCGGGCGTCGCATCCAGACGCCGCGCGGCGTCAGCACCCGCCCGACCAGCGACCGGGTGCGCGAGGCGCTGTTCTCCACCATCGAGGCCTGGTGCGGGTCCCTCCACGGGCTCCGGTTCCTCGACCTGTACGCCGGCTCCGGGGCGGTCGGGCTCGAGGCCTGGTCCCGGGGAGCGGGCGTCGTCACCCTGGTCGAGCAGGACCGGCGCACGGCGAGCCTGATCGTCGGGAACGCCAGGACGCTCGGCTTCAGCAAGGCGGACGTGATGGCGGCGTCGGTGTCCGGGGCCCTCCAGCGTCCGCCCGCCGCGCCGTACGACGTCGTCTTCCTCGACCCGCCCTACCCGGTCGACGACGAGACGGTCGCCACCGCCCTCCAGGGCCTGGTCGACCACGAGTGGCTGGTGCCGGGCGCGCTGGTGGTGGTCGAACGCTCCTCGCGCAGCCCCGAGCCGGCCTGGCCGGCCGGGTTCACCGGCGTGCGGCACAAGCGGTACGGCGAGACGACCCTTTGGTACGGTCACGCCGCGTCCCCTCGTCCCGCTGACCAGGTCGCCGGGATCCGCCACCAGCGAGGAGTAGCCCGTGCGCCGAGCCGTCTGTCCCGGGTCGTTCGACCCGGTCACCAACGGGCACCTCGACATCGTGGCGCGCGCCTCCCACCTCTTCGACGAGGTGGTGGTCGCGGTGGGGATCAACAAGTCCAAGAACCGGCTCTTCACCCCCGACGAGCGGATCGACATGCTGCGCACGGCGTGCGAGCCGTTCGACAACGTGACGGTCGACGGGTTCACCGGCCTGCTCACCGACTTCTGCAGGGACCGGGACATCCGCACGATCGTGAAGGGGCTGCGCGCCGTCAGCGACTTCGACTACGAGCTGCAGATGGCCCAGATGAACGCCTCGCTCGCCGAGGTGGAGACGGTCTTCGTGCCCACCAGCCCGGAGTACTCCTTCCTGGCGTCGAGCCTGGTCAAGGAGGTCGCGATGTTCGGCGGCGACGTCTCGGGCCTGCTGCCGGCCTTCGTGCACGAGCGGCTCGTGGCCCGGCTCGCGGAGCGCGACCAGGGCGGTGGCTGAGCCTGCTGCGCTTTTGCCGTGCCGGTGCCACGCCGGTTACGATTCCCAGACAGTTCTGTCGTGTGCCCGGACCCGGAAAGTGATCTCCTTTAGCAGCCTGGACCCGAGAGCGCCGCTCGTGCTCGACATTCGCGAGCTCGGCCGCCGCCCGGGGTCCCAGCGCAAGGTGACCCGAACGGTTCCGGCTCCGGCAGGCCTGGGTATCGAAGTTCTCCGTGTCCCCGAAGGTTCGCAGGTCGAGATCGACCTGCGTCTGGAGGCGGTCATGGAGGGGGTGCTGGTCACGGGTTCGGCGGTCGTCGGGCTCGAGGGCGAGTGCGTGCGGTGCCTGGAGCCGATCTCCGACGAGGTCGAGGTGGGGTTCCAGGAGCTGTTCGTCTACCACGACCAGGGCTCCCACCGGGGCGGCGACGCAGCACCTGCCGACCCGGAGGACGACGAGACCAGCCGGCTCGAGGGCGACCTGCTCGACCTCGAACCCCTGCTGCGGGACGCGGTGGTGCTCGCACTACCGTTCCAGCCGCTGTGCGAGGACGATTGTCCCGGACTGTGCACCGAGTGCGGTGCGCGTCTGGCCGACGATCCGGGCCACGCCCACGAGGCTGCGATCGATCCGCGGTGGGCCGGGCTGCAGCAGCTCCAGCAGGGCGAGGAATGACCAGTGCGGCCGGACTCACGGTCGCGATAGCAAGGAGAGAACAGTGGCTGTCCCGAAGCGGAAGATGTCGCGCAGCAACACGCGTCACCGTCGCTCACAGTGGAAGGCCGTCGCGCCCTCCCTCGTGACCTGCGCGAACCCTGCCTGCGGCGCGAAGCACCTGCCGCACCGCGCGTGCGCCGAGTGCGGCCAGTACGGCGCCAAGGTCCGGCCGTCGTCAGGTCCTCTGAACCCGCGACCGGCTGGAATGACGGCTTGATCGACTACGAGGACCTCCGGGCGGCGCTCGGGAATCCGACGCTGGAACCCGGGCTGCTCGAGAGAGCCCTCACCCATCGTTCGTTCGCCTACGAGAACGGCGGACTGCCGACCAACGAGCGGCTGGAGTTCCTCGGCGACTCCGTCCTCGGTGTGGTGGTGACCGAGACGCTCTACCTCACCCACCCCGACCTGTCCGAGGGCAGGCTGGCCAAGCTGCGTGCGGCGGTCGTCAACGCCCGTGCCCTGGCCGAGGTCGGCCGCGAGATCGGCCTCGGCGACCACGTCAAGCTCGGCCGCGGCGAGCAGGTCACCGGAGGCCGCGGCAAGGCCTCGATCCTCTCCGACACCCTCGAGGCCGTGCTCGGCGCCATTCACCTCAGCGGCGGGTTCGAGGTGTCCTCGCAGGTCGTCCACCTGCTGTTCGACCCCCTCATCGAGGCGGCCAGCGCGCTCGGCGCCGGGCTGGACTGGAAGACCTCCCTGCAGGAGCTCTCGGCCGAGCACGGCCTCGGCGTGCCCGAGTACGTCATCGCCGACGAGGGCCCCGACCACATGAAGACCTTCACCGCCCAGGTCAGGGTGGGCGAGGGGCTCTACGGCAACGGCGTCGGCCGCTCCAAGAAGGAGGCCGAGCAGGCCGCCGCGGAGACGGCGTACGGCGAGATCGCGGCCGACCTCGGCGTCGAGGACCCCGCGGTCCAGGCCGCCACGTCCGCCGTCAACGACTGACGCCCCAAGACCGAAGCCCCGAGACTGACGCCACGTGCCCGAGCTCCCCGAGGTCGAGGTCGTCCGGGCGGGTCTCGCCCGCCACGTGCTCGGCCGGACCATCACCCGGGTCGACGTCCTCCACCCGCGCCCCGTCCGTCGCGACCCGCGCGGCCCCGAGGGCTTCGCGCTCGCCCTGACCGGCCGCCGGATCGAGGACGCGCGGCGGCGCGGCAAGTACCTCTGGCTGCCGCTCGACAACGGTGACGCCCTGCTCGGCCACCTCGGCATGAGCGGGCAGCTGCTCGTGCAGCCCTCCGGTGCGCCCGACGACCGGCACCTCCGGGTCCGCCTGGTGCTGCACGACGGCCTGGAGCTGCGCTTCGCCGACCAGCGGATGTTCGGCGGGCTGTCGGTGTCCGACGGCGGTGCCGAGCTGCCCGCCGAGATCGCCCACATCGCGCTCGACCCGCTCGACCCGCAGTTCGACGAGGACGTGTTCGTGCGCCGCGTACGCCGGCGTACCGCCGGGGTGAAACGGCTGCTGCTCGACCAGACGCTGGTGTCCGGGGTGGGCAACATCTACGCCGACGAGGCGCTGTGGCGGGCGCGCATCCACGGGGACCGACCGGGTGACCGGCTGACCGGGCCGCAGGTCCGCGCGCTGCTCGGGCACGCCCGCGCGGTGATGACCGACGCGCTGGGGGAGGGCGGCACGTCCTTCGACACGCTCTACGTCAACGTGAACGGCGAGTCGGGCTACTTCGACCGCTCGCTGGACGCCTACGGCCGCGAGGGCGAGCCCTGCGCACGCTGCGGCACGGCCATCCGCCGGGTCGCCTTCATGAACCGGTCGTCGTACTTCTGCCCCCGCTGCCAGCCCTCGCCGCGCCGGCGCCGGTCAAGACCCGGGATTGACCGCGCGACGTCGCGGTGAGACTCTTGTAGACGGCCCCACATCGCGGGCTTTCACATCACATGGAAGGCTCATCCATGGCCAAGGCGCTGATCGGTTACATGAACAGCGACCTGCGAATCCCCGCCCGACTGACAGCCGAGAACACGCGGCTGCGCACCCGGGTGGCCGAACTCGAGGCACTGGTGCTTCGCCTCTCGCAGGAGAACGACGCACTCGCCGCCGCCCACGCGGACGCGCTTCTCGATCTCGGGTCCGAGAACATGCAGGAGATGCAGCCCGCCTGACCGGCGGTATTGCCACGACGGCGTGACCCAAGTTACGCCGCGTCGTTGAGTCGTGCATGCGCAGACTCATCACCCTCGCCGCCGGCCTGACCGTCGGCGCCTCCCTGGCCATCGCCCCGCCCGCCTCCGCCCACGGTGACAAGGGGGCCGACCTGCGGGAGCTGCGGACCTCCCTCCTCGTCGGCAGGCGACGACACCCCGATGCTCAGCGGCAACGTCCAGCACCTCGCGACCAAGCCCGGCACCGCCGGGATCTCGGGCTGCTTCATGAAGACGGCCCCGCTCTTCGTGACCAGCGGGCTCGAGTCGGTCCGGGTGTGGAACGTCAAGGACGCCACCAACCCGACCCAGGTCGGCGTGCTGCCCAACGCGGTGTTCGAGAACGAGGCGATGAACTGCGGCGAGCGCCGCACCCAGGACGGCAAGCGGAGGTTCGCGCTGATCGGCGTCGACCTGTACCAGGCCTCGCCGAGCGACCCCCAGCACTTCAATGCGGGCGGCAACGAGCTGGTCGTGGTCGACGTGACCGACCCCGCCGCTCCCGACATCGTGGGACGCGCCCCGGCGACGACCAGCACGCACACGGTCGCCTGCGTGGACGAGTACGACTGCCGCTACGCCTACTCCGCCGGCGACAGCGGCTCCGGGACCTTCTCGATCATCGACCTGCGCAACATCCAGAAGCCGAAGGAGGTCGACAGCAACCCCCGCAAGGCGGGCGTCCAGCCCTTCCACTCGCCGACGGCCGGACACAAGTGGAACTTCGACAACGCCGGCATCGGCACCCACACCGGTTTCGACGGCTCCTCGATGTGGAACGTCGACCGCCCGCGAGCACCCCCGGCTGCTCGCCACCACCGGCGAGGCCGGCGGCGCGGGTGACGCGGCCGGTGCGAACGGCTACAACGACTTCATCCACCACAACTCGTTCCGGCCCAACGCGAAGAACTTCCGGGCCCACAGCCGGCCCTCCATCGCCAACGGCAACGTGCTGCTGGTGACCGAGGAGGACTACGAGCAGACCGACTGCACCAAGGCCGGGTCGTTCCAGACGTGGCACATCAGGAGCCTCAACGGCGGCCCGGGCGGCATCGTCCCGCTCGACAAGGTCGAGCTCTCCGACCTCGGCAACTTCCCGAGCCCGCAGGGCGCGTTCTGCTCGGCCCACTGGTTCGACTTCCGGCCCGGCGGGATCGTGGCCATCGGCTACTACGGCGGCGGGACCCAGTTCATCGACGTCCGCGACCCCCAGCACCTGAAGTCGCACGGCTACGCCCACTGGGGCGCCTCCCAGGTCTGGGACGCCATGTGGGTCCCGGTCTACGACGCCCAGGGAGACCAGACCGGCGCGAGCAGCAACGTCGTGTACGCCGTCGACCTGGTCCGCGGCCTCGACGTCTACTCGGTCGACGTCCCCGGCGACGGTCGTGGCTCGAACCCGTACCCGTCCGCCAAGGGCGACCGCTCGGTCGTCGGCCGGATCTCGAACGGTGCGGTGCCGATCGGTCTGGTCGGGGGCGCGCTCGCCCTCGTCGTCGCCGTACGCCGGCGGAGCCGCCGGCAGGGCTGACCGGCGGCCCTCCTGGAGGGCGGGCAGGGCGGGGTACTAGACCGAAAGCCCGATGGCGCGGTGACCGGCGCGGCGCGAGACCGTGGGCTTCTCGGCCACCGAACGGACCCGTCCATGATCAGGTTTGCGCTCATGCTCGTGGCGTTGATGATCGCTGTCATGCCCGCGGCCCTCGGCGTGCTCCGGAACGCCTCGTTCACCCCCGAGACGCCGGTGCGGTTCCCCGAGCGGAGCACCATCCAGCTGCCTCCCGAGCGGCAGCGGCCCGACCCGGAGGTCGACGAGCGGAAAGCTGGCAAGGAAGATCGCGATTCCTCCCGCACCGAGCGCCGACAGGCGCACAATGAAGGGTGATGACCGACCAGCACACCGTCCGTGACCGGCGCCCCGGAGGTGCCGAGGCCCCGTCGTGGGTCCAGGTCTCCTATGGCGCACCCCCGCGCGACCGTCGGCCGCAACGCACCGGCCCGGTGCTCGGATGGGTCGCGGTCGCCGCTTTCGTCGCCCTGGTCGCGGTCGCCATCGGTGGCTTCTTCGCTGCCCAGGACCTGGCCGAGCGGGAGGCCGTCCACGACGCCGTCGACACCAGCGACCTCCTCGCCCAGGCCGTCATCACCCCCGCACTCCAGAACGACCTGATCAAGGGGGACCGGGACGCCGTCGCAAGCGCTGGATCAGGTGGTCGCCGAGTACATCAGAGTCGAACGATGCGACCTCGATCGTCCGGGTGAAGATCTGGACAGCCGACGGACGCATCGTCTACTCCGACGAGCCCCAGCTCATCGGCGACAGACCTTCCCGCTCGGGGAGGAGGAGCAGGAGGTGCTGCGAGCCGACGCCGATCATGCAGCCGTGCCGAGGTCTCCGACCTGAGTGAGGGGGAGAACGAGTTCGAGGCGCGACTACGGCCGCATGCTCGAGGTCTACGGGCCGGTCTGGACGCCGAACCGCACCCCGCTGCTGTTCGAGACCTATGCGCCCTACGACGAAGTCGTCGATCAGCGGTCCCGAGAGCTGAGGCGCGGATTCGCCGGGGTGACGGTCAGCAGCCTGCTGCTCTTCACCGTGCTGCTGCTGCCGATCGTGTGGTGGCTCCTCGGGCGGCTCAAGCGCTCCCAGCGCCAGCGCGAGGAGCTGCTCGAGCGGGCCGTGGACGCATCGATCGAGGAGCGGCGCCGGATCGCCGGCACACTGCACGACGGGGTGGTCCAGGAGCTCGCCGCCACCTCCTTCACCGTGGCCGGCGCCGCCGCGCGGGCCGAGACCCAGGGCGACACGCGGCTGGCCGAGGACCTGCACGGGGTCGCCGGGACGCTGCGCTCCAGCATCGGCGGACTGCGCTCCCTGCTGGTGGACATCTTCCCCGCGAACCTCCGCACCGGAGACCTTGCGGACGCGCTCGCGGACCTCGCTGCGCCGCTGCGCTCTCGTGGCATCGAGGTGACGCTGGACCTGGAGCAGGACGACGTCGACCTGGACCCGGACGTCGAGCGCCTGGTCTTCCGGATCACCCAGGAGTGCCTCCACAACGTCGAGCGGCACTCGAGGGCGAGCAGCGTGCGGATCGCCTGGCGTCCGGAGGGTGAAGAGATGGTGCTGGACGTCGTGGACGACGGGCGCGGCTTCGACCCCTCCGACGTCCTCACCCGTCCGCGTGAGGGCCACTTCGGAGTCCGGGTGCTCGCCGACGTGGCGTCGGCAGCGGGTGCCGACCTGAGCGTCTCCACGGCGCCGGGGGCGGGCTGCCACTGGCGGCTCCGGGTACCGCGCCGGTGATCGGCGTACTGCTGGTCGACGACCATCCCCTGGTGCGGGCAGGCCTCGCCGGGCTGATCGGCTCGACCACCGACGACATCTGCGTCCTCGGCGAAGCAGGAGGGGGCGAGGAGGCCGTCGGGCTGGCCGCGGACCTGCAGCCCGACGTCGTGCTGATGGACCTGTCGATGCCCGGGCTCGACGGCATCGAGTCCACCCGGCGGCTCTTCGCGAACGGGTACGACGGCGCGGTCGTGGTCCTGACGTCGTTCAAGGAGACCGACCGGGTCTCCGAGGCTCTCTCCGCGGGCGCGGTCGGGTACCTGCTCAAGGACGGCGAACCGGACGCGGTGCTGGCCGCGATCCGGGCGGCTGCCGCCGGCCACGCGCCGCTCGACCCGCGGGTCGCCCGGGCGCTGCTGCCCGACCGGGCCCCGGCCCCGGGCGCGGGGCTGAGCGCGCGCGAGCTCCAGGTGCTCCGGCTGGTGGCGCGGGGCCTGGCGAACAAGCAGATCGCCCGGCGTCTCGAGATCAGCGAGCGGACCGTCAAGGTCCACCTCGGCAACGTGTTCCGCCGGATCGGGGTCGACCGACCGCACCAGCGCGGCGATCTGGGCTCGGGACCATCTGCCCGCCGAGGACGCCTGATCGGCTGCCGGTTCGACCGGAAGGGCTGCAGAGGAACGACCCACGACACCCGGGACGGGGGGACGGGGTGGGGCGCCCCGGGTGTCGTGCGGGTCGTCTGCCGACCTTGCGGGGGAGCCCAACCTGCGAAGTGAGTCCCACCGCCCGGTCGGTAGCTGATGGGACAATCGTGGTCGTCCGCCGGTATGAAGCGCCATTGGGCTTTGGTACTAGTACAATCCTTGACCCGCCCTTAACTGCGTTGAGTGCGTCGCCGGCCGGCGACTAGCGTGTGCGGACTGTGAGCCGTCTCGTGGAAGCCGTCGTTCCGGCTCGCTTCGGCACGGGATTCCGGTGGCTGCTGGCCTCGTCGTGGGTGAGCAACCTCGGGGACGGCCTGATGATGGCGGCGGGACCGCTGTTGGTCGCGTCGCAGACCCACAACCCCCTACTGGTGGCGGGCGCAGCTGTGGCCTCGCAGCTGCCGTGGCTGGTCTTCGGACTGGTGGCCGGGGCACTGGCCGACCGGCTCGACCGGCGCCTGATCGTGATCGTGGTGGACGCGCTCCGCGCGATCGTCCTCGCCGGGCTGTGCGTCGTGATCGTCACCGGGCAGGTCGACATCACGTTGGTCCTGGTCGCGATGTTGGCGCTCGGCACGGCCGAGGTCTTCGCCGACGTCACCACAGGCACGCTCACGCCGATGCTGGTCGAAAAGGCCGACCTCGGCATCGCCAACGCCCGGATCATGGCCGGCTTCGTGACCGTCAACCAGCTCATCGGCCCGGCGGTCGGGGCGTTCCTGTTCGCGGTCGGCATGGCGGTGCCGTTCGTCGATCCAGGCCAGCTGCGTCGCTCTCGCGGCCGTGCTGGTCAGCCGGATCGGGACGCCCAAGGGCGCCGTGCGCGAGAACGTCGACACCCACGTCCGACAGGACATCGTCGAAGGGGTGCGCTGGCTGATCGGCCACCGGCCCGTGCGGACGCTCGCGCTGGTGATCGTCACCTTCAACATCACCTGGGCCGCGCCATGGTCGGTGCTGGTGCTGTGGGCACTCCAGCGCGTCGGCATCGACGAGGCAGGCTTCGGCCTGCTGACGAGCGCCGCCGCGCTCGGCGGGCTGCTGAGCACGGTGAGCTACGGCTGGCTGGAGCGCCGGGTGCCGCTCGCCCTGCTGATGCGCCTCGTGCTCGGGTGCGAGGTCGTGTTCCATCTCGCGATGGCGCTGACGACCTCGCCGTGGGCGGCGTACCCGCTGATGTTCTTCTTCGGCGCCTACGCGTTCGTGTGGGGAACGCTGTCCAACGCGGTACGGCAGCGGGCGGTGCCGACCGAGTTCCAGGGCCGGGTCGGCTCGGTCTACATGATCTGCGTGATGGGCGGGATGCTCATCGGCTCGTTCCTCGGGGGCGTGATCGCGCAGTGGGGCGGGATCGCGGCGCCGTGGTGGTTCGCGTTCATCGGGTCCGGGCTCACCCTGCTCCTGGTCTGGCGGGAGCTCGGGCACATCGCTCACGCGGACGAGGAAGCCGTCGCCGCGGCGTGAGTGGTTGCATGGGCGTATGAACACGCTCGCCGAGCTGACCGGGGCCCTGCCCGACAAGGTGGTCGTCACCGACCCCGAGGCGATCGAGAAGTACCGCTTCGACTGGACCCGCGACTCCACCGCCGGTACCCCGCTCGCGGTCGTGCGCGCCGAGAGTGCCGAGCACGTCCAGACCGCCGTCCGGTGGGCCGCGGAGCACCGGGTCCCGGTGGTCCCGCGCGGGGCCGGGACCGGCCTGTCCGGAGGGTCGACCGCGGTAGACGGCGGGATCGTGCTCAGCCTCGAGCGCATGCGGGCCATCAGGATCGACACCGACTGCCAGGTCGCCGTCGTCGAGCCGGGAGCCTTCAACGCCGAGGTGAAGGCGGCGGCGGCCGAGCAGGGCCTGTGGTACCCGCCCGACCCGTCGTCGTACGAGATCTGCTCGATCGGTGGCAACGTCGCCACCAACGCCGGCGGCCTGTGCTGTGTGAAGTACGGCGTGACCACCGACTACGTCCTCGGCCTCGACGTCGTGCTCGCCGACGGCACGCTGGTCACGCTCGGTGGCCAGCGGATCAAGGACGTCGCCGGCCTGTCCCTGGTCAAGCTCTTCGTCGGCAGCGAGGGCACGCTCGGGATCGTGACCAGGGCGATCCTGCGACTGGTGCCGGCCCAGGCGGCTCGCTCGACCCTCGTGGCGACGTTCCCGACCGTGGACGCCGCCGCCCGCGCGGTCGTCGACGTACGCCGCACCATGCGACCGTCGATGTTGGAGCTCATGGACCGCGGCACGATCAACGCGGTGGAGGACCACAGGCCGATGGGGCTCGACCGGTCGACCGGGGCGATGCTGGTCGCCCAGTCCGACGCTCCGGGGACCGCTCGCAGCGACGAGACCGGGCTGATGCGAACGGCCTGCGAGGCCGCCGGGGCATCGGAGGTGTTCGTGACCGACGACGCCGACGAGGGCGAGATGTTCGTGCAGGCCCGCCGGTTGGCGATCCCCGCCGTCGAGGCCCGGGGTGCCCTGCTGCTCGAGGACGTCGGGGTGCCGGTCCCGCACGCTTCCGAAGCTGCTCGACGCGATCGCCGACATCGCGGCGAGCCACTCCCTGGAGATCCCGGTGATCGCGCACGCCGGCGACGGCAACACCCACCCACTGATCGTGTACGACGCCGGCGACCCCGCCGCCGAGAAGCGGGCCCGCGAGGCGTTCGCCGAGATGATGCGCCGGACCATCGCGCTGGGCGGCACCATCACCGGCGAGCACGGCGTCGGCCGCAGCCGCCGGGCGGCACTGCCCGACCAGCTCGGCCCGGAGGTGATGGCGCTGACCCGGCGGATCAAGGACGCCCTCGACCCGGACGGGATCCTCAACCCCGGAGCGATCCTCTAGCGTCGTGCCCATGACCTCGACAAGCTCGACCCGACGGATCCACGACCGCCAGCTCTTCGGCCCCGGCCCGTCCAACCCCTACCCCGAGGCCACCGCCGCGCTCGCGCTCCCGCTGCTCGGTCACCTCGATCCCGCGTTCATCGAGCTGATGGACGAGACCTGCGACATGCTCCGCCAGGTGTGGGGCACCAGCAACGCCCGTACCCTGCCCATCTCCGCCACCGGGTCGGCGGGCATGGAGGCCGCATTCGTCAACACCGTCCATCCCGGTGACGTCGTGGTCGTCGCCGTCAACGGGCTCTTCGGCCAGCGGATGTGCGACGTGGCGGCCCGCTGCGGGGCCGAGGTGGTCCCGGTCGAGCACGAGTGGGGCCAGCCGGTCGACGTCGAGCGGGTACTGGCGGCCCACGACGCTCCGGCGATCATCGCCGCGGTCCACGCCGAGACCTCGACCGGCGTGCGCTCCGACATCGCCGCGCTGGGTGCGGCCAAGGGCGACGCCCTGCTGGTCGTGGACGCGGTCACGAGCATCGGCGGCATCGAGCTGCTGGCCGACGACTGGGGGATCGACGTGGGGTACGCCGGCACCCAGAAGTGCCTGGGCGTCGCTCCCGGCCTCGCGCCGTTCACGATCAACGACCGCGCGTTCGAGCGCCGGGTGGAGAGGCCGCAGTCGTGGTACCTCGACCTCGGCCTCCTCGGGGGGTACGTCGGCGAGGCGAGCGGCAAGTCCGGCGGACGGACCTACCACCACACCGCGCCGGTGGCGATGGTCGCGAGCCTGCACGGCGGGCTGACCCGGATCCTCGACGAGGGACTCGAGAACGTCTGGGCGCGGCACGAGGAGGCAGGCCGCCTGCTCCAGGACGGACTGGAGGAGATGGGCCTCGAGCTGTTCGCGGCCAAGGGGCACCGGCTGCCCGAGCTGACCACCGTGAAGGTGCCGGAGGGGGTCGACGCGGCCGCCGTCCGGCGTCACCTCCTCGAGCGGCACGACATCGAGATCGGCGCCGGTGCCGGCGAGTTCGCCAGCACCGTGTGGCGGATCGGGCTGATGGGCCACAACGCCCGCCCGGACGCCGTACTGCTCGTCCTGGCCGCCCTCCGGGACGCCCTCGCCCACGCCTGAGCCACACGACCCACCTCCGCGGAATCGGGGAGGCCTCCGGGTAGGGTGAGCCGCGCTGAGCTTCCCCGCGCCTTCAGCGACCGTTCGCCTTGGTGAGGAGCCCCGCGTTGTACCTGAAGAGCCTGACCCTGAAGGGGTTCAAGTCCTTCGCCTCCTCGACCACCCTGCAGCTCGAGCCCGGCATCACCTGTGTGGTCGGGCCGAACGGCTCGGGCAAGTCCAACGTCGTGGACGCCCTGGCCTGGGTGATGGGCGAGCAGGGGGCCAAGTCGCTGCGTGGCGGCAAGATGGAGGACGTCATCTTCGCCGGCACACCCGGGCGGCCCCCGCTCGGTCGCGCCGAGGTGTTGCTGACGATCGACAACACCGACGGCGCGCTGCCGATCGAGTACTCCGAGGTCACGATCAGCCGGACCATGTTCCGCAGTGGCGGGTCCGAGTACGCCATCAACGGCAACCCGTGCCGCCTTCTGGACGTGCAGGAGCTGCTCAGCGACAGCGGCATCGGTCGCGAGATGCACGTGATCGTCGGGCAGGGCCAGCTCGACTCGATCCTGCACGCCACGCCCGAGGACCGACGCGGCTTCATCGAGGAGGCCGCCGGCGTCCTCAAGCACCGCAAGCGCAAGGAGAAGGCGCTCCGCAAGCTGGACGCCACCGACGGCAACCTCAACCGTCTCAACGACCTGCTCGGTGAGATCCGGCGCCAGCTGAAGCCGCTGGGGCGCCAGGCGGAGGTGGCCCGCCGTGCGGCCGGAGTGCAGGCCGACGTCCGCGATGCCCGCGCCCGGCTGATCGCCGACGACCTGGTCATCGCCCGCACTGCGCTCGAGCAGGAGCTCGCCGACGAGACGATCCTGGTCGAGCGCCGGGCCGAGGTCGAGGCAGCCATCGCCCGCGCCCGCGAGGCCGAGGCCGGCCTCGAGGCCAACCTTCGGGACGACCTGCCGGCCCTCGCCGCCGCCCAGGAGACCTGGTTCGCGTTGAGCGGGCTTCGCGAGCGGCTCCGCGGCACCCAGTCCCTCGCCGCCGAGCGCGTCCGGAACGCCGGCGCCGTCGAGGAGCCGGTCGACTCCGGGCGCGACCCCGACCAGCTGGAGGCCGAGGCCGCCCGGATCGCCGAGCAGGAGCAGGCGATCGGTGCCGAGGTCGAGCAGCAGCGGGCCGCCCTCGAGCAGGCGGTCGCCGCCCGGCGGGCCGCAGAGGACGCCGCAGCCGAGGAGGAGCGCCGGATCGCCGGCCTCCATCGTGCCGCCGCCGACCGACGCGAGGGCCTGGCCCGGCTGCACGGCCAGGTCAACGCGCTCAAGTCGCGTGCCGCCGCGGCGGACGACGAGCTCGCCCGCCTCGGCCAGGCCCGCGAGGAGGCCCGGGCCCGCGCCGATCGTGCCCAGCGAGACTTCACCAGCCTCGAGACCAGGGTCGCCGGCCTCGACGCCGGCGAGGAGGGGCTCGACGCCGAGCACGAGGCGGCCACCGCCACCCTCGGCGACATCGAGGAGCGGCTGGCCAAGGCCCGCGACGAGGCGCAGCAGGCCGACCGCGACCGGGCCTCGCTGCTCGCGCGCCGCGAGGCCCTCGAGATGGGCCTCACCCGGCGGGACGGCGCCTCCGCGCTGCTCGCCGCTTCGGAATCCGTGTCGGGACTGCTCGGCTCCGTGGCCGCGCTGCTGTCGGTGCGCTCCGGGTTCGAGACCGCCGTGGCCGGGGCCCTGGGCTCCGCCGCCGACGCGGTCGCGGTCCGGGACGCCGATGCCGCCGTCGAGGCAATCGGGCTCCTCAAGACCGACGACCTCGGCCGGGCCGGACTGCTGCTCGGCGGGGTCGGCGCGGCCGACCGACCGCGACTGGCCCGGGCTGCCGGGCCACGCGACGTACGCCGTCGACGTGGTGGACTGCCCGGGCGACCTGCGCGGAGCCCTGAGCCGCCTGCTGTTCAAGGTGGCCGTGGTCGACGACCTCGACGCCGCCCGCGGGCTGGTCGCCGAGCTGCCCGACCTGACGGCGGTGACCCGCGACGGTGACGTCTTCGGCTCACACTTCGCCTCGGGCGGCTCCTCGAGCCAGCCCAGCCTGATCGAGATCCAGGCCGCGGTCGACGAGGCGGAGACCCAGCTCGCGGAGGCGACGGCCAGCTCCGAGCGGCTCGCCTTCGACATGTCCCGGCTCGAGGCCGAGCGGCTGGACGCGCAGAAGCGGGTCGATGTCGCGCTGGCCCGGCTGCACGAGTCCGACGCGACGCTCGCGGCCGTGGCGGAGGAGCTCGGCCAGTACGGCTCGCAGGCTCGGGCAGCCCGCGCCGAGGCCGAGCGCGTCACCGCCGCCATCACCCGGGCCGAGGAGGCCCGCGACCAGGACCTGGCCGGCCTGGCCGAGCTCGAGGCGCGGCTGGCGTCGGCGGACGAGGCCACCGACGAGGAGCCCGACACCAGTGAGCAGCGAGCGGCTCGTCGACGCGGCGCGCAGCTCCCGGCAGGCCGAGATGGACGCCCGGCTGGCGGTGCGCACGTCCGAGGAGCGTGCCCGAGCCCTCCACGGCCGGGCCGACTCGCTGCGGCGGGCGGCACAGGCCGAGCGCGAGGCCCGGGCCCGCGCGGCCGAGCGGCGCGAGCGGCTGATCCGCGAAGGCCGGGCCGCCGAGGCCGTCGGGCGTCGCCGTCGCGGTGGTGCTGCACCGGCTCGAGGACTCCGTGCGCCGCGCGGCGCAGGCGCGCACCGAGCTCGAGGAGGCCCGGCGCGGGCGCGAGCAGGAGCTCATGGCCGTCGCGCGGCACGCTCCGCGACCTGGACCGCGAGCACGACGAGCTGGTCAACTCCGTGCACCGCGACGAGATGGCGCGGGCGCAGCAGCGGATGCGGATCGAGCAGCTCGAGGAGCGCGCGCTCGAGGAGCTCGGGCTGGACCCCGACGGGCTCGTCGCCGACTACGGCCCCGACCAGCTGGTGCCGCTTCTTCGTGGCGAGGTCGAGGACGGCGAGGAGACGCCCGAACCGGTCCCGTTCGTCCGGGAGGAGCAGCAGAAGCGGCTGCGGACGCGCCGAGCGCGCCCTGTCCATGCTCGGGCGGGTCAACCCGCTCGCGCTGGAGGAGTTCTCCGCGATGGAGGAGCGGCACAAGTTCCTCACCGAGCAGCTCGAGGACCTCAAGCGCGACCCGCAAGGACCTGCTCGACATCGTCCGCGAGGTCGACGCCCGGGTCGAGGAGGTCTTCACCACGGCGTACGCCGACGTCAGCCGCGCCTTCGACGCCACCTTCGCCCGCCTGTTCCCCGGCGGAGAGGGACGCCTCGTGCTGACCGACCCCGACGACATGCTCGCCACCGGCGTCGAGGTGGAGGCCCGCCCGCCGGGCAAGAAGATCAAGCGGCTCTCCCTCCTCTCCGGCGGAGAGCGGTCGCTGGTGGCGGTGGCGTTCCTGGTGGCGCTCTTCAAGGCGCGCCCCTCGCCGTTCTACATCCTCGACGAGGTGGAGGCCGCGCTCGACGACACGAACCTCGGCCGGCTGCTGGAGATCTACGAGGAGCTGCGCGAGAACTCCCAGCTCCTGGTGATCACCCACCAGAAGCGCACCATGGAGGTCGCCGACGCGCTGTACGGCGTGACCATGCGCGGCGACGGCGTCACCACGGTGATCAGCCAGCGGCTGCGTGACGCGGAGTCTGCCTGAGGTTCGCAAAGACCAGCAGTTAGGGTGTGGCTCGGCCGAATCCGTCGACGCCGTTCGGCCTGGAGAGGACTCAACCTGTGCACGCAGATGACCAGGAACCCGGCCGTCCGCGGACGGCGATCCTCATCAGCGGCATGCACCGTTCGGGTACCTCCGCGATCACCAGGGTGGTCTCGCTGCTCGGTGCCGGGCTCCCGGACGACATGATCGAGGCGAAGGGCGACAACGAGCGCGGCTTCTGGGAAGGCCGCGGGGTGATCGACCTCGACGAGAAGGCACTCGAGAGGTTCGGCTCGTGGTGGGGCGGGTGGCAGAGCGTCGACACCGACCGGTTGCTGGCCTCCAGGCAACTTGTCGAGGGTGCCCAGGAGCTGGTTCGCAAGGAGTTCCGGGACGCCGACATCATCGTGCTGAAGGACCCACGTGTCTCTCGCCTGTTGCCCCTCTGGCAGCAAGCGCTGGACGAGGAGGGCTTCCGGTGCGTCCACGTCGTGGCCCTTCGGCACCCTGGCGCGGTCGCCGATTCTCTCCGGCGCCGCAACGATTTGTCACCGGAGGCTGCGACCCTCTCCTGGCTCGCCCACACCCTCGACGCCGAGGAGCACACCCGCGAGCAGCAACACGTGTTCGTGTCCTTCGAGAACCTGCTGCGTGACTGGCGCTCCGAGATGGACCGTGTCTCCCGCGCCCTCGACATCGCATGGCCCGAGGCACCCGACGCGGTCGCCGAGGCCGTCGACGAGTTCATCGAGCCGGATCTGGCACACGATGTTGCCGAAGACGGCCTGCCCGGCGCGGTCTCCGCCGTCAATCCCTTGTACGACGTCCTGCGGCGCTGGTCGGCGGACGACCGCCAGCCCGGCGACGAGGAAACGATCGACTCCTGGCGGGCCGTCCTCGCACCGATCCGCGGGCAGCGCAGCGCGGTTGCCCTGGTCGACCGGGAGCGTCGGGAAGCGGTCGAGGACCTGCAGTCCAGGGGCAAGAGGCCCGGTTGGTTCGGATCGCCGCGGAGGTGGAACCCGATCCAGAACAAGGCCTACAACCTCGAGGCGGAGACGGCATGGGCGTGGCTCGAGCGCGAGCAGCAGCACGCAACCGACGCGGCGCACCGCGCGTCGGACGGTGGGCCTGCCGCGGGACCCCGCCGCTTCTCGGCAGAAGGAGGAGGTGACGTGGCAGCCCCCACCCAGCTGATGCGCAAGGTGCGGCAGCGGCTGCGCGACGTCAGACTCCGCCGCGCCATCCAGGAAGGAAAGGGAACGCCCCGCGAAGCCGTGGTGGAGCGGACCCACGTCGGCCCCCACATGGACACGATCGTGGCGCGCACAAAGCGCCGGATGCAGCCGGCCGGCCTCGACGCCGACTACGACCTCGCCCATGAGCACTTCGACGTCACGCACTTCCTCCTCCAGGCGCGGCAGATGCTGACGGAGGAGGAGATCGACCCGCTCGCCATCTTCCTCGCCAACGGCGCGGAGGCCCTGGCCAGTCCCGAGATCAATTTCAACATGGCGTCCTACCTCGAGCGGTACCCCGCCAGGGCCGACGGACCCGAGAAGAGCCCCTACCTGGAGTGGCTCAAGCGCGGCAAGGCGGCTGGTGAGATCGCTGACCCCGCCCCTCATCTGGAGAAGATGGCGCCGGTCCTCGGGATGCAGCCTCGGGAGCTGGTCGACCGGCTCGCCGCCACGCGGACGGACCTCCAGCAGCGGCTCCTGACCGGGACCCTCGGCGAGATGTTCGCCCGCGCGGCGGAGGTGGAGCCGCTGATCGGAGACGTGTGGGGTGAGGCCACTCAGCCGATGCTTCCGCCGCTGCAATCCGCCGCCACCGTCGACCAGGTCGCCGCGATCCACGCCTGCCAGCAGGCCGCCGGGTTCGCCAGGGCGCGGCTGGTGCTGGTGCTCTCGGACCCGCGATGGGGAGGCGGCAGAAGAGCAGAGGGCCACATCACCCACGCGCTGACCGGGCACCTCGACCCCGAGGACATCGTCGTCATCTACACCGACGAGCGGTGGCACCGCTCCGCGCGGCAGATTCCCGGCCGGCGTCCGTGAGGTCGACTTCGCCACCGCAGGGGAAGGCATGCCGCGTCCCGCCGCACGACGTGCCCTCGTTGAGCTGATCCGCTCGTTCCGTGCCGAGGCGGTAGTGACCATCGCGTCGCGGTTGTTCTACGAGGCGATGACGCCGTACGGCAAGGCGATGGCCGCCTCCGAGCGCATCTTCCTGGTGATGTTCTGCAACGAGCGGGTGGCCATGGGCAACTGGGTGGGCCTGCCGCTCAGGTACTTCTACCGCTACTTCGACCTCGTCGAAGGAGTCATCACCGACAGTGACTATCTGGCGAACTGGCTGCGCGACAGGCATCAGCTCGCCGGTGCGTCTGCAGAACGGATTCATGTCCTGCACGCCCCGGTGGATGCCACCATACCGCTGGCTCGCCCGCGGGAGGCGGACCCGTCGCGGCGGCCCAGGTGTTCTGGGCCGGGCGCTGGGACCGTCAGAAGCGCATGGACATAGCGCTCGAGGTCGCGCGCCGGATGCCGGACGTCGACTTCCGGATGTGGGGCGAGACGGTGCTGACCCGCGCCCAGATCGGCGGGACGCCGCCGAGAACGTCCGGCTGGAGGGGCGGTACGCCGACTTCGCCGAGCTGGACCTGTCCGAAGCGGACGCGTGGCTCTACACGTCCGGCTGGGACGGTGTCCCCGGCCTGCTGCTCGAGGTGGCCATGACCGGCGTGCCCATCGTCGGGAGCCTTGTCGGCGGCACCGGAGAGGTACTGAGCGACGAGGACAGCTGGCCGGTGCCCGAGATCGAGGATCCCGAGGCCTATGCGAAGGCGATCCGGGAGGTGCTGGCCGATCCCGGCGGGGCACGTCGCCGGGCCGAGGCGCTGCGCGATCGGCTCCTTCGCGAACGAACTCCCGGCCCGTATGCGAAGCAGGCCGCGGAGCTGCTCCTCGACGACGGCCCGCCCGGAAGACGCCGGATGCGCCCGCAGCGCTCCCGTTTGCCCGGGGACCCCGGGTGAGCACGGATCTCACGCTCATCGTCACGGGCCACGACGAGACGGCGGTCTGCGGGCCGACGATGCGGTCGGCGGACCTCGCGGTCGAAGCGGCACGCGCGCGCGGTTTCACTGTCCAGCCGATCATCGGGCTGGATGCCGCCACGGAGGCCACCACGACCTACTTCATGCAACCGCACTTCGACCACTGGGAGCGGCGGGTCATGCAGGAGGGCGACCTCGGCAAGGTGCGCAATGCCCTGGTGCCCGAGAGCGAGGGCCGCTACATCGCCTTCCTGGACGCCGACGACCTGTTCAGCGAGAACTGGCTGGCCGAGGGCATCGCGGCGCTGGACGCGGCCGCGGAACGTGGCGAACGCGCCATCGCCCACCCCGAGCTCAACGTCATCTTCGACGCGAGCCGCTCGATCCTCCACAACATCGACCAGACGTCCCCGCTCTTCACCCGCACTACCTCTACTTCCGGCACTACTACGACTCGTTGTGCATGGCGCCGAGGGAGGCGCACCTGGAGGTTCCCTACGTCACGAGGGACGTTACGAACGGCCTGTCCTACCAGGACTTCCAGTTCACCATCGAGACGCTGGCCGCGGACTGGCGCCACATCGTGGTGCGCGACACGATCATCTTCAAACGACGCCGCGACGTCTCCCTGGTGACCGAGAGCAACACCCGGAAGTCGATCGTGCGCGCGCTGCCGTCGATGGCCATCGACCGGATCCGCGACCTGGGCGCACGTAGGTCGGAAGGCGTGACGTCAGGCGTCAGTCGTGGGGCGGCTGGCCTCCCGCTCGGCCAACCGGCGTAGCGGGGCGTGCCAGCTGCTCCGGCAGGTCGAGGCGGGTCGAGGAAGTGGTCGAGCCGCGCGGGGTCGAAGGCGCTGCTCGGTCGTGGCGTTGCGTGGAGCGTGCGCGGCATCCGGAACAGCTGCCCGGTCGGTCACCGAGGAACTCCCGTGCCACCGCTCGGTTGGACTCCGTCCACCGCGACATGAACTCGTCGAGGCACGCGGTCGGGCAGCGTGAGCGATGGCCCCGTGGACGGCCTCGGCCAGCTGCCGGACCAGCGCCGGTTGTCGATGAGCCCGGAGTGGCGCCTCGTGCTCGACCCGGTAGAGGTTCACCAGACGCAGGAACTCGACGCTCTCGGCGTCCAGGCTCTCGTTGCGGTTGGGGACCTGCTCGCAGCTCGTCGGCGCGGGCGTCGACGCCGACGGCGTCGAGGAAGTCCTGGTGCAGGGAGCCGTCCACGAACCGGTCGCGCTCGAAGCGGCGTACGACGAACTCCGTCGGCTCGAGCAGCCTCGCCCAGGTGCGTGAGCCGGGCGTGGTAGTCGTAGATCCGGGCCATGTCCTGCTGTGCCCACTCGGCGAGTCGGCGGACCTCGCCGGTCTTGACCATCTGCTGGTAGCGGCTGACCATCTGGTCGTCCTGACGGCGCAGGTAGACGACCAGACGCAGGCTGCTGGCGATGCGGTCTGGTGAAGACGGCGCAGACGTGCAGCGCCGGGTCAGAGCACCGTAGAGGACCTCGTCGGAGAGGATGACGCGGGAGACACCCGGAGCTGCTCGATCTCCGAGAACAGCTGGCGCCGAAATGCCTTACGGAACGCCGCAGGCTCGGACTGCTTCTGTCGGTACCAGTTGGGGGAGCTGAGCGAGCTCTTCGTCGGACTTGACGAACAGACTCAACCGGCGTGCCGCGCCGTCCGGGACTAGTGCGGGTAGAGGTGGCCCAGCTCGGCGCAGCCGGTCGCGGTTGTCGCGCAGGAAGAACTGGACCGAGGAGGTGCCCGTCTTGCCGGTGCCGATGTGCAGGACCAGGTCCACGCGGCATGGTCAGGTGGCGAGCGATGAACGTAAGGGCGACATGGGCATCAGCTGGGAGCGGTATGGAGTCTCACAGGGCCAGGTCGGCGGAGTTGGGTCGCGCCACTCCTGCGGGCAGCTCCAGCAGGGTCACGAACTGGTCGAGCCGGGCAGGGTCGAAGCGCTGCTGGGTGGTGGTGTTGTGGTCTTGCGCGGCGTCGGGAACAGCAGGCCAGACTCGCTCGCTGAGGAAGTCGCACGCCACGGCACGGTTGGACTCATCCCACCTGGCCATGTACTCGTCGAGAACGGCGATCGGGCAGCGTGAGGGTCGGCCCGGTGTGGATGCCTCGCTCAGTCGCGTGGATCAGCTTGCGGTTGTCGATGGTGCCTCGGCTCGGCGCCTTCGTTCTGTACGCGGTAGACGTTGAGCAGGCGGAGGAACTCCACGGCCTCGGCGTCGAGGCTCTCGTTGCGGTTGAGCACCTGCTGCAGCTCATCGGCGCGCACGTCGATGCCGACCGCGTCGAGGAAGTCCTGGAAGAGCGATCCGTCCACGAAGCTGTCGCGCTCGAAGCGGCGTACGACGAACTCCGTCGGCTCGAGCAGTGCGTTGCCACGTGCCGAGACGGGAGCGGTAGTCGTAGGTCTGCGCCGAAGTCCATGCTGGGCCCACTCGGCGAGGGCGCCGGACGTCACCGATCTTGACGACCTGCTGGTAACGACTGATCAGGTGGTCGTCCTGGCGGCGCAGGTAGCACGACCACGACGAACGCGCTCCGCGATGTCGCGTCGGTGAAGCTGCGCAGCTGCCGCAAGGCGTCGTTCGGAGAACCGTAGAGGGCCTCGTCCGAGAAGCACTCGCGTGACAGGTCCGGAGGCGTTGATCTCGGCCGAACAGCTTGTCCTGGAACCGTCCGGAACGTCATCGGGCTCGCGAAGCTCTGCCGTCTCCAGCTGGGGGTGTTGCCGAGCAGGGCATCGGGCTTGATGAACAGTGCCGAGCATGGCGTGCCGGGTTGCGCCCGGGCGACTCGGGATACAGGTAAGCCGCAGCTCGGCCAGGCGGTCACGGTTCCGGTTGCATGAAGTGCTGGATCGAGGAGGTGCCGGTCTTGCCCGGACCCGATGTGCAGGGTGAGGTCCAACGGCTCACTCGGTGGTGTAGTAGCAACGTCAAGGCATCGCCTTCGTGGGCTCGGGCAGCGAGGTCTCGGCCGGGTGTCTGACCCACCCTCTCATGTGGCCGCGACGTCGTTCAGGGGCGCGCACACCCGGGGGCGACCCTCCCCGCGCGTACCGCAACCGCCCCTATATCGTGGGCGCGTCCGGGAGCCAAGGTAAGCAGAGTCGCAGATGAAGAACGTCCTGATCACCGGCGGCGCAGGCTTCATCGGCCGGCATCTCGCCGACCACCTGACCAGACGTGGTGACGTGGCCGTCACCGTGATCGACAACGAGTCGCTCGGTGACCGCAAGCACCTCGACCAGGACAAGGTCCGGTTCGTCTCCGGCGACCTGCGCAACCGGGACGACCTGCGGGCGGCCCTGGAGGGTCAGGACGCGGTGGTCCACCTGGCCGCCGACACGCGGGTCATGGACAGCATCGAGAACCCTGCCCACAACTTCGAGAACAACGTGATCGGCACCTTCAACCTGCTCGAGCTGTGCCGCGAGCTGGGGGTCAACCGGATCGTCGCTGCCTCCACGGGCGGCGCGATCCTGGGTGACGTCGAGCCCCGGTCCACGAGCGGATGGCGCCGCAGCCGACGTCGCCGTACGGCGCCTCGAAGCTGATGCTCGAGGGCTACCTGAGCGCCTACTCCAGCTCCTACGGCGTGAGCGGCGTGCGCCCTGCGCTTCTCCAACATCTACGGGCCGCGGTCCTTCCACAAGGGCTCGGTCGTCGCGCACTTCTACAAGCAGATCCTGTCGGGGGAGCCGCTGGTCGTCTACGGCGACGGCAGCCAGACCCGCGACTTCCTCTACGTCGGCGACCTGGTCGAGGCGCATCTGGGCGGCGGTCGACAGCGACGCCGAGGGCGCCTTCCAGCTGGGGAGCGGCAAGCCGACCACGGTCAACCAGCTCCTGGACGCTGATGCGCACGTGCGACCGGCCGCGACCTCGACGTCGTCTACGAGGACTTCCGGGCCGGTGAGGTGCGCGAGACCTGGTGCGAGATCGACAAGGCCCGAGCAGGATTCGGGTTCGACCCGACGACGCCGCTGGAGGACGGCCTGCGGGAGACCTGGGAGTGGTTCTGCCAACAGCCGGCGTGACCCGGACCGAGCACCCCCGAGAGCGATGACCAAGTGACGAGTCTGTACCGGAGGATGCGCGGCCGTGCGGGCCGGATGCGCGCGCGGCTGGTACGTCGTCGGCGGTCGCTCCGACAGAAGCCGACGGCCCATCTCTCCGCGTGCCCCGTTCGGGACATGCGCCGGTCGTCGAGCGCGAGACGACGAACCTCGGGCCCGAGCTCGACGAGGCGGTGTTCGACGCGGAGCGTCGGATGCGAATCGGCGCTGACCCCGACTACGACCTCGCTCTACGAGCACTTCGACGTCCTCCACTACCTGCTGCAGTCGCCGCGGGCTCCTGCGACCAGCCCGACGTCGACCTCGATCGAGCACTTCCTCGAGCACGGGCTCGACCAGCGGCTGAGTCCCGATCCCGACTTCTCCATGGGCGAGTACCTCGCTCGGCACCCACGCAAGACGCACCGGGGGCCGCGAGCGCAGCCCGTACCTCGCGTGGCTGAAGCGGGGCAAGGCCGCGGGCGAGATCGCCGACCCGGCGCCCGGCATCGATGCGGATGGCCCACGTCCTCGGGCTGGAGCCCGCAGCAGGTCGTCGACCTGCTGGCCGAGCGTCCGCACCGATCTGCAGGAGCGGCTGCGCACCGGCACGCTGGGCGAGATGTTCGCGAGGGCGGCCGAGATCGAACCGTTGATCGGCGCGGCCTGGCCCGAGATCGCCCAGCCCGATGCTGCTGCCGCTCAGCACCCCCGACGTGGTCGGGCGAGGTCTCCGCCCTCCACGCGCGCCCAGGAGGCCGCGGGCTTCCGGCGCGCGCGCCTGGTGCTCGTGATCAACCGGCCGCGCTGGGGCGGCGGCCGACGGCATGGAGGGCCACATCGCCCACGCCCTGGCGAACCACATCGACCCCGGCGAGATCGTCGTCGATCTACACCGACGCCGGCGCGGCACGGCCCCGCGCGGCCGGTTCCCCGACGGGGTGCGCGAGATCGACCTCGCGGCCCTGCGTCGACGGACCGATGCCCGAGGACGGCCGCCGAGCAGGCCCTGGTCGACGCTGCTCCGCGTCGTTCCGGCGCCGACGCGGTCGTCAACATCAACTCCCGGCTGCTCTACCGCGCGATGCGCGACCTACGGCAGGGCGCTGGCCGCCTCCGAGCGGCTGTTCCTGGTGCTTCTTCTGCAACGAGCAGACTGCGCGATGGGCAGCTGGGACGGCTGGACGCCTGCGCTACTTCTACCGGTACCTTCGACCAGGTCGACCGGCGTCATCACCGACAGCGAGTACCTCGCGACTGAGCTGCGCGAGACGGCACCAGCTGCGGCTCCGGCCTCGACGACCGGCTCCACGTCTTCCGCGCCCGGTCGATCCCGGCTCCCGGTCGTCGCCGAGCCGCCGGCGGCCGCCCGGACGCCGGCCGCAGGTGTTCTGGGCCGGCCGCTGGGACCGCCAGAAGCGGATCGACCTGCTGCTCGAGGTCGCCCGGCGGATGCCGGACGTCGACTTCCGGATGTGGGGCGAGCCCGTGCTGCACGCCGGCAGCGTCGGCAGCGCCGCCCGACAACGTCGTCGCTCGAGGGGCGCTACGCCCACATCTCCGAGCTCGCCGCTCGGCCGAGGCCGACGTCTGGCTCTACACCTCCGGCTGGGACGGCGTGCCGAGCCAGCTGCTCGAGGTCGCGATGACCGGCGTCCCGATCGTCGGCACGCCTGGTCGGCGGGACCGGCGAGGTGCTCGGCGAGGACGACGCCTGGCCGGTGCGCCGAGGCCGAGGACCCCGAGGCGTACGTCGACGGCGATCCGCGGCGGTGCTCGCCGACCCGGACGACGCCCGGCGCCGCGCGCTGGCGCTGCGCGAGCGGATGCTGCGCGAGCGCACCGCGGAGGAGTTCGCCGAGCAGGTCGCCGGCGCTCCTGCTCGACCGGGACGACGCGAGGAGGCGGTCGATGAGCGACCGACCTCACCCTCGATGGTGACCGCCCACGACGAGACCGGTGGTCTGCGGGCCGACGATGCGCGTCGGCGGACCTGCGCCGTCGCGGCCGCCCGCGAGCGCGGGCTACACGGTCCAGACGATCGTCGCGCTCGACGAGGCGACCGAGGCGACGCACGGCGTACTTCCAGCAGCCGCGACTTCGACCACTGGGAGCGCTGGGTGCTGCGACGAGGGCGACCTCGGCCGGGTCCGCAACGCGCTCGTCCCGCGCTCGACGGCCGCTTCATCGCGTTCCTCGACGCCGACGACCTGTTCAGCGAGAACTGGCTGGCCGACGGTGTCGCCGTGCTCGACGAGGCGGACGGAGCGCGGCGAGCGGGTCGATCGCCCACCCCGAGCTCAACATCGTCTTCGACGGCGGCGCGGACCGTGCTGCATCAACATCGACCAGGACTCGCCGCTGTTCACGCCGCACTTCCTCTACGTGCGCAACTACTACGACTCGCTGTGCCTGACGCCGCGCGAGGCCCACCTCGAGCGTCCCGTACGTCCACCGCGACATCGCCGAACGGGCTGTCCTACCAGGACTGGCAGTTCGCCGATCGAGACCATGGCGCGCGGCTGGGAGCACGTCGTGGTGCCGCGACACCATCATCTTCAAGCGGCGCCGCGACTTCTCGCTGGTGGTCGAGAGCGACGCCCGCAACGTCGGTCGTGCGCGTCCCTGCCGGAGATGGCGATCGACCGGGTCCGCGACCTGGCGGTCCGGGGGGCGCAGCCGGACTGGCTCAGTAGCCGTAGAGCTCGAAGTCCGTGGCGTAGATCGTCTCGACGCGGCGGACGAGGTCCGGACGGCCGTCGTAGACGCTGCCGGCCGTCTTGCGTGCGCGACGACGTTGCGCGACTGCGACGGGACATCGGGCAGGCCGGCCTCGTCCCGGATCCGCGCGATGTCGTCGTCGAAGGTCTCCAGCCGGCCGATGTGGTCATAGGTCGACCAGCGGGTGCAGCAGGTTGAGGTGCTGCGGGCGCCAGTGCGGGTCCATCTGCGCCACCGGGTCCTGCTGCTCGACCGCGTCCAGGAACTGCTCGAACGTGACGGGTGGTGTCGGGGTCCACCGGCAGCCCGAGCATCGGTCTGGACCTGCTGGACAGCCAGCGCCCACGCGCGTGCACGATCTTGTCCCAGTACGCCGACTCGAACCGCCGCACGGGGTGCCGGACGAAGCGAGAACCGGTACGCCGAGCCGCGACAGCATGCCGCACACCGTCCGCCAGCCGACCTCGCGCACACGCCGGCAGGTGGTGCTGGGTGTGGATCGCGGCCGGGCTGCTGATCCGAACTCGCCGGTGTGCATCCGGTCCAGCCAGAGCATCAGCGTCGAGCAGCCGGCCTTCGGATTCTTGACGTAGATGAGGCCGTGCTCGGGCAGCGGCACGGATCGCTCGCACGCAGGTTCCGCGTCTGGGAGAGTGCTCCCGCAGGCAGCGTCGACGGCTGACCCGGCCGGTGACCACGGTCGGTCACGCCGACAGACCGCTCGGCGTGGCCTCGGCCTTCGCGGCCGCCGACTCGCTCGCTCCACACCGAGACGCAGGGGATCTTGCTCTGGTCGCAGCGGTCGGCGTACTTGCTGGGTGATGTCGGTGACCTCCTCCATCAGACCCTCGCTGAGGGTGATCGGGGTTGAGGCCGAGGTGGAGGAACCGGTCGTTGGCGACGTGCAGCTCGTTCTCGTCGGCCTCGTTGCGCGGGTTGGGGAGGTTGGCGATCTCGACGCCGGTGCGGTCCGAGATCATCTTGGCCAGGTCGCGGACCCGGTGGGTCTCGGTCATCTGGTTGAAGATCTGCACCCGGTCGCCGCGCTCGGGCGGGTTCTCCAGGGCGAGCTGGATGCACTTGACGGTGTCCTGGATGTGGATGAACGCGCGCGTCTGGCCGCCGGTGCCGTGCACCGTCAGCGGGTAGCCGATCGCCGCCTGCATCAGGAACCGGTTGAGCACGGTGCCGTAGTCGCCGTCGTAGTCGAAGCGGTTGATCAGCCGCTCGTCGAGCCTGGTCTCGGCGGTCTGGGTGCCCCACACGATGCCCTGGTGGAGGTCGGTGACCCGACCTGGTCGTTCTTGTTGTAGTAGGCGAACAGCAGCTGGTCCTGGGTCTTCGTCATGTGGTAGATGCTGCCCGGGTTGGCCGGGTAGAGGATCTCCTGGTCGACCAGGTCGCCGTCGCCGGTCGTCACCTTGACCTCGAGGTAGCCCTCGGGGATCTTCATGCCGGCGGTGCCGTAGCCGTAGACGCCCATCGTGCCGAGGTGGACGACGTGGATGTCGAGCCCGCTCTCCACCACCGCGGCCAGCACGTTGTTGGTCGCGTTGAGGTTGTTGCTGACGGTGTAGCGCTTGTGCCGGCTGCTCTTCATCGAGTACGGCGCCGCGCGCTGCTCGGCGAAGTGCACGAGCGCGTCGGGCTGCCAGTCCTCGAGCAGGTCGAGCAGCCGCTGGTAGTTGACCGCGACGTCGATGTCGTGGAAGCGCGATGTCCTTGCCGGACACCTCCTTCCAGGCGCGCAGCCGCTCGCCCATCGGGCGGATCGGCGTCAGCGACGCGACCTCGAGCTCGATGTCGATCTTGCGGCGCGACAGGTTGTCGACGATCGCGACCTCGTGCCCCTGCGCGGACAGGTGGAGCGCCGTGGGCCAGCCGCAGAAGCCGTCCCCGCCCAGAATGAGTACCCGCATTATCTTTCCCTTCGTGGTCATGGCGCCGGCCGCGTGCGAGCGGCTGTCTCGTGCGGCGAGTCCAGATCGTCGGTTTCGGTCGAGGACGACGGCTCGCTGCCGTCTGTCCAGTCGGCCCGTCGCGGCGCGGCTGCGCTGCAATCCGGCCGGTCGCGGGGTCGAGGTGGATCCCGCACTCCTTGACGGTGTCCATCTCCCACCACCACCGGCCGGCCCGGGGGTCCTCCCCGGGGCCGATCGGCGCGGGTGCAGGGCGCGCAGCCGATGCTGGTGTAGCCGCGGTCGTGGAGCTTGTTGTAGGGCACCGCGTGGTCGTGGATGTAGGCCCACACCTGCTCGGTCGTCCACTCCAGCATCGGGTTGAACTTCTGGAGGCCGTAGTCCTCGTCCCAGGTCGATACCTCGAGGTCGCGCCGGGTCGCCGACTGCTCGCGGCGCAGGCCGGTCAGCCAGGCCCGGCTGGCCGGCCAGGGCTCGCGCAGCGGCTGCGATCTTGCGGACCTCGCAGCACCCGTGCCGGAGCTCGACGGCGTCGTAGAAGCCGTTCTGGCCGTGCTCGGCGGTCCACGCGGCGACCTCGTCCGGCGTCGGGGCTGACCATCCGGATCACCGGGCCGTAGCGCTGGTGGACGCTGTGGGCGAGCGCGTGGGTCTCCTCCGGCAGCCGACCGGTGTCGATGCTGAAGATGTCGATCTCGAAGCCGTGCTTGGCGATCAGGTCGGTCATGACCATCGCTCTCCGGGCCGAAGGCGTTGGCCAGGATGGCGGGACGATAGTCCTCGGCAATGGTCTTCAAGAGCGCCAGCGTCTCCGAGAGGGCATGGCGGTAGTCCACCCAAGTACTCCCTTGTCGACGATGATGGCCCGGTCCGTTGGATGCTAACACCCGCAAGCACCGAAACCCGCACTCGCGCGGCGCGCTGCGAGGCGTCTCCGGCGCCCACACAAGGCCCGTCAGTACGGGGAAATGTCCGTGCGTGTGGGCCACGGCACAATGGCGTCCGTGACCGAACCGACCCGCCGCCCCGCCCGCGCCGACTACGTCGCCTGGCGCACCGTGACCACGCGGTGGCGCGACGACGACGCCTACGGCCACCTCAACAACGCCACCTACTACGAGCTGTTCGACACCGCGGTCAACGCCCACCTCTACGAGGCGACCGGGCTCGACGTCCGGGCCCTGCCACAGATCGGCGTCGTGGCGGAGACCTCCTGCCGCTACTTCCGGGAGCTCGGTTTCCCCGAGCCGATCGAGACCGGCCTGGTCGCCGACAAGGTCGGCCGGTCGTCGGTCGTCTACCGGATCGGGCTCTTCCAGGGCCCTGCCGACGAGGCGGCGGCCGAGGGCCGGTTCGTCCACGTGTACGTCGACAACACCGACCCCGCGCGGCCGGTGACACCGATCCCCGACGAGATCAGGTCCGCCCTGCAACCACTGCTCCGTCCCTGACCAGAGGTGTGGGATCGTGGTCATGCACCGTTCGGAGGGGGAACCACTTTGCTGCTCATCGGTCTCGCCATGCTCGTCGTCCTGGTCGTCAGCGGCCTCGTCGTGGCCTACGTCGCCTTCCCGCACCGCGGGGAGGAGATGCCCCACGCACCGTGGCTCGGCGACGCGATGAACAAGGCGACCGACGCCCTGCCGACCCTCGACGAGGACGAGGGGACCGACCCCAAGTCCTGATCGGTCCGCCTGCTTGGATGGGCCCATGGGTGACTGGCTCTACCTGATCATCGGCATCGCCGTCCTCGGCGTCGTCCTCGTCGTCGGCCTGCTCTCCGGCGGCCGCCGTCGGCGGGTCGAACCGCCGCGCACCGGCACCGACGTCATCACCGCGCCGCCCACGGAAGCCGATGTCGAGGCGCCCGCCGAAGCACCGTCACCGGTCGCACCGGCGGTCGAGACGCCCGAGGGAACCGCCTCCCGGCTGACCCGCCTGCGTCAGCGGCTGGCCCGCTCGCAGGGCGGCCTCGGCCGTGGACTGCTCGCCCTGCTCTCCCGTGACCGTCTCGACGAGGACACCTGGGAGTCCATCGAGGACACCCTGCTCACCGCCGACGTCGGCGTGAAGCCGACCCAGGAGCTGGTCGAGAACCTGCGCACGCGTCTCCGGGTGGCCGGCGACGCCGACCCACGGACCGTGCTCCGTGAGGAGCTGCTGTCGCTCCTCGGCCCCGAGCTCGACCGCCGCCTGAGCGTGAGCGGAGCCGACGGCAAGCCCGGAGTGGTGCTGGTCGTCGGCGTGAACGGATCGGGCAAGACCACCACCGTCGGCAAGATCGCACGGATCCTGGTGGCCGAGGACCGCTCGGTCGTCCTCGGTGCGGCCGACACGTTCCGGGCCGCGGCCGTCGAGCAGCTCGCCACCTGGGGGGAGCGGGTCGGCGTCGAGGTCGTGCGGGGACCGGAGGGGTCCGACCCCGCCAGCGTCGCCTTCGAGGCGGTCCGCGAGGGCGTCGCCCGTGAGGTCGACACCGTGGTCGTCGACACCGCCGGACGCCTCCAGAACAAGGCCGGTCTCATGGACGAGCTCGGCAAGGTCAAGCGGGTGATCGAGAAGCAGGCGCCGGTCACCGAGGTGCTGCTGGTCCTCGACGCCACCACGGGACAGAACGGCATGGTCCAGGCTCGCGTGTTCAGCGAGGTGGTGGACGTCAGCGGCATCGTGCTGACCAAGCTCGACGGCTCCGCCAAGGGCGGCATCGTGGTCGCCGTCCAGCGTGAGCTCGGTGTCCCGGTCAAGCTGGTCGGGGCTCGGGGAGGGCGCCGACGACCTGGCGCCGTTCGACCCGGGAGCGTTCGTCGACGCGCTACTGGGTTCGTGAAGAGCGAGCGTCTCGAACGGCTGACTTCTCCGCGGCCGCGAGGATGACCTTGGCCAGGGCCGCCGGCTGGGTCAGCTGGGGCCAGTGGCCGCCGGGCAGGTCGACGTACTCCACCTCGCGGACCTGGGCCAGCTCACTCAGGTAGCCCTCCTCGAGCCACCCGCGGGCCTGGTCGCTGGTGTACTCCGGGCAGACCGCCGTCACCGGCACCTCGAACCGCCGCACGTCGCCGGCGAGCCGGAGCGGACCGGCCAGCACCTGTGCCGGCGCGGGGATCGCGTCGGCGTAGAACCTCGTCAGCGTCTCCTCGTCGAAGTCCGCCACATTGGCTTCTTCCCCCTGCTCGGCCCAATCGGGCATCCGCACCTCGCCGTTCTCCTCCGGAAGGCCGGTCAGCATTGCATCGCCGTCGGGGGCGGGGAAGCCGCCGACGTGGACGACCCGCGCGACCCGGTCGGGTCTGGCGTCGACCGCGGCGTGCGCCACCGCGCAGCCGACCGAGTGACCCACGAGCAGCACCTGTCCTTCGGTGGCGTCGATCGCGGCCACCACGGCGTCGACGTGGTCCGACAGGGTGATGCCGGAGCGGTCGGCGTCCTTGCTCTCCATGCCCGGCAGGGTCAGGGCGTGTGGTCGGTGGCCAGCGGCTTCGAGGTGTGGCGCCACGGCGTCCCAGGTGGAGCCGTCGAGCCACAGTCCGTGAATCAGGATGATGTCCATGCGGGCAAGGTAGCCGCTATTCCGGACGTTCTGGTTCCGGAACCTCGCGTCCGGGATTGTTCACGCGGCCGTAACACAAGCCCACGAGCCGTTGCTTGGACGCAACACGACACGGCGCGCGCCGAAACCTCGACCGCCAAGAGTGGAGCCCAAGCGAGCGACACAGCGCACAGAGCGATCGATGGAGGATTCGTGGACGGCTACTACACCTGGATGCTGATCTCGTCCTGTCTGGTCCTGATGATGACCACGCCGGGGCTGGCCCTTTTCTACGGCGGCATGAGCCGCTCCAAGTCCGTGCTGAACATGATGATGATGTCGTTCTCCGCGCTTGGAGTCGTCGGCATCGTCTACGCCCTGTGGGGCTGGTCGATGACCTACAGCTCGGTTCCCTGGGCGGCCGCGGACGCGGAGAACCCGGGCTGGGAGGCCGCGAAGCTCTTCGCGAGCCCCTTCGACCAGTTCGGCCTCTCGGACACGCTGCCGGCCAACTACGTCTTCGTCGCCTTCCAGCTGACGTTCGCCGTGATCACGGCGGCGCTGATCAGCGGCGCGGTGGCCGACCGGGTGAAGTTCTCGTCCTGGCTGGTGTTCCTGCCGGTCTGGGTCACGCTCTCCTACTTCCCGCTCGCCCACCAGGTCTGGGGAGGCGGCTTCCTGAGCAACGTCGAGGGCGGGCTGTCCGCGCTGACCTTCGGCGTCACCGACGGGCTGGCGAACATCGCGCCGATCGACTACGCGGGCGGCACCGTGGTCCACATCAACGCAGGCGTGGCGGGACTCGTCCTCGCCCTGCTCGTGGGCGTTCGCCGCGGGTTCGGACGCGAGCCCATGAAGCCCCACAACCTCACGCTGACCATGATCGGCGCCGGCCTGCTGTGGTTCGGCTGGTTCGGGTTCAACGCCGGGTCGATCGTCTTCACCTCCACCGAGGAGACGGAGATGATCGCCCAGTTCACCACCGAGACGGGGCTGGTCTGGCTCAACACCACGCTGGCCACCTGCGCGGCGATGCTCGGCTGGCTGCTGATCGAGAAGCTCCGCGACGGCAAGGGCACCTCGCTCGGCGCCGCCTCCGGAGTCGTGGCCGGGCTGGTGGCGATCACCCCCGCGTGCGGCGCGTTGTCGCCGCTCGGCTCGATGGCCCTCGGGGCCGTGGCCGGCGGCCTGTGCGCCCTCGCCGTGGGCCTGAAGTACCGCTTCCGGTACGACGACTCGCTCGACGTGGTGGGCGTCCACCTGGTCGGCGGCCTGGTCGGCACCATCGGCATCGGCTTCCTCAGCACCACGACCGGCCTGCTCTACGGCGAGGGGCTGCGCCAGCTCGTCGTCCAGGTGATGGTCGCGCTCTACGCCATGGCCTGGTCCGGAGCCGCCACCCTGGTCATCGGCCTCGCCATCAAGCTCACGATCGGCTGGCGGGTCGACGAGGAGGACGAGGTCGAGGGGATCGACTTCACCGAGCACGGCGAGTCGGCGTACGACCTGACCGGTGGCGGCGGCGCGCGGCGGACCACCTCGGTGCTCGCCGGCGCCGGGGCACCGACCAGGCCACCCGGCCAGCAGTCGGCGGAGGAGCCGTCGGATGAGAAGCCCACGGAGAAGCAAGGAGCACGCGCATGAAGCTGATCACCGCGGTCATCAAGCCGCACCGGTGGGAGGACGTCCGTGAGGCCCTCGAGACCTTCGGGGTGACCGGGATGACCGTGTCCGAGGTCAGCGGCTACGGCCGGCAGAAGGGACACACGGAGGTCTACCGGGGCGCGGAGTACGACATCGCCCTGGTGCCGAAGATCCGGATCGAGATCGTCGTCGACGACGCCGACGCCGAGGACATCGTCGGCATCATCGTCAAGACCGCACAGACCGGCCGGATCGGCGACGGCAAGGTGTGGACCAGCCCGATCGAGGGCGTCGTCCGGGTCCGAACCGGCGAGCAGGACGAAGCCGCCCTCTGACGCCTGACCGGAAACGCTCGACCCGCCCGAAGGACGTTTCGGGCGCGGTCAGCGTTAACACGCTCGAAACACGGGCGTCCGGGAGCCGAAACGCGCGGCCGGAAAGGTGAGCGCCCATGTCCCCCCTCACCACGGCGGCAGCCTCCGCTCTGGACACCGGCGACACCGCCTGGCTGCTGGCCGCATCCGCACTGGTCCTGCTCATGGCGCCCGGCCTGGCGCTCTTCTACGGCGGCATGGTGCGCTCCAAGAGCGTGCTGAACATGATCATGATGTCGTTCGGCACGCTCGCCGCCGTCTGCATCCTGTGGGCCGTCGTCGGCTACTCCATCGCCTTCGGCGACGACCTCGGCTTCGGCCTGGTCGGCGACCCCACGCAGTACGCCGGACTGGGCCAGCTGATGTCAGAGGGCAGCAACGGCGAGTCCACCGTCCCGATGATCCTGTTCGCGATGTTCCAGGGCCTCTTCTGCGTGATCACCGGCGCCCTGGTGTCAGGGGCGATCGCCGACCGCGCCCGGTTCGGCGCGTGGATCGTGTTCGTCAGCATCTGGACGCTCGTGGTCTACGCCCCCGTCGCGCACTGGATCTTCGACTTCTCCGCCGGTGACCACGTCGGCGGCTGGATGGCCAACAACCTGGGGGTCATCGACTTCGCGGGCGGCACGGCCGTCGAGATCTGCTCGGGCGCCTCGGCCCTGGCGCTGGCCCTCGTCCTGGGCCGACGCATCGGCTTCGGCAAGGACCCGATGCGTCCGCACAACCTGACCCTGGTGATGCTCGGCGCCGGGCTGCTGTGGTTCGGCTGGTTCGGCTTCAACGCCGGCTCGGCGCTGGGCGCGAGCCAGACGGCAGCGGTCGTGTTCGTCACCACGCTGCTCGCCGGCGCCGCGGGCTCGGTCGGGTGGCTGCTCGTCGAGCGCCTGAGGGACGGCCACGCCACCTCCCTCGGAGCCGCCTCGGGCCTCGTCTCCGGGCTGGTGGCGATCACCCCCTCCTGCGGCTCGCTGTCCCCGATGGGCTCGATCGCCATGGGTGTCGCGGCCGGCATCATCTGCGCCCTCGCGGTCGGCCTGAAGTACCGCTGGGGGTACGACGACTCGCTCGACGTGGTGGGTGTCCACCTCGTGGGTGGCCTGGTCGGCACGCTCGGCATCGGCCTGATCGCCACCGCGGCGGCACCGACCGGCGTCGACGGACTGTTCTACGGCGGCGGGCTCGACCAGCTCGGCCGGCAGCTCCTCGGAGCCGGCGCGGTCCTGGTGTACGCGTTCGTGTTCTCGGGCATCATCGGACTGGTCGTGGACAGGCTGATGGGCTTCCGGATCGACGAGGAGCACGAGATCAACGGCATCGACCTGGTCGTGCACGCCGAGACGGCGTACGACCTGCACGCCACCGCCGGCTCCAGGTCGGGCGGCACCAGCGTCCTGCAAGCACCGAGAGACCAGCACCGAGAGGAAGACTGACTGATGAAGCTCGTCACCGCCGTCATCAAGCCACACAAGTGGGAGGACACCCGCGCGGCGCTCGAGGCCGTGGGGGTGACCGGGATGACCGTCTCGGAGGTCAGCGGCTACGGCCGGCAGAAGGGACACACGGAGGTCTACCGGGGCGCGGAGTACGACATCGCCCTGGTGCCGAAGATCCGGATCGAGATCGTCGTCGACGACGCGGACTCCGGCGCCGTCGTCGAGGCCATCTGCAAGGCCGCCCAGACCGGGAAGATCGGCGACGGCAAGGTGTGGGTGGCGTCGGTCGACTCCGTGGTGCGGGTGCGGACCGGTGACCGGGACGAGGCCGCGATCTAGCCAGCGGAGGCGCGGTCCATGACGGCCACCGAGCGCGCCGGGCGCACCGCCGAGGCCGACGTGCTCTGCGCGACGGCGTACGAGAAGGCCGGGGGGTCCGAGGTCGGGGCCGCCCTGGTGGCGGTCGGCGGCTACGGGCGCGCCGAGCTGGCGCCGTACTCCGACCTCGACGTGGTCCTCGTCGCCGACGAGGGCGTCGAGCTCGGCGAGGTCGCCGAGCGCGTGTGGTACCCGCTGTGGGACAGCGGCTCCCGGCTCGACCACTCGGTGCGATCGTTCCCGGAGATGGTGGCCACCGCCGACGCCGACCTGAAGGTCGCCCTCGGCCTGCTGGACCTGCGCCACCTCGCCGGCGACCCCAACCTGACCCTGCGGCTGCGGGCCACGATGCTCACCGGCTGGCGCCGGCGCGCGCGGACCAGGCTGCCCGAGATGCGCGAGATCGTGCGCGCCCGGCACGACCTGCTGGGCGAGCTCGCCCACCTCTCGGTGCCCGACCTGAAGGAGGCGGAGGGCGGCCTGCGCGACGCCACCGCCCTCAACGCGCTGGTGGCGAGCTGGCTGGTCGACGTCCCGCACGCCGACCTCGAGCGCTGCCGCGGCGCGTTGCTGAACGTCCGGGACGTCCTGCACGCCACCGCCGGCCGGGCCACGGACCGGATCGCGCCGGAGCTGTGGGGCGAGCTGGCCGACGGCCTCGGCCTCGCCGACGACGCGGCCGCACAGCGGCACGTGCGCGAGCTGGGCCGGCGGATCACACACCTGTCGCGGCTCACCTGGCGCCGGGTCGACGGCGTCCTGGCGCGGCCCGGCTCCACCCGCGGCGTACGTCGCCCCGTGCTCGACACCCTGGCCCCGGGCATCGCGCTGTCGGCCGGCGAGGTCGTCCTGGACGCGACCGCGCGCCCCGCCGACGACCCCCTGCTGCTCCTGCGCGCGGCCGCCCTCGCCGCCGAGCACGACGCGGCGCTCGGGCCCGCGACGGCCGCCCGGCTGGTGCGGGAGTGCCCGCCGCTGCCCGACCCCTGGCCCTCGGCGGCGCGGCACCTCTTCGTCCGGCTCCTCGCGTCGGGACGGGGACTGCTGCCGGTCTGGGAGACCCTGGACGAGACCGGGGCGCTGGCCGGGATCCTGCCCGAGTGGGAGCGGATCCGGATGCTGCCGCACGCCTCGTCGATCCACCGGTTCACCGTCGACCGGCACGTCGTGGAGACCTGCATCGAGGCGTCCGCGCTGATCCGCGACGTCGCGCGCCCGGACGTCCTGATGGTGGCCGCGCTGCTGCACGACATCGGCAAGGGCGGCCTGATCGAGCACAGCGTGGCGGGGGAGCCGGTGGCGCGAGCGATCGCGACCCGGATGGGGTTCGACGAGGAGGCAGTGGAGCTGGTCGGCACCCTGGTGCGCTGGCACCTGCTGCTGGCCGAGACCGCGACCACCCGCGACCTCGACGACCCGGCGACCGTGGGCCACGTGGCCGAGCGCGTGCAGACCCCGGCAGCGGCCGAGCTGCTGGCGGTGCTGACCGAGGCCGACGCCCGGGCGACGTCGACGAAGGCGTGGTCGACGTGGCGGTCCGGGCTCATCCGTGGCCTCGGCCGGCGGGTGCTGGCGGAGCTGGGCCCCGGACCCGCCGTCCGGCCGGTGCCGCCTGTCGACGTGGAGGTCCCCGCGTCGGTCGACGACGGCGCGGTCGTGGTCGAGGTCGAGCCCGCCGACGGCGGCTCGACCGTGCGGTTCGTCGCCGTGGACCGGGTCGGCCTGCTGGCCGACGAGGCCGCCGTGTTCGCGCTGCAACGCACCTCGGTGCGGGCCGCCCATGCCTGGTCGCAGCAGGAGTACGGCGTCTCCGTGTGGGAGGTGGCCGAGGAGCACCTCGACCCGGCCGTGCTCCGGCAGCGGTTCGAGGCCATCGCCGCGGGCAGGGTCGACCCGGGGGAGCGGTTGCGACCCGCACCTCCTCGACCCTCGCGCCCACGGTCGTCGTACGTCCCGAGGCGTCGGCGCAGGCCACCGTGCTCGAGGTGCGGGCGACGGACCGCCCGGGCACCGTCCACCTCGTCTGCGCCGCACTCGCGCGGCTGGGCCTGGCCGTCCGGTCCGCCCACGTCGACACCCTCGGGCCGCAGGCGGTCGATGTGTTCTACGTCCAGGAGGAGGGCGCCGGCGCGCTGTCGGACGAGCGGGCCGCCGACGCCGCCCACGCCGTCAGGTCCGCCCTCACGGGCACGGCCGGTAGCCGCGGTAACGCCGCGTTGTGGTGGCTTCCGCGACCGGTAAACAGCGTTACCCGGAGGCCCGGTTAGGCTTGACCTTCGATCCTGACCCGCACCATCGCTAGGGACCTTCACTTGTTCGCCACACTCTCCGACCGCCTCGCCGACACGTTCAAGAGCCTGCGCGGCAAGGGCCGGCTCTCCGAGGCCGACATCGACGCCACGGCCCGCGAGATCCGGATCGCGCTGCTCGAGGCCGACGTCGCGCTGCCGGTCGTCAAGGAGTTCGTCGGCGCGGTCAAGGAGCGGGCGAGGGGCGAGGAGGTCAGCCAGGCGCTCAACCCGGCCCAGCAGATCGTCAAGATCGTCAACGACGAGCTGGTGACCATCCTCGGCGGCGAGACCCGGCGGCTGCGCTACGCCAAGTCGGGCCCGACCGTGATCATGCTGGCGGGCCTGCAGGGCTCCGGCAAGACGACCCTCGCCGCCAAGCTCGCGCTCTGGCTCAAGGAGCAGGACAAGACCCCGCTCCTGGTGGCCGCGGACCTGCAGCGGCCCAACGCGGTCAACCAGCTCCAGGTCAACGGCGAGCGGGCCGGCGTACCGGTCTTCGCGCCGGAGCCCGGCAACGGCGTCGGCGACCCGGTGGCGGTGGCGAGGGCCTCCGTCGAGGAGGCCAGGCGCAAGCTGCACGACGTCGTGATCGTGGACACCGCGGGCCGGCTCGGTGTCGACGCCGAGATGATGAAGCAGGCCGCGGACATCCGGGACGCCGTCGATCCCGACGAGGTCCTCTTCGTGGTCGACGCGATGATCGGCCAGGACGCCGTCACCACCGCCCAGGCGTTCCTCGACGGCGTGGGGTACGACGGCGTCGTCCTCACCAAGCTCGACGGCGACGCCCGCGGTGGCGCCGCGCTGTCGATCGCCTCGGTCACCGGACGGCCGGTCATGTTCGCCTCGGCCGGCGAGAAGCTGACCGACTTCGACCTCTTCCACCCCGACCGGATGGCCTCGCGCATCCTCGACCTCGGCGACATGCTCACCCTGATCGAGCAGGCCGAGAAGACCTTCGACCAGGATCAGGCGCTCAAGGCGGCGCAGAAGCTGAGCGGCCAGGGCGGGGAGTTCACCCTCGACGACTTCCTCGAGCAGATGCAGCAGGTCCGCAAGCTCGGATCGATGTCGAAGATCATGGGGATGCTGCCCGGGATGGGCCAGTTCCGCGACCAGCTCGAGAACTTCGACGAGCGCGAGATCGACCGCATCCAGGCGGTCATCCAGTCCATGACCCCGGCCGAGCGCGCCAACCCCAAGATGATCGACGGCTCGCGTCGCGCCCGGATCGCCCGGGGTTCGGGCCGCCAGGTCTCCGACGTCAACCAGCTCGTGGACCGCTTCTTCGAGGCCCGCAAGATGATGATGTCGATGGCCAAGGGTGGCGGGATGCCCGGAATGCCGGGGATGCCCGGCCTGGGCGGCCCGGGTGGCGGCAAGAAGGCGAAGGCCCGGCCGGCGAAGAAGGGCAAGGGCGGCAAGCGGGTCTCGGGCAACCCGGCCAAGGCGGCCGCCCAGAAGAAGGCGGACCAGGAGCGGGCCGCCGCGTCGTCCGGCAACCCGTTCGGGCAGCCGGAGGGCGAGGAGGTCGACTACGAGAAGGCGGCCGCCGCCCTCGACCTGCCGAAGGACTTCTCCAAGTTCCTGAAGTGACCGGGGTGCTGGTCGTCGACGCGGCCAACGTGGTCGGCTCCCGGCCCGACGGATGGTGGAAGGACCGAGCCGGCGCCGCCCGGCGGCTGCACGAGCGGCTGCTGGTCGCGGACACTTCGTACGACGACATCGTGCTGGTGCTCGAGGGGGCGGCCAGGGGCGGGGTCCGCGCCGGCCGGGACGGCCACGTGCAGACGGTGCACGCTCCCCGCGACGGCGACGCCACCATCGTGGAGCAGGCGAGTCTGGCTGCGGAGCGCGGGAGCGCGGTCACGGTGGTCACCGCCGACCGCTTCCTGCGGTCCCGCGTCGAAGGCGTCGGCGCCCGGGCCATGGGACCCTCCTGGCTGCTCGACCAGCTGGCCTGACCGGGTAGTCCCTCCGCGCATTTCCAAGGTAACCTGCGGAGGGGGGCTTGCTGCAAGGCCCCCCTCATGCCGCAGAATCGCCGACTCGAAGGCAGAACGACGGAGGGGCTGGACTGTGACTGAGCATGCGGTGCTGATCGTTGGGGGAGGGCCCACGGGGCTGATGCTGGCCGGCGAGCTGGCGCTGGCGGGGGTCGACGTGGCCATCGTCGAGCGGCGCGCCAGCCAGGACCTCCCCGGCTCGCGCGCCGGCGGTCTGCACGCACGAACCATCGAGATCCTCGATCAGCGTGGCATCGCCGATCGGTTCCTCGCGGAGGGACAGGTGGCCCAGGTCGCGGGTTTCGCTCGGGTCTCGTTCGACATCAGCGACTTCCCTACGCGCCATCCCTACGGGCTCGGGCTGTGGCAGAACCACATCGAGCGCATCCTGGCCGGCTGGGTCGACGAGCTGGCCGTGACCATCTACCGCGAACGCGAGGTGACTGGGTTCGCGCAGGACGACACCGGCGTCGACGTCGAGCTGTCCGACGGCCAGTCGCTGCGGGCGGCGTACCTCGTCGGGTGCGACGGAGGACGCAGCGTGGTCCGCAAGGGGGCCGGCATCGAGTTCCCCGGCTGGGATCCGACGACCAGTGCCCTGATCGCCGAGGTCGAGATGGCCGAGGAGCCGGAGCTGGGCACCCGCCAGGACGCCCGCGGCATCCACGGCCTCGGCCGGGTCGAGTACGAGATCCGCGACGGCGAGATCGTCTGGGCCGACGAGGGAACCGGTCAGGGTCATGGTGACCGACCAGCAGGTCGGAGCCACCGGCGAACCCACCCTGCGCGATCTCAGCGAGGCGGTCATCTCCGTCTACGGGACCGACTACGGGATGCACAGCCCCATCTGGATCTCCAGGTTCACCGACATGACCCGTCAGGCCGCGGCCTACCGCGAGAGACGTGTCCTGCTGGCCGGCGACGCCGCACACGTGCACTCCCCGGTGGGCGGGCAAGGACTCAACACGGCGTGCAGGATGCGCTGAACCTGGGGTGGAAGCTGGCCCAGGTGGTCAAGGGCGTGTCGCCGGACAGCCTTCTGGACACCTATCACGACGAACGCCACCCGGTCGCTGCCCGCGTGCTGCGCAACACGATGGCGCAGGTCGCTCTGACCCGCCCCGGCGACGCGCGCCTTGATGCCTTGCGCGACACCGTGTGCTGACCTGTTGAGCATGGAGGAGCCGCGCAAGCGGTACGCCGCGATGATGTCCGGCCTGGACATTCACTACGACGTGGGCGAGGGACACGCGATGCTCGGTCGTCGCATGCCCGATCTCGACCTGGTCACGGCGGAGGGGTCGCGTCGGGTCTTCACCCTGCTTCACGAGGCCCAGCCGGTCCTGCTCAACCTCGGCGAACCCGGTGGATTCGACATCACGCCGTGGGCGGATCGGGTCCAGCTGTTCGATGCCGACTATGGCGGCACCTGGGAGCTTCCGGTGCTCGGCAACGTCGATGCTCCCGCTGAGGTGCTGATCCGGCCGGACGGATACGTCGCGTGGGTGGGAGATGGGACCCACGTCGGGCTCGAGGACGCGCTCACTCGCTGGTTCGGGCCGCCCGCATAGCCGCGGAATGGTGCCACTGCTGTCTGTAGGTAATCGTTGAGTGGGGGTTTCGTCCGTGAGTGGGGGATTTCGTTCACACGAATGGGGGTTTTGTCCCGGGGGGCGTTTCAGGTGCGGTCAGCGAACGAGATTCCCCCACTCAAGCGCCGCAAATCCCCCATTGAAGGGAACGAAATCCCCTGCTCAACGGTTTCGTCAGGGACGGTATCGTGCTTGGGCATGACTGCGCTCAGGTTCCGCGGACCGGTCCTGCCCGACGGGGAGCCCCGCGACGTGTACGTCGTCGACGGGCAGGTGACCTTCGAGCCGATCGCGTCGGCCGAGCACGTCGTCGACGGCTGGATCGTGCCCGGGCTGGTCGACGCCCACTGCCACGTCGGGCTCGACCAGCAGGGCGCCGTCGACGAGGAGACCCAGGAGGAGCAGGCGGTCACCGACCGGGACGCCGGTGCGCTGCTGCTCCGCGACTGCGGCTCGGCCGCCGACACCGCCTGGATCCACGACCGCGACGACCTGCCCCGGTTGATCCGGGCCGGTCGCCACCTGGCGCGGACCAAGCGCTACATCCGCGACTACGCCCACGAGGTCGAGCCGACCGAGCTGGCGGCGTACGTCGCGCAGGAGGCGAAGCGCGGCGACGGCTGGGTCAAGCTGGTCGGCGACTGGATCGAGCGGGACGTGGGTGACCTCGCGCCGTCGTTCCCGCCCGAGACCTTCGCCGAGGCGATCCGGGTCGCCCACGACCACGGCGCGAAGGTCACCGCCCACTGCTTCGGCGAGGCGGTCCTGCCCGGCCTGATCGAGGGCGGCATCGACTGCATCGAGCACGGCACCGGCCTCTCGACCGACCTGATCGACGCGATGGTCGAACGCGGCACCGCGCTGGTGCCGACCGTCATGCAGCTGAACAACTTCCCGCAGTACGCCGATGCGGCCGGCGAGAAGTTCCCGGCGTACGCCGCCCACATGCGCGACCTCCACGCCCGCCGCCGGGAGACGATCATGGCCGCCCACGAGGCGGGAGTGCCGATCTACGCCGGCACCGACGCCGGGGGAGTGCTGCCGCACGGGGGCATCGCCGGCGAGGTGCTGGAGCTGGCGGCCTACGGCTTCAGCGCCCGGGACGCCCTGGGCGCGGCCAGCTGGCGGGCCCGCGAGTGGCTCGGCTGGAACGCCACCCTCGAGGAGGGTGCGCCCGCCGACTTCGTGGTCTACGACCGCGACCCGCTCGAGGATCTCTCCGTGCTCAGGTCGCCGGCCCGGATCGTGCTCCGCGGCCGGGTGGTCGCCTGAAACCCGGTCGCCCCGCGGCCCGGCTCCACGCGACACTGGCCGCATGAGCATCGCCGAGGTCCTCCCCGCGCTCGGGCTGCGCCTCAGGGCCGGCCCGCTCGAGCTCCGCGGCATCACCGACGACGACCTGGTGACCCTGGGCGCGCTGGCCGCCAGTGGCATTCACGAGCCCGACCAGATGCCCTTCTACCACCCCTGGACCCAGGTCGACCCGTCGGAGCTACCGCTGAAGTTCGCGCAGTACCACTGGAACATCCGCGCGTCCTGGAGCCCGGAGAAGTGGGAGCTCAACCTCGGCGTCTGGCGCGACGGCGTGCTGCTCGGCGTCCAGGGCGTCGGGACCGAGCACTTCCTGGTGACCCGCACCGGCGAGACGGGCTCCTGGCTGGGGCTGGAGCACCAGGGGAAGGGGATCGGCACCGCGATGCGGCAGATGATCTGTGCCTTCCTCTTCGACCACCTCGACTTCGAGGAGATCACCTCGGGGGCCTTCACCGACAACCCGGCGTCGCTCGCGGTCAGCCGCAAGGTGGGCTACCGCGAGAACGGCGTACGACGCCTCAAGCGGCGCGAGGGCGAGCTGGCCACCAACCTCGGGCTGGTGCTGACCCCCGGGGACCTCGTCCGCGGCGAGCATCCCCTCGAGGTCGAGGGCGTGGCCGCGTTCCGGAGCTCCATCGGGCTCGATTCGTAGGTGGGCGCGGCGTCTGGCAGAATCTCGCCGCTGAGTCCTGCGCGCCCGGACCCTCTCATCCGGACGCCGCAGGGCCCATCGAGGACCCGACCCGGTCCCCACCTGGGAGCGGGCCTCACCACACACAACGTTCAAGGAGACACCACAGACGTGGCCGTCAAGATCCGTTTGAAGCGCCTGGGCAAGGTCCGGGTGCCGCAGTACCGCATCGTCGTCGTCGACTCGCGCAAGAAGCGCGACGGCCGGGTGATCGAGGAGATCGGCAAGTACCACCCCAAGGAGGACCCGTCGTACATCGACGTCGTCTCCGACCGGGCGCAGTACTGGCTGGGCGTCGGCGCGCAGCCGACCGAGGCCGTGGCCGCGATCCTCAAGATCACCGGCGACTGGCAGAAGTTCAGGGGCGAGCCGGGCGCCGAGGGCACCCTGAAGGTCGCCGAGCCGAAGCGCGACAAGCTCGAGATCTTCAACGAGGCGCTCAAGGACGCCGCGAAGCGAGCCCAAGGGCGACGCGGTGACCAAGAAGGCCGCCAAGAAGGCCGAGAAGGCCGAGGCCGCCAAGCCGGCCGAGGCCGAGGAGCCCGCCGCGGAGGCGCCGCCGGCCGAGGAGCCCCGGCCGCCGAGGCTGCCGGCGCCGAGGCGCCGGCCGAGGTCCCGACGTCCGAGACCCCTGAGGGCGCGGCCGAGGAGGCCGAGGCCGACCGAGAAGGTCACGGCCGAGGACGCCGGCAAGAGCGAGCCTGAGCGTGATGCTCGCCGAAGCGCTCGAGCACCTGGTGCGGGGCGTCGTCGACAACCCCGACGACGTCACCGTCCGCGACAAGCAGCTGCGCCGCGGCTCGATCCTCGAGGTCCGGGTCCACCCCGACGACCTCGGCAAGGTGATCGGTCGCGGCGGCCGCACCGCCACCGCGTTCCGCACCGTCGATCTCGGCGCTGGCCGGCCGGGGCGGCGCGCGGATCGACTTCGTCGACGTCGACCGCCGCCGCTGAGCCGTATGGACCCGCTGCATGGGCGTCGACCGGTGCGGGCGCGACACCCGGCCTCCGAGGACTGGGCCGTGGAGACTCGAGGTCGTGGTGGGCCGGATCGGCAGGCCCCACGGCATCCGGGGCGAGGTGACGTCGAGGTCCGCACCGACGAGCCCGGAGCGCCGGTTCGCGCGACGGCGCCGTGCTGCGGGCCGAGCCGCCGCGGGGTTCGGCGTCGCCGCTGCGGGCGCTCACCGTCGCCGGCTCCCGCTGGCACCGGAGCGACGCTGCTGGTGACGTTCGAGGAGCTCGCCCGACCGCAACGCCGCCGAGGCGGCCCGCGGGATCCTGCTGCACGCCACCGTCGACGCCGACGAGTCGCCCGAGGACCCCGACGAGTTCTACGACCACCAGCTGGTCGGCCTCGCGGCGTACGACGCGAGGGCACCCACCTCGGCGAGGTCACCGGCCTCGTCGCACGGCGGCGCCCAGGACCTGCTCGACCGTGCGGACACCCGACGGCCGCGAGGCGCTGGTGCCGTTCGTGAAGGCGCTGGTGCCCGAGGTCGACGTCGCCGGCGGCCGGGTCGTGATCGCCGACCGGCCCGGCCTGGTCACGCCGCTGCCGGACCGGACGACGAGGATCGACCCATGCGGATCGACGTCGTCACGATCTTCCCGCGACTACCTCGACGCCGCTGGAGCTCTCGCTGCCGGGCAAGGCCCGCGAGAAGGGCCTGCTCGACCTCCACGTCCACGACCTGCGGGAGTGGACCCACGACCGGCACCGCACCGTCGACGACACGCCGTACGGCGGCGGCGCCGGCATGGTGATGAAGCCCGAGCCGTGGGGCGAGGCGCTCGACGAGCTGCTGCCCGACGGCGCGACCCTGGTGGTGCCGACGCCGTCCGGGAGCCGTTCACCCAGGCGCTCGCCCGGGAGCTGGCCGCGCGCGACCACCTGGTCTTCGCGTGCGGCCGCTACGAGGGCATCGACCAGCGGGTGCTCGACCACGCGCGCGACCCGGGCCGAGGTGCGCGAGATCTCCATCGGCGACTACGTGCTCAACGGGGGCGAGGTGGCCGCGCTGGTCGATCACCGAGGCCGTCGTGCGGCTGCTCCCGGGCTTCATGGGCAACCCCGAGTCGCTCGCCGAGGAGTCCCACGAGGACGGGCTGCTGGAGTACCCCGTCTACACCAAGCCCGCGACCTGGCGCGGGCTCGACGTCCCGAGGTGCTGCTGTCCGGCGACCACGCCGCGATCGCCGCGTGGCGGCACGAGCAGGCGCGTGCGCCGTACGGCCGAGCGCCGGCCCGGACCTCGCGCATCCGCGCGCGCCGTGCTCGGTCGACGCGAGCTGACGGACTGGTCGCGCCCGACCGACGCGGGCGAGCTCTGCTGCTGCAGCGCGCCTGCTGGGTGCAGGAGTGCACGCCAACCCCGGCGTCCGATCCCGGCGCTGCACGAGACGCTCGACGACCTGCGGCGCGCTGGCTCGAGGAGGACACCTCTTCGTGCTCCGGGTCGGGCGGCCGCCTGGTCGGCGCCGTCCGCGGCCGGCTGCTCGCGGACGGGACGCCTGGGACAGTCGGCCGGCTGATGGTCGCGCCCGACCTCCGGGGCCGGGGCTCGGCCGCTTCCTGCTGGAGCACGATCGAGGCGGCCGCGCCGCCGACGGTGACGACGTACAGCCTGTTCACCGGGCGGGCAGCGAGCGCAACCAGCGGATGTACAAGCGGGCCGGATACCGGCTCCGCGGCGAGATCGAGCCCGGGCGTCGTGCGGTTCGACCAAGCGCCGCGCTGAGGCGGCCGCGGAGCAATTTCGTCGGTGCGGCGCGGCGCTGTGGCAGACTTGAATCCTCGGCCCCGTCGGCCAAACAAGGATCGTCCGAGGACGCCCTCCGTGCGGAGGTCCGCGTCGGCTCCTGCCACAGGGGGAGCATGACGCCGCCGGCCACCCGCACTGGGCCACAACTGAACGACATCCGATACCGCGGCTGACCTGTGGCACTCGCGAGGAGAGACATGAGCAACGTCATTGCCGATCTCGGCAACGCGATCAAGCGCGACGACGTCCCCGAATTCCGCGCCGGCGACACCATCAAGGTCCACGTGAAGGTCGTCGAGGGCAACCGCTCCCGCGTCCAGATCTTCCAGGGCGTCGTCATCCGCATCCAGGGCGCCGGCGTCGGCCGCACCTTCACCGTCCGCAAGGTCTCCTTCGGCGTCGGCGTCGAGCGCACCTTCCCGCTGCACTCCCCGATCTTCGAGAAGATCGAGGTCGTCACCCGCGGTGACGTCCGCCGCGCGAAGCTCTACTACCTGCGCAACCTGCGCGGCAAGGCCGCCAAGATCAAGGAGCGGCGCGAGGCCTGAGACCGGATCTCAGCCAGCGCATCGTTAGGCTCTGCCGCGTGACCTCTGAAGACCGCGACCAGTCGACCGCTGTCGCGACACGACGAGCCTGAGACGCGGCCGCGGTCGCGGTCCTCGCACGCGCCGAAGAAGAAGCACCTTCCCCTGTGGCAGGAGACGATCCTGCTGCTCGGCGTCGCGCTGCTGCTCGCGGTCGTCATCAAGGCGCTCTTCGTCCAGGCGTTCTACATCCCCTCGGAGTCGATGGAGCCCGGGCTGGTCAAGAACGACCGGATCCTGGTCCAGAAGATGTCCTACTGGTTCGGCGGTACCCCCGAGCGCGGCGACGTCGTGGTGTTCAAGGACCCGGGCGGCTGGCTGAACGCCGACTCGTCGGCCGGCCCGGCGAACCCGGTGGCGGAGGTGATGGCCAAGATCGGCCTCTACCCGCAGGGCGGCCACCTGGTGAAGCGGGTGATCGGCGTCGAGGGTGACGTGATCACCTGCTGCGACGAGCGGGGGCGGATCTCGGTCAACGGGATCCCGCTCAACGAGGGCGTCTACGCCAAGGACGAGGCCGGCGTCGACTGCCGCGGCCCGATGCCCGGCAGGCTGCGACTGGAAGGCCGGGCCGGTGCCCGAGGACCACATCTTCGTGATGGGCGACAACCGCAACCACTCCGCCGACTCCACCGTCCACCTGTGCACCGATCGAGCGGACCGACTGCTCCGACAACCCGTACGTCCCGGTCGACCTCGTCGTCGGCAAGGTCTTCGTCCTGCTCTGGCCGGCCGACCAGTTCCGGTGGGTCCAGAGGCCCGACACCTTCGCCGACGTCCCGGACGCCTCCTGAGCGGTGGTCGACCTGCGGTGAGTGCCCAGACATGAGTGACCTGCCTCGAGGATCGACCGTCCGCCGCGACGCCGGCCTCTACGGCTACGAGCGTGCCCTGCGACGCGCCGGCATCGAGCCCATCGCCGGGGTCGACGAGGCCGGCCGGGGAGCCTGCGCCGGCCCGCTGGTCGCCGGCGCCGCGATCCTGCCCGCCGGGCAAGGCCGGCATCGTCCCGGGGCTGGCCGACTCCAAGCTGCTCACCGAGAAGGCGCGGGAGCGCTGCTACGCCCACATCGTGCGGCGGGCGCTGGCCTGGTCGGTGGTGGTGATCGAGTCCGAGGAGTGCGACCGGCTGGGCATGCACGTCGCCAACGTCGAGGCGCTGCGGCGCGCCGTGGCCCTGCTGGAGCTGCCGCCGGCGTACGTGCTCACCGACGGGTTCCCCGTGGACGGGCTCGGGGTTCCCGGGCTGGCGGTCTGGAAGGGCGACCGGGTCGCCGCCTGCATCGCCGCGGCGTCGGTCCTGGCCAAGGTGACCCGGGACCGGATCATGGTCGGCCTCGACGTCGACTGGCCGGCGTACGACTTCAAGACGCACAAGGGCTACATCACCGACGCCCACGCGGCCGCTCTCACCGAGCACGGCCCCTCGCCGGTGCACCGGATGGCGTTTCATCAACGTCCGGCGGGCCGCCGGGCTCGAGGCGCTCCCCGCCGGGGAGAATGAGGTGGCAGTGACCCCCGCCGAGTCTGGCCTGTCCGGACGACCCCGACGTAGAGGAGGCACGATGAGCGCCGAGGATCTCGAGAAGTACGAGACCGAGATGGAGCTGACCCTCTACCGCGAGTACCGCGACGTCGTCGGGATCTTCAAGTACGTCGTCGAGACCGACCGCCGCTTCTACCTCTGCAACCAGGTCGACGTGAAGGCGCGCACCGAGGCGGGTGACGTGTTCTTCGAGGTGTCCATGACCGACGCGTGGGTGTGGGACATGTACCGGCCGGCCCGGTTCGCCAAGAACGTCAAGGTGCTGACCTTCAAGGACGTCAACGTCGAGGAGCTGAGCCCCTCCGACATCGACCCGCCGAAGGGCTGAAGGCGCACTCCAGCCAAGGTTAAGGGAAACCTCAAGGGCGCGCCGGGTTTTAACGAACCCCTGACAGGGCAGAGCCCCACCCCTACGATTTCGACTGGACTGATGTCCATTCGGGTTCTCGTGTCTCGTGGCAGAAGGGTGGGGGGTACATGCACTGGATCCTCCGCGCTCCGAAGGCGCAACGAGCGCGGTGCCGCCGTGGTCGAGTTCGCCCTGGTCATGCCCCTGCTGCTGACGATCCTCTTCGGCCTGATCACCACCGGGCTGGCGTTCTCCGACCACCTCTCGGCCACCAACGCCACGCGTGAGGGCGCCCGCTACGGCGCAGCCACGCCCTTCGCGGACCCGGACGCCTGGGCCACCTCGGTGAAGGACCGCGTGAAGCAGGTCTACTTCAACGCGGGCGAGACGGTCACCGACGACCAGATCTGCGTGAGCCTGGTCAAGTCCGACGGCCACCACGCACGCGTCGTACGCAGGCGCCAACTGCGGTTCCGCCCCCACCCCGTCGCCCACCATGACCGCCGGAAGCTGCGCCGTGGTGGTCTGGATGCAGCGGCCGCGCAGCATCCGGCTGCTCGTGATCCCCGACCTCGACCTCGACATTCGGCGCCGAGTCGGTGGCCTTCTACGGGCGGGAGGTGTCGCCGACGTGCACCGCCTCGTGATGCGCCGAGCACCGCGCGCGCGACGAGCAGGGGCGCGGTCGCCATCATCGTGGCGATGTGCCTCACCGGGATCCTGGTCATCACCGCCATGGTGCTCGACTTCGGGCTGGTCCGCATCGACCGCCAGATCGACAGGTCCGCGGCGGACGCCGCGACCCTGGCCGGGCTGCACGCCCTCAACACCGGTGACGGGATCCCGCACCCCTACGTCGGCGTCTGCACGGCCGCGAGGTACCTCGCGGCCAACAGTCCGCGTTTCGCCGGGATCGACGTGAACGCCAACTGGCACGACGGCGCCACCCGACGCCGCCAACCGCCAGCGGCTGCTCGGACGTCGCCCTGCGCGCCAAGGCGTGCAAGCCCACGGACAGGTCCACCTGGGCCAAGTGGCAATCGGGGGAGTTCACTTACCAGGGCGTCACCCTCGAGGTCACCATCGAGAGCGGCTACGACCTCGACGCGGCTGACACCGCCGACGCCTGGAGCGAGGACGATCTGCCGGCCAGCGACGACGGGGACAACGGCGGCCGCGGAGTACCTGGGGTGCGACAACCTCGCCGTCACGATCCACCAGAGCCGTCGACCCGGCTTCGGCACCCTGGCCACCTCGTCGGACCTGAGCACGGCGATCCGCTCGGTCGGCCGGATCAAGCCGGTCCCCGGGGACAGCGCGCCGGCCATGCTGCTGCTCAAGCGGACCGGATGCCCCGTCCTGAAGACCGGTTCGAACGGCGGCAGCTCGTTCATCCACGTGCTCGGAGCCGTCTCCACCGACGGCAGCGGCAAGACCCAGGCCGGGACCATCCACGCCGACAGCGACGGCATCGGCTGCAACGGCGGCAACAACAGCTGGGTCTACGGCGGTCTCGCCGGCAACGGCGTCGTCGCCTACGCCGCGCCGTTGGCGTCGACCCCGACGTCGCCCGACTCGAGCCTGCCCGGTTCCATCACCTCGGTCGCGGCGGCGAATGGTCTGACCGGGACCATCCTTCGCGACGACGTGAACAACGTCTACGGCGGCTCCGGGCTCAACAGCGCGAGTCCGGGCACCAAGGTCGAGGTCAGCGGGCGGAGCCTGGTCACCCGCCGCCTCGTGGACGAGCGGTACTTCACCGGCGTCAAGGGCGCCATCGCGGGTGCGAGCTCCATGTTCACCTCGGGGACGTCGGGGCCGCCGGACACCAGCTGGAAGAAGTTCCCGGCGAGCGTCAACGCGTGCAAGCCGACCCAGGCCGACATCACCGCCCTCGGCTTGACCGCCGCGGACAAGCTGTACATCGACTGCAACGGCAAGTTCGTGGGCGACAACGTGACCCTCACGTTCTTCGCCGGCACCGTGTACTTCCGCGGCTGGGTCAATCCCAGCGCGCAGCTGAAGCTGGTCAACGCCCACCATGTCTACGTCGGCAACCACGACGGACTCCGCTCGGATGCGATCAGCCTGGGCACCGGCGCCGAGTTCCAGGTCAACACCACCGGCAGCGCCATCGCCGCCAACACCGATGCCAGCGGCAACTGCACGACCGGCCAGAGCACCAGCAAGGCGGTCATCTTCGTCCGCACCGGCCAGTTCAAGCAGACCGGTGGTCTGCTCCGGATGTGCCGCAGCACGGTCATGATGATGGGCGGGCAGGCGAACGGTTGTGTGCCCACCACGACGGGGACCGCTCCCAACACGTTGACGCCCTGCGCCGGCACTCTCGGCACGGGCCAGTTCACCCAGAACGGCGGCGGCATCGACTGGACCGCCCCGGACGCTCTGGACGCGACCACCGACGCGGCCGGCTACCCGTTGACCGCGGCGGTGACCGGGTGGGCCGACGTGAACGGGCCCGAGGACCTCGCGCTGTGGAGCGAGAGTGGCTCGAACTCCAGCACCAACTACAGCATGGCCGGTGGTGGCCTCTTCCGGGTGCGTGGCGTCTTCATGGTGCCCAACGCCGCCCCGTTCATCATCAGTGGTGGAGCGAGCCTCAACCTGACCAACGCGCAGTACATCGCGTCGAGCATCGAGCTCAACGGCAACACGACCAACATCACGATGTCGGTGGACCCCAACGCGGCGGTCACGGTGCCCGACATCGGGCTGGTCGGTCTCGTCCGCTAGCGACCTCGAGCCGTTTTCCGTCCACAGGTCGGCGACCGCACCACCTTCTCCACAGGTCGATGGCTGGGTCGCGCTGACCGGCCGTCCTCCGGGGAAGGCTGCTGCCCCAGGAGGTCAGCAGATGGCGGACACGGCAACCACCCACAACGGGGCGCTCGGCGCCTACGGCGAGTCGCTGGCCGCGCGACACCTGGTGGCCCAGGGCATGGTCCTGCTCGACCGCAACTGGCGGTGCGAGGCGGGTGAGATCGACCTGGTCCTCCGCGACGGCGACGACCTCGTCGTGTGCGAGGTGAAGACCCGCAGCGGCGTCGCGTTCGGCACTCCTCACGAGGCGGTCGACGCGACCAAGCTCGCCCGGCTGCAGGAGCTCGCGGTCCGCTGGCTCGCCGAGCACGAGATCCCCTGTCCACCCGGGATCCGGATCGACCTGGTCGCCGTCCTCCGCCCGCGGAGGGGCCCATCGGTCGTCGACCACGTGCGTGGGGTGCTCTGATGCCGTTCGCCACCGCCCACACCGTGTCCCTCAACGGCGCCGTCGGCCACCTGATCGACGTGCAGTCCGACGTCTCGCCCGGTCAGGTCGGCACCACCCTGGTCGGGCGGCCCGACGCGGCCCTCAACGAAGCCCGCGACCGCTGCCGGATGGCGATCATCAACAGCGACCTGGCCTGGCCCGCGACGAAGCGGATCACGATCCTGCTCTCGCCGGCCGACCTCCTGAAGCGAGGCACCCACTTCGACCTCGCCATCGCCGTGTCCGTGCTCGCTGCCGACGGAAAGATCCCGCAGCGCTCGCTGGCCGGCACGGCGCTCATCGGCGAGCTGACCCTCGACGGTGGCCTGCGCACGGTCACCGGCGTCCTCCCGATGGTGCTGGCGGCGGCCTCCCGCGGGATCACCCGGGTGTTCGTGCCCGAGCCGCACGCCGACGAGGCCGCGATGGTGCCCGGCATGGTGGTGCTGGGCATGCGCAGCCTCAAGCAGGTGGTCGCCGAGCTCTGCGGCGAGGAGGTCCCCGACGCGCCTCCGGTCGCGGCCCTGTCCAGCAGCCAGCTGCTCGCGTGGCGGGGCGAGGACCGGATGGAGGAGGTCGACCTGTCCGACCTCCTCGGCATGTCCGACGCGCGGTACGCCGTCGAGGTCGCGGCCGCCGGTGGCCACCACCTCCTCCTCGAGGGGCCCAAGGGTGCCGGCAAGACCAGCATCGCCGAGCGGATCCCCGGCATCCTGCCCGACCTGACCCCCGAGGAGGCCCTCGAGCTGACGGCGATCCACTCCCTGGCCGGCACCCTCGATCCGGCCAGCGGGATGCTCACCCGGCCGCCCTTCTCCGCGCCCCACCACGACGCGAGCAAGGCCAGCATCATCGGCGGCGGCAGCGGCCAGGTCCGTCCCGGCGAGATCAGCCGGGCCCACTGTGGCGTGCTGCTGCTCGACGAGTTCCCGCTCCTGCGCGTCGACGTGATCGAGGCGCTGCGCCAGCCCCTCGAGAGCGGCGACGTGACCATCGCCCGTCGGGAGGAGTCCGTCACCCTCCCCGCACGCGGGATGGTGGTGCTCGCCGCCAACCCGTGCCCGTGCGGCAAGTACCACCCGGTCGCCGGGTCCAACAGGTGCGACTGTCCCGAGGTCAAGCGCCGCGCCTACCAGACCAAGCTCACCGGTCCGGTGGTCGACCGGATCGACATCGTCCGCAAGCTCGGGCCGTTGCCACCCCACGGCGAGCGCGACCGGTTCCAGGTCACCGAGTCGACCGCCGAGGTCCGCGCCCGGGTCGAGCAGGCGCGCGAGCGGCAGGCCGCGCGCTACTCCGGCATGAGCTGGCGGCTCAATGCCCACGCGCCCGCCCAGCAGCTCCGCCAGCACTGGCCACTGTCGGCCGGCGGGCAACGACTGGTCGATGACGCGATGTACGCCGGGCAGCTGAGCCGACGCGGTGTCACGCGGGTCCACCGACTGGCCTGGACGGTGGCCGACGTGGCGGGGGTCGAGCGACCCGCGGTCGAGGAGGTCGACGCAGCCCTCCGGCTGCGCACCGGCGACTCCCTGATGCTGGCCACCCTGGAGAGGCGGGCCGGGTGACCGGGGCGCCACGCGGTGTCGACGAGCGGCTCGCCCGGGTCGCGCTGAGCCAGCTGTCCGAGCCCGGCTGGCCGAAGCTGAGCAGGATGACCGAGGAGCTCGGTGCCGTCGACCTCTACGCCGCCCTCCTCGCCGAGCGCGACCCGGGCGGCCTGCGGACTGATCTTGCCGTTCGTCTCGCCGAGTCCGACCCGGTTCGCGACCTCGAACGCGCCACGCGGCTGGGGATCCGGTTCGTCATCCCCTCCGACGACGAGTGGCCGACCCAGCTCGCGGACCTCGCGCACGCGGAGCCGCTCCAGGAGCGCGGTGGCGTGCCGATCGGCCTGTGGGTCAAGGGACCGTTGCCGCTGAGCGAGCTGACCGGCTCGGTCGCCGTGGTGGGGTCTCGCTCGGCCACCAGCTACGGCGCCGATGCCGCTGCCGAGGTGGCCGCGGCCGCGGCCCGGGCCGGCCTCACCGGTCGTCTCGGGGGCGGCCTTCGGCATCGACCAGGCGGCCCACCGCGGTGCCCTGGCCATGCACGGAAGCTCCGTCGCCGTCCTCGCCTGCGGCGTCGATCGCGCCTATCCCGCGGCCCACAAGACCCTGCTCGACCACCTCGCGGCCGAGCACGCCGTGATCTCCGAGGCAGCGCCGGGCTGGGCGCCGACCCGGATCCGGTTCCTCTCCCGCAACCGGCTGATCGCGGCGCTGACCCGCGGGACCGTGGTGGTCGAGGCCGCCGTACGCAGCGGTGCGCTGAACACCGCCAACTGGGCCACCCGGCTCAACCGTCCCCTCATGGGTGTCCCCGGGCCGGTCACGAGCGCCCCGTCGCAGGGCGTCCACCAGCTGATCCGCACCGGCGCGGCAACACTGGTCACCAGCGGGCAGGACGTGCTCGAGCTGGTCGGAGCGGCGGGGGAGCACGTGCGTCGAGGAGCCACGCGGCCCCGTGACGTCCCGCGACCGGCTGACCTCGCGGCTGCAGCAGGTGCTCGACGCCGTCCCGGTCGCGAGCCCAGCCCGGTCCGACTCCATCGCCCGGACCGCGGGCATCAGCCTCATGGAGGTCCAGCCCGCGCTCACCCGGCTGCTCAAGCTCGAGCTGGTCGAGCAGTGTCCCGCCGGCTGGCGGCTCGCCGAGGCGGCGCGGCGATGATCCCCGGACCGGGGAGGTGGGGCTCCTAGACTCGCCGCCATGACCGAGCGGAGCGCGGACCCGCCCGAGCCGGAGCTCCCGGAGTCGTTCGCGCGCGTGCTCGGCGACTACGAGCGCCACCTCACCGCGGAGCGGGACCTGACCGGGCACACGGTCCGGGCGTACGTCGCCGACGTGGCCGGCCTGCTCGAGCACGCCCGCCGGCTCGGCCACGACGACGTGTCCGCGCTGGACCTGCGGACACTGCGCAGCTGGCTCGCCAACCAGCAGACCATGGGCAAGTCCCGCACCACTCTCGCCCGCCGGGCGACCGCCGCCCGGGTCTTCACCGCCTGGCTGGCGCGCACCGGACCGGGTGGAGGTGGACCCGGGCGCCAGCCTCGCCTCCCCGAAGGCCCACCGGTCGTTGCCACCGGTGCTGCGCTCCGACGAGGCGCGAGACCTGATCCGGGCGGCCGCGGAGCTGGCCGACGACGGCAGCCCGACCGGGCTTCGGGACGTGGCCATGCTGGAGCTGCTGTACGCCAGCGGGATCCGGGTCGGCGAGCTCGTCGGCCTCGACGTCGACGACCTCGACCGCGAGCGCCTCGTCGTCCGGGTCCTCGGCAAGGGCCGCAAGGAGCGGTCGGTGCCCTACGGTCACCCGGCCGCTCAGGCACTGGAGCGCTGGCTGACCGCGGGTCGCCCGCAGCTGCGTGTCGAAGGCGCGGGTGGGGCGTTGTTCCTCGGAGCCCGGGGGAGACGGATCGACCAGCGCGCGGTGCGCACCCTGGTCCACCGCCGGATCGCGGACGTGCCGGGGGCGCCCGACATCGGGCCGCACGGACTGCGGCACACCGCGGCCACCCACCTGCTGGAGGGCGGAGCCGACCTGCGGTCGGTCCAGGAGCTCCTCGGGCACGCGTCCCTGGCGACGACGCAGCTCTACACCCACGTCACGACCGACCGGCTCCGCCGCGCCTACCGGCAGGCGCACCCTCGGGCGTGAGCGCTCAGACGGGCGAGATCGAGGCCAGCCCGACGCTGGCCGCGGCCTCGATCAGCGGCCGGTCGTAGGCGACCAGCACGTCGGCCTCGGCGCGCATCGCGGTGATCAGGTGGAGCGCCTCCAGGCTGCGCAGGCCGCGGACCGGAAGCAGCCCCGCCATCGCGAAGTGTGACCGGACCGGGTCGATCAGGTTCAGGCCGGCGAGGATGCTGGTCGCGAGGATCTGGGGCGCGCCGCGGTCCGCGGCGATCCGGCGCAGCTCGGTCTCGATCATGACGCTGGAGACGATCGTGGCGTGCTGCGACATCTCGTCGAGGTAGAACTGCAGCGTTCCGGTCTCGGGGTGCTCGAGCAGGAGTCGGAGCGCCGCGGAAGTGTCGAGGTAGACGATCACACCCGCGGCTCGCGGAACTCGTCGAGCAAATCGTTTGCAGGCTTCCCCTCAGCCTTGACCGGCGTGATCTCGGTCCACCCGCCGTGCCGGGTCGCGGGTCGGATCCGCAGGGTCGTCGCGACCGGTGGGGACAGGATGGCGACCACTTCGCCGTTGTTGGTGATCTCGTAGGTGGCGCCCGCGGCGACCTCGCGCAAGATCTGGGAGCTGTTGCTCCGAAGTTCACGGTGTGGAATCCGCTCCATCAGTCATTCCTCCCCCGAAGAATCCGACCGCTTTCAACAATCCTATCAACGCTGGACGCCACTGGGAGTAAGTCGGCGAGAGCGGTCTAGTGGACATCGGAGCGGGTGGGTGCGCTGGCGCCTCGCGCCAGAGGGGGAGCAGCCTGACCGGGCCCCCGCCGACCAGGTCGAGGGGGTCGAGATAGGTCTCGCCTCGCAGCCAGCCCCAGTGGAGGCAGGCGCGCGGGAAGCAGTGCGAGCCGAACCCCTCCAGCCGCCCGAGCCGGCCACCGGCGGCCAGGGTGTCGCCCACGGAGACGTCGGCGGAGACCGGCTCGTAGGTCGTGCGGGTGTCGCCGTGGGAGACCACCACGACGCCCCGCCCGGCGAGCATCCCGGCGAAGGTCACCCGCCCCGGCAGGGCGGCCCGCACCGGCTGCCCTGCCGAGCCGAGCAGATCGACGCCCCGGTGTCCCGATCCCCACGGATCGAGCGGCGGATCGAAACCGGCGATCACCTCGGGGCTCGGACGGAGCGGCCACACGCCGACCGGATCCTCGCCCCCAAGTCTGCTGAGCCCGGGAGTGCCGAGCGCCGGCGCCGGCACGAGGGCCGGCACCACGCTCAGGACGACGACCAGCACCAGCCCGAGGACGCGGGTCGGGACGGCGGTGAGCAGTGACATGGTCCGACCCTGCCCGCCGGGACCACGACCCGAGGGGCATTCGTTGCCAGGCTGTGGACAACCCGTGCCGGAAGGGTGCGTGTGGAGGCCAGGTGGCCTCGCCGTACCGCCGATTGGCGAGCGTGACCGGCGCTCGACTACGCTGTCGCCAGCAATCCACCCGGATTGACTTCGCACGCTTGCAGACCGCGGACCGAGCCGCTCCGGCCCGGACCGCCCGCGGGCGTAGGTCCATCAGGTCCCGATCCCCGGATCGGGTGGGACCCACGCGCGAGCGTCAGGGCAACCGACACCCGTCGGTTGCGACAACCGAGAACAACGGAGTGCGCGACCGGCCGGCCCTGGTTCAAGGGCGGCGACAACGGCCTGCGGCTCCACAACAGGAGATCAGATCCCATGGCAGTCGTGACCATGCGCCAGCTGCTCGAGAGCGGCGTCCACTTCGGACACCAGACCCGACGCTGGAACCCCAAGATGAAGCGCTTCATCATGACCGAGCGCAACGGCATCTACATCATCGACCTGCAGCAGTCGCTGGCCTACATCGACCGCTCGTACGCCTTCATCAAGGAGACCGTCGCCAAGGGCGGCACCGTGATGTTCGTGGGCACCAAGAAGCAGGCCCAGGAGGCGATCGCCGAGCAGGCGACCCGCGTCGGCATGCCCTACGTCAACCAGCGCTGGCTGGGCGGCATGCTCACCAACTTCCAGACCGTGAACCAGCGGATCAACCGCCTCAAGGAGCTCGACGAGATCGACTTCGAGGACGTGGCCGGCAGCAGCCGCACCAAGAAGGAGCTGCTGCAGATGCGCCGCGAGCGGGACAAGCTCAACAAGTCCCTCGGCGGCATCCGTGAGATGAGCCGGACCCCCGCGGCCGTGTGGATCGTCGACACGAACAAGGAGCACCTCGCCGTCGAGGAGGCGCGCAAGCTGCACATCCCGATCATCGGCATCCTGGACTCCAACTGCGACCCCGACCTCGTCGACTTCCCGATCCCGGGCAACGACGACGCGATCCGCGCCGTCGGCCTGCTCACCCGCGTGGTCGCCGACGCCGTCGCCGAGGGCCTGATCGCCCGCTCCGGCGCCAAGGCCGGCACCGAAGGCGCCGCCACGGTCGGTGCCGAGGAGCCCCTCGCCGAGTGGGAGCGCGAGCTGCTCGGTGGCGACGCCGACAAGGCCGCCGCCGACAAGCCGCTGCTGACAGCCCGCTGCCGACAAGCCCGCCGAGGAGAAGCCGGCTGCGGAGAAGCCCGCCGCCGACAAGACCGTCGTCGAGACGGCGGTCGAGGCCACCGGAGGCGACGCCACCGCGACCGCCACCCCGGCGTCGGAGGCCACCGGTGCCGCGTCCGAGGCGCCCGAGGCCGACGCCGCCGCCGATGCGGCTGCCGCTGCCCCCGTGGCCCCCGCCCTGGCACCTGCCGCCGAGGCTCCGGCTGCGGAGGCTCCGGTTGCCGAGGCACCCGCCGCCCCGGCGCCTGCCGCCGAGGCACCCGCGGAGGCGAAGGCCGAGCCGGCCGCGGCCACCGAGGGCGAGTTCGGCGCCGACTCCGCCGCTCCGCTCGAGGACGGCTCCGCCCCCGAGGGCTTCGACATCAAGGGCAACAAGACGTCGAAGAAGTTCCACGCCCCCAGCAGCCCCTGGTACGACCGCACCAACGCCGAGGTCTGGTTCCGTACCCCGGAAGCTGCCGAGGCCGCGGGCTTCGTCAACGCCGAGTCCAAGTCCGACGCCTCGGCCTGACCGGGCGCGTCACCGGGACACCCACTCCAGAAACTCCGAGGAAGAAGGATCATGGCTAACTTCTCCGCGGCCGACGTGAAGAAGCTCCGCGAGCTGACCGGCGCCGGCATGATGGACTGCAAGAAGGCACTCGAGGAGGCCGACGGCGACTTCGACAAGGCCGTCGAGCTGCTCCGCGTCAAGGGTGCCGCCAAGGCCGCCAAGCGCGGCGCCGAGCGCGAGGCGTCGGCCGGCCTGGTCGCCACCTCCGGCGGCGCCCTGGTCGAGCTGAACTGCGAGACCGACTTCGTCGCCAAGGGCGAGGACTTCGTGGCCGTCGGCCAGCAGATCGCCGAAGCCGCCGACACGGCCCAGGCCGCCGACGCCGAGACGCTCAAGGGCGTCGAGCTCGGCGACAAGACCGTCGGGGAGGTCGTGCAGCAGCTGGCGATCACCATCGGCGAGAAGATCGAGCTGGGTCGGGTCGCCTACTTCGACGGCCCGAGCGTGGCCTACATGCACAAGCGCGCGGCCGACCTGCCGCCGGCGGTCGGCGTCCTTGTCGAGTACGACGGCAACGCCGACGCCGCCCGGACCGCCGCCATGCAGATCGCCGCGATGCGCCCGCAGTACCTCACCCGCGACGAGGTCCCGGCCGACATCGTGGCCAAGGAGCGCGAGATCGCCGAGGCGACCTCCCGCGAGGAGGGCAAGCCCGAGCAGGCGATCGCCAAGATCACCGAGGGCCGGCTCAACGGCTTCTTCAAGGACGTCGTCCTGCTCGAGCAGCCGTCGGTCACCGAGAACAAGAAGTCCGTCAAGGCCGTGCTCGACGAGGCGGGCGTGAAGCTGACGCGCTTCGCGCGTTTCGAGGTCGGCAGCTGACTAGTAGGGTCTCGACAGCGATCGGTCAAGCCATCGGCGTACGAAGGGATCCCGCGTGACGTCCTACAACCGTGTCCTGCTGAAGCTCTCCGGCGAGGTCTTCGGCGGAGGCAAGGTGGGCGTCGACCCCGACGTCGCGCAGGCCATCGCGCGCGAGATCGCGGCCGTGTCCAAGGCCGGCGTCCAGATCGCCGTCGTCACCGGCGGCGGCAACTTCTTCCGCGGCGCCGAGCTCCAGCAGCGCGGCATGGACCGGGTCCGGGCCGACTACATGGGCATGCTCGGCATCGTGATGAACTGCCTCGCCCTCCAGGACTTCCTGGAGAAGGAGGGCGTCGAGACGCGGGTCCAGACCGCGATCACGATGGGCCAGATCGCCGAGCCCTACATCCCGCGTCGCGCCATCCGTCACCTGGAGAAGGGGCGCGTGGTGATCTTCGGCGCCGGGATGGGGATGCCGTTCTTCTCCACCGACACGGTGGCGGTGCAGCGTGCGCTGGAGAGCAAGTGCGACGTCGTCCTGGTCGCCAAGAGCGGAGTCGACGGCGTCTACACCGCCGACCCGCGCCTCGACCCGACGGCTACGAAGTTCGACGAGCTGACGTACGACGAGGCGATGGCCCGCGGGCTGCGGATCATGGACCAGACCGCGTTCGCGCTCTGCGGCGAGAACAAGCTGCCCATGATCGTCTTCGGGATGCAGGGCGAGGGCAACATCCTGCGGATCGTCCGGGGTGAGAAGATCGGGACGCTGGTCAGCGCGGGCTGACCAGGACCGGCTCGCCGAACCGAGCGAAAGGGAACAGCCGTGATCAACGACATCCTCCACGAGGCCGACGACAAGATGAACAAGTCGGTCGAGGCGACGCGTGAGGAGTTCGCGGCGATCCGGGCGGGGCGCGCGCACCCGAGCATGTTCAGCAAGATCCTGGTCGACTACTACGGCACGCCGACGCCGCTGCAGCAGCTCGCGTCGTTCACCTCTCCGGAGGCGCGGATCGTGCTGATCTCCCCCTACGACCAGGGCGCGATCGGCAACATCGAGCGAGCCATCCGCGACTCCGACCTCGGCGTGAACCCCGCCAACGACGGCAAGCTGCTGCGCTGCGTCTTCCCCGAGCTCACCGAGGAGCGCCGCAAGGAGTACATCAAGGTGGCCCGGGCCAAGGCCGAGGACGGCCGGGTCGCGGTGCGCAACCTGCGGCGTACGGCGAAGCACGGCCTCGAGAAGCTCGAGAAGGACCACGAGGTCGGCCAGGACGACGTCACCGGCGCCGAGAAGCGGCTCGACGGGATGACCAAGAAGCACACCGACGAGATCGACGAGATGCTGAAGAACAAGGAAGCCGAGCTCATCGAGGTCTGAGTGACCACGAAGCGCGGCACATCCACATGACCGACCCCACCCCTGCCCCGCAGGTCGACCACGGACGGGCAGGTCGCGACCTGCCGGTCGCCATCGCCTCCGGAGTGGTGCTGCTGATCGGCATCGTCGGGTCGCTGGTCTTCTGGAAGACGGCCTTCATGCTGATCGTGGCCGGCGCGGTCCTGGTGGCGATCTGGGAGCTCCACAAGGGGTTCCTGGCCAAGGACATCGACATTCCCGAGCAGCCGCTGATGCTGGGTGGCGTGGTCATGGTGGTGGTGGCCTACGTCTTCGGGCCGGCCGCCCTGGTCACCGCCACCGCGGTGAGCGCCCTCGTCATCATGCTGTGGCTGCTGCGCCGCGGCGTCCCGGGCTACGTCCAGAACGCCACCGCCTCGGTGTTCACCCTGATCTACGTTCCTTTCCTGGGCTCGTTCGTGGCGCTGCTGCTGGCCGAGGGCGGCACCAGCGACTTCGACCGCTGGGACGACGGGGTGCGGGGGATCCTCGTGTTCATCCTGGTGACCATCGCCTCCGACATCGGCGGCTACTTCGCGGGCGTGCTCTTCGGCCGGCACCCGATGGCCCCGGTCATCTCCCCGAAGAAGTCGTGGGAGGGCTTCGCCGGCTCCATCGTCTTCTGCGTGGCCGCCGGCTACGGCCTGGTCGTCTACTTCCTCGAGGGCGACTGGTGGGTCGGCATCGCCCTCGGCCTGATCGCGGCCGTGATGGCGACTCTGGGCGACCTGTGCGAGTCGGTGATCAAGCGCGACCTCGGGATCAAGGACATGAGCCAGGTGATCCCGGGCCACGGCGGCCTGATGGACCGGCTCGACTCGCTGCTGGCCACCATCGCGCCGGTGTGGCTGCTGCTGCACTACCTCGTCTTCTGATGCTCCACCTCGTCCGGCACGGACGCCCGCTGGTCCGGCGCGACCGGCCGGCGGCCACCTGGGACCTGGATCCGGTCGCCTTCGACGACGTGTGGAGCCTGCGCGAGTCAGGCAGGCTTCCCGGTCAAGCGGTGTGGTTCTCCTCGCCCGAGGCCAAGGCGGTGCAGACCGCGCAGCTGCTCACGGAGTGCGAGATCGGGATCGTGGACGATCTGCGGGAACACGTCAGGGACAGCTCCGACTGGATCTCCGACTTCGACGCCGTCGTACGCCGCGCGTTCGAGCACCCTGGCCGACCGGCGTACGACGGCTGGGAACCGCTCGAGGCGTGCCAGTCACGAGTGACGAAGGCGGTTCGCGGCATCCTTGCGACCCATCAGAACGAAGACATGGTCCTGGTGGGCCACGGCACCGCCTGGACCCTGCTCGCATCCGAGCTCACCTCGCGGCCACCGGACCTCGACCGCTGGGCCGGCCTCCAGATGCCCGACGTCATCGTCCTGGACCCCTGACCGGAAAATGCGGCTCACCACCAGCCCTGGCGGCGGGCCCAGTGCAGGAGCAGCAGGCTGATCGCGAGCATCACGCCCAGGAAGATCGCGAGCAGGCCATACCGGGTCTCGTCGTTCACGATCACGTTCATCCCGATGATCGAGGCGATGGCGGTGATCGGCAGGGTGACGGCCGCGATCACCGCCAGCCGCTCCATCGCGACGGTCATCTTCGTGTGCACCTTGGTCTGGTAGAGCTCGATCACCCCGAACAGGAAGTGCGACTCGCCGTCGGCCAGCGACCGCACCCGCTCGAACTGCTCGGCGATGTCGCGGGCGAAGCCGGCGTCCTCGTCGTCCGGCAGCCGCTGGATCCCGGCCAGCCGCACCCAGATGTCGTGGCTCTGCGCCGCCATCGTGCGCGTCGTGATCAGCTCGTGGCGGATCAGGAACATCGTCTCCAGCAGCGCCTCGGGGTTGCGGAGCTGGGAGGTCATCACCTCCCGCTCCAGGCCCGGGAGCTTCCCGGCGACCTCGCGGATCACGCCGCTCTGCCGGCGGGCCACCGCCGAGGTGATGGCGTAGGAGAGCTCGGCGGGTGACGCGGGGCGGAACCGGCCTTCCTCGATCCGGGCCAGGACGCCGGCGGTCTCGACCAGGGCTCGGGCAGGGTCGACGTCGGGGTTGATCGGGCCGTGGACGGTGACGAGGTAGTGGCGGCCGATGATCTGGTCGAGCTCCAGGAGGTGGACATGGCCGGCGTCCCCGAGGGAGGGCGACTGCGTGGTCACGAAGACGTGGTCGGCGTACCCGTGGACGGTGGGCACGTAGTTGCGCTGGCGACAGCCGGCAACCACCAGCGGGTGGCAGCCGAGGCTCTCGAGCACTGCCTCCGCCTCGTCGCTCCAGGTCGGTACGTCGACCCAGACGAAACCGTCCCGGCGCTCGAACAACCCGGCCGCGTCATCGGGCGAGCGGGGCTGGGCCCCATCGGCGTCCAGGAAGCGCACCTCCATGGACCCAGCGTGGCCGGGGTGCCGCCGTGCGGCAAGGCCGTTATGTCTGGGAGGACTCGTCGCGATGACGACGGAGCGGGCCCCCGAGGAAGTCACGGGGCAGAACACGAGCGGCGAGTCGCCTGACTGGTGGCACGGCAACCACTCGACGTTCATCGCCCTGGCCGGATTCTTCTCCGGCATGCTCTGCGTGACGCTCGTGCCCGGCGCCTACGCCGGGATCCTGCGGTTGCTCTTCCACTACGACACCGCCGAGCGGCTCTTCCCGTACATCCTGGTCATCCTGGCCGTGCCGGTGGTCCTGGTCGCCGTGCCACGCACCCGCCGGTTCGGCACCTACATGCTCATCGGCATGGCCCTGACCCTGCTGGTCGTCCTCGGAGTGGCCTCCCTGGTGCTCTACTTCATGGTCCGCTCCCAGGGCTGAACCCACCCACGACGATTCGGGCGGTGCCGCCCGGGGATGGGATGATCGGGGCCTGATGTCCGACAGCCCCGCCCCCAACGACGCGCCCGGCGCCTCCAAGCCGCTGCCGCTGGTGTTCGAGGAGCCCAGGGGGCGCCGCAAGCCACCGCGCCACCTGGCCGACCTGACGGCCGACGAGCGAGCCGACCTCGCCGGCGAGCTGGGACAGCCCCGCTTCCGGGCCCGGCAGCTGTCGACCCACTACTTCTCGCGGCTGGTCGACGAGCCCGACCGGATGACCGACCTGCCGGCGGACGGGCGCGAGGAGCTGGTCACGGCGCTGCTGCCGCCGCTGATGACGCCGCTGCGCACGATGGAGGCCGACCGCGGGACCACCCGCAAGACGCTGTGGCGGCTGTTCGACGGCGCCCTGGTCGAGTCGGTGCTGATGCGGTACCCCGGCCGGGTCACGATGTGCGTCTCGAGCCAGGCCGGCTGCGGCATGGCGTGCCCGTTCTGCGCGACCGGGCAGGGCGGCCTGCAGCGCAACATGTCGACCGCCGAGATCGTCGAGCAGGTCGTCGCCGGGGCGCGGGCGCTGGCACGCGACGAGGTCCCCGGCGGTCCGGGCCGCGTCTCCAACGTCGTCTTCATGGGCATGGGTGAGCCGCTGGCCAACTATCGGGCCGTCATGGGCGCCGTACGCCGGCTCACCGACCCCGCCCCGGACGGGCTCGGCATGTCGGCCCGGGGCGTCACGGTGTCGACCGTCGGGCTCGTCCCGCGGATCCGGCAGCTCACCGAGGAGGGCATCCCGGTGACCCTCGCCCTGTCCCTCCACGCGCCCGACGACGAGCTGCGCAACGAGCTGGTGCCGATCAACACCCGCTTCTCGGTGGCCGAGAGCGTCGAGGCGGCCTGGAACTACGCGCGGGTGACCCGACGCCGGGTCTCGATCGAGTACGCCATGATGCGCGGCATCAACGACCAGGCGTGGCGGGCGGACCTGCTCGGCGACGTCCTCAACGCGTACGGCGACTGGGGCTGGGTGCACGTGAACCTGATCCCGCTCAACCCCACCCCGGGCTCGAAGTGGACCGCGTCGGACCCGGCCGACGAGCGCGAGTTCGTGCGCCGGCTCGAGGCGAAGGGGATCCCCACCACCGTCCGGGACACCCGGGGCCGCGAGATCGACGGCGCCTGCGGCCAGCTGGCCGCCACCGAGGTCTGACCAGCTCTCGACCCGGATGTCGATGCGTTTCGACGACCGGGGAAGTGCACTCATCTGCCGATGCAGGGCGAATCCGAAACGGTGGCGCTGGGATCCCGGCGGCACGTAGTAGCGTCGCGACATGGCCGAGTTTCCCGTGGGAGCCTCCGTTCACCGGCGATGAGACCGCGGCAGTAATCGGGGCGCTGGACCGGCTGCGCACGACGTTCCGCTGGAAGTGTGCCGACCTGGATGCTGCCGGCCTAGCTGCCCGCACGGGCGGCTCGTCGCTCACGCTTGGCGGGCTGCTCAAGCACCTTGCGGTACAGGAGGACTACTGCTTCCAGGTGAAGATCCTCGGCGCGCCGATGCCGGCGCCGTGGGACATGTCGGTGTGGGAGACCGAGGGCGATGACTGGGAGTTCGACTCCGCCGCGGACGACAGGCCCGAGGAGCTCTACGATCTGTGGGACACCTCCGTGACACGTTCGCGTGCGGCGGTCGGCTCGATTGAGGCCCGGGGCGGCTTGGCTGCCCCGGCGGCCCAGATCTTGCCAGACGGAAGCCACCCGAACGTCCGGCGCGTTCTCATGGACCTCATCGAAGAGTATGGCCGGCACACCGGGCACGCGGATATCCTGCGCGAAGCCATCGACGGCCGCGCCGGCGAAGACCCGCCGTGGCCGCCCTCCCAATAGGGTCGCAGTCCGGGCCGGAATTCATGCGTTATGCCGCGGCCAGGGAACACGCGGAACTGCCGCGATCAGCGCGGCCCTGCCGATGGGCAGAAGGGCTCCCTCTGGTCTTCAACCGCCGTAGCCGGCCTCCCAACCCGAGGAAGCAACGGCGTCTAGCTCGTCGCTGGCCAGCAGTCTGAACAAGCGCAGAACCTCGCCGCGGTCGACCGCAGCCCGATGACCAACTGCCGTGTCTGCCTCGACGTTCTCCCACAAGAGGCGACCGCTCGGGAAGGCGCTGAGTGACCAGCCGGACTCGTGCGTGACCGATACGTCCGGGTGTTCGGTATCTCCGCGCTCGTCCAGTTCGGCCACGAGCCACGGAGGTCGGCGTCATGGACATGCTCGGTCATCGCTCCGCGGCGGTGAGTCAGCGTGACTGTCATGCGAGCAGCATGCCGAACTCCACCGGCGCAAACTGTGTGATCGACGAACCGCCCTCTCATGCCGCGTTGAGTACGGCATAGCGTGACCGCTCATGCCGCGATCCGGTCAGCGATGCCGATGTGAGTGCGCACCGCGGCAACCGTGAGAGCATCACTCTGTGCTCGAAGCCTCAACTCAGCCCCACCGCATGGGGGACGCGACCTGGAGCGGTGTAGACAGTTGCCTCCGATTGTTCTTGACGCACTGGCGGTGGTGCTGGGTGGCCTAAGCCTGTTCTTCATTGTCGAGTGGCGTAAGGCGAACAGTAGGGTTGCCAGCGATTCAAACCTCCCGAAGGTTTCTATGCGGCGCCCGCGGGCAGTGCAGCAGGAGCACAGTGGGCCACAATTGCGTCCTTCTGGTTCTTCCTCGCGTTTGTGCTAGCCCAGTTCGATGTACGAGCACTGATTGTGTTCGCTTCCCTATTTGTTGGATTTGTGTGTGCGGGGATCGGGACGGTTGTTTGGCTGTTCATGCCTGACAGCTGGCTGGTTCCCAGGGCGCTAAGGGGAGGGCCTGGATACTTGGAGGTGCGTGGCGTGTATGACCCGCCGCGATGACTGCATGACGGTGCCCCGGGCTTTCCGGGCAGTTGAGGGATCGCACGGATCTGCCGCGATCCGCTCGGTCGTGCCCGCCGATCGGCATTCGGGGTCAGGTCAACTTCCTCGGCGCCGAGAAGCCCCGGTCCAGCTGATCGCTTTCGGCGATGTGGGACGAGGACTCCGAACTAGCCTCGCCGGACGGTCCTGAAGGGCAAGAAGTCGCTGCCTGACCCCGAGGCTGTGTACGCACCGGTCTCCATCACGATGGCCCCCCGGAAGGCGGTGCCACGGACACAACGGTGCGGGATTGTTGCCGTCACCACGTTCAGGCGTGGCTGCCAGGTGGACCGCAGGCCGCGACACCTCAGGAATTCGCCGCCCTGAAGACCAAAGCGCATCGAGACGGCCACTTCGCTTCGTCAGCCAGACCCGGTAGAACGTGTTACCGAATTCCGGGTCGAGCATGTCGAATCCGACGGCCCCAGTAGTCCTGCGCAGATCGACTAGGTGAGCGTGGAATCGAACTTGTTTCGCCCCGTTGAAGTAACGACCCTTCGTGAGGTCGATACGAGGAGGGGCAGCGGGCTGGGGGCGATCATCCACGGCCACGACGGCAGCTGACGCTGGCTGTGCCGAAAGCACCAGGCAGCCAAGCAACAACGGAAGCAGCAACACGATTCGTGCGCGCAACGCGCGGCGAACGGCCCGCGGCCTCGACAAGCCGAGCGCGATCCCACCGACGGATTCCACCTTCATGACGTCTCCCCCTGATTTCACTAGCCCCCGACCATGCACGACGACTGCGTGAAATGAAATGGCTAGACCGGGGGATATTGCGCCGACCGGCGGTCCGGGGGCTAGCTCCGCCTCTCCCGCATCGACCACCCGATACCCACGCGCCACCACAACCTCCTCGAATCAAGGAAGTGTTGCGCTGACCCATTGAGACCACCCCGATGTGAGTGCGTCGCGCGTCGTGGCTCCGTAGGGTCCTGCTGTGTTCAACGTCGGACAGCGCACAGCGGTCGAGGGCGCATTCAGGTTGGCCGGGTACAGCGGACCGCTGATCACCGCACCGGTTACGAGCGAGGACGAACGAGCCTTCCTGCTGGAGCCTGATGCGATCGGTCAACTCCGAGACGTTCGGACACTGGAGCAGATCGTCCAGCAGTTGCTCGGACGGAAGGTCTTCGTTGTCGAGCGCAGCGATGCCTGGGGCACCCCGGTGTCGTTCGAATAGCAACGCACCCACATGCCGCTGAGAGTGCGCGCCTCTGCCGATGAGCGGTCGGCAGTCATTGCGCGCCGCGGCCGAATGGAGCGGAACAACGGACAGTTCCGTGGGCCGTCACCATCTGGGATGCTCAGCGGGTGCGTGCGCAAAGGTCCGGTCTTCGGCGGCGTGTTGAGAAGGTCGGTGTGCTGCTGGGCAGCCTGGCCATCGTGGCCGTCTGTCTGTTGGTCGCGCTCGAGGTGACGGACGAGATGGGTTGGGAGGGGCGAGGGGCAAAGCGGGCTGTCTTTGGGGGGTTGGTGCTTCTCATCTTTGTGATCGGGCTCGCCTTAGAGTCTGCCTGGCTGCGCTATGAACGCGGCCCCCGCGAGCAAGTCACTCCTCGGCACGCTGCACCGATGAAGGACGATCTAGGCCGAGCGATGCGCCTCTACGACCGAGCCAAGCATCGGTTGTTCCGGTCCTCACTGCATTGAAGCTTCAGGCTCTCGTGTCAGAGCCCGTCGTGGCGCGCACGTCCGGGAATCACTCTCATGCCGCTGATGGTGAGCCCTGACGTGCCGGATGAGTGCGTCGACCGCGTTCTTGTAGCTCGACGAACCGCTGCGATCAGCTACCGGCGGCTGTCGTCGTGTAGAGGTTCTGGATGGTGGTGGCGAAGATCGGGCCGTACATCGCGTTCTTCTCGCCGCGGTAGCCGAACGAGTTGACCGAGATCTGCACGTCGCTGACGTCGGCGTTCTCGGTCAGGGGAGCGACGGCACTGGCGCTGTCGAGCAGCCAGGGGCCGCCCGAGGAACCGCCGGTCATGTTGCATGGCAGCCGGTAGTCGGTCGAGCCGCCCACGGTGTCGCCCGTGGTGCCGCCCCAGCAGGAGATCAGCGTGGTGCCGTTGTAGGGACGCGCGGCGGGGTAGCCGAAGGAGTGGGTGTTCACCGTGTAGTCGACGCCGCCGGTGCTGGTCGGGTCGCCGCTGACGTACCCGATGTCGGAGGTGTCGCCGATCGCGGCGGCCAGCGTCTCGCCGTGCTCGTTGACGCCCACCCGCGCCATACCGACGTCGTAGTTGTACTTGTTAGCGCCTTGGGCTGCCCACTGGGAGGTCGTGGTCAGCCGGCTGGCCGTGAAGGTCCCGTCGGGCTGGCTGGACGTGCGCGGCGCGGCGGGGTCGTACCGCGGGATGAACATGAAGTTCGTGGCGAAGGCCGAACCGCCGTCGTTGACGCAGTGGCCGGCGGTCACGACCAGGTTGGGGGTGGTCAAGCCGTCCTCGACGTCGTCGACGGCGTTGCCGGAGCAGACGTAGAGCGAGCTGCCCATCTGGAAGAACACCTGACGACCGTCATGCGGGCCGCGGTTTACCGTGCCCAGGTTGCCGCTCGACGACGTCCCGGGGAATCGCTGCCGCCAGGCTTCGCAGCGGCCGCTTCTGGCCGCGGGGCATCGCTGCCTTCAGGCGGCTCTTGGTCCAGAACGCTCGCACGGAGTCCTGCTCTGCGCGCGAGTCGACTCCAGTCGCGTGGCTGACCGGTCCCTGCGGGTGAGCGGAGCCCGACGCGCCGGTGGCCGGCGTGGCGATCGCGACCAGGGCGGTGGCGCTAGCCAGCATCTGCGGCGGTGAGGGCGAGGGTGCGCTCATGAGTGTCTCCGGGTTGGCGTTCCGAATGTGGGCGAAGGTGCCTCATCGTGACACCGCGGGCGCCATCCGTCTTGCCTTTCGCCGAACAAGTTCCCGCGTCCCGCCGTACGGCGACGACCGTGTGGATCAGCGGCCCGGGATGTGCGTCCGGGGCCGGTGGCCTCACCCGGCCTGGCTCTCGTCACCGGTCGTGCCGCAAGCGTGCAGGTGCCCGAGGCCATGCCAGATACCAGTTCGTCTATCGGGCCTAGTGAGGTGACCGCTCATGCCGCTGTCAGTACGGCATGGCGTGACCGCTCATAGCCGCTGAGCGGTCATGCCGATGAGCGGTCGTCGCGAGTCATCCGAGCCACGAATGGCCCGAATGGACTATTCACTGACGGCGACCGCCAATGAATGCTTGGCTGGTCTAGACACGCTCCACGGTGGTTGCCCTTTGACCGGGTGGGGGATGGTGGGAGGCCGTCATGCGAGGCATCAGTCGTGGATTGCTATTCCCCCTCTGTGCGTTGATTTTGGGCGGAGCCTTGTGGAGCGGGCCGGTGGGCCTGTCGTCGGTCCGGCAAGCAACGGCCGGATCGCCGCCTTGTGGGCAGGGCCGGTGGGCGAGGCGTCGGTCCCCGGAAGCAACGGCCGGATCGCGTTTGACCGCGGGGGACGCATTTTCACTGTGCGGCCCGATGGAACTCGGCTGCGCAAGATCGTGGGGAGTCGCGGCGGGCAAGCTACGGACCCAGCTGGGGGCCGGGCGGCAAGCGGATCCTGTTCGAGCGCGAGACGCCGCGGAGTCGCGATGACCGCATCTGGATCGTGGGAGCGGCGGGGAGGAACGCGGTTCTACTCACTGACGGCTCGAACCCATCCTGGGCACCGGGTGGACACCGATTCGTCTACGAATGTGAGCAGACCAATCTGAAGGGGCAGGGGTATCGGGATCTCTGCGTTACCGACGGCTACTGGCCTGGCGCGGCCGCTCATGGTGGGACGTTTCCGGGCGTCGGTCACGGACGGCGCGTGGGCGCCTGATGGTGGGCGCATCGCCTTCGCACGCGCTGCGGTATTGCCCACGAGCGACTAATTTGCGCCGACGTACAACATATTCACCGTGCGGCCCGATGGCAGCGGCCTGCGTCGTCTGACCGGCACGCCCCGCGTCATTGAGACAAGCCCCCAGTGGGCTCCGGGTGGTAGATGCCTGGTGTTCGCGCGCTACGCGCATTGGTGTTTCGATTGCTCGGATTTCCCGGAGCTACTGGGACTTGCCACGATCAGGCGCTCCGGCGCCGACAAGCGCGCGCTACCAGATTCCATGGAGGAGGAGCCAGCCTGGTCGCCGGACGGCACGATGATCGTCGCCTCTCGTCCGGAGATCCACCTTGCCCTGGGGAACCCCCCTCGACCAGGGATTTGGTTGTTGACCCCCCAGGGGACTCACATCCGCCGCATCAGCGGGCCAATAACATTTGATGGCTACTTTGACGGTGGCGGACTCGACTGGCAGGCCCGGCCATGAAGGACACCAACGCAGAGGACGAGTGTCGCTCGCGCCGCGAACGGAACTAGACGGCTTTCTCGTGCTGCTCGGTGTGGTGTGGTGAGCCAGCGACACGTGCCATTGGTCCGCACGGCTGTCGAGCCGAGCCCACCCGATCATCGGATGAAAGATCGGCAGGAGCCTTACTGAGTGCCCGGACATGCCGCAACTAGTGCGCGCTGACCTTCCGATGTGCGGTTGCTAGGTGCGCGACCAATCTGGTGATGTCCGGACGATGACAGGCGGTCTTCGTAGACTCTCAGCGTGCCCGACTTTCCACCTTGCGACGACGTCTGTGGTGCGCTCGAAGAGCACGTTCGGCGGTTCTTCGTAGGTCGGACCATTGAGGCGTTCACATGGACCGCCGGGCCGCTGCTCGACCAGAATCCTCACTTCCGTGTCCTACGTGTGTCCCGGGGTCACCGGGTGACGTGTGGACCCATGTATCGGTCGGTGGCTGGGCAGCGACTCCGGATCAGAACTACGGCTTGGAGTTCCTTCTCTGTACCGCGTCAGAAGACGTCCGGGCAATCGAACTACTCGCGATGACCGTCTACTACCACCGTGGCGGGAAACTCGATCTAGGTCACACGCTGGCCATCGGTGAGCCGTGGATACCGGGGTCGATCTGCGATCACCTGTTGGTCAGCTTGCCCTACCCGTTCGGCCCCGAACTTCAGACCTGCCACGTTGGCGACCGCCACGTCGAGTTTCTGTGGCTGCTCCCGATCACTGAAGCAGAGAAAGTCTGGAAGATCTCGTCCGGAGTTGAGTCGCTGGAGTCGCGCTTCGATGAAGTCGGTTTGCAGTACTGGCAGGTCGACCGAGCTTCAGTGGTCTAAGCGACGGCCATCTGCCGCTGTCCGTTCGTGCCGACGAGCGAGTACCCGAGCACTCGGCGGCGTCGTCTCTCAGGCAACGATGGCCTCCACGCCCCAGGCCAGCAGGTACAGCAGCCCCAATAGGACCGAGGCGACGAGAGACACCCAACACAGCCAGATCAGCGTCTTCCCCGCCGCGAGAGGCGTTCCGAACCACTCCCGCACCTTCTCCACCGGGCCAGTATCACTGACACTCCGTTCGTCCAAGGCGATGAGGTCGGACGACCGAGTACCGAATCACGGAGAATGGCAGCCAGTGCACGCTCATGCCGCGTTCCGCTCGGTCATGCCGAGAGCCGGATGGTGCCGGATGACGCTAGCGGGGACGTTCCACGCTCGGGGCCGGGCCCGCGGGCTGTTGTGTGCCCTGGCGCCAGCGCAGCCGCTTCGTCAGGTGCACCGAACCCCCCCGGCCGTCGATCGAGTCGAAGAGGGCCAGGTCGGTGAACGCGTGGATCAGCGCGATCCCACGCCCGTCCTGGGCCAAATGATCATGCCCATCCGTGAGGGGCTGACGCTGCCCGAACCCCGAGCCCGAGTCGATTACTTCAATGCTGACCTGTTCGTCGCTGATGGCGACCGTGACCTCATAGACGACGCCTTCGACGGCATGCTTGACCGCGTTCGTGCAGGCCTCGCTCATCGCCACCTCCACCTCATGGACGCAGGTCGGCTCCACCCCGGCCGTGAGTAGCGCTGCCGACACCACGTGTCGGGCCAACGGGACGCTGATCTCCTCCCGGGGCAGGGTCAGCGCAAGCTGTACTCTCATGTTCTTGCCACTTTCATGCTTGGTCGTGCGCGCAAATCCGTCCACTTTCATCCCGGGCACAGCCTCTGCCCAGAGCTGGGCAGGTTGCCCGGCGGCGCAGGCGCGGAAACCGCGAAGACTGGGTTCCGTCGGACGGAACGCACGGGTCGTGGTCGAGCGTGACCTGTGCACTTGCTGCATGCGCAGGAATACACGCGCGTCTTTGACGCCCCAGAGAGGCCTTTAGAGCCTCGGCATTACCAGCAGCGGGACTGACAGCATCGACCACTTCGACAGTACGCCGCACAGGCGGCGAAGTACATCAACCCGACGTAGGCCATTGCCATGCCAGCGGGTCAGAGCCGCATCGGCGAGCGCCAGTCCGTCAGCGCGGCGCATCGCGGATACGTGCAAACCGGTCAACGCGATTCGCTGTCGGTGTGCCCACGGCAGCTGCCTCTCGTTCATGTGCGCATCTTGGCAGTGAGCCGCCGCCGCGGGAGCACTTTGGGATGTCCGGATCTGCCGCCGACAGTGCGCGAACCCTGCCGACGAGCGCTCGCGTCCTTCGCCGTTAACCAGCGTGGTCGGGACGTCCCGTCAGCGGATCAGCTGCAGGGACGGCGGGCGCGTCAGGGAATGAGCAGCCACCGGCCGTCGGAGCCCGGCGCGGCCATCGCCTCCGCGTACAGCTGGACTGCCTCGGCGAGTGGCCTGGTGGCTGCGATTCGCACGGGTCCCTCGCCCCTTGCCGCGAGCATGAGAAGTTCGGCAAGCGTGGCACCGTCGGGACGGTTGAGCACCGTAGACACGGCGATGCGCCGTGCGGAGTCGACTGGCTGACCCGGCTTGACGCCGACGAACCGGCCGCCGTCCCTTACCGCGGCGAGCGCCGACGCCTGCAGCGCTGCGGCATCGAGGACCGCGTCGTATGAGGCTTCCGGCAGTTCACTCAGGACTGCTGCTGCCCCGGCGTCCTCTGCCAGCCGCTCGGTGCCCGGGCGGACAAGTCCATCAACGCGCCAGCCGTCTCGCGCGGCAAGCGCGATCGCCCAGCTGCCGACGCCGCCGGCGCCGCCGGTGACCAGCAGGCGGCCGCGTTGACCGTCGAGGAGGTCGAGTCCTTGGCGCGCGGTCAGTGCGGTGAGGGTGATGGCCGCCGCCGACTCGACGGCGAGGTCCTGGGGGATGGCAGCGAGACTCGTGGTGGGCACGACCACCTCCGTCGCGTGAGCGCGTGCCCGCGCGGTGACATCGTCGTGGACGCCTGCCACCTGGTCGCCCACGTGCACGTTCCGCACGCCGGTGCCGACCTCGGTCACGACTCCGCTGAAGTCGAATCCGAGCCCGATGACGTCCGGCAACCCAAGCAGTGAGTGGTTGGAGGCGGCGACGGCGTCGTACAGGGTGAAGCCCGCCGCAGAGACCTCCACTCGGACGTCGTCAGGTCCGAGTGCCGGTGACTCAACCTGCTCCAGGTCGGGGAAGGGGTCGCCGGTCCGAGAGATGAGTGCGTACATCGTGATGCTCCTTGGTCGTTTGATGGTTGTTGCGCCACTGTCGGTGACTTACTCTCTATTGGGAAGTAGGCACTTTGAAGTGCCGTACGCACCTGGAGGTACGCCATGGCAACCACCGCCGCATCGCTGCGCGAGGCGAAGTCGGGCTACGACGCCTTCGAGCAGAGCTGCCCGAGTCGCCGGCTGCTCAACACGATCGGCGACAAGTGGGTGAGCCTCGTGGTGGTCGCGCTCGGGCTGCGGGGGCCACTGCGCTACTCCGAGCTCGGTAGCCAGATCGCGGGAGTGAGCCAGAAGATGCTCACGCAGAGCCTGCGCGGTCTCGAGCGCGATGGACTCGTCACGCGCACCGTCACGCCGACCGTGCCGGTCCGGGTCGACTACGAGCTGACGCCGCTCGGGGAGTCACTGCTGGAGGTACTTCGCCACGTCAAGGACTGGGCCGAGATCCACATGGACGAGGTCGACGCCGCCCGAGCCGCCTACGACGTGGCCCACGGCTCCTAGCCAGGTGTTCCGTCGGCCTCAAGGACGACGACACGTAAGTACACCCGCTGACATCAACCCAGGAACGCCGGTGCCTCCACCAGCAGCTCGACGTTGCGGTCGGTGCGCGCGCCGCGGCGGTCCTGGTCACGCTCCTGCCAGTCGTTGGCCGCCAGCTCGCGGGCCAGCGAGGCCAGGCCCATCGGCCCGTCCAGCCGGCCGGCGTACGACAGCGGGGCGCCGTGGTCGACCATCGTGGCGAAGATCGACAGGGTGCCGTCGCGGTTGTCGGCGACCTCGATCAGCCGCGCCTGCTGCGGCCAGTCGATGTGGGAGGCGGTGTTGATCTCCCAGAAGCCGCCGCCACCCTCCCGCTGGTGCGCCCAGACGTTGTTGGAGTGGGTGTGCCCGTTGACCCAGGCGATCACGTTGCGGTGCGCGAGCAGCTCGGCGACCACCTCGTCGCCGAGGACGCGCGGCTCCGGGTCGCCCCCGGTGCCGACGAGCGGGTTGTCCATCGTGTTCGCGGTGTGGTGGCTGACGACCACGACCAGCCGCCCGGCCGCGGCCTGCAGCTGCTCCTGGAGCCAGGCGAACTGGGTCTCGTCGAGCGAGCCGTTGGCCTCGCCGTTGGGGTTGACGGTGTCGAGGACGATGAAGCGCAGGAGGCCACGGTCGAAGGTGTAGTACGCCGTGCCGTCGGCGCGGTTGGTCTCGGTGAAGCCGTGGCCGACCGGAGCGCCGGTGGTGGTGAAGTGCTCCTCGACGACCTCGGCGCGCTGCAGGAGCCGGCGGTCGGGGTCGGGCGTGACCTGCCGGACGTGCGGGGTGGCGGCGAACGCCGCGACGAAGTCGGCGTAGTTGCCGCGGAGCGCGTTCAGCACGTCGGCCTGGCTGACACCGGTGGGCGGCGAGATCATCTTCAGCGGCCCGACCGCGACGGTGTTCAGCTGCATGGTCGACGGGAAGTTGCCCTGCGCGAGGGGGTCGTGGTTGCCGAGGGCGGTGTACCACGGGATGCCCAGCCCGGTGGCCTGGAAGGGGCGGCGGGCCGCATCGAGCAGACCGGGGACCTCGGGGAAGCCGTAGGTGCTGCGCGGCTGGTCGTCCTCCTTGCCCTCCGGGGTGCCGTCGGGGTGCCAGTAGTGGGTGTCGTAGTACGTCGGGTCGCCGTCCATGACGCCCTCGTACCGGGACAGGTCGCCGGAGTCGGCGCGGACCTCCCCGCCGTCGAGGACGCCGATGTTCCAGCGGATCTCGTTGAACTGGGAGTTGTCGGAGTTGTCGCCGGTCTGGATCGCGAACGCGAGCGGCTTCCCGGTGACCGGGCCCGCGCCGATCTGGTTGATCTCCCGGACCATCGCCTCGACGATCTGGGCGGTGAGGACCTCCTGCGGGCGGTAGGCCGAACCGAAGATCCCCGGCGTCGGGTCGCCGGGCTCGTCCTCGTCGTCGTACCGGTCGACGTACTCCACCCGCATCGGCGACTGGGCGTCGACGATGTGGACGTCGCTGAGCTGGGCGAACGCGAGCAGGGGCTTGCGGCGCGTACCGCGCCCCCGCCTGGCGATGGCCCCGAGGTCGGTGCGCACGACGTGGGGCTCGCCGTCGGCCCGGACGATCGGCCGGTAGCCCCCGGCTCCCGCCGGCCCCTTCCGGAGCGTCGCGGTGAGCGTGGTCCGGCCGCGCGCGGCGACCCCGGCCACGGCCTCGGCAGCCAGCCCGCCGACGGCTGCGGCGCCGCCGACGGCGCCGGCGGCCCGGAACAGGTCTCGACGGGTGAGCTTCATGCGGGTTCAACGACCGGCCCGGGAGGTCGTCACGCACCCAGCAGGGCGGCCGCCTCCTCGACGTCGTCGACGAGGTGCAGGAGCGAGCTCCATGATCCGACCGCGAGCCAGGGCGGTCAGGAGTGGCCAGGCCGGCACCTCGCGGGTCCAGTACGCCGATCCGACCAGCACCATCGGCGCCACCGACGACTCGTCGGCGTAGTAGTTCTCGCAGGCGTCCTGGAAGATCTCCTGCACCGTCCCGCCGGTGCCCGGTAGGAACGCGATGCCGGCGTCGCAGACCTGCAGCAGGATCGCTTCGCGGGGAGCGTTGCGGAAGTACTTCGCGATCGCGGTCGCGAACACGTTCGGAGGCTCGTGTCCGTAGTGCCAGGTCGGGATGCCGAGCGACTCACGGCCATCGGGGAAGCGGTCGAGCACCTCGAAGGCGGCGTCGGCCCACGCCCTCACCGAGGGTCGGAAGGACGGGACTCGCGCCAGATGGGCCACGGCCTCGTCGAGCGCCTCGACGGGTGACCGGACAGGTAGGCGCCGAGGTTCGCCGCCTCCATCGCCCCGGGCCCGCCACCGGTGGCCACGACGAGGGTCGAGCCGAGGCGCCAGGCCAGTCGTGCCGTCTGGGCGTACGCCGGGTCGTCGCGGGCCACTGCGTGGCCGCCCATGAGCCCCACCCGGGCCGCTGGCTGCGGGCCAGCCAGTCGGCGAGCGCGACGTCGATCGCATGGTCGTGGAGGGTCCGGGCAAGCAGAGGCGTCCTGGTCGTGCGTGCTCCTGCGCCCAGCCGTAGGCGCGGGCGTCGAGCGAGGCCGGGTAGGCGGCGGCGTCGTAGAGCTCCCGCGGAGAGAAGAGAGCACCGATAGGCGTCGACTGGCACGTCGGGGATCGCTGGGAAGGCGATCGCCCCCCGGGCTTCGACGACGGCCTCGGCGCCGGGCGCGAAGCGACACCCCAGGAACGTCGCACCAGCGACGTCGCAGCCGCGCAGCTGGGCGCCGCGGTCGGTGAGGTCGACCGAGGTCACCCGCCAGCCGTTCATCGAGCGCGCCCCGGCCGCGAGCCGGCCATCCAGCTCCGCCAGCGACTCGACCTCGACGACGCGTCCCCTCGTGTGCCTCACGGGGAGGACCCTAGAACGCGTGTGCCAGCAGCTCCCCGAACAGGTCGTGCTCGTCGACGTCGAGGCCGCGAGCCCGGAACCACGTGCACACGTTCGTGCAGTCGCGCATCAGGAAGTCCGTCCCGGCCGGGTTGCCCACGAGGTCGACCACCTGCGGCAGGTCGATGACCACCAGCCGCTCGCCCGCCGCGAGGATGTTGTACGGCGACAGGTCGCCGTGGACGATCCCGTGCCGCGCCAGCTCGGCCAGGACGTCGCGCACCTGCGCGTAGTAGCACTCCAGCAGGTCACGGGCGGGCCGGGTCTGGGCCAGCCGGGGCGCCGAGTCGCCGTCGTGGGTGATCCACTCCATCAGCAGCTCGGTGCCGTCGAGCTGCACCGGGTAGGGGACCGGCACCCCGAGCGACCAGAGTCGCTTGAGGGACTCCCACTCCGCCCAGGCCCACTGGCCGGCGGCGACCGCCCGGCCATGGGCGGTCTTCTTCGCCATCGCCCGCGGCGTCGCGGCTGTTGCGGGTCCGGCGACCCTCGGTGTAGGCCGCCGAGCGGTGGAACGTGCGGTGCTCCTCGCCGCGGTAGCGCTTCGCGGCCATCACCACCGAGTGGCCGCCGTCGGGCACGCCTCGCTCGAGGAGGAAGACGTCGGCCTCCTTGCCGGTCTTGAGGATGCCGAGGTCGGTGTCGACCGCCGCCTGGGAGGTGACGACCCAGTCGGGACGCGGCTCCGGTCCGCGGCAGAGGGGTTCGACGCTGTGCCACGTGGACCAGCGCTGGTCGGTGTCGTCGGGGTCGTCGTACGCCTGGAAGTCGAAGACGAACGAGGGGTCGAGGTCGAGGGGGGGGTGCGCCGTCAGTGACGAGCGGGCCCGGGAAGGGCTGGTTGAAGTCCTGAGACATCGCGGTGGGTGCTCCGTGTCGGTGAGAGGGGCTGGACTGCGGACAGGCCAAGGACAGTGGTCGTCATGTCACTGCTCCTCTCGGTCACGGGGCGCCCAGGATGGCGCACGCTCCCGACGATGGTGACCTACCCGAGCCACCTGGGCAACCGACTTTTCGAGGCCGCCGCGGGATGGCCGCGTCGGATAGGTTCGTGTCATGACCCGCCGGACGCTCGCAGTCGCGGCGCTGACCACGGCCAGCCTCGTCCTCACGCTCGCCGCCAGCGGCGCACCGGCCGCGTCGAGGGCCGCGCCCACTCCCGGCTCGGACGGGATCGGCGACAGGTACTTCCCGCGCGACGGCAACGGCGGCATCAACGTGCTGGAGTACGACATCCATGACAGGTACCGCTTCCGCACCCAGCGGCTTTCCGGCTGGACAGGACTCACGGTCCGCGCCACCCAGGACCTGTCGTCGTTCAACCTCGACTTCCTGCTCCCGGTGAGCCGGGTGAGGGTCGAGGGGGTCGCAGCCGGCCACACCCGGCCCGTCCGTCACGAGCTGCGGATCACCCCAGCCGCCCCCATCGCCGCGGGCCAGACGTTCCACGTCCGGGTCGACTACGCCGGCCGGCCCGGCGAGGTGGCCTGGGGCGGCGAGTCGAACTGGCTGGCCGACGGCGGTGAGGTCGTCACCATGAACGAGCCGCACATGGCGGCGTGGTGGTTCCCCAGCAACGACCACCCGCGGGACAAGGCGCGGATGGACATCCGGGTGACGGTCCCGAAGAGCCGGCAGGTCATCGCCAACGGGCGGCGGGTCGGGCGCACCGTCCGCAATGGCTTGGCGACCGTCCACTGGCGTGCCCGGGAGCCGATGGCGACGTACAACGCGTTCTTCGCAGCCGGGTCCTTCGCTGTCGACCGGGGCGTGAGCCGCGGGCTGCCGTGGTACGTCGCGGCGTCGAAGCGGATCCCACGGCGCAGCGCCGGGTCGCGATGGACATGCTCAGGCGTACGCCGGCCATCGTGCGCTGGCTGCGGAGCCAGCTCGGCGCCTATCCCTTCTCGACGACCGGCGGCGTGGTCACCAGCCTGAACCCCGGCTTCGCGCTCGAGAACCAGACCCGCCCCACCTACCCGGGACTCGGGCGGGGCTCGACCTCCCTCATGGTCCACGAGCTCGCCCACCAGTGGCTGGGCGACTCCGTCTCGGTCCAGAACTGGCGCGACATCTGGCTGAACGAGGGCGCGGCGACCTTCATGGAGGTCAGGCACGCCGAGACGCACGGCGGGCAGTCCGCGCACGCCTGGCTGATGGACCGGTACGTCGGCGCACCCCGCAGCGACCCGTTCTGGAACTTGCGAATCGGCAACCCAGGTGCCAGCCGGATCTTCGACTTCCGGATCTACATCCGCGGCGCGATGGCCCTCCAGGCGTTGCGGCAACGGGTCGGCAACGCCGACTTCTGGTCGGTGATGAGGTCGTGGGTCCGGAGCCATCGCATCGACAACGGCTCGACCGGAGAGTTCCTCGCCGTGGCCGAGCGCGTCAGTGGGGCAAACCTCGACGGCTTCTTCGACGCCTGGTTCTTCACACCCGCGAAGCCGGCCCGGACCCGGGCCAACGGCCTGCGCTAGGGCCGGCAGCGTGACGGCCCGCCCGGGGTCGAGGCGGGCGGGCCGTCACGCCGCGGACCCCGACACCGGCGGGGAGACGAGGTCCGCGACCTGCTCCCAGTCGTCGTCGACGTGGACCACGTCGCGACCGGCGCGGTGCAGGAGGCTGGCCGCGATCCCGGCCCGGTACCCCGACCGGCAGTGCACCCACACCTCGCCGGGAGGGATCTCGCCCGCGCGGTCCGCGACGTCCTGGACCGGGATGTTCACCGCGCCGGGCAGATGGGCGGCATCGAACTCGTCGCGTTGCCGGACGTCGACCAGGACCCGGCCGGGAGCTGCGCTGCGGAAGGCGTTCCAGCCGGTCCGCCGGTAGGTCGCGGTCCGCGGGAGGGGCGCGTCGAGCACGTGGGTGCCGACGCCGTCCCTGCCGATCGCGGCCAGGTCCCGAAGGGCGGGAGCCAGGTCGGGCAGATAGTCGGTGAGCAGCACGAGCGGGTCGTGCCAGGGAACCAGCCAGCCGACGTACGTCGCGAACACCTCGGCGTACTCCACGCTGACCGTGCCGGGTAGGTGGCCGCGGGCGAAGGCCGACCGGCTGCGCAGGTCGATGACCCAGGCGTCGTCGGCAAGGGCGTCGGTGACCTGGTCGCGGGTCAGTGACAGGGCCGGCCGGGTGCGGCGGGCCCCGGCCCCGGAGCGGTTGAGTGGCGCCATCTGCCGGTAGTAGGACGGGACCGGTCCGAATCCGGCCACGAGCGCCTCGACGAAGACCTCGCGGTCCTGGCGCAGCGCGGGATTGGTCGCGGCCTCGTCCCCGATGTCGGACCCCGCCCACGCCGCGGCCGCCCCGCCGGCACAGAAGCTGCCGAAGCCGTGGGTGGGATGGAGCCGTGTCGCCGGGTCGAGGCCGGCCAGTGTCTGGGCGCTTCCCCACTGGGCGCGGGCGAGCTCGCAGGTGAGCAGCGGGTCGACCAGGTCGGTGCGGCCGACGGTGCCGTGCAGGAGGCTGCCTCCGCTGAACAGGACGTCCGGGGACCGGCCGCCGGCTCGGTCGGTGGCGCCGTCGGTGACCAGGAACGCCTGGTGGTGCCGGGTGTGACCGGGCGTGTCGATCACGTGGACGAGCAGGCTGCCCACGTCGACGACGTCGCCGTCGCGCACCCCGGTGCGCTCGAAGCGGACGTGCTCGTCGGCGGAGAGCAGGTAGTCGGCGCCGTGCCGGCGGGCCAGGGCCAGAGCGCCGGAGACGTAGTCGTTGTGGATGTGGGTGTCGGCCACGGCGGTGATCTCCACGCCGGCCTCCTCGGTGGCCCGCTCCACCTCCCCGAGGTGGCGGGGAGGATCGACGACCAGCGCGGAGGCGCCGTCATGGACGATGTGGCACCGGTTCCCGAGCTCTCGAAGGTCGAGCGTCACGACATCCATTACTGCCCCTTGTCATGTAAGTAGACTGAATCACTACAGTTATAGCGCACCAGACTCGAGATCCCTCACCAGCAGTGGTCGGCGTGTTCCTCAGGAAGGCGCGTGGCGCAACCGCACCGACAGGCAGGTCACGCAGCCCTCGAGCTTCTCGAACTCCCCGATGTCGACGGCGACCACCCGCAGCCCGCGCTCCTCGAAGAGCGCCCGCGACCTGCGGCGCGGCACTGGACATCAGCACCGTCTCGCCACCGAGGAGGACGACGTGCGAGCCCGGCTCCTCCGGCACCGGCTGGAACCGGTCCCAGGCCGCCACGTCGTCCACAAGTGGTTCGAAGCCGACGACCGTGCCGTCGGGCAGCGCGGTGACGGCCGACTTCAGGTGCAGCACGCGGCTCACGGGTACCCCCACGACCTCAGCGCCCAGCGGGCCGAGCAGTTCGGCGAGCTGGGCGAGGCCGGCCCGGTTCGTCCGGCCGCCGAGCCCGACCCAGACCTTGCCGTCGTGCTTGAGGACGTCGCCCCCGTCCAGCGTGCCCGGCTCCTCGATCCGGGCGATCCGGTAGCCGAGAGCGGTGAGGGTCTGCTCGGTTCCTGCCGTCTCCGGCCGGCGCTCGACGGCACCCGGTCGGCTGATCACCGCCAGGTCGTCGTACACGACCACGGTGTCCTCGACGAACGCCGAGTCCGGGCAGTCCTCGACGGCCGGTACCTCGATGATCTCCCAGCCCTCGGCGGCCAGCGCGGCGACGTACCCCTCCCACTGGCGCAGGGCGAGGCCCGCGTCGACGGGGGAACGGTCGAGGTGGGTCAGCAGCCCGTCGGCCAGTCGTGGGCTCGGGCGACGAACCAGCGCGCGTAGGGCCATGCCGGGATCCTCTCAGCCCACGAACCGTGAGACGAGCCGGGCGATCCGGCTCGGGCGGCTCCGTCAGCCGCTCCTCCACGTCCGCGGCGGCCGCGGCCCGCAGCCCGGCGTTGACGCCCAGCCAGCGCAGTGGCTCGGGCTCCCACCGGGGGGAGTGGTGGTTGACCCAGGGCAGGCGGACCAGCTCGGTGTCCCGCTCCAGGATCAGGTCGCGGAGCGTCCGGCCGGCCAGGTTCGTCGTGCTCACGCCGTCCCCGACGTAGCCGCCGGCCCAGGCGACCCCGGTGCCCCGATCCAGGCCGACCGAGGCGCACCAGTCCCGGGGCACCCCGAGGCAGCCACCCCACGAGTGCGTGATCGAGGTGCCGGAGAGCACCGGCAGCAGGTCGACCAGCGCATTCCGGAGCCTGCCGAAGACCTGCTCGTCGCGGTCGAAGCCCGGCCTGATGCGGGATCCGAAGTGGTACGGCGAGCCGCGCCCCCCGAACACGATCCGGTCGTCGGCCGTGCGCTGTCCGTAGACGATCAGGTGACGGTGGTCGGAGAAGGTCTCGCGGCGATCGCAGCCCGATCTGCTCCCACAGGTCCGCGCCGAGCGGCTCCGTGGCGATGACGAGCGAGTAGATCGGCACGAGACGCCGATGCTCGCCGGCGAGGCTCGACGGTGTACCCCTCGGTCGCGCGGACGACGGTGTCGGCCCGGACCACTCCCGTGGACGTGACCAGCCGGCCGGGACCGATCGAGGTGACGGGTGTGTGCTCGAAGAGTCGCACGCCCAGCCGGACGACCGTGTCGGCCAGCCCGCGGACCAGGCGCAGCGGGTGGACCGCCGCGCAGTCCGGCGTGTACGTCGCCCCGTGGACCGAGGAGCCGGCCAGCACGTCGCTCGCGTCGTCGGCGTCGAGCAGCCGGATCTCGTCCTCCCCGCGCCCCCACGAACGGGCCTCGTCGACCTCGGCGCGGGCCCGGGCCAGCTGGGCGGGGTTGCGGGCCAGGGAGATCGTGCCGCCACGGGTGAAGTGGGCGTCGATGGACTCCTCGTCGAGCACCCGCCCGACCTCGTGCAGGCTCGCCCGCATGGCCCCGTGCTGGGCCAGGGCTGCGGTGCGGTCGCTGAGGGCCGCCAGCGACGAGGAGGACGCCGGGAACAAGCGCCGAGCACCATCCGCCGTTGCGTCCGGAGGCGCCGAACCCGGCGACCTCCGCCTCGCACACGGCGATCCGGAGGCCGGGCTCGGCCCGCGCCAGGTAGTAGGCGGTCCACAGTCCGGTGAAGCCGGCGCCGACGATGGCGATGTCGACGTCGAGGTCGCCGTCCAGCGGCGCCCTGGGGGTGGCGGGAGGTGCGGTCGCCTCCCAGAGGGACTGGTTCAGCGCACGCCCCATGAGTAGGTCTGCTTGCGCAGCCGGAGGTACATGAACGTCTCGGTCGAGACCACGCCCTCGATGGTCCGGATCGTGCCCGAGATCAGTGACAGCAGGTGGTCGTCGCTCTCGCAGACCAGCTCCGCGAGCAGGTCGTAGCTGCCGGCGGTGATCACCACGTAGTCGACCTCCGGCAGCTCGGCGAGCGCGTCGGCGACCGGTTCGAGCTGGCCGTTGACCCGGATGCCGACCATCGCCTGGCGGGCGAAGCCGAGCTCGAGCGGGTCGGTCACGGCCACGACCTGCATCACCCCGCTGTCGATCAGCCGCTGCACCCGCTGGCGGACCGCGGCCTCGGACAGGCCGACGACCTTGCCGATGGCGGCGTAGGACCTGCGCCCGTCCTGCTGCAGCTGCTCGATGATGCCCTTGGACACGTCGTCCAGCACGGCGGGCGGTTTCCTTGCCATGGCGGGCATGCTGTCAGTAGGGGCGACTGCCCCACAAGGTCTGTGCAATCACCTGAATCAGTTGCAAGATGGTGTCGAGCCGACGGATTCGCTTGTTCGGGCGTCGCTCACATGACACGATCCGAACCCACGAGTGACGATGAGCAGGAGGCTCGCGGATGACGTCAGGACTGTATCTACCCGGATTCTCGAGGCGCAGCTTCCTGCGTGGTGCCGGGCTCTCCGCGGCCGCGCTCGGAGGGTCCTCCCTCCTGGCGGCCTGCGGCACCGAGGGCGCCCAGGTCGAGGCGGGCAGCTGCAGCAGCACCGACCTCAGCGCCGACGAGAAGACCATCGTCTTCTCGAACTGGATCGGGTACGTCGACCCGGTCAAGGCGAAGGACACCTCGACCCTGGAGAAGTTCCAGCAGGAGAGCGGCATCACGGTCGACTACAAGAACGGCGACGTCAACGACAACGAGACCTTCTTCGCCAAGGTGTCGCCGCAGCTGCAGGACTGCCGGTCCACGGGCCGCGACGCCTTCGTGGTGACCGACTACATGGCGGCCCGGATGATCGAGCTGGGCTGGATCCAGAAGCTCGACCGCGCCAACATGCCGAACGTCGACGCCAACCTGATCGACTTCCTGAAGTCGCCGGACTGGGATCCCAACCGCGAGTACAGCGTTCCGTGGCAGAGCGGCATGACCGGCATCTGCTACAACTCCGAGCTCACCGATCCGGTGACGAGCTTCGAGGAGCTCCTCACCCGCCCGGACCTCAAGGGCAAGGTCGACCTGCTCACGGAGATGCGGGACACCATGCTCTTCCTGCTGCTCATGGAGGGCAGCGACCCGCAGGACTTCTCCGAGGACGAGTTCACCGCCGCCATCGAGTCGCTGCAGGGGTTCGTCGAGAACGGTCAGGTCCGGCGCTTCACCGGAAACGACTACATCGACGACATGAAGTCCGGTGACGTCGTGGCCTGTGAGGCGTGGAGCGGTGACGTCATCAACCTCCTCGGCGGCGGGAAGTACAAGTGGGTGCCACCCGAGGAGGGCTTCGCCATCTGGACCGACAACGTGCTGGTGCCCAACAAGGCGGAGCACAAGGCCAACGTCGAGACGATGATGGACTTCTACTACGACCCGGTGAACGCGGCGAAGCTGTCCGCCTGGAACTACTACTTCTGCCCGGTGGCCGGCGCCCAGGACGAGATCGGGCAGTTCGACAAGTCGGCCGTCAACAGCGAGTTCATCTTCGTCGACGACCAGACGCTCCAGACCGGCTACCAGTTCATGTCGCTCAGCGACTCGGAGGAGACGGCGTACCAGCGACAGTTCAACGAGGTGATGAGTGGGTGACACCGGGCGCGACCTCCGGCTGGAGGGCGTGACCAAGCACTTCGGCGACTTCGTCGCCGTCGACGACCTCACCCTCACCGTGCCCCAGGGGTCCTTCTTCGCCCTGCTCGGGCCGTCCGGGTGCGGCAAGACCACGACCCTGCGGATGGTCGCCGGCCTCGAGGACCCGACCGCGGGACGAGTGCTCATCGGCGACGAGGACGTCACCGGTCTCCGCCCCTACAAGCGTCCGGTCAACACGGTCTTCCAGTCCTACGCGCTGTTCCCGCACCTCACGGTCTTCGAGAACGTCGCCTTCGGGCTCCGTCGCCGGGGCGTGGACGACTACCGGCAGAAGACCGAGGAGATGATCGAGCTCGTCGAGCTCGCGGGGTACTCCTCGCGCAAGCCGTCCCAGCTCTCCGGCGGGCAGCAGCAGCGGGTCGCGCTGGCCCGGGCGATGATCAACCAGCCCGGCGTGCTGCTCCTCGACGAGCCGCTGGGTGCGCTCGACCTCAAGCTGCGCCGCCAGATGCAGATCGAGCTGAAGCGGATCCAGACCGAGATCGACATCACCTTCGTGCACGTCACCCACGACCAGGAGGAGGCCATGACCATGGCCGACACCATCGCGGTGATGAACCACGGCGTGATCGAGCAGCTCGGCGCGCCCGGCGAGCTGTACGAGAACCCGCAGACGACGTTCGTCGCCAACTTCCTCGGCCAGTCGAACCTCATCATGACCAGCGTGACCGGATCGTCGGACGGCGTCGTCGTGGTCGACTGTCACGGCCAGAAGGTCGGCGTCGAGGCGAGCCGCTCCCACACGACGGACGGACGCGGCTGGCTCGGCGTCCGGCCGGAGAAGATCTTCGCCAGCGAAGCCGGCTCGGAGGACCACGGGGGCGCCAACGTGCTCACCGGAGGACGGGTCACCGACGTGAGCTTCGTCGGCGTCAGCACGCAGTACCTCGTCGCGATGCCGTGGGGCCAGGAGATCATGGTCTTCGAGCAGAACACCGGGCAACGCGCGCCGTTCCGCAACGGTGACGAGGTGGACCTCGCCTGGTCGCGGGGGCACGCGTTCCTGCTCGACGCCGGCCAGGACGCCCACGCCGGCATGATCTCGCCCGAGGACGTGGAATGAGCCAAGCCACCGTGGCCACGGTCGACGGCGAGACCGCCCGTCGCCGCGGCTGGGGATGGCTGCTGCTGGTCCCGGGCCTGATCTACCTGGGCGTGTTCTTCGTCTTCCCGACGATCCAGCTCTTCTTCACCTCGCTGTACGACCCGAGCGGGTCGTTCGAGCAGGGCTACGAGATGACCTGGCACTTCGGCAACTACGTGGACGCCATCCAGGACAACTGGAACCTCTTCGGGCGCTCGTTCGCGTACGCCGGCACCGCGACCATCATCTGCCTGATGCTCGGCTACCCGCTGGCGTACGCGATCGCCTTCAAGGCGGGGCGCTGGAAGCACGTCATGCTGGTGCTCGTCATCGCGCCGTTCTTCACCAGCTTCCTGCTGCGGACGCTGTCGTGGCGCACGATCCTCGCCGACGAGGGGCCGGTGACGAACTTCCTGCAGTTCATCGCGGTCCTGCCCGACGACGGCCGCCTGCTGGCCACGCCCGTCGCCGTGATCGCCGGCCTGACCTACAACTTCATGCCGTTCATGACGCTGCCGATCTTCGCGTCGCTCGACAAGGTCGACTACCGCCTCGTCGAGGCCTCCAATGACCTGTACGCCAGTCCCTTCACCGGCTTCCGCAAGGTGACCTTCCCGCTGTCCCTGCCGGGCGTGGTCGCGGGCACGTTGCTCACGTTCATCCCGGCCTGTGGCGACTACATCAACGCCGAGCTGCTGGGCACGCCGAAGCAGTACATGGTCGGCAACCGGATCCAGTCCGCCTTCCTCACCGAGCACAACTACCCGCTTGCCGCCAGCCTCTCGCTGATCCTGATGGTGGTGGTCGTGGCGATGGTCGTCGTCTACGTGCGGCGGGCCGGCACCGAGGACCTGCTCTGATGGCGACCGTCACGACTCCTCAGCGGGTGTCCCCGGAGACCGGCGGGACGGGCGGGACCAAGCGCGCCCGGCGCCCCGTGGGCCGGTGGCTCGGCGACCACCTGATCATGGTGGTCGGGATCCTGGTCCTGCTCTACATGTTCGTGCCGATCGGCTACATCTTCGCGCTGTCGTTCAACCAGCCGTCGGGCCGCTCGGCGACGGCCGAGTTCGAGTCGTTCACGTGGAGCAACTGGACGACGATCTGCGACCCGGACGGGCTGTGCGAGTCTCTCCGGCTCAGCCTCCTGGTGGGCGTGACATCCACCGTGATCGCCACGATCCTGGGCACGCTCATGGCCTTCGCACTCGTGCGCCACTCCTTCCGCGGGCGGTCGTCGTCCAACCTGCTGATCTTCCTCCCGATGGCGACACCCGAGGTCGTGATGGGGTCCTCGCTGCTGGCGATGTTCGTGTCGGTCGGGGCCGACAGCGCGCTCGGCTTCACCTCGCTCGTCATCGCCCACGTGCTCTTCTGCCTCTCGTTCGTGGTGGTCACGGTCAAGGCCCGGTTGTCCGGCATGGACTACCGCCTCGAGCAGGCGGCGATGGACCTCTACGCCACGGAGTGGCAGACCTTCCGGCTGGTCACCCTGCCGCTCGCGATGCCCGGCATCGTGGCGGCGGCCCTGCTGTCCTTCTCGTTGTCCTTCGACGACTTCATCGTCTCCAACTTCACCGCCGGCCAGTCCGTGACGTTCCCGCTCTTCATCTACGGCAGCAAGCTGAAGGACTTCCCGCCCCAGCTGTTCGTCGTCGGCACGCTGATGTTCCTCGTCGCGTTCCTGATCGTGATCTCCGGAACGCTGTGGCGCCGACGGAGGGCCCAATGACCAGGACGGAGCGATGACGGCCGGTCTGCCCGCCATCGGGCACTGGCGCAACGGTGGTCCGTGGCCAGGGGCGGCGGATCGGTACGGCGACGTGCACGACCCCGCAACCGGCCGCGTGGCCGCGCAGGTCGCCTTCGCCTCGGGAGAAGAGGTGTCGGCCGTCCTCGCCGACGCCGTACCGGCCGGTCGGGAGTGGGCCGCGACGTCGCTGGCACGTCGTACCGCCGTGCTCTTCGCCTTTCGCGAGGCGCTGGTCCGGCGGCGGAAGGAGATCGCCGCCGTGATCACGTCCGAGCACGGCAAGGTGCTCGACGACGCGCTGGGAGAGGTGCAGCGCGGTCTGGAGGTGGCCGAGTTCGCCTGCGGCGCCCCTCATCTGCTCAAGGGATCGTTCAGCGACGGCGTCTCCGGCGGTGTCGACGTCTACTCGATGCGTCAACCGCTGGGTGTCGTCGCGGTGATCTCGCCGTTCAACTTCCCGGCCATGGTGCCGCTGTGGTTCGTCCCGATCGCCGTCGCGTGCGGCAACGCGGTGGTGCTGAAGCCGAGCGAGAAGGACCCGTCCGCGTCCCTGCTGATCGGCGAGTGCTGGGCCGAGGCGGGGCTGCCGGCGGGTGTCTTCAACGTCGTCCAGGGCGACCGGGTCGCCGTCGACGCCCTGCTGGAGCATCCCGCCGTGTCCGCGGTGTCCTTCGTCGGATCCACTCCGGTGGCGCGCCACGTCTACGAGAGCGGGACCCGGCACGGCAAGCGGGTGCAGGCGCTCGGTGGCGCGAAGAACCACATGGTGGTGCTCCCCGACGCCGACCTGGAGTCGGCCGCGGACGCCGCGGTCAGCGCGGGATTCGGCTCGGCGGGGGAGCGGTGCATGGCGATCTCGGTCGTGGTCGCGGTCGACCCCGTCGGCGACTCCCTGGTGCCGCTGATCGGGGACCGCATCGAAGGCCTGAGCACCGGCGACGGCCGGCGGGCCTGCGACATGGGACCGCTGGTCACCGGCGCACACCGGGACAAGGTGCGGGCCTACGTCGATGCGGGCGTCGCGGAGGGCGCCGAGCTGGTGACCGACGGACGCACGGTCGAGCCCGACGGCGAGGATGACGGCTTCTGGCTGGGGCCGACCCTCTTCGACCGGGTCCGGCCCGGGATGTCGATCTACGACGAGGAGATCTTCGGTCCGGTGCTGTCGGTGGTGCGCGTCGCGTCGTACGACGACGCGCTGGCGCTGGTCAACGAGAACCCCTACGGCAACGGCACCGCCATCTTCACCGGCGACGGGGGAGCAGCCCGCCGCTTCCAGCGCGAGGTCGAGGTCGGCATGGTCGGCATCAACGTGCCGATCCCGGTGCCCATGGCCTACTACTCGTTCGGGGGCTGGAAGTCCTCGCTCTTCGGCGACACCCACGCCCACGGCGTCGAAGGGATCCACTTCTTCACCCGCGGCAAGGTGGTCACCGCGCGCTGGCCGGACCCGTCGACCCGGCACGGGATCGACCTCGGGTTCCCTCAACATGACTGAGCCCTCGGGCCACGCCCTGCGCACCTCACCGGGTTTCGACGCGCTCGTCGCGACCTCGTGCCTCGGTCGCGTCGCTTGCTCAACCTGGCTGAGCCCACGCGACGTGCTCGTGCCTCGCACGCCGCTGCTGCAGCTCAGACCAGGGTGCCGGCCTTGTCGAGGACGACCCGCAGGATCTGCTCGATCTCGTCGAAGTGCTCCTGGGTGCAGATCAGCGGCGGAGCGAGCTGCACCACCGGGTCTCCCCGGTCGTCGGCCCGGCAGTACAGCCCCTCTCGTACAGCTGCCTTGGAGACGAAGCCGTAGAGCAGCCGCTCGCACTCCTCGTCGGTGAACGTTTCCTTGGTCGCCTTGTCCTTGACCAGCTCGATCCCGTAGAAGTACCCGTCGCCGCGGACGTCGCCGACGATCGGCAGGTCCTTGAGCCGCTCGAGGGTGGCTCGGAACGCGGCCTCGTTGTCGCGGACGTTCTCGAGGACCTTCTCCTCCTCGAAGATCTCGAGGTTGCGCAGGCCGACGGCCGCGGAGACCGGGTGACCGGCGAAGGTGTAGCCGTGCGCGAACATTGCGCCGTCCTCGAGGAACGGCTCCATCAGCCGGTCCGTTGCGATCATCGCGCCGAGCGGGGCGTACCCGGAGGTGATGCCCTTCGCGCAGGTGATCATGTCGGGCAGGTAGCCGTAGCGCTCGGCGCCGAACAGGTGGCCGAGCCGTCCGAACGCGCAGATCACCTCGTCGGAGACCATCAGCACGTCGTACTCGTCGCAGATCTCGCGGACCCGCTGGAAGTAGCCGGGCGGGCGGCGGGAAGCAGCCACCGGCGTTCTGCACCGGCTCGAGGAAGACGGCGGCGACCGTGTCGGGGCCTTCGTTCTCGATGGCGACGGCGATCTGGTCGGCGGCCCAGCGGCCGAACGCCTCGGGGTCAGCCTCGGCCGTGCTCGGTGGCGCGGTAGAAGTTGGTGTTCGGCACCCGGAAGGTCGACGGCACCAGCGGCTCGAACTGCTGCTTGAGGCAGGCAGGCCGGTGATCGACAGGGCGCCCTGCGTCGTGCCGTGGTAGGCGATCGCGCGGCTGATCACCTTGTGCTTCATCGGCTTGCCGGTGAGCTTGAAGTAGTTCTTCGCGAGCTTCCAGGCGGTCTCGACCGCCTCGCCGCCGCCGCTGGTGAAGAAGACCCGGTTCAGGTCGCCGGGCGCGTAGCCCGCGACCCGCTCGGCCAGCTCGATCGCCTTCGGGTGCGCGTAGGACCACAGCGGCATGAACGCCAGCTCCCGGCCTGTTCGCGGCGGCCGCGTCGGCCAGCTCGGTGCGCCCGTGGCCGAGCTGGCTGACGAACAGGCCGGCCAGGCCGTCCAGGTAGCGCTTGCCCTTGGCGTCCCAGATGTAGGGGCCCTCCCCGCGGACGATCACCGGCACGTCGGCGTGGTCGAAGCGTCGAGTGTCGGGTGAAGTGCATCCAGAGGTGGTCCTTGGCGGCACGCTGGAGGTGGTCGTAGTCCGGGTGGGTCATGAGCCCATCGTGAACGGTCGGATGGAAATCGGCAAGCGATTCAGTGGCTGAGAGACGAAGTTGACACGGAATCGGTTGTGGATGGCCGCGATTGCTGTCCACCTGATAGGAACTGCCCATGACGCGGCTGGTGTTCCGGAACGGCACGATCTTCGACGGGCACCGGCACCGGGGCGCCGGAGCGGTGGTCGTCGAGGGCGGGCGGATCGTCGAGGTCGGGGCGGAGGCGGACCTCGGACGACGCCGGGGCCGGGCGTCGAGGACGTCGATCTCCGGGGAGGGCTGCTCGCGCCGGGGTTCGTGGATGCCCACGTGCACGCCGTCCAGGGCGGACTCGAGCGGATCCGGTGCGACCTGTCCGAGGTGGAGGGCCGGGACGGCTACCTCGCCGCCATCGCGTCGTACGCCGCCGACCACCCGGAGGTGCCGTGGATCCTCGGCGGAGGCTGGGCGATGCCGGCCTTCCCCGGCGGCACTCCGACCGCGGCCGACCTCGACCGGGTGGTGGCCGACCGGCCGGTCTACCTGCCCAACCGGGACCACCACGGGGCATGGGTCAACAGCCGGGCGCTCGAGCTGGCCGGGGTCGACGCCCGGACGCCGGACCCGCCGCACGGCCGCATCGAGCGGGACGCCGACGGGCACCCCGCCGGCACCCTCCACGAGGGGGCCATGCAGCTGGTCGCCCGCCACGCGCCGGCCGACGACCCCGACGACTACTACCGGGGACTCCTCGCCGGGCAGCGCTACCTCCACTCGCTGGGCGTGACCGGCTGGCAGGACGCGATCGTGGGCGACTACGCCGGCATGCAGGATCCCGGTCCGGCCTACCTGGAGGCCTCCCGCAACGGCGACCTCACGGCGTACGTCGTCGGCGCGCTCTGGTGGGAGCGGGACCTCGGCGAGGAGCAGGTGGACTCCCTGGTCGAGCGGCGGGAGCGCTACAGCCACGGGCGGTTCCGGGCCACGAGCGTCAAGATCATGCAGGACGGGGTGGCCGAGAACTTCACGGCCGCCATGACGGCGCCCTACCTCGACGCGAGCGGCACGCCCACCACCAACTCGGGGCTCTCCTTCGTCAATCCGGGCGCGCTCCGGCACTACGTGGCCGCGCTCTCCGCCGAGGACTTCCAGGTCCACGTCCACGCGATCGGGGACCGCGCGGCCCGCGAGGCCCTCGACGCGTTCGACGCGGCCGCCCGTCCGGACCTGCGCCACCACGTCGCCCACCTCCAGGTGGTCCACCCCGACGACGTGCCGCGCTTCGCCGACCTCGGGGTCGCGGCCAACATCCAGGCGCTCTGGGCCTGCCGGGACGATCAGATGGTCGACCTCACCATGCCGTTCCTCGGCGAGGAGCGGGTCGCGTGGCAGTACCCGTTCGGCAGCCTGCACCGGGCAGGTGCGCGGCTGGTGGCGGGGAGCGACTGGCCGGTCTCCACGCCCGACCCGCTGGCTGCGATCCACACCGCCGTCAACCGCACGGCGTACGGCGATGACGGCCCGGCCGGGCACGAACCCTTCCTCCCCGAACAGGCGATCTCGCTGGAGACCGCGTTCGCGGCGTACACCTCGGGCTCGGCGTGGGTGAACCACCGCGACGACGCCGGGGTGCTGTCGCCGGGAGCGGTCGCCGACCTCGTGGTGCTCGACCGCGACCCGTTCTCCGGTCCTCCGGAGCCAGGTCGGCGCGACCCGGGTGGTGTCGACGTGGGTCGACGGAGTGCCGGTCTTCGAAGCCTGACGCCTCCGGGACGACGAAATCATCTCTCCAGACGGGGTCCGGCCTACAGATTCCGCACGGCCGTCGCTAGGCTCGCCTCACCTCAAGTCGACCCCGGGAGGGCAGCGCCATGGCTGACAAGAAGTTCCAGCAACGTCATCGACGGAAAGCTCGTCGACTCGGCGTCGGGAGAGACCTACGACGTGATCGACCCGACCAACGGCGAGGTCTACGCCACCGCGCCGATGTCCGGTGTGGAGGACCTCGACCGCGCCTACGCGCGCCGCCGACCGGGCCTTCGAGTCGTGGGGCGACACCACCCCGCAGGACCGCGCCTCCGCGCTGCTCAAGCTCGCCGACGCGATCGAGGGGAGGGCCGAGGAGATCAACGCCGTGGAGTGCAAGGACACCGGCAAGCCGCTCGGCCTCACGATGTCGGAGGAGATGCCCTACGCCTCGGACCACTTCCGCTTCTTCGCCGGCGCGGCCCGGGTGCTGGAGGGCAAGTCGGCCGGCGAGTACATGGCCGACCACACGTCGTTCGTCCGCCGCGAGCCCATCGGCGTGGTCGGCCAGGTCACGCCCTGGAACTACCCGTTGATGATGATGATCTGGAAGATCGCCCCCGCCCTGGCGGCCGGCAACACCGTCGTGCTCAAGCCGTCGGACACGACGCCCGCGTCGTCGACGCTGCTCGCGGAGATCGCGCAGGAGTTCCTGCCGCCGGGCGTGCTCAACGTCGTCTGCGGCGACCGTGACACCGGCCGTGCCCTCGTCGAGCACAAGACCCCGCAGATGGTCGCGATCACCGGCTCGGTCCGAGCGGGGATGGAGGTCGCCGGCTCGGCCGCAGCCGACCTCAAGAAGGTCCACCTCGAGCTCGGGGGCAAGGCGCCGGTGATCGTCTTCGACGACGCCGACATCGAGTCCGCCGCGTCGTCGATCGCCGAGGCGGGTTACTTCAACGCGGGCCAGGACTGCACCGCCGCCACCCGCGTCATCGCCGGCCCGGGCGTGCACCGCGACTTCGTCGCCGCCCTGACCGAGCAGGCCAAGGGCATCCGCACCGGCATGCCCGACGACGAGGACGTGCTCTACGGCCCGCTCAACAACACCAGCCAGCTCGACCGGGTGACGGGGATGGTCGACCGCCTGCCCGACCACGCCAACCTGGAGATCGGCGGCCGGCGTCAGGGCGAGACGGGTTACTTCTACGAGCCCACCGTGCTGTCGGGCCTCAAGCAGGACGACGAGCAGATCCAGACCGAGATCTTCGGTCCCGTCATCACCGTGCAGCAGTTCAGCGACGAGGCCGAGGCGCTGGCCTGGGCGAACGGCGTGCAGTACGGCCTGGCCTCCAGCGTGTGGACCAGGGACCACGGCCGCGCGATGCGGATGGCCAAGAAGCTCGACTTCGGCTGCGTGTGGATCAACACCCACATCCCCTTCGTCTCCGAGATGCCCCACGGTGGCTTCAAGCACTCGGGCTACGGCAAGGACCTGTCGATGTACGGGCTCGAGGACTACACGCGCATCAAGCACGTGATGTCCTACATCGGCGAGTGACTGCATGAGGATCCTGCTCGTCGGCGCCGGGGGAGTGGGCGGCGCCTTCACGGCCATCGCCGCCCGGCGGGACTTCTTCGAGACGATCGTGGTCGCCGACTACGACCCGGCCCGAGCCGAGAAGGCCGCGGCCACCGACGACCGGTACGTCGCCGCGCAGGTCGACGCGTCCGACGCGGCGTCCGTGACCGCGCTGTGCCGCGAGCACCGGATCACCCACGTGATGAACGCCGTCGACCCGGTCTTCAACATGCCGATCTTCGAGGGCGCTTTCGAGGCGGGGGCCGACTACCTCGACATGGCCATGTCCCTGTCGAAGCCGCACCCGGACGCGCCGTACGAGAAGCCCGGCGTGAAGCTCGGGGACGAGCAGTTCGCCCAGGCCGACTCGGTGGGAGGCCGGCGGACGGCTGGCGCTCGTGGGGATCGGCGTCGAGCCGGGCCTGTCCGACGTGTTCGCCCGGTACGCCGCCGACCACCTGTTCTCCGAGATCGACGAGCTCGGCACCCGTGACGGCGCCAACCTCGTGGTGACCGACGACGACGGGAACGAGATCTTCGCGCCGTCGTTCTCGATGTGGACCACGATCGAGGAGTGCCTCAACCCACCGGTGATCTGGCAGGACGGCGACTGGCACACCACGCCGCCGTTCTCCGAGCCCGAGGTCTTCGACTTCCCCGAGGGCATCGGCCCGGTCGAGTGCGTCAACGTCGAGCACGAGGAGGTGCTCCTCATGCCGCGCTGGGTCGACTGCAAGCGGGCGACCTTCAAGTACGGACTGGGCGACGAGTTCATCACCATCCTGAAGGTGCTGCACACGCTCGGCCTCGACCGCACCGAGAAGGTGCGGGTCAAGGGGGTCGAGGTCTCGCCGCGCGACGTCGTGGCGGCGGTGCTCCCCGACCCGGCGACCGTGGGTCCGCGGATGAAGGGCAAGACCTGCGCCGGCCTGTGGGTCACAGGCAAGGGCAAGGACGGCGAGCACCGATCGACCTACTTCTTCCACGTCGTCGACAACGAGTGGACGATGCGGGAGTACGGCCACCAGTGCGTGGTGTGGCAGACCGCGATCAACCCGGTCATCGCCCTCGAGCTGCTGGCGAGCGGCACGTGGTCGGGGACCGGTGTGCTCGGCCCGGAGGCCTTCGACGCGGTGCCGTTCCTCGACCTGCTCACCGCCTACGGCAGCCCCTGGGGCCAGCGCGACGACCAGCTCTGACCGGGCCCTGTGAGAATGGAGCCGTGAGGCGACGAGACGTGGTGGTGCTGGGCTCGACCGGGTCCATCGGCACCCAGGCGCTCGACCTGGTCCGCGCCAACCCGGACCGGTTCCGGGTCGTCGCGCTGACCGCCGGCGGCTCGAACGAGGAGCTGTTCGCCCGGCAGGTCGCCGAGTTCGGGCCGGACTTCCACGGACTCGGCGAGGAGGCGTCGACCGAGGCCGCGGCCCGCGAGTGCGACGTCGTGCTCAACGGGATCACCGGCGCCGTCGGGCTGGGTCCGACCCTGGCGGCCCTCGACGCCGGCAACACCCTCGCCCTGGCCAACAAGGAGAGCCTGATCATCGGCGGTCCCGTGGTCACCGACCGCGCGAAGCCGGGGCAGATCGTGCCGGTCGACTCCGAGCACTCCGCCCTCGCCCAGTGCCTGCGTGGCGGCCGCCGCGAGGAGGTACGACGGCTCGTGCTCACCGCGAGCGGCGGGCCGTTCCGCGGCCGGACCCGCGAGCAGCTCGGCCAGGTGACGGTCGACGAGGCGCTGGCGCACCCCACCTGGGACATGGGCCCGCTGGTCACCATCAACTCGGCCACCCTCGTCAACAAGGGTCTCGAGGTGATCGAGGCACACCTGCTCTTCGACATCCCCTTCGACCGGATCGAGGTCGTGGTCCACCCGACCTCGGTGGTCCACTCGATGGTGGAGTTCGTCGACGGCTCCACGCTGGTCCAGGCGAGCCCGCCGACCATGCTGATCCCGATCGCCCTCGGCCTGGGCTGGCCCGACCGGGTGCCCGACGCCGCGCCGGCCGTCGACTGGACGAAGCCGGAGACCTGGGAGTTCCTCCCGCTGGACCACGAGGCGTTCCCGGCCGTCGAGCTGGCGCGGAAGGTGGGGGAGATGGGAGGCACCTTCCCGGCGGTCTACAACGCGGCCAACGAGGCGTGCGTCGCCCAGTTCCGCGCGGGAAGGTTGCGGTTCGTCGACATCGTCCCCACGATCGCTGCCGTGGTCGGGGAGCACGACGTACCCTCGAAGGAGAAGCTCACCGTCGACGACGTGCTCGCCGCCGACGCGTGGGCGCGCCGCCGCGCAACCGAACTCGTCGAAGGGACCGCATGACCGCCCTGTTCTACCTGCTGGGTGTGGTGATCTTCGTGTTCGCCATCCTGGCCTCCATCGCCCTGCACGAGCTCGGCCACATGATCCCCGCCAAGAAGTTCGGCGGGAAGGTCAGCCAGTACTTCATCGGGTTCGGGCCGACGGTGTGGAGCACGCAGCGCGGCGAGACCGAGTACGGCATCAAGGCCATCCCGCTGGGCGGGTACGTCAAGATCGTGGGGATGCTGCCGCCGGGTGCGGAGGAGCTCGACGAGGACCGCGAGCACCCGGTCTACGACGAGCAGGGCCGTCGCGTCGTACGCGTGCGGAAGTCCAACACCGGCATGTTCACGCAGCTGATCTCCGACGCCCGGGCCGCGGAGTGGGAGCACATCCGCCCGGAGGACTCCGACCGGCTCTTCTACAAGATGGCGTGGTGGAAGAAGGTCGTCGTGATGGCGGGCGGGCCGACGGTCAACATCCTGATCGCGTTCTTCATCTTCGCCGCGCGTCTTCGCCACCTACGGCAACCCGGGCGACATCAAGCCGGACTCGGGCCAGCCGGTGCTCTCGACCGTGTCGAAGTGCGTGATCCCCTACGTCGACCAGCGGACCGACTGCCGGAGCACCGACCCGGAGAGCCCGGCCGCCGAGGCGGGACTGCTGCCGGGCGACACGATCGTGGAGTTCAACGGCACCCCGGTCACCGACTGGTCCCAGCTGCGGACGCTGATCAGGAGCAACGACAACGGTGACGCGGTCATCGTCTTCGTGCGCGACGGCGAGCAGCTGACCGGGACCACCAACACCACCGTCGAGGCCCGTCCGACCTCGCTGACCGACGAGACCCTTCGCCAGGTGGGCTTCCTCGGCGTCACCCCCACCCAGCACTTCGTGACCGGCGGGCTCTTCTACACGCTCGGCCAGATGGGGACGATGACGGTCGACACCGTCCAGGCCCTCGGCACCCTCCCGGTGAAGGTGTGGGGGGTCGCCAAGGCGATCGTCGGCATCGAGGAGCGCGAGCCCGACAGCCCGGTGAGCATCGTGGGCGGCGGTCGGCTGGCCGGCGAGACGGTCTCCCACGAGTCGTTCCCGGTCCAGGAGAAGACGGTCTTCCTGCTGATGCTGATCGCCGGGTTCAACTTCTTCATCGGCATGTTCAACTTCATCCCGCTGCTCCCGCTCGACGGGGGCCACATCGCCGGCGCGCTCTACGAGGCGATCCGGCGCGGGTTCGCGCGGTTGCGGAGGCGACCGGACCCGGGCTACGTCGACGTCGCCAAGCTGCTGCCCGTCGCGTACGTCGTGGGGGCGGCCGTGCTCGTGATGGGGATCGTCCTGATCGTGGGCGACCTGGTCGTCCCGCTCCACCTCCAGTCGTGATCTCTCGGTTGTCGATCGCGGCAGCGCCGCCAAGTAGCCTGCACACCATGACCGCCATCAGCCTCGGCATGCCCGAAGCGCCACCGCCGGTGCTCGCACCCCGCCGCCCGACCCGGCAGATCCGCGTGGGGAAGGTCGGCGTCGGCAGCGAGTCGCCGATCTCCGTGCAGTCGATGACGACGACGCTCACCTCTGACGTCAACACGCACCCTCCAGCAGATCGCCGAGCTCACGGCGTCCGGCTGCGACATCGTCCGGGTGGCCTGTCCCAGCCAGGACGACGCCGACGCGCTGCCGGAGATCGCGCAGCACTCCCAGATCCCGGTCATCGCCGACATCCACTTCCAGCCGAAGTACGTCTTCGCGGCGATCGACGCCGGCTGTGCCGCCGTACGCGTCAACCCCGGCAACATCCGCAAGTTCGACGACCAGATCAAGGAGATCGCGGCCGCCGCGAAGGACCGCGGCACCAGCATCCGGATCGGCGTCAACGCCGGCTCGCTCGACAAGCGGCTGCTGGAGAAGTACGGCAAGGCGACGCCGGAGGCGCTCGTCGAGTCCGCGGTGTGGGAGGCGGGCCTGTTCGAGGAGCACGACTTCCACGACTTCAAGATCTCGGTCAAGCACAACGACCCGGTCGTGATGGTGCGCGCCTACGAGATGCTGGCCGAGGCGGGGGACTGGCCCCTGCACCTCGGCGTCACCGAGGCCGGGCCGGCGTTCCAGGGCACCATCAAGTCGAGCCGTCGCGTTCGGCCACCTGCTCGGCCAGGGGATCGGCGACACCATCCGCGTCTCTCTGTCCGCGCCGCCGGTCGAGGAGGTCAAGGTCGGCATCCAGATCCTGCGAGTCGCTGAACCTCAAGCCGCGCCGGCTGGAGATCGTGTCCTGCCCGAGCTGCGGCCGGGCGCAGGTCGACGTCTACAAGCTGGCCGACGAGGTCACCGCCGGCCTCGACGGTCTCGAGGTGCCGCTGCGCGTCGCCGTCATGGGGTGCGTCGTCAACGGTCCCGGTGAGGCCCGCGAGGCCGACCTCGGCGTCGCCTCGGGCAACGGCAAGGGCCAGATCTTCGTCAAGGGCGAAGTCATCAAGACGGTCCCCGAGTCACAGATCGTCGAGACGCTCATCGAGGAGGCCATGCGGATCGCCGAGGGCATGGAGACCGTCGACGGCGCCGAGCCGCAAGCGTCAGCGTCACCTGAGCCCCTGAGGCCCGAGGTCTCAGGCCGTCCGCTCACCCCGCCCGCTTGGCGTGGTCCGGGACGCCGGCACCCGGCGAGACCGACAGCGCGATCGCCAGGTTGGCGCCGGGCAGGAGCGGCTCGATCGCCCGCTTGATCGCGTCCTCCAGCATGCTGGCCCACGCCCTGAGGTCGAGGGAGGACGACGCGTCGTCGACGCTCCCGTCGGAGCAAGCCGACGAGAGGTTCTCGGGGACGGGCGGCAGTCCGGTCGACAGGGCCATGTCCAGGGCGGTGACCTCGGCGTCCTCGGCGAGTCCGTGGTCCCCGATCGCCCGGGCCACCTCGGACAGCTGGCGCAGCACCGCCACCTGCTCGTCGGGGGTCGACGACAGGGCGTCGGCGTAGTCCCGGCCGTGGGCCAGGTGGGCCCGCGAAGCGCTGTGGTCACCCTTGAGCTGGGCCTCTCGCGCAGACGAGATGGCGGCGTCGCAGGCCTGCAGCGGCTCGGCCGCCTGCATCCAGTGGTGCGCCCGGTCGCTCTCGTGGACCACCGTCGACCGTGCGATGCGGTCGTGCAGGCGACGTCGTGCCGCCGGCCGGACCCAGGCCTCGGTGGCGGCCCGCATGATCGGGTGGCGGAACTCGTAGCCCGCACGCCCGAGGCGCAGGGCGCCCAGGTCGGTGAGCCGGTCGAGAGCCTCCGCGACGTCGCTGGTGCCGACCTCGGGCCAGACGTGACGGTCCAGCAGCTGCAGCAGCGTGGCCGCCGTGACCGGACGGTTGACCATCGCCACCAGCTGGATGACGTCCATCGACAGCGGCGCGACCCGCTCCAGGATGCCGCGGATGACGGCCCCGAGCTCGGGGTTGGTTGCGTCACCGGTCTGGTGTCGATGCGAGGTCCAGCCCGGACAGGGTCCAGATGACCTGCCCCTCGGAGAGCCAGCGCCGCAACATCGCCACCGCGGCCCCGGCCCGCCCGTCGGTCTTCTCCACGAGGACGTCGACCAGTCGAGGCGCTGCGGGCCCGCACAGCACGGTCTCCGCGATCTCGGCCAGCTCGGTGCGCTCGAGCGAGTGCGTCTCCAGGCTCTCCGCCCGGAGGCCCACCATCTCGAGCTCCATCAGGAAGGGGTCGAGGTTCGTCGCCGCGACGGGAACGACGAGGGTGAGGTCCGTACCCGGGTCGAGGGCGGCGATGTCGTTCACGAGGTCCGCGATGTCCTTGTCGTCGTGCCCGTCCAGCGGGGGGAGCACCGCGACCGGAGCACGCCGTGCGCTGCACTCCATCTCGGACCGGGTCGGCAGGTCCGTCGGCCCGCGGCCGTGCACGTGGGCGCCGGCGACCTGGCCGCGGTTCATCGACTCGTCGATCAGGGCTTCGCGGCCCGATCCGGCGTCACCCACCACGCACACCAGCCCGACGCGGTGTGCGTTGACGCTCCTGCGGACCAGCTCAGCGACGGCCGAGCAGTCCTCGTCGCGACCCACCCAGGACGGGACGACGTCGTCACGGTCCGGAGCCGAGAGGATGTTCATCTGGAGTGCGGTGGTCTGCCGCGAGGGCGTCACGCCCAGCTCGTCGGCGAGGACGGTGCGCAGGTCGTTGAAGACGCGCAGTGCGCTGTCGGTCTCGCCCAGGCCGGCGAAGGCCCGCATCAACGCCCGGTAGGCCCGCTCCGAGTAGGGGTCGGCGGCGATGGCCGACTCGGCGAGGTCGAGGGCGTCCCGCATCCAGGAAAGCTCGACGGCGCTCTCGGCGGCATCGGTCAGCAGGGACCGCCGCGTCGCCGCCAGGGACTCCCTGGTCTCGACGGCCCAGCTGCTCCCGCCGTCGTGCGCCTCGAAGTCGCCGAGGTAGAGCGCCTCGGCCTCGCGGGTGAGACCCACGACGCGGGCGTGGTCGCCGCTCCGGCGAGAGACCCGCGCCTCCACGGCGAGGTCGCGGAACGCGGTCACGTCGACCCATGCGTTGGTCAGGACGAGCCCGCCGAGGCGGCGGGCGACGCAGTCGGTGCGCAGGGTACGGCGGATCTGGGACGCCGCGGTCCGGAGACTGGCCCGCCCCCGCGCCTCGTCGACGTCCGGCCACAGCTTCTCGAGAAGGCTGTCGATGCGGACTGGCTGATCGGCGTCCATCGCCAGCAGCCGCAGGAGGTCCAGGGTCTTCCCGGTCCGCCACTCCGAGGCGTCAACGACGCTGCTGTCTCCCCGTCGGACCCGTAGGCTGCCCAACAGTCTGATCTCGACCGGTTCCTGGTTCTGTTCCATCTCAAGCCCCCGCTTGTCAGATGCTGGTGAGGTGCCCGAGAGATCACTTCGTTGAACTTGCTACTACCCTGCTACGCACTTCGTCGCATTTCCCGAGAGTGAGCACGAACACCCCAGATACGCGGGCCTTTTGACCTCCCTGTGCTAACCGGGGCATGACCCGTTCGCGTCATGCGCGGCAAGGGGGGTCCAGACCTCTTAAAGAACCCTTGAGGTTTTACGCGGCGTTCACGGGCGCCGAGGAAGTCTGGCGACATGATGGCCTTGCGCCGCGTTGCGGCTGTGCTCGCGCTCGTCGCGCTCTGTTGCGTCCTGGGGGCGGTTCCGGCGTCCGCACACACTGACGTCGTCTGGAGCTACCCGGCGCAGAATGCAAGCCTGCCCTTCCCACCGGACCAGGTGGCCATCGAGACCTCGGACCCCGTCGACCTCGGGCTCAGCCAGATCGTCGTCCGGGATGCCGACGGCCGGGCACTGACCGTGTCCGACAAGACCCTCACCAAGGGCGCTTCCGTGCTCCTCGCCACCCTGGACGACCAAGGGGCCTGGGGTCAGTGGACCGTCGACTACCGGATGGTGGGCCCGGACGGACACCCGGTCACCGGGCGCATCGACTTCGCCGTGGGCGAGCCGGCTCGGGCGACGTCCGAGTCGCAGGCCGCCACGACCCGTTGGCTGATGCTGGGTGGCGGCGCAATAGCAGTGCTCGCCGGCGCGTGGTACCTGCGCTGGACCACGGGTCGCCTGTCCCGGGCGGAGGCGCGGCAGCCGGCGCGGACGTCCTGATGGCGCCGGCCGACACGACGGTCACGCCGGTCGCCCCAGCCGTCTCGCGCCGGGTGGTCGGCTCGGTCTGCTTCGTCCTGGTGTCGACGGCCCTGGCGGCGAGCATCGCGACGAACCCCCAGCTGCTGGAGCCCGCCGCCCAGGGAATCAGGGACGCGGGGCCGTTCACCGATGTCGCGGCTCCGGTTGCTCGGGCGCTCCGGGTGCTCGGTGCGGTAGCGACGGTCGGGGCACTCACCGTGGCCCTGCTGGCTGGGGCGACCGCGCAGCACAGCCGGGCGACGAGCCTGAAGGTCGCGGCCGGCCGGTGGGCCCTTCTCTGGGCCGTTGCCGCCGGCTGCTCGCTGGTCCTCGAGCTCTCCCAGGTCTCCGGTCTCCCCATCTCCGAGGTGCTCCGTGGGGAGGGCGCGAACGCCGCCTCGGGGATCGCGGCCCAGGTGACCGGGTTGGCCCTCACCGCCTGGCTGGCCGCACTGGTGTCGTTCTTCGCGCGCCGGGTGGAGTCGAGCGCGGGCCTCCGGGTGGTCCTGCTCGTCGCGGCCGTAGCACTCGTCATCCCGGTCCTGACCGGACACTCCGGCCACGCCGGCTTCAACCCGGTCGCCCTGGCGACCCTGAGCCTGCACGTCGTCGCCGTCTCCGCCTGGGCCGGAGGACTGCTCGCGCTCTGCGCGCACGCCGACCCGCAGACCAGGCTGGACTCCGGACTGCTGCGGCGGTTCAGCGCCCTGGCCCTGGTCTGCTACGTCGTTGGTCGCCGCCTCGGGAGTCGCCAACCTGTGGACCCGGCTCTCCTGGGCGGAGCTCGTGGAGAGTGGCCCCTACGCCGTCCTGCTGCTCCTCAAGGTGACGGGGTTCTCGCTCCTCGGCGGCTTCGGACTGGCCCATCGACGTCGGACGCTGCGCCGGCTCTCTGCCGGTGAGGGCGCCTCGTTCTGGTCCCTGGCGGCGGTCGAGGTCGCGGTGATGGCGGCAGTCCTCGGCCTGGCGGTGACCCTGACGGCCACGGCGCCGGGAGAGAGCGACGACGCGGTCCACGCCGCCCCGGCGCCGGCCCGGACTCATTTCACGATGCCTTGATGGGCCGCAGAAACGGTATGCCCTGACGAGGTGCGGGGTCTATAAGGGGGAGCAAGTCGAGATGGAACTGAACCGACGCGACATGATGAAGCTGGGTGGCCTCGGAGTGGCCGGTGTCGCTGCCGGAAGCCTGCTGCCGGTGGGCGACCTGATCCGGGCCTCCGACCCGAGCACGATCGACCCTGCCTTCCTGCCGGACCCGTTCTCGACGGCGTTCCGGCGTCCGCCCGTGCTGCGCCCGTTCGCCCGGCGGCGCGGGCGATGACGGGGTCTGGACGGACTAGCTACGAGCTGTGCGAGGAGATGTTCAGCGCGAAGATCCTCAAGGGCGGGCGCACCACCAAGATGTTCGGCTACGACAGCCACGTGCCCGGCCCCACGATCAAGGCGACCCGGGGTCGCCCGATCCGGCTGCGGGTGCGCAACCACCTTCCGCCGCGACACCCCTCGATCGGCCAGGAGACCACGACCTCGGTGCACCTGCACGGGTCCGCCTCGAAGCCGCAGTTCGACGGCTACGCCAGCGACATCACCCCCGCGGGTTTCTACAAGGACTACTACTACCCGAACTTCCAGCCGGCCCGGACCCTCTGGTACCACGACCACGGCGTCCACCACACGGCCCAGAACGTCTTCTCCGGCCTGGTCGCGCAGTACCACCTTCACGACAAGGTCGAGCGGGCGCTGCTGCCCCAGGGCGAGTTCGACGTCCCGCTGGTCGTCTCCGACGTGGCGTTCGGTGAGGACGGCCAGCTGCTCTTCGACGACGACGGGCACAGCGGCACCTTCGGCGACGTCGTCCTCGTCAACGGCCGGCCGTGGCCGGTCATGAAGGTGAAGCGGCGCGTCTACCGGTTCCGGATGCTCGCGGCCTCGGTCTCGCGATCCTGGCGCTGGCGCCTGGGGCCGGGCTACCCGATGACCATCGTGGCGACGGACGGCGGGCTGATGCCGAAGTCGCAGACGGTCAGCGAGTTCCGGCACGGCGGTGCCGAGCGGTACGAGGTGCTCATCGACTTCTCGAAGTTCCGTCCCGGGACCCGGATCGTGCTGAACAACCTCAGCAACGACAACAACCGCGACTTCCTCAACACCGACAAGGTCATGGCGTTCGACGTCGTCGACGACCCGTTCGACAAGAGCGACCCGACGTGGAACCGGATCCCGCAGAACCTCGCCGACTCCCCGGTGATGAGGCTCCGCCAAGGGGATCGAGAAGCGACGCCGCACGCTCAACGTCGAGCGCTTCCTCGGCAAGTGGACGATCAACGGACAGACCTGGGCCGACGTGATCGCCAGCGACTACCAGATGCTGATCGCGGACCCCGACCTCGGCGACGTCGAGATGTGGACGGTCGCGAACAGGTCGGGCGGCTGGTTCCACCCGGTCCACATCCACCTGGTCGACTTCCAGATCGTCAGCCGCAACGGCCAGCCGCCGCACCCCTGGGAGCGCGGGCCCAAGGACGTCGTCTACGTGGGGGAGGGCGAGAGCGTCCAGCTGCTGATGCGGTTCGAGCACCAGCGCGGTCGCTACATGGTCCACTGCCACAACCTCACCCACGAGGACCACGACATGATGGTGCAGTTCGGCGTCGACTGGAAGCCCGGTCAACCCGACCCCAACGACCCGATCCGGTCGGCACGGTGCAAGTTCGACGACCTGCCGGACTGATCGAGACGGCGACAACCCCGACCCGGAGCCGCACGACGCGACCCCGCGTCGTGCTCGTCCTGGTGCTGGTCGCCGCGCTCCTGGCCGGGCTGGTCGTCCGGACGTTCGTGCTGCGCCCCCTCACCGTGAGCTCGACGAGCATGGAGCCCACCCTCTGCCCCGGCGACCGGGTCCTGGTGAATCTCTGGGACCCGGACCTCGGCGATCTGGCCCGCGATGACCTCGTGGCACTGCGGCCGGGCCGGTCGGAGGTGCCGGTGGTCAAGCGGGTGGTCGGCCTGCCCGGGGACGAGGTGGCGATCAGGGACGCACGCCTCTACGTCAACGACGAGCTCGTCGACGAGCCGTACGTCGACCACAAGGCGATCGACTCGTTCTTCTACGGCCCGGTCGTGGTTCCCGCGGACCGCTTCCTGGTGCTGGGGGATGCCCGGGCGGCCTCGATCGACTCGCGGGCCTACGGCCCGGTGCCGGCGGAGAGGTTGATCGGACGATCGCCTTGCGGCTGCCCTTCGGCGAGTGCTGAGCCGGCCAGTTTGCGCTCCTTTGACGAGGATCGACCACGGTGCCACCAGACGTCGCGCCGCGCCTCGGGAGGCACGGCGGGGGACGTGCGAACGAATTGGGACGGGGAGGAGTCGTGGCTGACATGCACAGGTGGGGACTGGTCACCACGATCGGCGGGCTGTCCGCCGTGCTCGCCCTGGCCGGCATCAGTCCGCCGGCGAGCGCCGCGGACCCGGTCCACTCGATCACCGTCCAGAAGGACGAGAGCATCGTCGTGGTCGAGGGTCTGACCGAGGGCGACCCGGTCCAGGTCGAGGTGCGGCGCAACGGCATCCAGATCGGCAGCGCCCTCGGCGTGGCCCCGGCGGGTGGCATGTTCGAGCTCAACCACAAGGTCGAGACGGTCGACCCGCCGGTGGTCGACCCACCGGTGGATGGTGACGGGGAGGTCGAGGAGAACGACACGGACACAGCCGTGTGCTGGACCGACTCCACCCCCGACATCCTGGGCGGCGACGTGGTCAGCGTCACCAGCGGTGGCGTGGTCGAAGAAGTCGTCGTCACCGACATCGACGTCACGCAGGAGCCGACGAAGGTCGACGCGGACACCGGGATCGTCCGGGGACGCATTGCCGGTCCGGTCCCTCCGATCAGCCAGCTCAGTGTCACCACCAAGGGAAGAACCGCCAGCGAGGAGCGGTTCGACGGGCTCGCGCCCGGAACGTCCGACGGCGTCGTCGGAAAGCTCAGGTACATCGCGCCCAGGAGGTTCCAGGCGACCTTCAACGGGCTGAGCCGGATCCAGATGGGGGCCTTCCTCGACTCCGAGGACGTGAGGGCCACCCACACGTCCGCCGAGAGCCTGACCGGCTCCCACAGCACGGTCGCGACGTACGGCGCCGATGCGCGCTTCACCGAGGACCTCTGCCCGCCCGTGGCCCGGCGCGCGGTCACCGGGACCAGCTTCGGCGCGATCAACCGGAACAACATGGACAGAACGCTCAGGGTGTGGGGCGTCAGCGCCAATGCCACTGCCGTGCAGGTCGGCCTCGAGGACCGCAACGGCGTCCGACGCACCTGGCCGGCGACGATCACGGGTACGGGCACCGCGCAGACCTGGACAGCGACCTACCCGGCCGGCAGCCTGCGTGGCCTCGCCGACGGCATGCTCACCTTCAGCGCCGACTACAGCGGGGACTCCGGCGTGCTCGCCGGGGGCGAGCGCACGATCCGCAAGGACACCGTGGCGCCGGCAGGCCCGAGGATCCGGCCGCGAGGCGGCACGTTCCTGCGCAGCGCGACGGTCCGGCTCGGCTCCCGGGGCGCGCACGAGATCTGGTACACGCTGAACGGCACCAGGCCTCGTCCGAACCATGGCGCGGAGTACCACGGGGAGTTCAGGCTCACCCGTAGCGCGACCCTGAGGGCGATCGCGTTCGACCGGGCCGGGAACGCAAGTCCGGTGACGTCCGCCAGGCTCCGGCGAGCCGGTATGCCGGCCGCGCCGAGAATCGGCGCTGCGGTCTCCGGAGCTCCCGGGGGCCTGTCGACGGCGACGGCGCGCTGGCGTCCGCGCCCGAACACCGGCGGTAAGCGCATCACCGGTTTCGCGGTGATCGCCCTGCGGGTGGTCGGCGGACAGGTCGTATCGCGGAGGACGTTCCTACGACCGGCAGCGGCCCGTTCGTTCACCCCGCGGCTGCTCCGCAACGCGCAGTTCCGCTTCCAGGTGCGGACCATCACGCTTGCCGGCCGCAGCGCGCCCTCGGCTCTCTCGAACCGCGTCACCGCGCGCTGAGACCGCCTGCCTAGTGCGTTTCACGCGTGGTTGACGTCGCTGCCCAACTCTTCTCGCACGTGCCTTGAAGCGTGCGGCTGCCGTACGACGACCGGGGACGTTGCGGGGACAACGCAAGCACCACCGGGGTGGGTGGACGACGAACGTAGGAGTGGGGACATGGAACTTCGCGGCCAGGCACGGCTCCGGGCACGGATGGCAACTCGGCGGCAGCGATCTGGCGCCAGCTCTCGCCGCAGGGTGGTCGCGCTGACCACGAGCCTGCTGGTGGGGACGGCGCTCACCCCGTTGACGGTCCTCGCGCCGGCGACGCTGCTCGCACCGGCGGATGCGGCCGTCCAACAGGGCTTCAACCTGAACCCGTCGGACCTCAAGTTCATCCTCAGGCAGATCAAGATCTCCGAGCAGCACGCGGCCAACTTCAACGCCGCCGACCCGTGCCGCGGCCTGATGGGCCAGGGTGAGTTCCAGATCCCCACCACCGCCCAGGGCGAGGAGCTCCCGTGGGGCCTGCGCACCGTCGACGGCACCTGCAACAACCTGGTCCCCGGACAGGCGAAGTTCGGGGCGGCCGACCAGACCTTCCCGCAGAGCGCCGGAACCGACTTCCGCAGCGCCGACCCCGCGCCTGCCGGCTTCCCCGGCAACGCGACCACCCCTGGTGGCAACACCTCCTACGCCCGCACCGGCAGCGTCGTCGACAACCAGCCGCGGCTCATCAGCAACCTGATCGTCGACCAGAGCGCCGGGCAACGATGCCGCCGTGGCCGCCGCAGGCCCGGACGCCACCCCCGACGAATCGGGCACCCTGTTCATCCCGAACGTGGCGACGGACGTCGGACTGTCCGCGCCCTTCAACTCGTGGTTCACCCTCTTCGGCCAGTTCTTCGACCACGGCCTGGACCTCGTCAACAAGGGCGGTAACGGCACCGTCTTCCTGCCGCTCGACCCTTCAGACCCGCTGTTCAACCCCGCGACGCCGGGACAGAACTTCATGGTGGTGACCCGTGCGACCGGCAGCCCTGGGTCGACGACGAACCAGACCGCCACGTTCGTGGACCAGAGCCAGACCTACACCTCGCACCCGTCCCACCAGGTGTTCCTCCGGGAGTTCGACGCTGAACGCGGGCGGCAAGCCCGTCACCGACGGCATGATGCTGAGGGGCACGATGGACGACGGCTCGCGCGACGGGATGGCCACCTGGGCCTCGGTCAAGGACCAGGCCCGGACGCTGCTCGGGATCCAGCTCGACGACCAGGACGTCCTCAACCTGCCGCTGCTGAAGACAGACCCGTACGGCAAGTTCCTGCCTGGCGCCGAACGGGTTCCCGCAGCTGGTGCTACCGGGCAACGGGACGCTCGAGGGGAACCCGGCCGCCCCTGTGGACGCCTCGCAGGCCGTCCGGACCGGTCACGCCTTCCTTGACGACATCGCCCACACCGCGGTGCCGTTCGGTGACCACGACGGCAACCCGGGCACCCCGCGACAGGCGCTTCACGCCGGACGCGGACTCGGACGTGAACAACCCCGTCGCCACCGGCTTCTACGACAACGAGCTGCTCGACGAGCACTTCGTGGCCGGCGACGGACGGGTCAACGAGAACATCGGACTCACTTCCGTGCACCACATCTTCCACTCCGAGCACAACCGACTTGCGGCGGACCCGAGCCCCGGAGGCAGCGGCATCAAGGACGTCCTCGTCAACGAGGACCCGGCCAGCATCTCCGACTGGGAGATCTCGCCCGGCGTCTGGAACGGCGAGCGGATCTTCCAGGCCGCGCGCTTCGTCACCGAGATGGAGTACCAGCACCTCGCGTTCGAGGAGTTCATCCGCAAGGTCCAGCCGATGGTCAACCTCTTCGGTGAAGGTGGCACCGGCTACAACACGGCCATCAACCCGGCGATCCGTGCCGAGTTCGCCCACGCGGTCTACCGCTTCGGGCACTCGATGCTGACCGAGACCGTGGCCCGCCGCGAGGCGGACGGCACCAACAAGGACATGAGCCTGCTCGATGCCTTCCTCAACCCCGTGGCGTTCGACGACGGCGGCACAGTCGATCCGGGCATCGCGGCCGGTCGCGTCGTGCGCGGCATGAGCCGCCAGACCGGCAACGAGATCGACGAGTTCGTCACGAACGCGCTCCGCAACAAGCTGCTCGGCCTGCCGCTTGACCTGCCCTCGATCAACCTCGCCCGTGCCCGCGAGACGGGTGTGCCCCGGCTGAACGCGGCGCGTGCGCAGTTCTACGCCGCCAGCAACAACTCCGCCCTGGCGCCGTACGAGAGCTGGACGGACTTCGGCTTCAACCTCAAGCACCGCGAGTCGCTGGTGAATTTCGTGGCGGCCTACGGCAAGCACCCGACCATCACCGGTGGCCTGACGGCGCGCCGGCTGGCCGCGTCGCGGCTGATCAACCAGGATCCCGCTGACCTGGAGACCCCGTCGGACGCCGCCGCCTTCATGAACAGCACAGGCACCTGGAACAACAACACGACCGGCCTGAACGACGTCGACCTGTGGATGGGCGGCCTCGCCGAGAAGCAGATGGTCTTCGGTGGCCTGCTCGGGTCCACGTTCAACTACGTCTTCGAGACGCAGATGGAGGACCTGCAGTTCGGTGACCGGTTCTACTACCTCTCCCGGACTGCGGGCCTCAACCTGCTCACCCAGCTCGAGGGGAACTCCTTCGCGGAGCTGATCTCGCGCAACACCGACGTGGACAACCTCCCGGCAGACACGTTCTCCCGCCCTGACTACGTGTTCGACGTGGGCGCTCTGACGTCCGGGCCGGGATCGTCCGTGGTCGACGACCCGCAGACCGAGTACAACGAGGGCAGCCGGACCACCGAGCCCGGCATGGACCTGTTCAAGATGTCGGGCGCGAACGGGCTGCGCTACACCGGACCCGCGCACGCGGTGTTCAACGGCACCGCGAGCGACGACCGGGTGTGGGCCAGCGAGGGCGACGACACCATCCGCGGCAATGACGGTGACGACTGGATGCAGGGTGGCGACGGCGTCGACAACCTGATCGGCGGTCTCGGCGACGACATCATGAACGACCTGTTCGGCGACGACGTCCTGAAGGGCGGCGACGGGGACGACGCGATCTCCTCGGGCCAGGGCTTCGGGGGCGACCTGAACCAGGGCGGCCGTGGCAAGGACTTCATCGTCGACGGCAACGACATCACCGAGACGTTCGGCGGTCCGGGCAACGACTTCGTCCTGGGCGGCGACGACATCGACACGGTGTTCGGCGACGACGGTGACGACTGGATCGAGGGCGGCACCGGCCCGTTCAACCTCCTCCAGGGTGACAACGGTGCGCCGTTCCAGGACGACCCGAACAAGGCGGGCCACGACGTGATGGACGGCGACGGAGGCGAGCAGGACTTCGACGGCGAGGGCGGCGACGACATCATGCTCGGCGGCCCCGGGATCCAGCGGGCCGAGGGAATGCTCGGCTACGACTGGTTCGCCCACAAGAACGACCCGCAGCCGGGGCGCACCGACATGGAGTTCACCGGAGCGCTCCCGCCGGGACCGGCTGCCCTCCGTGACCGGTTCGACCTGGTCGAGGGGCTCTCCGGCTGGGTCCACGACGACGTGCTCCGCGGGGACGACCGCAGCGCCACTGAGATCGTCGCGCCAGGCGACCAGCCGATCCGTGCCGGCCACGCCCTCGAGGACTCGGGCATCGCAAGGATTCCGGGCCTGCAGAGCGTCGTGGGCGCGGGCGTGACGTCGTACGACGGCGGCAACATCATCCTCGGCGGTGGCGGCAGCGACGTCCTCGAGGGCCGCGGCGGTGACGACATCCTCGACGGAGACAAGTGGCTCGACGTGAGGCTCAGCGTGCGCACCGACCCGACAGACCCGGAGACCGAGACCCGAAGCGCCGACTCCATGAACGAGCTCGAGGCCGACGTGTTCGCCGGAAACATCGACCCGGGCAACATCGTGATCGTCAAGGAGATCAGGAACGGGAATGCTGCGGGAACCGACCAGGCATTCTTCTCCGACGTCCGGGCCGCCTACGAGTGCACCGACCTCTCCGGGGCGACCCCGCAGCCGCTGACGCGGTGCCCGCTCAACCCGGCCGGCGCCCGGCTGCGGGTGACCCATATCGCCACCATCGGCGACGGAACCGACATCGTGGACAACGTCGAGAACCTGTTGTTCTCCGACAGCGCCGCGCCCCTGGCGCCGACCGCGGTGACCGCTCAGGCCTTCAACGCCAGCGCCCGGGTGACCTTCCAGCCGCCGCCGAGCATCATCGAGTCCTACGAGGTGCAGCCCCTCGACGTGAGCGGTGCGGACGTGGGAGCGCCGGTCATCATCGCCGACCCGGATCTCGCCAGCGTCCTGGTCACCGGCCTGACCAACGGCCAGACCTACCGGTTCAAGGTCAGGGGGCGCAACGCCTTCGGAAACGGTGAGTGGTCGGAGAACTCGAACGCGGTCACTCCGGGCGCCGAGCGTCCCGGCCGTACCGGTCTTCCGACGCTGGTACCCGGCAACGGACGGGTCGCGGCCAGCTGGGCCGCGCCAGGCAACAACGGCGGTTCGCCGATCACGGGCTACGAAGTCAGGGTCACGGACCTCGCCGGGCTCCAGGTCGGCGCTCTGCGGCCCAGCCCCGACCGGACCCTCACCGTGACCGGGCTGACCAACGGCACCGAGTACTTCTTCGAGGTGCGGGCCATCAACGCCCAGGGCGCAGGCCCGTGGACGGACGCGCTCGGCGCGGTCCCCGCCACTCGGCCGGACGCTCCAGGACTGGTCAGCGTGAGCTCACGCAACCACGGGGCCCTGGTCCTGTGGGAGGACCCGGCAGACGACGGGGGTCGCGCCATCACGCGCTTCCTGGTCCAGGTGCGCACCCTGACCGGGAAGCAGGTGGGAGCGCTCCGGAGTGCCGACCGCTTCGCGAACCGGTTGCGGGTCTTCGGGCTCACCAACGGGAAGACCTACACCTTCCGGGTTCGGGCGGTGAACTCGATGGGAGAGTCGGCCTGGTCCAACGTCATGAGGGCGAGACCGCACAACTAGCCCCCGCGGGTCTGAGCCTTCGGGCCGGGTGGTTCGCCACCCGGCCCGAAGCCACGTCCGCGTAGGCTTCCGCTGTGCTCACGACCCGCCACGGCGTCCGGGTTCTCGGCCCCGAGGATCTCGCCGACTTCGTGCGGCTCGTCGCACTGGACCCCGTGGTCAACGTGTTCGCCGACTACCGTGCCCGCACCACCAACCTGGAGCCCCGATGGCTCGGTGGCGAGGTCTGGGGGCGCTTCCTCGACGGCAGGCTGACCGCGGCCTGCCACGTGGGGGCCAACCTCGTCCCGGTGCAGGCCACGGAGGACGACGCGCGGGTCTTCGCCGAACGGGCACTGACCCGCGGGCGCGGCGTCTCCACGATCGTCGGCCCGCAGACCGCCGTACGCACCCTGTGGAACGGCGTCGCCGGCACCTGGGGCCGCCCCCGCGAGGTCCGGTGGGACCAACCCCACCTGGAGATCGCCGAGGGGTCGCGCGTTGCGCCCGACCCTGCGGTTCGGGTGACGACTATGGACGACCTGGCGGAGGTCTACCCGGCCTGCGTGGCGATGTACACCGAGGAGGTCGGCGTCTCGCCCGAGTCGGGGGGTGGGGCCGAGCTCTACCGCACACGGGTCAGCCAGCTCATCTCCCGGGGCTGGTCCTTCGCCGGCTTCGACCACGGTCGCCTGGTCTTCAAGGCGGAGGTCGCGTGCGCCACTCCGTCCGCCGCCCAGGTCCAGGGCGTGTGGGTGCCGCCGGACCGGCGTGGCGAGGGCATCGGCTCCGCGGCATGGCCGCTGTGGTCGAGCTGGTACGCCGCGACATCGCACCGGTCGTGGCGCTCTACGTCAACGAGTTCAACCTGCCGGCCCGCCGGGTCTACGAACAGGTCGGCTTCCGCCAGACGGCCACGTTCGCGACCGTGATGTTCTGACCGGAGTAACTGGTTCGCGGACGTCGAAGACCCGCAAGTAGCCTTCCGCTCATGATCTCTTCGGATGTCGAGCCTGTTCGTGCGGACCCTGCGAGAGGACCCCGCGGACGCCGAGGTGCCGAGCCACCGGCTGCTCGTCCGCGCCGGCTACATCCGCCGCGCCGCTCCGGGCATCTACACCTGGCTTCCGCTGGGCCTGCGGGTGCTGCGCAACATCGAGGGGATCATCCGCGAGGAGATGAACGCGATCGGCGCCCAGGAGCTGCAGTTCCCCGCACTGCTGCCGCGCGAGCCCTACGAGGCGAGCAACCGCTGGACGACGTACGGCGACGGCATCTTCCGGCTGCAGGACCGCAAGGGCGCCGACTACCTCCTCGGTCCCACGCACGAGGAGATGTTCACGCTCGCCGTCAAGGACCTCTACTCCTCCTACAAGGACCTGCCCGTCTGGCTCTACCAGATCCAGACCAAGTACCGCGACGAGGCACGTCCGCGCGCCGGCGTCCTGCGCGGGCGGGAGTTCATCATGAAGGACTCCTACTCCTTCGACACCACCGACGAGGGACTGGACCGCTCCTACGCCGCGCATCGCGAGGCCTACGTCCGGACCTTCGACCGACTCGGATTCGACTACGTGATCGTCAAGGCCACGAGCGGCGCGATGGGGGGCTCGAAGTCGGAGGAGTTCCTGGCCAAGGCGGACGCGGGTGAGGACACCTACGTCCGCTGCACCAGCTGCGACTACGCCGCCAACGTCGAGGCGGTCGAGGTGCGGGCGCCCGCGCCGGTGCCGTACGACGACCTGCCGGCCGCCCACGCGGAGCAGACGCCGGACACGCCGACGATCGCCACCCTGGTCGACCACCTCAACGAGAAGTTCCCCCGCGACGACCGCTCGTGGCACGCCGGGGACACCCTGAAGAACGTGTTGGTGGTGCTCAAGCACCCCGACGGGACCCGAGAGCCAGTGGCGATCGCGATCCCCGGAGACCGCGACGTCGACACGAAGCGGCTCGAGGGCCAGCTCGAGCCCACCGAGGTCGAGCCGTTCGGGGACGCGGAGTTCGCGAAGTACCCAGGGCTGGTCAAGGGCTACATCGGGCCGCAGGCGCTGGGCGAGAAGAGCGACTCCGGCATCCGCTACCTCGTCGATCCGCGCGTCGTCGAGGGCACGCGCTGGGTCACCGGCGCCAACGTCGAGGGCCAGCACGTCCTCGACCTGGTGGCCGGGCGGGACTTCACCCCCGACGGGACGATCGAGGCGGCCGAGGTCCGCGACGGGGACCCGTGCCCCAACTGCGACGGCACGCTGGAGTCGGCCCGGGGCATCGAGATGGGCCACATCTTCCAGCTCGGCCGCTGGTTCGCCGAGGCGCTCGACCTGCGGGTCCTCGACGAGAACGGCAAGCTGGTCACGGTCACGATGGGCTCGTACGGCATCGGCGTCACCCGGGCCGTCGCCGCGATCGCCGAGGGCAACAACGACGAGCTCGGCCTGGTCTGGCCGCGCGAGGTCGCGCCCGCCGACGTCCATCTGGTCGCCACCGGCAAGGACCCGGCCATCTTCGCCGCCGCCGACCGGATCGCCCACGAGCTGTCCGCTGCCGGCGTCGACGTACTCCACGACGACCGGCCGAAGGTGTCCCCGGGCGTGAAGTTCAAGGACGCCGAGCTGATCGGCGTCCCCACGATCGTGGTGGTCGGCAAGGGGCTCGTCGACGGCACGGTCGAGGTCAAGGACCGTCGTACCGGCGACCGCGAGGACGTGCCCGCGGACCGGATCGTCGACCACCTGGTCGCCCTGGTCAGCGCGTGAACATCGACGCCGTCATCTTCGACTGGGGCGGCACCCTCACCCGCTGGCACGACATCGACTTCCACGCCGAGTCCCTGGCGCTCGCCCAGGCCGTGGTGAACGCCGACCACGACATCGAGGTGTCGCGGGAGCGGCTGCACGCGGCCGGGCGAGGCCATCTGGGGGCGGAGCCGTGACCACCAGCAGAGCTCGACGGTCGCCGACCTCTTCGCCGAGGCCGGGCTCGACCACGACCCCGACCTGCTCTCGGCGTACTACGACTTCTGGGAACCCCACACCATCACCGACGCCGAGGCCGGTCCGATGTTCGAGCAGCTGCGATCCGAGGGGATCAAGGTGGGGGTGCTCTCGAACACGATCTGGCCGCGGGAGTGGCACGAGGGGTTCTTCCGCCGGGACGGCGTCCTGGACCTGATCGACGCAGGTGTCTATACCAGTGAGCTGCCGTGGACCAAGCCCTCGCCGCGGGCGTTCGAGGCGGCGATGGAGGCGGTCGGGGCGACCGATCCCGGCCGGTGCGTCTACGTCGGCGACCGGCTCTTCGACGACGTGTGGGGAGCTCAGAACGCAGGCCTGCGTGCGATTCACGTCCCGCACAGCGACATTCCTCCCAGCCAGGTCGGCCACATCGGAGGGCGTTCCGGACGCGGTCGCGGAGCGCCTCGCCGAGGTCCCCGGGATCGTGCGCGGCTGGTACTGACCGGCACCCTAGGGAGTACTAGTACCAAGGGACTAGCCCTAGTACCAAAGGTTGATGGTTAGCACGACCTAGGGGTGGGTAGGTTCCCGGCAACCTTCAAAATCCGCGGGGGCGGGTCATTGAGGGAAGGGCCCACTTCATGCGTCTCGCGCGAACCCTTTGTCTGGCTGCCGCAGCAGGTCTCGGGGCAACTGCGCTGACCGTCGTCGGCGTTGCCGCTCCCGCCCAGGCCCGGGTCGTCGACCCTGGCGGCCTCCTGCCTGACCCCCACGCCCGGAGCAGCCGCCGGGGCCCGTGGCGGAGCCACGGGCCTCGACCACCGCGGCATCTCGCTCGCCGAGCAGCGCGCGATCGCGCGTCGTACCAGCAGCCGCCTCGCGGCCAAGGGCGCGACGACAGTGGCTAGGGCCGCCGCCCTGGTCAGGAGGACGGTCCCCGTCCACGTCCACGTCATGCGCGACGCCGCGGGACGCGGCAACGTCACCAACCGCCAGATCACCCGGCAGATCGCGGTGCTCAACCGGGACTACACCGGCTTCGGCTACCACTTCAAGCTGAGGGGCATCCACCGCTACCAGAACACCGCCTGGCACAACGACAGGCAGAGCGCGCGCTACCGCGCGCAAGACCCGCAAGGGCGGCGCGAGGACCCTGAACATCTGGCTGGTCGACTTCCAGTTCCTCGGGATCGCGACGTTCCCCTGGGACTACGCCAGGAAGCGCGCAGGTCGACGGCATCCGCGTCCACTACGACTCGCTGCCCGGCGGCAGCGATCACCAACTTCAACCTGGGCGGGACCGCGACGCACGAGGCGGGTCACTGGTTCGGTCTCTACCACACCTTCCAGAGCGGCTGCACCCCGCTCAACGACCAGGTCGCGCGACACGCCGGCCCAGTCCACGCCCACCAGCGGTTGCCCCGCGGGCCGGGACTCCTGCCCGATGCCCGGCAGCGACCCGATCCACAACTACATGGACTACAGCTTCGACAAGTGCTACACCCAGTTCACCCGCGGCCAGAAGGAGCGTGCCCACAAGATGTGGGCCGCCTACCGGGCCTGAACGCCGCCAACCGCACGCATTGCAGGTTCGTGCAATGCAAGAAGATGAGTCTGACCGATGCTGGCGCATCCCCCTGGTCTCGTTGCAGGATCGTGCAGGAGGGAGTGATTCGCCACTGGCGAGCGCTCCCTGACTGGTCTCTCGGGGGACTGGTCACCCACGGTCCGCGGACTCGTCGGCTCCGGGGAAGGTCTCGGGACTTCCTCGGAAGCTGAGTTCGCGGACCGCGGCGTCGGTGAGTGCCTCGATCGCCCAGCGGCGTTGGCCGCCCACCGTGTTCGCCACCAGCCAGGCGTAGGTCGAGGCACTGCGGCGCTCCAGGCTGAGCGCGGCGCTGGACACCCCGGCCGGCGACCCCAGGCGTCGCGGGATCTCGTACGCCGGCTCGGACGCGACCGGCGTCCCGCCCTCCTCCAGCACCAGGTCGGTCAGCGTGGTCGCGGCGCGCACGATGCGTCTCGTAGGCGTCGGACACCGCCGCGAACAGCTGCGGCGTGTCCGACGCCGAGGTCTGGGCACCGAGCACGCCGTACACGTAGAGCGCGGCGTGCTCAGCCGCGAGGGCGACCTGGAGGGCGTCGAGCGTCGTCACCGGCCCTCCTCCTCCGGCAGCACGGCCAGCTGCTGGGCGACCGCGGCCGACATGGAGGCCAGCAGTCGCGCCAGCCGTCCGCTCTGCGCTGCCGTCGCGCGGTCCGCCAGCAGTCGCTGGTGGCGCAGCTCGCGCGCTCTCAGCAGGGCCACTGCTTCCGCGGCGTTGCTGGTCCGCGTGGGCCTGCGGCCGGACCGCTGGCCGGACGGCGGCTCGACGCCGAGCACCTCCAGGTGCGCGTCGTGGACCTGGGCGAGCCCGCCCAGCGGCCGGCGCAACGAGTCGTGCCGGCGGCGCAGGGTCTCGACGAGCTGCCGGGTGGCCACGACGTCGTCGACCACATCCTCGACCAGGCCGGCATCGGGGTCGTCGGGCTCCGCCGACGGCGCCGGAGCCGAGGCCGGATCGCCGGAGCCGAGGTCGCCGAGGTCGCAGCCGGCGAGGACGGCGACGCCGACAAGGGCACCCCCCAGCGTCGTACGACGGGTGGTGCGCAAGGCAGGGGCAGGGGACACGGCGCCGACCCTATCTCCGCACCGCTATCGTGGAGATTCGCTGGATCGAGGTGGTCGCTGCGCGACCGTCTCGAGGTCTTCCAACTGCACAAGGAGGTCGGGCACTCGTGAGCAGCGTCAGGCAGGACGCCATCCGGGAACGCATCGAGACCGAGCTCGTCGGCCCCCTCACTGCGTTGGAGCTCGACGTCGAGGCGGTGGAGATCACGCCGGCCGGCAAGCGTCGGATCCTCCGGATCGCCGTCGACAAGGACGGCGGCGTGACCCTCGACGACGTCGCCGACGCGACCCGCGAGATCTCCCGCGTGCTCGACGAGTCCGACGCGATGGGCGAGCAGCCCTACACGCTCGAGGTCACCTCGCGCGGCGTCGACCGGCCGCTCGTCCTGCCCCGGCACTGGCGGCGCAACGTCGACCGGCTGGTCAAGGTGACCACCACCGAGGGCGAGACACTCGAGGGCCGGATCGCGACCAGCGACGACATGGCGGCGTGCATCGACGTCGACGGGACGATCCGCGAGATCGCCTACGCCGACATCGCCCGCGCCCAGGTCCAGATCGAGTTCAACCGGCGCGGTCGAAGGAGGGCTGATGGACATCGACCTGAGCATCCTCCGGATGCTGGAGCGCGAGAAGGAGATCTCCTTCGAGATCCTCGTCGAGGCCATCGAGCAGGCCCTGCTCACGGCGTACCACAAGACGCCGGGCGCGCAGGAGAACGCCAGGGTCCTGCTGGACCGCAAGACCGGGCACGTCACCGTCTTCGCCGCGGAGCTGGACGAGGAGGGCAACCAGGTCGGGGAGTACGACGACACCCCGGAGGGGTTCGGCCGCATCGCGGCGACGACGGCGAAGCAGATCATGCTGCAGCGGCTGCGGGACGCCGAGGACGACATCCGGTTCGGGGAGTTCTCCGGCAAGGAGGGCGACATCATCTCCGGCGTGATCCAGCAGGGCCGCAACCCCGACGACGTGATGGTGAACCTCGGCAAGCTGGAGGCCCTGCTGCCGCTGGGGGAGCGGGTCCCCGGCGAGCGCTACGACCACGGCACCCGGATCAAGTGCATGGTGATCTCGGTCCGCAAGGGCATGCGCGGGCCCCAGATCACCCTGTCCCGCTCCCACCCCAACCTCGTCCGCAAGCTGTTCGCCCTCGAGGTGCCCGAGATCGCCGACGGCACGGTGGAGATCGCGGCGATCGCCCGCGAGGCCGGCCACCGCACCAAGATCGCGGTGCTGTCGACGGCGTCCGGGGTCAACGCCAAGGGTGCCTGCATCGGCCCGATGGGCCAGCGGGTGCGCAACGTGATGTCAGAGCTGCACGGCGAGAAGATCGACATCGTCGACTGGTCCGAGGACCCGGCCGAGCTGATCGGCCACGCCCTGTCGCCGGCCCAGGTGACGTCGGTCGAGGTGATCGACGCGGCCGCGAAGTCGGCGCGCGTGGTCGTCCCCGACTTCCAGCTCTCCCTGGCGATCGGCAAGGAGGGCCAGAACGCCCGGCTCGCGGCCCGACTCACCGGATGGCGCATCGACATCCGGGGCGACGATGAGCCGCCGCGGCGTGAGCAGCGAACCCCGCGATGAGCGGCAAGGTTGAGCAAGCGTCGACGCTGGGCGGCGCCGCCTCGAAACCACCGGGGCCCGAACGTCGGTTCGAAATCGATCGCCTGCACCCGGTAGGGTTAAGGACAGTGGCGCGCGACCGACTTTCCCCCGCACGGGCGGCAGGCCAGCCTGTCCGTACGTGCATCGGTTGTCGGGATCGGGCCACGACACGTGAGTTGTTGCGTGTCGTCGCGGGACTGGATGCGAGCGGCCGACCGGCCGTCGTACCCGATCCGGACGGCACGGCACCCGGACGCGGCGCGCACCTGCACCCCACGTCCGCGTGCTACGACCTCGCGGTGCGCAGGCGAGCGTTTGCCCGAGCCCTCCGGCTCGAGCAGGGGTTGGCCAGCACACCGGTGGGGGACTACCTCGGCTCGCACACCAACTGAGTCCGACCGACAGAAACTGGAGCAGCAGCTCATGAGCACTCGATGAGTACTTCGCGATGAGTTTGCACACCCGCTAACGGTCTGAGACAAACCCCCCGGAACCCGGGTCTCAGGCCAGAAGGAGAAACGTGGCTAAGACCCGAGTTCACGAACTCGCCAAGGAGTTCGGCGTCGAGAGCAAGTTTGTTCTCGAGAAGTTCAAGGAGATGGGGGAGTTCGTCAAGTCGGCGAGCTCCACTGTCGAGCTCCCGGCGGAGATGCGATTCCGCAAGGAGTACGGCGACGAGCTGAAGACCGCGGCTGCGCCGGCTCCGGCCGAGGCCGCGCCCGCGAAGCCCGCCGAGAAGCCCGCTGCGAAGGCTCCCGCCAAGGCGGCGGCGAAGCCCAAGGCGCCGGCCGCGAAGGCCGCCCCGCCGGAGCCCGAGCCCGAGCCCGAGCCCGAGCCTGCCCCCGAGCCGGTGGTGGAGGCTCCTGCCCCTGTGGAGACCCACGAGCCTGAGCCCCCGGCCGAGCCGGAGGCTCCGGCCGCCGCCGCGTCTGCCTCCCCGACTCCCAAGCCCCCGGCCCCGCGGCCGGTCGGCCGCCCGGGGACCCCTCGCCCCGGCAACAACCCGTTCGCCGCCAGCCAGGGCATGGGCCGTCGCCCCCGCCCGACCGACGGCGCGCCCCCGGGCGACCAGCGGGCTCCCCGCCCGCCCGCGGCTCGCGACGGCGGCGCTCCCGGCATGCCGCGGCCCAACCCCGCGATGATGCCCAAGTCCCCGGCCGCCTTCGGCTCCGGTCCCGGTGGCCGTGGTGCCGGCGGCCCGGGTCGCTCCGGCGGGGGCGGTGCTCCCGGCTCGTGGCGGCGGTGCCCCCGGTCGTGGCGGTGCCGGTGCTCCCGGACGTGGTGGCCCCCCCGCACGCGGTGGCTTCGGCCCCGGCGGTCGTGGACGCCCCGGCGGACGTGGCCAGACCCAGGGTGCGTTCGGACGGCCCGGTGGGCCGTCGCGTCGCGGCCGCAAGTCGAAGCGGGCGCGTCGCCAGGAGTTCGAGCAGATGGAGGCCCCGACGCTCGGTGGCGTGCGGGTCCGCAAGGGCGACGGTGAGACCGTCCGGCTGGCCCGGGGCGCCTCCCTCACCGACTTCGCCGACAAGATCGGCGTCGACGCCGCCTCGCTGGTGCAGATGCTGTTCAGCCTCGGCGAGATGGTGACCGCGACCGAGTCCGTCAACGACGAGACCCTCGAGCTGCTCGGCGAGGAGCTCAACTACGTCGTCGAGGTCGTCTCCCCGGAGGACGAGGACCGTGAGCTGCTCGAGTCGTTCGACCTCGAGTTCGGTGAGGACGAAGGCGACGAGGCCGACCTGGCCATCCGTCCGCCGGTCGTCACCGTCATGGGTCACGTCGACCACGGAAAGACCAAGCTGCTCGACGCGCTGCGCAACGCCAACGTGGTCGACAAGGAGGCCGGCGGCATCACCCAGCACATCGGTGCCTACCAGGTGGCCACCGAGGTCGAGGGCCAGGAGCGACGGATCACCTTCATCGACACCCCGGGTCACGAGGCGTTCACCGCCATGCGTGCCCGCGGTGCGCAGGCGACCGACATCGCGATCCTGGTGGTCGCGGCCGACGACGGCGTGATGCCGCAGACGGTCGAGGCGCTCAACCACGCCAAGGCCGCCGAGGTCCCGATCGTGGTCGCGGTGAACAAGATCGACAAGCCCGAGGCCGACCCCACCAAGGTGCGCGGTCAGCTGACCGAGTACGGCCTGATCCCCGAGGAGTACGGCGGCGACGCGATGTTCGTCGACGTCTCGGCGAAGTCCGAGCTCAACCTCGACAAGCTGCTCGAGGCCGTCGTACTCACCGCGGACGCGTCCCTGGACCTGCGGGCCAACCCCCACCAGGACGCCCAGGGCCTCGTGGTCGAGGCGCACCTCGACCGTGGCCGCGGTCCGGTGGCGACGATCCTCGTCCAGCGCGGAACCCTCCGTGTCGGCGACTCGATCGTCGCCGGCCCGGCCCACGGCCGGGTCCGGGCGATGCTGGACGAGAACGGCGGGAACATCGAGGAGGCCGATCCGTCGCGTCCCGCGATGGTGCTCGGGCTCACCGCGGTGCCCGGTGCCGGCCAGAACCTCATCGTCGTCGAGGACGACCGGATGGCCCGTCAGATCGCCGAGAAGCGGGAGGCGCGCGAGCGCGCCGCCATGCAGGCGAAGCGCCGGGTGCGCCGGACCCTCGAGGACTTCATGGCCTCGATGGAGAAGGGCGAGAGCCAGGAGCTCAACCTGATCCTGAAGGGCGACGTGTCCGGTTCGGTCGAGGCTCTCGAGGACGCCCTGTCGAACATCGACGTGGGCGAGGAAGTCGGCATCCGCGTCATCGACCGCGGGGTCGGTGCGATCACCGAGACCAACGTCGACCTGGCGGCCGCCTCCGACGCGATCATCATCGGGTTCAACGTCCGCCCGCAGGGCAAGGCGACCGAGATGGCCGACCGCGAGGGCGTCGAGATCCGCTACTACACGGTGATCTACCAGGCGATCGAGGAGATCGAGGCGGCCCTGAAGGGCATGCTGAAGCCGGAGTTCGAGGAGTCCACCCTCGGCCAGGCGGAGATCCGCGAGATCTTCCGCTCGTCCAAGCTCGGCAACATCGCCGGTTGCATGGTCACCAGCGGCACCATCCGCCGCAACGCCAAGGCGCGGCTGCTCCGGGACGGCGCGGTCGTCGCGGACAACCTCGACCTTGCCTCGTTGCGACGGGAGAAGGACGACGCCAGCGAGGTCCGCGAGGGCTTCGAGTGCGGTCTCGTGCTGAAGAACTACCAGGACATCAAGATCGACGATGTCGTGGAGAGCTTCGAGATGCGCGAGATCCCGCGCGACTGACCAGCCCACCCGCCCGAAAATGGCCAGAAATCACGCTGACCCGCCCGAAACTTTCGGGCGGGTCAGCGTGACGACGAGGGACACGAGATGAGCAATCCACGGGTGCGGAAGATCGCCGACCGGATCCAGGTGATCGTCGCCGAGATGCTGGAGCGCCGGATCAAGGATCCGCGGCTCGGCTTCGTCACGGTGACTGACGTCCGGGTGACCGGTGACACCCAGCAGGCGTCGATCTTCTACACGGTCTACGGCGAGGACGACGACCTGGCCAGCACCGCGGCCGCGCTGGAGTCGGCGAAGGGCCTGCTCCGGTCGGAGGTGGCCAAGCAGCTCGGCATGCGGCACGCACCGACGCTGACGTTCATCGCCGACGCGCTGCCGGAGAACGCCCGCCACCTCGACGACGTGCTCGCCAAGGCCCGCGCCCTGGACGAGGCCGCTGCGGCGGCGCGGGGCGCGACGTACGCCGGCGAGGAGGACCCGTACAAGAAGCCGCGCGAGGCGGAGGCGGAACCACCCGACGACGACGAATGACTGAGGCGTCCGGGCTCGTGGTCGTGGACAAGCCGGCCGGTGTCACCTCCCACGACGTCGTGTCGCGGGTGCGTCGCCTGTCGGGGACCCGCAAGGTCGGCCACGCCGGCACCCTCGACCCGATGGCGACAGGGGTGCTGGTCCTCGGCGTCAACCGCGCGACCCGGCTGCTGGGGCACCTGACGCTGACCGAGAAGGCGTACGACGCCACCATCCGGCTCGGAGCCGCCACGACCACCGATGACGCCGAGGGCGAGCTCGTCTCGACCGCTCCCACACGGCGATCTCGACGAGGCGCGGATCCGGTCGGCGCTGGCGGCCTTCGTCGGCGACATCGAGCAGGTGCCGACCGCCGTCTCGGCGATCAAGGTGGGTGGTCGGCGGGCCTACGACCGGGTCCGCGAGGGGGAGGACGTGCAGCTGGCGGCGCGACCGGTGACCATCCACGAGCTGGAGGTGCACCAGGTGCGCATGCGTGACGAGGGGGTCGACGTCGACCTCTCGGTCCGCTGCTCGAGCGGCACCTACATCCGGGCCATCGCCCGGGACCTCGGCGCCGAGCTCGGGGTCGGTGGCCACCTCGGGTCCCTGCGACGCACCGCCGTCGGACCCTTCACCCTCGATGCCGCGCACACCCTCGAGGAGCTGGCGGAGGAGCTCACGATGCTGCCGATCGCGGAGGCCGCCCGGGCGAGCTTCCCCAGCCGGGACCTGGGCGTGGCGCAGGCGGGCGACGTCCGGCACGGCCGGCAGATCGATGCCGATCTCGACGGGCTCACCGCGCTGTTCGCGCCCGACGGGGAGTTCCTCGCGCTCTACGAGCCGAGCCACGGGACGTCCGAAGGCCGTGGCGGTGTTCGTCTGATGAGGATCTTCCACGTCGCCGTGGCCGCCGAGTGGGAGGCGGCCCTCGAGTCCGGCGCCTACACGACGTCCACGCTGGGACGCACCCTGGCGGAGGAGGGCTTCATCCACTGCTCCCACGAGGACCAGTGGCAGCAGGTCCGCCGCGACTACTACGCCGACGCGACGGCACCGCTGGTCCTGCTCGTGATCGACACCGACCGGCTCACCGCGCCGGTGCGCGAGGACGACGTACCCGGCTCGGACCGGCCGTTCCCGCACGTCTACGGACCCCTCAACCCCGACGCCGTGGTCGAGACGTGGGACCTCTCGCTGCCGGGCGTTGGCCGCGGGATCAGTAGGCTCACCCCCGTGCCGATCTGGCGAGCCCTCGACGACGTGCCGGCCGACCTGGGCCGCACGGCTGTCGTCATCGGCAACTTCGACGGCGTCCACCTCGGCCACCAGCACGTCGTCGCCCGGGCCCGCGAGATCGCCGATGCCGACGGGCTGACCCTCGTCGCGGTCACCTTCGACCCGCACCCGATGGCCGTCCTGCGTCCCGAGCACGCCCCGTCGCCGCTGACGACCATCGAGGAGCGGACCCGGCTGCTGGGCGAGGCGGGCGTGGACGCCGTGTTCGCCCTGCCGTTCGACCGCGAGATCGCGGGCTGGTCCCCCGAGGAGTTCGTCGACCGGGTCCTGGTCGAGGCGCTCCACGCGGCCGCGGTGGTGGTCGGCGCCAACTTCCGGTTCGGGCACCGGGCCGCCGGTGACGTCGCCACCCTGCGCGAGGCGGGGGAGTCCCGCGGCTTCGTCGCCGAGGGGATCGCCCTCGACGGCGGCCCGCAGGTCTGGTCCTCGACGTACGTCCGCACCTGCCTGGCCACCGGCGACGTCGCCGGCGCCGCGGAGGCGCTCGGCCGCCCGTTCACGGTGCGAGGCGTGGTCATCGAGGGTGACAAGCGCGGCAAGGAGCTCGGCTTCCCGACCGCCAACGTGCCGACCTCCGGCGTGACGGCGACCCCGGCCGACGGCGTCTACGCCGGCTGGTTGCGCCGGCTCGACACCGGCGAACGGTTCCCGGCGGCGATCAGCGTCGGCACCAACCCGACCTTCGACGGCCACCGCGAGAGCCGCGTCGAGAGCTACGTGCTCGACCGGACCGACCTGGAGCTGTACGGCGTCGAGGTCGAGGTCGAGTTCGTCGACCGGCTCCGCGGCATGGCGGCGTTCGACTCGGCGGACAAGCTGGTGGCGCAGATGCACGACGACGTCGAGCAGGCACGCCGCGTGCTCGATGCCGCGCGGGAGGATCCCGCGTGAGGCAGGCACCAGCAGCGACCCGCTGGTCGCGACGGAGACCTGGTTCGTCCAGCACGGGCTGCCCTACTTCGTCCCGGAGGAGCGGGCCGCGGCGCGGGCGGCGCTGCGGCCGCGACGCGCGGTCCCGCTCGCTGGTGCTCGTGGCGCTCGTGGCCGCGGCGCCTGGGCGGACTGCTCGGCTGGTTCTCCGACCAGGTCAGCGCGGCGCCGGCGCTTTGGCTCACGCTGGCCTTTCTGGCCGGGATCGTCTACGCCTCGACCGCCCTGCGCGCCCGCCCGATCCTGCGCTGGGCGCTGGGGCGGACCTTCTCCAGCCTGCGGCTGCTGCTGTCCACCGCATCCCGCGCGCTGCCCCTGCTGCTGGTGTTCGTGACGTTCCTGTTCATCAACGCCGAAGCGTGGGAGATGACCTCACGGCTGCCGTTCGGCAGGTTGTGGCTGGCGGTGCTGCTGCTCCTGGGGCTGGGCGTGGTGTTCCTGCTGGTTCGGCTGCCCGAGGAGGTCGACCAGGTCGACGACGCCGTCGACGACACGTTCCTCGACCCGCGCCTGCGCCCGAACGCCGCTGGAGGAGCCCTGCGCGGAGCTGCTCGCGGACCCGGACGCCGAGCCGGCGTCGTACGCCGAGATCACCGGCTACGAGCGCTGGAACCTGATCACCGCGCTGCTGATCATCCAGACCGCGCAGGTGCTGGTGCTGGTCGTGGCGGTGTTCGTCTTCTTCCTGCTGTTCGGGTCGCTGATCATGCCGGAGTCCGTTCAGGGGTCCTGGACCGGTCTGGGCAACGACATCCGCAGCTTCCCCCATCTCGAAAGCGTGTCCACCCAGCTGGTCAAGGTGTCGCTGTTCCTCGCGTCGTTCAGCGGGCTCTACTTCACCGTCTCCGCAGTGACCGACCAGACCTACCGGGACCAGTTCTTCGCCGGTGTGACCGACGAGATGGAGCGTGCGGTCGGCGTGCGTGCGGTCTACCTCGCCCTGCGCGCCGCTCGGTCCTGATCTGGGTCGGTGAGCCTCCGGCACGGCTGGTGTTAACCCGGCTACGGTTCCCCGGTGCTGCCCCTGCTGCGACCCCGCCTCGTGCTGGCCCTGGTCGTCACCGCCGTCGCTACCCTTGCCTTCGTCTCTCCCGCGTCCGCCGCGGCACGACCGGATCTGGTGGTGAGTGAGCTCGCCACGCCGCCCACGACAGAGGTCGCGGGCCAGGCGATCACTCTCTCGACGACCGTCCGAAATCGCGGCACTGCGCGGCCGCAGGTGGCCAGCCGTGTTCGCTTCTACCTCTCACCCGACCGTGTGCGGGGTGCCGACCGCGCGCTCACCGGCTACCTCGCCACGCCGCGTCTCGCGCCGGGAGCCTCCCGGAGTGCCGAAGCGACCCTCACCATCCCCGCTGCCACGCCCTCGGCCTCCTACTACGTCATCGCCTGCGCGGACGGCACGTCGCTCATCCGTGAGTCGAGGGAGGGCAACAACTGCCGTGCCAGCTCGGGACAGGTGGAGGTCGTCGCACCCGAGTCGGACCTGATGGCGTTCGCCGACGACGACATCCTCGGCGACAACGCGGCAAACGCAGCGTGGGCAAATTTCGTCGAGCAGCACACCGTGACGGTGCGCAACCATGGACCCGCTCCGGCACCGCACGCACAGGTGCAGATCTTCTTCGAGCCGAACGCCGGCATCCGCAACTTCACGGCGCCGTCGGGCGTCACCTGCACGCTCGGCTACCCGGTGGTCTGCAACCTCGGAACACTCGGTGTCGGCTTCGACAACGACGTCGACATCGACTTCGACGTCCGATGGCGCAGCTACGGCGCGCAGTCGGTCTCCCTCGTGACGAGCTCCGACTTCGAGGACCCGGGCCCCAATGACGACATCTCCCGCCCGATCGAGGTCAAGGAGCTGACCGAGGGCTCGTCCATCACCCCGATCAACAACAGCATCCAGGAACCGAACAACCCCATCATCTATGGTCTGCGCGCCGCCCTGCTCGATCAGAACGATCCACTCGGAAACCTCGTGAAGCTGAACGGGACGATCGATCCGGCAGGCGATGTCGACTGGTACAGGTTCATCGTGCCGGCGGGCGGGGATGTCACGTTGGAGACCTACAACGGCGACGGCTCGACCTGCGACATCGACACCGTGATCTCGCTGTACTCGCAGGCAGGCACACAGCTTGTGTCGGACGATGACCACGGCATCATCAACTGCTCGAAGATCGCGCCCGACATCCAGCCGGCCGCCGCCAACCTTGCGGAGGGCCACTACTGGGTACAGGTGAAGCACTTCGCCGCAGACAAGACGATCCTCGATGACCCCGGCTACGAGCTTCAGGGCACGATCACGCCATAGGTCAGGCGGGACTGACGTCGACCGGTACGCCGTTCAGCGCGGCGTTGCCGGACACGTCGAGCCGCTGGGGATCGGTCAGGTCGTTGATCGAGACCCCGGGCACCTTGGCGGCCCGGCTCATGCCCGTGCCGTCGACCTGGTGGCCGTAGCCGTGGGGGAGCGAGACCACGCCGGGCATCATGTCGTCGTCGGCCCGGACCTCGACCTCGACCGAGCCGACCCCCGACGTCACGGTGACGCGGTTGCCGTCGGTGATCCCGCGGGCGGCGAGGTCGTCGGGGTGCATGAGCAGCTGGTGCCGCGGCTTGCCGCGGGTGAGCCGCTCGGTGTTGTGCATCCAGGAGTTGTTGTCGCGCTGGTGGCGACGGCCGATCAGCACGAGCTCGCCGTCCCGCGGAGCGATCTCCACCTGGTCCAGCCTGGCCAGGTCCGCGAGCACCAGCTCCGGTGCGGCGTCGACCCGCTTCGACTTCGTGAACAGCCGCTCGGGCAGCCGACCCGCCTGGAGCGGGCCGAGGTCCACCCCGGCGGGGTTCTTCCGCAGCTGGGAGATGGTGACTCCGGCCTGCCGGTGCGGAGCAGCTGGGCCACCTGGAACGTCGGGCTGGTCATCAGCCGGGCCCGGGTCGCGAGCCGCTTCTTCAGCGGGGGCTTGCGGTGCAGCCGCTTCATCAGCCGCAGGGTGACCTCGCGGTAGATCTCCCAGTCGTGCCGTTGGCTGCGGTCCTTGTCGATGACGGCCGGGGTGAACCGCGCCGTGTTGCGCACCGCGAGGGTGTGGAAGATCGAGGTCGTAGTGGTCCCGCTCCAGGGCGGTGGTCGGCGGCAGGATCACGTCGGCGTGCCGGGTCGTCTCGTTGACGTAGATGTCGACGGCGGCCATGAAGTCGAGCCCCTCCATGGCCCGCCCCAGTGCCGAGCCGTCCGGCGTGGACAGCACCGGGTTGCCGGACAGGGTGAGCAGCGCCCGGATCTGGCCCTCGCCCGGGGTCTCGATCTCCTCGCGCAGGGCCGAGACCGGGAGCTCGCCGGCGGTCTCGGGGAGGCCGCGGACCCGGCTGCGCCACGCGTCGTGGTGGCCCTTCCCCACCAGTCCCCGCCCGACGCTGTCGATCGCAGGCGTGGTGAAGAGGGTGCCGCCCTCCCGGTCGAGGTTTCCGGTGACCAGGTTGAGCAGCTGCACCGCCCACTGCGCGACCGTGCCGTGGGTGTTGGTGGAGACCCCCATCCGGCTGTAGGCGGCCGCGCCGTCGGCGGCCGCGAACTCGCGCGCGATCCGGCGGATCTCGTCGGCGGGTACGCCGCTCGCCCGCTCCGCCCGCTCGGGGTCGAACCCGGCCACGGCCGACCGCACGGCGTCGAGGCCGTCGACGTACTCTCTCGAGCTCGCCAGGCCCTCGTCGAACAGCACGTGCAGCATGGCCAGCAGGACGTAGACGTCGGTGCCCGGGCGGATGAAGTGGTGCTCGGAGGCCACCTTCGCGGTCTCGGTGCGCCGCGGGTCGAACACGCACCATCCTGCCGTCGCGCTGCTTGAGCGCCCGCAGCCGGTTCGGGAAGTCGGGCACCGTCATCAGGGAGCCGTTGGACGCCATCGGGTTGGCACCGAACACCAGGAAGTACGACGTCCGGTCGATGTCGGGGATCGGCAGCAGCAGCTGGTGGCCGTACATCAGGTGGGCGACGAGCTGGTGGGGGAGCTGGTCGACGGAGGTGGCGCTGAAGAGGTTGCGGGTGCGCAGCGACCTGACCATGGTCAGCCCGTGGGTCAGCGAGCCGAGGCTGTGCACGGTCGGGTTGCCCAGGTAGACACCGACGGCGTCGCGGCCGTGCTCGTTGATCGCCTCGGCCAGACCGTCGGCCACCAGGTCGAACGCCTCGTCCCAGCCGATCTCGACCCAGTCCCCGCCCATCCGGCGTACCGGTCGCCGCAGGCGATCCGGGTCGTCGAGGACGTCGGCCAGGGACACGCCCTTCGGGCAGATGTAGCCACGGGAGAGGGGGTCGGCGTCGCTGCCGCGGATCGAGGTGACCCGGCCCTCCTCGATCGTGAGCTCGAGGCCGCAGATCGCCTCGCACAGGTTGCACACGCCGAGCTGGGTGGACATTCGGTCAGTCTGGCACAGGGCGGTGCGGCGCCTGGAGAGTGCGTGACGGGTAGCCTCGATACGTGTGTTGCCCGCTGTGGGCGACGACCACTGAAGGGAAGAAACAACATGGGATACGGACTCGGCGTCTTTCTGCTCGCACTCGGACTCATCCTCGCGCTGGCCGTGCAGGACATGATCGACGCCATCGACCTGACGATGGTCGGCTGGATCCTGGCGATCGCCGGCGTGCTGGTGATCGTCCTGACCGCCGTGCAGGCCAACCGCGGCCGCACCCACCGCACGGTGGCGACGACGACCCACGAGGACGGCTCGCAGTCGGTCGCCGAGCGTCGTACCGAGCAGGACCCGCCGCCCCCGGCCGTCTGAGCGCGACGCTGCTCCTGGTTTTGGGCGCGGCCGGTGGCCGCTGATAGTCTCATCCGGTTGCCCGTCCCGGGTCTCACCGGTTCCGGGCGACACACGCAGTACCCGCCGTCAGACGGCCGCGGAACCAGAGTGCCCGGGTGGACAGGCCCCGGCGCGCCGCGCAACGAGCAGTGCCCTGACCGGGCCGGAAGGGAGCCCCGCATGTCGATCGGTACCGACGCGGAGACCAAGAAGAAGATCATCGCCGAGTACGCCACGGCCGAGGGCGACACCGGCTCGCCCGAGGTGCAGGTGGCTCTGCTGAGCCACCGGATCGCCCACCTCACCGAGCACCTCAAGCAGCACAAGCACGACCACCACAGCCGTCGTGGGCTGCTGCTGCTCGTGGGCCAGCGCCGTCGGCTTCTCAACTACCTGCAGAAGACCGACATCGAGCGCTACCGCTCGATCGTCGAGCGCCTCGGCCTGCGTCGCTGAGTCCGGAAGGGTCCACACCTGTGGGCCCTTTCGTTACATTTCACAACAGAAGACACACATCACCAGGAGCGATCCGCGAATCGTCGGCCCGGTCCTCGGTAGTGGCTCTCGGTGCGCAGCACCGCGAGCCTCGATCGAAGACCGGCACCCACACCCCACAGCGGGACGCGGGTCATTCGCGGGATCGCTCCGCGAACAGAAAGCACATGCTAGTGGAACCCACCATTTCAGCCGTCGAGACAGTTCTCGACAACGGCAAGTTCGGCCAGCGCACCATCAAGTTCGAGACCGGGCTGCTCGCCCGGCAGGCGGCCGGCTCCGTCACCGCCTACCTGGACGACGAGACGATGCTGCTCTCGGCGACCACCGCCGGGAAGCACCCCAAGGACCACTTCGACTTCTTCCCCCTGACGATCGACGTCGAGGAGCGGATGTACGCCGCGGGCCAGATCCCCGGCTCGTTCTTCCGCAGCGAGGGTCGCCCGGGCGAGGACGCGATCCTCACCTGCCGGCTGATCGACCGCCCGCTGCGCCCGACCTTCAAGAAGGGTCTGCGCAACGAGGTCCAGGTCGTCATCACCGTCATGGCGCTCGACCCCGACCACCCGTACGACGTGCTCGCGATCAACGCCGCCTCGCTGTCCACCCAGCTCTCCGGCCTGCCGTTCTCCGGTCCGGTCGGCGGTGTCCGCGTGGCCTTCATCGAGGGCCAGTGGGTCGCGTTCCCCACCCACAGCCAGCTCGAGAACGCCGTGTTCGACATGGTGGTCGCGGGCCGGGTCACCGAGACCGGTGACGTCGCGATCATGATGGTCGAGGCCGAGGCCACCGAGCAGACCTGGGACCTCGTCCAGTCCGGCACCCAGGCACCGACCGAGGGTGTCGTGGCCAGCGGCCTCGACGCCGCCAAGCCGTTCATCAAGCAGCTCGTCGAGGCCCAGGTCGAGCTGGCCAAGCAGGCCGCGAAGCCGGTCCAGGAGTTCCCGGTCTTCCTCGACTTCGAGGACGACGTCTACGCCGCGGTCGAGGCCGCCGTGAAGGCGCCGACGGCCGAGGCGCTGACCATCGCCGGCAAGCAGGAGCGCGAGGAGAAGCTCGACGAGATCAAGGCGTCGCTGCTCGACCAGCTCGCCGGCCAGTTCGAGGACCGCGAGAAGGAGGTCGGCGCCGCGTTCCGGGCGCTGAACAAGCAGCTCGTGCGCGAGCGGGTCCTGCGCGACAAGGTCCGCATCGACGGCCGCGGCCTGGCCGACATCCGTCCGCTGCACGCCGAGGTCGGCGTGATCCCGCGGGTCCACGGCTCGGCGCTGTTCGAGCGTGGCGAGACCCAGATCCTCGGCGTGAGCACGCTGAACATGCTCACGCTCGAGCAGAAGCTGGACACGCTCTCCCCGGAGAAGTCGCGGCGCTACATGCACAAGTACGTCTTCCCGCCGTTCTCCACCGGCGAGACCGGCCGGGTGGGCTCGCCGAAGCGCCGCGAGGTCGGCCACGGCGCGCTGGCCCGCCGGGCGCTGCTGCCGGTGCTGCCGACCCGCGAGGAGTTCCCCTACGCGATCCGGCAGCTGTCGGAGGCCATGGGGTCCAACGGCTCCACGTCGATGGGCTCGGTGTGCGCCTCGACCATGTCGCTCCTGCAGGCCGGTGTGCCGCTGCGCGCAGCGGTGGCCGGGATCGCCATGGGCCTGATCTCCGGCGAGGTCGACGGTGAGACGAGTTACGTCGCCCTCACCGACATCCTCGGTGCGGAGGACGCGTTCGGTGACATGGACTTCAAGGTCGCCGGTACCCGCGAGTTCGTCACCGCCCTCCAGCTCGACACCAAGCTCGACGGGATCCCGGCCGAGGTCCTGGCCGCCGCCCTCGAGCAGGCGAAGGACGCCAGGCTCGCGATCCTCGACGTGATGGCCGAGGCCATCGACGAGCCCGAGGAGATGTCGGTCCACGCCCCGCGGATCATCAGCGTCCGGGTGCCGGTCGACAAGATCGGCGAGGTCATCGGCCCCAAGGGCAAGGTGATCAACCAGATCCAGGACGACACCGGCGCCACGCTGTCGATCGAGGACGACGGCACCGTCTACATCGGTGCCACAAACGGCGAGGCCGCCGAGGCGGCCCGGGCCGCGGTCAACGCGATCGCGAACCCGACCATGCCCGAGGTCGGCGAGCGCTACCTCGGCACCGTCGTGAAGACGACCAACTTCGGCGCCTTCGTCTCGCTGCTCCCCGGCAAGGACGGCCTGCTGCACATCAGCAAGCTGCGCTCCCTGGCCGGCGGCAAGCGCGTGGAGGCCGTCGAGGACGTCGTCTCGGTGGGCCAGAAGCTCCAGGTCCAGATCGCCGAGATCGACGACCGCGGCAAGCTCTCCCTGGTTCCGGTGGTCGACGAGGACAGCTCCTCCGAGGACGCCGAGGACTCGGACCAGGAGTGACCGACCCTTCGCCGCTGACCCGCCCGAGGAACTTTCGGGCGGGTCAGCGTCTTCGGGGCGGCTGTCGGTGCCGCAGAAGATCGGCTCGACCCGGACCCTCGAGACGGTCAGGGACGACGACGGCCAGGTGACCTCACGGGTGCGCCGGACCGTGCTCCCCGGGGGCCTGCGCGTGATCACCGAGCAGATGGCCGGGGTCCGGTCGGCCAGCATCGGGGTCTGGGTCGGGGTCGGGTCCCGCGACGAGACTCCCGCGTTGCACGGGTGCTCGCACTTCCTCGAGCACCTGCTCTTCCGGGGCACGAAGTCGCGGTCGGCGATGGACATCTCGGTGGCCCTGGACTCGGTGGGCGGCGAGTTCAACGCCTTCACCGCCAAGGAGTACACCTGCTTCCACGCACGCGTGCTCGTCGACGACCTGCCGCTGGCGGTCGACGTACTGGGTGACATGGTCACCGACTCGCTGATCTCGGCCGCCGACGTCGAGGCCGAGCGCGACGTGATCCTCGACGAGATCGCCATGCACGACGACGATCCCGACGACGTGGTGCACAACCTGTTCGCCGCCCAGGCGTGGGGGGCCGGGCCGCTGGGTCGTCCGATCGCGGGCACCGCCGACTCGATCGGCGGCCTCACCCGGGCCCAGGTGAAGCGGTTCTACCGACGCCACTACCGGCCGGCGAACATGGTGGTCGCGGTCGCCGGCGCCGTCGACCACGCCCAGCCTGGTCCGGCAGGTACGACGCGCGTTCTCCCGCAACGACTTCCTGACCGGCGACGAGGGTCCGGTGGCGGCGCGGGCCGAGGACCACGCACGCCGGGTCAAGGCCGGCACGGTGAGCGCCCGCCGACCCCTCGAGCAGGTCAACCTCGTGCTCGGGGTCAACGGGCTGACCCGCACCGACGACCGGCGGTTCGCGCTGGGCGTCCTCAACACGGCGCTGGGTGGAGGCACGTCCTCGCGGCTCTTCCAGGAGGTCCGGGAGCGACGCGGGCTCGCCTACTCGGTGTTCTCGTTCGCCAGCCACCACGCGGACGCAGGGCTGGTCGGCGTGTCGGTGGGCTGCCTGCCGGGCAAGCTCGACGACGTGCTGGCCACGGTCCGGGCCGAGCTGGCCAAGGTCGCCGCCGACGGCATCACCCAGGAGGAGCTGGACCGCGGCAAGGGCCAGCTGAAGGGCGGAATGGTGCTGGGTCTGGAGGACTCGGGCGCGCGGATGTCACGACTGGGCAAGGCGGAGCTGGTCTACGACGAGCTGCTGACCATCGACGAGGTCATCGAGCGAGTCGACGACGTCACGCTCGAGGACGTGCATGCGATCAGCTCGAACCTGTTCTCCCAGCCCGAGATCCTCGCCATCGTCGGACCGGGTGCGACGCCGTAAAGGTCGCCTTTCGTCTCACCGGGTCTCGACACGCCGGTCACGACCTCGCGAGCTCGGTCGCGCGGCTTGCTCGACCACCGTCGAAGAGGTGAGCGGCGCTCCGCGCCGTCACCTCTTCCCGATGATGCCGACCACGGAGGGGGCCTTCTGGTCGACGACGGACACCCGGAACCCGCCGGCGGTCAGCGCGGCCGAGGCCTTCTGGACGATGTTGGGGACCAGCTCCGGCCGGTTGGCGTCGTAGAAGAGATAGACCGCGCCGCCCGGGAGCACTCGCTCGTGCAGCAGGGCCACCTCGTCGGTGCACGACCTCACCCAGAAGAGGTTGACGTTGAAGGCGAACACCTTGTGCAGCCGCCGGACGGGCACCCGCAGCGTGGCCAGGTCGATCTGACGCACGGTGAGGCGTCCGGAGTCGACGTACTTCTTGCAACGTCGCTTGGTGCGGTCGACGCCCGACTCGGAGCGGTCGATGGCGAAGAGCTTCCCCCGCTCGAGGCGCTGGCAGATCAACTCCGCTGCTGCACCCGGGCCGCAGCCGATCTCCAGGATGTTGTCGGCCGGCCCGACGTCCATGAGGTCGACCGCCCAATGGATCCGCGCCGGAATCGTCTGCGCCCGCATGGCACCAGCCTGCCAGACGTCGATGCCGGCAGGCACCGTCGCCGCCGGCGCCCGCGCGATGGCCTAGGTTTGGCCCCGTGACCGACGCGATCAGGGTGGGCGTCCTGGGGGCGCTGGGCAAGGTGGGCTCCGAGGTCTGTCGTGCCGTCGAGGCTGCCGACGACACCGAGCTGGTGGCGCGCATCGACGCCGACGACGAGCTCGACGGCCTGGTCAGCTCCGGGGCCCAGGTCGTCGTCGACTTCACCCATCCAGACGTGGTCATGGACAACCTGGAGTTCTGCCTCGATCACGGCATCCACGCCGTCGTCGGCACCACGGGCTTCGATGACGACCGGCTGGAGACCCTCCGGCGCTGGCTCGCCGACGCTCCCGGGGTGGGGGTCCTCGTCGCACCGAACTTCTCCATCGGCGCCATCCTGATGATGCAGCTTCGCCGCGACCGCGGCCCCGTTCTACGAGTCCGTGGAGGTGGTCGAGCTCCACCACCCGGACAAGGCGGACGCGCCGTCCGGCACCGCCCGTCGTACGGCGCAGCTCATTGCCGCCGCCCGGCGCGAGGCCGGCTCCGGGCCGATCCCCGACGCGACCTCGTCGGCCCTGGACGGCGCGCGGGGCGCGGACGTCGACGGGATCCGGGTGCACGGCCTCCGGATCCGGGGCCTCGTCGCCCACCAGGAGGTCGTGCTCGGGGGGCTGGGGGAGACCCTCACCATCCGGCACGACTCGCTCGACCGGGCGTCCTTCACGCCCGGGGTGCTGGTCGGGGTCCGGGCCATCGGTTCGCACCCGGGGCTCACGGTCGGGCTCGAGTCCTTCCTCGATCTCGGCTGAGCGTCCAGACCTTCACACCAGCCGGACCAGGGCGGCGACCAGGGCCGCGCCGAACACCACCACCAGGAACGGCGCCCGGACCATCAGCAGCAGGACGGCCGCGCCCAGCCCGACGGCGCGGGCATCCAGCACCAGCGCAGGTCCGGAGGCGAACACCTGCACCGCAACCAGCGCGGCCAGCAGCGCGACCGGGATCAGGTCGGCGATCCGCTCGACCAGCGGCCGCTCCAGGACCCGCGCCGGCACCGAGAGGCCGGCCAGCTTGAGCAGGTAGCAGGCCACGCCCGCGCCCAGGACAGCCCACCAGATCATCGGTCGACCTCCGGCCACTCGGTCTCGTCCGGGCCCGGCCACAGCACGCCGATCAACAGCGCGACTCCCGCCGAGGCGAGGACGGGCACACCTGCGGCCGTGATGGGGACCAGGCCGAGGGCGACGGCAGCGGCGGCGAGGGCCGTCACCCGGTTGCGGCGGTCGCGCAGCCGGGGCCAGAGCAGGGCCAGGAACGCCGCGCCGACCGCGGCGTCGAGCCCGTAGGTGCGGGGGTCCCCGAGCGCGCGCCCGCCGAGAGCGCCCACCAGGGTCGCCACGTTCCACAGGACGAAGATCGTGACGCCGGTCGTCAGGAAGCCGACGCGGGCGGCCGGGGTCGACGTACGAGTCACCGACATCGCCGTGGACTCGTCGATGACCAGGTGCGCTCCGGCCGCGCGCCGGGCACCGGACCAGTCGAGGAGCGGGGCGAGGCGCAGGCCGTAGAGCGTGTTGCGCGTGCCCAGCAGGACGGCGGTCAGCGCCCCGGACAGCGGAGTGCCGCCTGCGGCGAGGACGCCGACCAGCGCGAACTGGCTGGCGCCGGTGAACATCAGCAGGGACAGCGCACAGGTCTGGGCGACGGACAGCCCGGCGCCGACCGCGACCGCGCCGAAGGAGATGCCGTAGGTGCCGGTGGCGATCCCGACCCCCAGCCCGTCCCTGACGATCCCGCTGCGTTCGCGCGGATCCATGGCAGCGCTACTCACGCTGCCCGCCGGGGGACGTGGCTCGGCTCAGCGGCGGCGGATGACTCTCACCGGACGGGCCTGCTGGCCCTGCGAGAAGTCGTGCACCAGGGCGAAGGCGATGAGCGCACCGAACGCCGCCCCGACGAGAACGCCGCGGAGCGGCAGCGCCAGGCCGAGGGAGTGCGCCAGCCAGACGCCACCGGCGACGGAGAGCAGGAAGGCGCCCGCCATCACGAGGATCCTGTAGATCCTTGGCAGCGGACCGAACACGGTTAACTCCCCATTCGGGCCTGCCTGGCCTCTCTGCTCGAGGCTGCGCGCAGGCTGGACTCCATCGTCCCGCTCCGGTCGGTGAAATCAAGAGGTCGACGAGAACTCGGTGTGCAGCCGGACCTGCTTGACCAGGGTGGTGCCGTCGCCGTCGAGGTCGAGCTCGCGGTGGGCGGTGTCCGGAGCCCAGCCGGCACCCGTCAGGAACTCCCGCAGCGCGTCGTCGGTGGCGACGGCCCACAGCACCGCGCGGGTGAACCGGTCGGCCGCCATCGTCTCGACGGCGGCCTGCACCAGCCGCGATCCGTGGCCGCGGCCACGCTCGCCGGGATCGACGGTGAGCTCCATCAGCTCGGCGTCGGTCGCCGGGTCGCAGTCGGGGTCGGTGGCGGGGGTGGTGATGGCGAAGCCGACGACCCGGTTGCGCTCCAGGGCGACCAGGACCCGGGTCCGGGCGTCCTGCGGCCGGGCCAGGGTCGTCCGCCAGAGATCCGCTGCCCGGGCC
>CAWEVA010000015.1:0-94935 GCA_963812345.1 uncultured Actinomycetota bacterium
CGACGTCGTACTTCTTCTGGAGCAGCTCGGGGGTCAGCGCCTTGCGCGGCTTGCCGCGGGTGTCCGGCCGCTCGATGGTGAGCGTCCCGCGCTCCTCGCGCTCCCAGTCGTTGAAGACCTCGCGCACGATCATCGTCTTCGCGCCGGGCTCGGCGACGTAGGTGGAACTCGAAGGTGCCGTCGTCGGCGATCTCGAGCTCACGGTCGTCAAAGGCGAGCAGGCTGGTCGCCGCGTGAGGTCGGCCGTGTAGGCGCCGCCCATCACCTGGAACGACAGGTCGGCGGATGTGCCACGACGACCGCGTACGACGTACTCGACCCCCTCCTGAGGTAGGCGTTGAAGTAGAGGGCGTCGGGGTTGTCGAGGCCCTGCCTGGGACTGGTGAGTGGGTTCATGAACAGCGGCCGGTCGAGGTCGTAGTCGAACGCGCATCTGCATCGCCATCCGGATCCGGCCGGCGAGGTAGTCGTAGCCCTCCAGCCGGTCCGGCTCGGTCTTGATGAACGGCGGTTGGCGATCAGTCCTCGGCTTCGGCGATCGCCTCGGAAGGATTGGGGAATGTAGGCGGTCCTCGCTCATCCGTTGACCTTCGCGATGATCGTTCTCGGCGTACCGCTCAGGTGCTCGATCTTCGTCTCCAGCGGCTCGGTGTCGGGACCCATGATGTAGGGCACCCGGAAGCCGACGATGCAGTCGGTGACGCCCTTGTCCGCGAGGCGCTTCACGCCGTCGGGGTCGTAGGCGTCGTAGGAGATGACGTGCACCTCGAAGTCGTCGCGGGTGTCGCCCTCCTCCTTGCGGATCTCGGCGAGCCGGGCAAGAGCCGGTCGAACTCCTCGCCGTCGCCGCCGGCGTGCATCCAGCCGTCGCCCTTGAGACGGCCCGGCGCAGCGCCGCGTCGGAGTGGCCGCCGACCAGGAGCGGGATCTTCTCGGTCGGGGCCGGGCACTGCTGGAGCGTCTCGAACCCGTAGAACTCGCCCGAGTAGCCGAAGAACTCGCCGCTGGTCAGTCCGCGCAGGATGTCCATGCACTCGTCCATCCGCCTGCCCCGCCTCTCCCACGGCACACCGAGCGCCGCGAAGTCCTCCGGCCACGGCGACAGGCCGACGCCGAGACCGAGCCGGTTGCCGGACAGGTAGGCCAGCGAGCGAGCCTGCTTGGCGACCAGCACCGGCGGCCGCACCGGCAGCTTGAGGACGAACGGGGTGAGCCGCAGCGTCTTGGTGACCGCGAAGAGATGCGCGCAGAGAATGAAGGTCTCGATGAACTCCTTGCCGAGCAGGAACTCGCGGTCCCCGGTGTCGGTGTAGGGGTACTTCGAGTTGACTCCTGGGGGTAGATCAGGCTGTCGGCAATGGTCATCGAGGTGTAGCCCGCGGTCTCGCAGGCCTGGGCCAGCGGGGCGTAGTAGGCGGCTCTGGGTCATGCCCTCGGCGAAGGAGAAGCGCATGAAAGGGACCTGATACACTTGAGAACTGGATGTGTTCCCAGTAGATGGTTTCGCTGCAGAGTGGACCCTGTGCCCCCTCGGCAGGAACGGCCGCCTGGCCTCGACAAGCCGATCGTCGGCAAGATCATCAAGTACGGCGCCTCGCCTGCACGTGCCGGTCTACCGGCTCACCAACGGGCGGATCGGGAGCAAGTGGCGGATCGGAGCCGGCTGGAAGAATCCGGTGCCGACGCTGCTGCTCGACCACGTCGGCCGCAAGAGCGGCAGGCAGTTCACGACCCCGCTGCTCTATCTCGAGGACGGGCCGCGGCTGGTGATCGTCGCGTCCCAGGGCGGGCTGCCGAAGAACCCGCAGTGGTTCCACAACGTGATGGCGAATCCCGCGACGACGGTCAGCCTGCGCGGTGCGCGCAACCGGCAGGTCACGGCCCGGGAGGCCGAGCCGGAGGAGCGGGCCGCGCTCTGGCCGCGACTGGTCGACCTCTACGCCGACTTCGACAGCTACCAGTCGTGGACCGACCGGGAGATCCCCGTCGTCGTCCTCGAACCGGTCCGTTGAGAGGCTGAGGGAATGGACCCCATCGACATCTGCCGAGCTGAGCGACCGGACCCCAGATCAACGACGCCCTCATTCGCTACACGATCGCGATCGACACGGGGGAGTGGGACCGGCTCGACACCGTGTTCACCCCGGACGCCCAGATCGACTACAGCGAGAGCGGCGGCCTGGTGGGCGCGTTCGCCGACGTCAAGCCCTGGCTGGCGGAGAACCTCCCGGCGTTCTCCACGAAGCGGATGCACACGCTCGGCCAGGTCGCGATCTCCTTCGGCACCCCGAGGGACGAGGCCCGGGTGACGGCGTACTTCCACAACCCGATGCTCATCAGCGATGGCGCTGGCGGCGAACGCCTAGTCGAGGTCGGCGGTCTCTACCACCACACGTTCGCCCGGACCGACGCCGGGTGGCGCTCGCGGCGCCTGCACGAGCAGGTCGTCTGGACCCGCGGGTTCTGAGACGCGGAGCCGGTTTTGGTCCGTATTGGACCGGTCCGTGACAATGGCGGCGTGAGCGACGACCAGGAGAAGTCAGGCAACCCGGTGCTGTTCGGCCTGGTTGCCCTGCGTCGCTGTCTCCTGGCGGTGGGTCTGGTGCTCGGTGGCGTCGCCCTCGTCGGCACGCGGGTGCTCGGCATCGACGACGACTCCTCTGGATCCACCGGCGCGACGGAGAAGGAGTCCGCGGTGATCCCGCGGCCCTTTGCGGACCGGTGCGAACGGTCCGCAGGTCACCCTTAACACCGAGGCGCCCGAGACCGACGACACCGGGACCGACGAGCCGAAGACCGAGGACACCAAGACCGCGAAGCCCGAGAAGAAGATCACGCTCCAGGCGGACCAGACCGCGGTGGGCACCTTCGACCGGATCGACATCAGCGGCGTCTATCCCGGTGGCGAGGGTGCGACCCTCCGAGGTGCAGCGCCTCGAGGTGGCTGAAGTGGGGGGACTTCCCCGCGACCATCCCGGTGAGCGGCGAGGTGTTCAGGACTTACGTCCAGTCCGCCCAGACCGGCGTCAACAAGTTCCGCGTGGTCGACAACAGCACCGGCGAAGCGTCCAACCCGATCACCGTCACCATCGGCTGAGCTTCACGGGCCGGTTGCGCCGTACCGTGGCACGCATGGCGCCGCGGCGGTACGACGTACTCCTGCTGGCCGCCGCGCTCCCGCTGGCCCTCGGCGCTGCCCTGCACCGGTGACGACGACCCCGTCGAGGGCGGTAGCTCACCGGCGGCCGGGTCTCCCGACGCCCAGCGGCACGACCGAGACCACGCCGGACGCCCCACCGCAGGAGCTGGCGGTGGTCGGGCACGCAACCAGGCCCCAGCTCCGACTGTCGCAACGCGCTGCCGACCGGCTGTTGTCGGGGGAGGTCCGCCGCTGGCAAGGACTGCGGGTGGTGACCGCGGTCGGGCGGTGGAGCGGGACCCGGGACCCTGGCCGTCGTCCCGCTCGCTCCGGACGCCGACCGTCGTCGCTGCGCGTGTCGCCGGCGTCACCCGGTGCGGGGCCACCGTGACGCGGTCAGCTGACCGTCATCGGTGACGTGATGCTCGCCCGCGGCGTCCCCGACGCCGCTGCCGCGCTCGCCCCGAGGCCACCTGCGCGGCGGGCCGACCTCACGGTCGGCAACCTCGAGAGCACGCTGTCGCCGCGGCGGGCCGACCCAGCCCGGTGACGACTCGTTCGCCGCCCCGCCCGGTGCTCCGGCGCCGGCTGGCCGCGCCGGCTTCGACGCCGTCTCGCTGGCCAACAACCACACCGGCGACTACGGCGAGCGGCGCCCTGCTGGAGACCGTCGACCGGCTGCGCGGCAGGCGGCCTGCGGTCCTTCGGCGCGGGCCGCGACCTGGCCGCGGCCTCGCGGCCGGTGGTGCTGGAGCGCGACGGGGTGCGCGTTCGGCTTCCTCGGCTTCAACGCGATCGGCGAGACGCCGCGGCGGCGCCGGGAGGCCCCGGTGCGCTGTCGGTGCGGATGCCGCCGCGCACCGGGCCGCTCGACCGCGCCGACCTCGCGCCACGTCCTCGGGCTCGTACGCCGGCTGGAGCGGCGGGTCGACGTCGTCGTCGTGCTCCCCCACTGGGGCGACGCAGTACACCCACGTGGCCGAGCCCGTCCAGCGCGCTGGTCGGCGCGCGCGCTGGTCGAGGCCGGCGCCGACCTGGTGGTCGGCGGCCACCCGCACTGGGTGCAGGGGCTCGAGCGCTCGGCGACGGCGCGTCCGTGGCTGCACTCGCTGGGCAACTTCGTCTTCGACATGGACTTCATGGAGCAGACGCATGGAGGGCGTGACCCTGACGGCGACGTTCTGGGGCGACCGGCTGAAGGGCGTCGCGCTGGCGCCGTACCGGATGGACGCGACGTTCGCGCCGCGCCCGGTCGCCGGCCCGGTGGGCGCGGCGATCCTCGACGACGTGTGGGCGCACTCCACCGGCCCGTTCCGCTGACGTCGAGCGGTCAGCGCAGCCAGGCGGCGACGAGCCGGCCGACCCGCTCGAGCTGGGCCGGGTCGCACGACGCCCGGGACGTCGCCGGCGCGAGTGGTAGCCGGCGTACGGCGTGCTGCCGAGGCGGGCGCCCGGCAGCCCGTCGCGCACGAAGGACCAGTGGTCGCTCGAGCGGTTGACTCACGCCGGACTCGGTACGCCGGCCCGCCGGCGCGGCCGCGAGCAGCAGCTCGCGCTGCGGCGGGTCGCCGCCGTAGGCGCGGCCGAGCCACCGGCACGACGTCGCCGACGCCGACCCGGTCGAGCGAGACCATGCCGCGCAGCGACCGGCGCTCGGCGGGCCGCAGCGACGCGACGTAGGCGCGCGAGCCGTAGTGGTGGTCGTCGTCGGTCGGGCCGCGCGGCTCCTCGGCGCCGAACGCGACGAGCACGACGGGCAGCCGGGTCCGGCGCTCGGCGACCGCCGCGGCGACCGCCAGCAGGACGCCGACGCCGGACGCGTTGTCCTCCGCGCCGGGCGCCTGCGGCACGGTGTCGAGGTGGGCGCCGACGACCAGCCGCGGCTCGCCCGGGCGGACGCGCCGCGGGTCGCGATCAGGTTCACCGAGTGCCCGCTGCGACGGGGACGCCCCACGAGAAGCCGCCCGGCACCGGGAACCGCTGCCGGCGCACCTCCCAGCCGAGCCGCTCGAACCGGCGCTCGACCCAGTCCGCGGCCCGGAAGTACGCCGGGGACGTCCCCGGGCGCGGCCCCACGACCTCAGCGAGGTGGCGGACCGCCGCCATCGCCGTCGACGCGTCCACGTCGGCTCGGCCGGGGGCCGACGGGCTGGCCGAGGGCCGACGGTCGCCGCGAAGAGGCCGCCGACGGGCTGGCGACGTCCGACCCGCGGGGGCGTCCACCATTCACGAGCCGGCCACGCACCTCGCGGCGACGGCCCACGAGCGGCCGGAGCACCGCCGCGCTCGCCCGAGAGCCGGGAACAACCCGCCGGTCCGCCGTTCACCATCGTGCAGACCTGAGTCAATGGACTCAACTTATTTGGGACTGACCAGAGCAAACGAAGTTGAAGAGGCTCAACTTTTTTGCCAGACTCGCCGTCCGCGGCGCAGAATGGCCCCTGATCTGAACATCTCAAGTGGAGGTAGCAAGCAATGGCACGTGCGGTCGGCATCGACCTCGGGACGACCAACTCCGTCGTCTCCGTCCTCGAAGGTGGCGAACCCACCGTCATCGCGAACGCGGAAGGCGCCCGCACCACCCCGTCGGTCGTCGCTTTCGCCAAGTCCGGCGAGGTGCTGGTGGGCGAGGTCGCCAAGCGGCAGGCCGTCACCAACGTCGACCGGACCATCCGGTCGGTCAAGCGCCACATGGGCAGCGACTGGTCCGCCACGATCGACGACAAGACCTTCACCGCCCAGCAGATCAGCGCGTTCGTGCTGCAGAAGCTGAAGCGGGACGCCGAGGCCTACCTCGGCGAGCCGGTCACCGACGCGGTGATCACCACGCCGGCGTACTTCTCCGACGCCCAGCGCCAGGCGACCAAGGAGGCCGGCGAGATCGCCGGGCTGAACGTCCAGCGCATCGTCAACGAGCCGACCGCGGCCGCCCTGGCCTACGGGCTCGACAAGGGCGACGACCAGACGATCCTCGTCTTCGACCTCGGTGGCGGCACGTTCGACGTGTCCCTGCTGGAGATCGGCGAGGGCGTCGTCGAGGTGAAGGCGACCTCCGGCGACAACCACCTCGGTGGTGACGACTGGGACGCCCGCGTCGTGGAGTGGATGGTCAAGCGCTTCAAGGACAACAACGGTGTCGACCTCGGCGCCGACAAGATCGCCAAGCAGCGCCTGCAGGAGGCCGCGGAGAAGGCGAAGATCGAGCTCTCCAGCAGCAGCGAGACCACGATCCACCTGCCCTACATCACCCACGGCGAGTCGGGCCCGCTCCACTTCGAGGAGAAGCTGACCCGCGCCGAGTTCCAGAAGATGACCTCCGACCTGCTCGACCGGACCAAGGAGCCGTTCAAGTCGGTGCTCAAGGACGGCGGTGTGGCGGTCGCCAACATCGACCACGTGGTGCTGGTCGGCGGCTCCACCCGGATGCCCGCCGTCACCGACCTGGTCAAGGAGCTGCTCGGCGGCAAGGAGCCCAACAAGGGCGTGAACCCCGACGAGGTCGTGGCCATCGGCGCCGCGCTCCAGGCCGGGGTGCTCAAGGGCGAGGTCAAGGACGTCCTGCTGCTCGACGTGACCCCGCTGAGCCTGGGCATCGAGACCAAGGGCGGCGTGATGACCACCCTGATCGAGCGCAACACCACGATCCCCACCAAGCGCAGCGAGATCTTCACGACCGCCGACGACAACCAGCCGTCGGTGGAGATCAAGGTCTCCCAGGGCGAGCGCCAGATGTGGGCGCAGAACCAGCCGCTCGGCAACTTCGAGCTGACCGGGCTGCCGCCGGCGCCCCGGGGCATCCCGAAGATCGAGGTCACCTTCGACATCGACGCCAACGGCATCGTCCACGTCTCCGCCAAGGACCAGGCGTCCGGCCGCGAGCAGTCCATGACCATCTCCGGCGGCTCGGCCCTGGGCAAGGACGAGATCGACCGGATGGTCAAGGAGGCCGAGCAGTACGCCGAGGAGGACGCCAAGCGGCGCGAGGCGGTCGAGACCCGCAACCAGGCGGACCAGCTCGTCTACTCCACCGAGAAGTTCCTCGAGGAGAACGCCGAGAAGATCCCCGACGACGTCAAGACCGAGGTCCAGGCCGACGTCGACGCCCTCAAGGCCACCCTGGAGAACGCCGAGGCCTCCGCCGAGGAGATCCAGGCCGGGGTGACCAAGCTCGGTGAGTCCAGCCAGAAGATGGGCGCCGCGATGTACGCCGCTGCCGAGGCCGACCAGGCCGCGGCCGGCGGGTCCGACGGCTCCACCGGTGCGGCCGACGAGGACGTCGTGGACGCCGAGATCGTCGACGAGGAGCCCGGGGACACCGCGGCCGAGGATGACAACAAGTGACCCAGCCCCACCCGACGCCGGAGGACTCCGCGGGCGACCCGTCCGCGGAGATGCCCCACGAGGCCGAGGTCGAGGAGGAGCCGGCCGGCGCCCAGCCGGCGGTGGACGAGGACGTGGACGTGGTCCCGCCCGGCGAGGAGGAGGTGGACGAGCTGACCGCGACGAAGGCCGCGCTCGACGAGCGGACCGCCGACCTCCAGCGGCTCCAGGCGGAGTTCCTCAACTACAAGCGCCGGGTCGACCGTGACCGGGAGCTGGTGCGGCAGAACGCGACGTACCTCGCGCTCGCGCCGATCACCGAGGTCCTCGACACCGTCGACCGGGCCCGCGAGCACGGCGACCTCGACCCCGGCTTCCAGGCGGTTGCCGAGCAGCTGGAACGCGTCGTCACCGGTCTGGGGATGACCAAGTTCGGAGAGGTCGGCGACCCGTTCGACCCGCGCATCCACGAGGCCCTCTCCCACATCGGGGAGGACCCCGACGTCCAGGTGACCACCTGCAAGGTGGTCGCCAAGGCGGGCTACCGGATCGGCGACCGGGTGGTGCGGGCGGCCCAGGTGCTGGTCGTCGACCCGCCGAGCGGACCCACCGAGTCCTTCGACACGGGCGCAGAGCGCCCTGCTCAGGAACCACCCGACGTGGCGACCGAGGAGCCCCCGGCCGAGGAACGCGGGAACGACTGACGAAGGGAGGTGCGCGTGAGCACCAGCGAAGGCATGCGGGCCGACTGGGCCAGCAAGGACTTCTACGACGTGCTCGGCGTCAAGAAGGACGCCTCGGCCGAGCAGATCAAGAAGGCCTACCGCAAGCTCGCGCGCGCCAACCACCCCGACTCCAACCCGGGTGACACCGCCAAGCACGACCGGTTCAAGGCGGTGGCCGAGGCCTACGACGTCGTCGGCGACCCCGAGAAGCGCAAGAAGTACGACGAGATGCGGGAGCTCTACGGCTCCGGCGGCTTCCGCGGCGGGTTCCCGGGCGGCTTCGGCGGCCAGGGCGGTGGCGCCGGCTTCGACATCAACGACCTGCTGCGCGACCGCGCCGGCACCGGCGGCGGCTTCGGCGACATGTTCGGCGACCTCTTCGGGGGTGGCCGGACCCGCCAGCAGCCGCGCCGCCCGCAGCGGGGGGCCGACGTCGAGACCACCGCGACGATCGGGTTCACCGACGCCATCGAGGGCGTCACGATCCCCCTGCGGCTGACCTCCGACGCCCCATGTCCCGACTGCCAGGGCACCGGAGGCAAGCCGGGCACGAAGCCCCACATCTGTCCCGAGTGCGAGGGAGCGGGGGTCATCGTCGCGTCGGTCGGCGGCGCGTTCACGATGAACGAGACCTGTCCGGCCTGTGGCGGCCGTCAGCTCGTCTACGACGAGCCTTGCCCCACCTGCCACGGCAGCGGCAGGGGCATGTCCGCGCGCACGATCCAGGCCCGGATCCCCGCCGGCGTCAAGGAGGGACAGAAGATCCGGCTGCGGGGCAAGGGCGCTGCCGGCGAGAACGGCGGACCGGCCGGCGACCTCTTCGTGAACATCAAGGTCAGCCCCCACCGGCTCTTCGGCCGGAAGGGCGACAACCTGACCCTCGACGTCCCGGTGTCGTTCGACGAGGCGGCCCTCGGCGCTGAGATCAAGATCCCGACCCTGGGGGGTGTCCCGGTCACGCTCAAGCTCCCGCCGGGCACGCCCAACGGCCGCACCTTCCGGGTCCGCGGCAAGGGAGCGAGGCGGTCCGACGGGACGACCGGCGACCTGCTCGCCACCGTGCGGGTGCACGTGCCGGCGGTCCTCGACGGTGCCGCCCGGGACGCGGTCGAGTCCTACCGCGCGGCCACCGCCGGGAAGCCGCTGCGCGCCAACCTGTTCGAGGGGTCGCACGTGACCACCCCGTTCCAGGCCCCCGAGCCCGACGCCGCCGTGTATGTCATCAGCGTCGCCGCCGAGCTGTCCGGGCTCCACCCGCAGACCCTGCGGGGCTACGAGCGGCTGGGCCTGATCACGCCCGGCCGGACCATCGGCGGAGGCCGGCGCTACTCCCACCGCGACATCGAGCTCCTGCGGACCATCGCCGAGCTCACCGCGGCCGGCATCGGCATCGAGGGAGTACGCCGGCTCCTCGACCTGGAGAACCAGCTGACCGCCCTGCGGGCGCGCAACGAGGAGCTGGTCGCCGAGCTGGAGGCCACCCGGGAGGCTCTGCGCCAGGCGGCCAGCGCACGTCGTACCGACAGCGGGGTGCCCAACCGGCTGCCGGTGCTCCGCCAGCCGTCGCCCGTCCAGTCCATGGTCGTCTGGCGCCGCCGCCACTGACCGTCCCTATCCCGGTGGTTGAGGTGCGAGGGCCGGCAAGGCCCGAGCCTCGAAACCCCGGAAGATGGGGCTGCTACCACCGCGGTCACCGCCCTGCAGCGGTGCGGGGGTTTCGAGGCTCGTCGCTGGCGCTCCTCGCACCTCAACCACCGGAGGCGAGGCTCACGGCGAGACCGCTCAACCACCGAGGGGGTGTACTCCGGGCAGGCGCCGGGTAAAACTGGCCCATGCTCACCGTTGACCCCCAGGATCTGACCGACGCGGCCGGCCAGGTCGAGACGTCCGCGGGCGTGCTCGCCGCCCTCGACGTGGCCGGGCCCTTCTCCACCGTCTCCGACGCGCTGGTCGGCTCCCGGACGAGCCAGTCCTGCCTGTGGGTGTCCACCCGGCTCGGCGCCGCGGTCCAGGTCTACTCCGAGGGCCTGCAGGCGCTCGCCGGAGCAGCGCGCACCAGTGCCCGCGACTTCGCCGGCACCGACCACGGGGTCGCCTCGGGATCGCTCGGCGCTCCACGGTCCGCGGGCCCCGATGACGGCCTGACGATCGCCCAGGTGGAGTCGTGGCGCCCCGGCGAGCTGGACACCGCCGCCACTGCCGTCGGCGAGGCGTCGACCAAGGTGGACGAGCAGGCAAGGTCCCTGTCCCGGACCCTCGAGCAGGCGCTGACCGAGGCCCGGGGCTACTGGGCGATGGCGGCCAGCGAGCGGGCCGCCGAGGAGGCGAGGACCGGCGCCCGGCTCGCCGATGCCCTCGACCTCGCCCGGGCCGCCCTCAGGACCGGTGCCACCGACATCGGCCATGCCCGGACCCAGCTGCTCGACACGATCGCCGGCGCCGAGGCCGAGGGCTTCAGCGTCGGTGACGACGGCAGCGTCACCGCGCCAACGCTGCCGCCGGTGCTGACCTCACCCGAGAACGCCGCGGCCGCGGCGGCCGACCGGAATGCCGAGCAGGGTCGGCTCAATGACCGCGCCGGCGCGCTCGCTGCCGACATCGGCGCGGCCCTGACCGGGGTCGGTACCGCCGACGCGGCGACCGGCGAAGCGCTGGGCGGGATCGACATCCCGCAGACCCTGGAGTCCGCAGTCGAGGCCTACATCGAGCGGGCGATCACCAGCAGGGACCTGCTCGGCGCCCTCGGCACCGCCGGGGGCGCGGTCGCCCTCGGCCTGGTCCTGAAGAAGTCGGTGGGCCTCTTCGGGCGGTCGAGGTCCTTCCTCGACTTCCTGCGAGCCTCCTCGGCGCCGATCACCGACTACCAGACGTTCCTGCGCAACATGGGCGCCGGCGACGACGCACTCAGGGCGTTCATGAACGGCAAGGCCGACGGCGGCCTGGCCCGCTTCCTGATCGGCAGCCGCGCGGCCCGGATCGCCGGGAAGGTCTTCCTTCCGCTCACTGTCGCCACCGGCGCCTTCGACGCGGTCACGGGTGGAGGGTACGACGGTGCCCGCGGCTGGGCGACCCGCGGCTTCGGGCTCGCCGGCGCCGCGGGCGGCGGGGCGCTGCTGGCCAGCTCGGCCGGCCTGATCGCACTCGGTCCGGTCGGGGTCGGCATCGCCGGCGCAGCCGTCCTCGGCTACGGCGCCTGGACGCTCGGCAACTACGTCTACGACCACTGGGACGACATCACGGAGTTCGGTGGCGCCGCCCTGGAGTGGACCGGTGACCGTCTGGGCGATGCCTACGACGCCGCGGGTGCCGCGACCGACTGGGCCGGCGACCGGCTCGAGGACGCGGGGGAGACCCTCCAGGACGTGGGGTCCTCCGCCCTGGACACGGTCAGTTTCGGGTTGCTCTAGGTTCGTGCCGTGCCAGCCCCCGAGTCCGACCCTGTCTTCGTCGATGTCCTGACCGACGAGGAGCTCTCCGTCGTCGCCCGGCCCGGGGCGATGCCGGTGATGCCGTTCCTGGACGACCTGGCCGAGGCGGACCGGGAGACCGCACGCCGGTCGGCGTACCGCTCCCTGGTGGCACGCGGCGTCGTCGAGCCCCCGACCCCGGAGGCGGTGGCGGCCGCGACCGCCCTTCGTGACGGCAGCGTCGAGCTGATGGTCCGCCAGGACGTCCGGTCCGTCGTCGCCCTGCGCGAGGCGGCCCAGGTGGTCGTGGCCGTCGCGCGGACCACCGCGGCCACCCAGGACTTCTGGTACGCCCACCTCGTCGACGACGTCGTCCTCCTCGAGGAGGTCAGCCGGGACGGGCTGCACCGGTTCGCGCTGGCGGAGGACGCCGCGCTCGCGGGCTGGCGGTCGGCGCGTCCGTCCACCCCGATGCGGGCGACGGCGACGGGCCGGCGCTCACGGTCGAGGCGTCGGCGGGTGATCCGACCCCGCCCGACTCCGTCCTGGAGCGGCTGGGCGCGGCCTTCCTGCGCGCCGACGTCGTGGTCCGGCGGCCCGGAGACGACCAGCCGCCGGTCTTCGCCCTGCTGTCCGGCCCGGACGGGTGCTGGTGCATCGAGGCCGGCACCCAGCCGCTGGTGGCCGTGCCACTGGCTGCCGAGGCCGCCCGGCGGAGGGTGGGCGACGCGGTGTCCTCGGTCCGGGCCGAGGCGGTGACCCTGCGTGGCTGAGCGGATCCCTGTGCCCCGACTGCTCAGTCGCTCGGCCACGATGTGGCTCTCCGTCGCCGCGGCCGCAGTGGGCGTGCCGGCGGTCGTCGTCTGGGCGTTCGCGACCCAGCCGGTCGGCAACCGGGTCGCCGCCGTGGTCGTCGGGGTGGTCTTCGTCGGCTTCGTCGTGTTCCTGGTGACGCGGCGGACCTGGCTCGACCCCGACCGTGGGCTCCTGGTCCGCGAGGTCGCAGGGGTGTGGCGGCGCTCGGTGGCCTGGGCCGACGCCTCCGAGCTCCGGGTCAGGAGCAGTGGCGGACAGGCAATGCTGGAGGTCCGTGGCGCGGGCCGGCGTACGTCGGCGTACCTGCCGCTGGTCGCCGTCGACCTGGGCGGCGACCGCAGCCTGTCGCCGGAGTTCCTGCGCACGCTGGCCGACCAGATCGAGCGCTGGGCTCCGCAGCGGGGAGCCGTCGTGAAGCTGCTGCGGGCGCAGGCCGACCACGTCGCTGCCGGCGGCACGGTCCGGGAGTCGCCGGTGGCGCGCGCGCATCTCGCCCGTCGCTGACGCTCGGAGCGCCCTGCGCACGTGCGGGGTTTCGACGACGCTCGCTGCTCAACCACCGGAGGAACGCCGTGCGCTCGCTCCCGAACCACCGATACGCTGCGAGCGGGAGACGACCCGACAAGGGGGTGGCGCAGTGATCGGGGAGTTCTTCCGCGACATCGACTGGCTCCACTTCCTCACGATCCCCGTCTTCACCGGCGTCGTCGGCTGGCTGATCAACTGGTCCGGACTGGTGATGCTGTTCAGCCCGGTCCGCTTCCACGGGGTGAGGATCCCCGGCATGCGCGAGCTGGCAACGGTGCTGCCCCGCAAGGTGCAGGAGGTGCCCGGACTGCTGCAGGGCGGCGTCGGGTGGCAGGGCATCATCCCCGCCCGGGCCGCGAAGATGGGGAGCATCGCGGTCGACAAGGCGATCGCCAAGCTGGGCACCCCTTCGGACTTCTACCAGCAGCTCGAGCCGGACCAGATCGCCGAGCACATCGTCACCGTCTTCCGTCCCGAGATCCCGCAGCTCGTCGACGAGGTCATGCGCAAGGAACACCCACGGCTGTGGCGCGACCTGCCCCGCCCGGTGCGCGAAGCGGTGGTCGAGCGGGTCCAGGCCCAGCTGCCTTCGGTCGTGGGGCGGGTGACCGACGAGATCGGGAACCACATCGACCAGCTGCTCGACCCGAAGATCATGGTGATCGACCACTTCCGCAACAACCCGGCGCTGGTCGTCCGGATCTTCCGCGACTTCGGTCAGCGAGAGCTCAACCTGATGGTGGCGTTCGGGTTCGTCTTCGGGTTCCTGCTCGGCATCCCGGTCGCGTTCGCCGACCAGATCTTCGGCCAGTGGTGGCTGCTGCCCGTCCTCGGTGTCATCGTCGGATGGGTCACGAACGCGCTCGGCATGTGGTTGATCTTCGAGCCACCGGAGGAGCACCGGATCCTGGGAGTGAAGGTGCACGGGTTGTTCCTTCGCCGCCAGGACCAGGCCGCCGAGGTCTATGCCCGGATCATCGCCGACGACGTGATCACCCTCGAACGGATCGGCGACTTCCTGCTGGACGGGCCGCGCGGGGACCGCACCCGTCAGATGCTCGCGACCGCGCTCAGGCCGGCGATCGACAAGGCGGCCGGACCAGCGCGGGCCGCGGTCCGGGTGGCGGTCGGGCCGGACAGGTTCGACACGATCCGGGAGTCGGTGGCGCGCGAGGCCGTGGGCCGCACGATCAGCCCCTTCAAGGACGAGGCCTTCAGCAAGCGGCAGGCCGAGAAGATCCGGGTCCTCGTGGCCACCCGGACCAAGGAGCTGCCGCCGCGTGACTTCGTGGAGATGATGCGGGCCGCGATCCGCGAGGACGAGTGGATGCTCTACGCCCATGGCGCGATCATGGGACTGGGTGGCGGGTTCCTGCACCTGTGGATGTTCTGATTTCACCCCACGAAATCGCTCGCTCCGCTCCCGATTCCGCGGGGACCCCGAAGGCTGCGAAGGACTGACCATGGAAGATGAGTTCGAGGAGGTCCGCGAGATCGTCCCGGTCTCGCGCGACGGCAGCGCGTCCCCGGGCTTCGCCCCTGCTGTGGAGGCGCTGCCCGGGCTGGCCCGGGTTGCCGCGGCCGCCTGCTGGCACGGCACGGAGTGGGGCGTGCGCACCTCGGCCCGCGCCGGACGCCGGGTGATACGCGCGGTGACCGACCCGGTCGAGGCCGCTGCGCTGGCCAGGGACGCGACCGAGGCGGCGGCGGTGATCGGCGGGCTGGCCCGGGCAGTGTCCTCGGGCGTGCCCCTCGCGACGGCCCTGACGTCGGCCGGGGAGTCGCTCGGCGAGCTGGCCGAGCCTCCCGGTCACGACCTCGGCGCGGACCGCCACGACGCGCTGACCCTCCGGGAGCGCGGTGCCGAGCTGCTCGAGCGCTCCCGGGACGTGTGGGACGACGACGTCGCGCACCCGGCGTACGAACGGATCCTCGAAGAGCTGGCCCCGGACGAGGCGCGGATCCTGCTGCTCCTGCTGCAGGGAGGGCCACAGCCCAGCGTCGACGTGCGCACCGGCGGCCCGGTCGGCATGGTCCACAGCCAGCTGGTCGCCCCCGGACTGACGATGATCGGCGGCCGGGCCGGGTGTCGCCACCTCGACCAGGTCCCGTCGTACCTGAACAACCTGTTCCGGCTCGGGCTGGTCTGGTTCTCCCGCGAGGCGCTGCGCGATCCGCTGGAGTACCAGGTGGTCGAGGCGCAGCCCGAAGTGCTGGCCGCCATGCACTCGGTGAAGTTTCCCAAGGTCGTGCGCCGCAGCATCCACCTCACGCCGTTCGGCGAGGACTTCTGCCGCACCTGCCTGGTCGAAGAGGACCCGGAGTCCGGTACGTCGTTCCCGCGCACGGCATGCCGCCCGAGCCCGACTCCGGGGAGCCGCCGTCGTCCAGCTAGGGGTAGACCTTCAGCGGGAACGGCTCCACGATCCTGGCCTCGGGTGCCCGGGCCACCTCGTGCAGGTGTGCGACGACGCTCTTCATCGACACGCCTTTCTCGACGAAGCCCACGGCGCCGCGCTGCATCGCCGTCTCGGTCACATGGCTGCTGCACTGGGCCGAGAACATGACCACCTTGGCCTGCGGGCACTGCTCCCGCAGCTGTGGAAGCAGGTCCAGGCCGGCCACCTGGGGCAGGTTGACGTCGAGCAGGATGATGCCCGGACGGTCGTGCCGAGCCATCGCGAGCGCCTCCGTGGAGTCGCCGGCAGCGCCGACGACGTCGATGTCGGCGCGGGCGAAGGCGATCCGGAGCAGACCTCGCACGTCCTCGTTGTCGTCGACGACCAGCACACGGAGGGGACCGGCGTCGGTGGCAGGCGGCTCCGGCTCACTGACCGAGACCGGTGCCGCGGGCAGCTCGGCCGACAGCTGCGCCTCGAGCTCGGGTGCGGGCTGGGGCGGCGCCGCGGCCGGGGGTGGGGGGGAGAGCGGTGCCGGGGCGACTGATCCACGGAGACCGGGGCTGCGTGAGACCCGGGCCGAGGAGCCGGAGCGGTCGTCCGTCTGTCGCCCGGGGTCGCGCGGTGCTTGGGCTGCACCCGCTTGCTGAACGTGGCCATGCGCTCCCCCTCCCGAGATCGTGTGCGAACGCGCCGTGTTGGATCTTATTCCGATGGGCGGGTTCGCGGGGGTGATTCGGAGCAGATCCTCCGGCGAGTTCGGGCGGGAACACCAGGGCAAGTTGAGTGGAACAGACTCAATTTCTGGCGCGTTGTAGGGGTGAGGACGACACTGGGGCCATCCTCGGGCTACGACCACGTCGCAGGAGCAGCATGAGCCAGTTCGGGATCGAGAAGTTCACCACGCGCAGCCGCGAGGCGATCGAGGCTGCCCAGCTGTCCGCCACCAAGGCCGGTAACACCGCCACCGAGCCGGTCCACCTGCTCGTGGCGCTGCTGGACCAGCCCAGCGGCACCACCCGCAGCCTGGTCGCCAACGCGGGCGTCGACCCGGACCAGCTCAAGGCCCAGGCGCAGCGGGTGGAGACCGCCCTGCCGAGGGCCACTGGCGCCACGGTCCAGCAGCCCGGGGCTTCCGCCGCACTCACCCGGGTGCTCGCGGGTTCCCTCGACCTCGCGGCCTCGATGAAGGACGACTACGTCGCCACCGAGCACCTCCTGATCGCGCTCGCCGGCACCCAGAGCCCCGCCCAGCAGGTGCTGCTGGATGCCGGGCTGACCGAGAAGGGGCTGCGCGAGGGCCTGACGGCGGTCCGCGGCAACCGTCGGGTGACCAGCCAGGAGGCCGAGTCGACGTACGACGCCCTCGAGAAGTACTCCGTCGACCTGACCGAGGCGGCCCGGGACGGGCGCCTCGACCCCGTCATCGGGCGCGACGCCGAGATCCGTCGGGTCGTGCAGGTGCTGAGCCGGCGGACCAAGAACAACCCGGTCCTGATCGGCGAGCCCGGTGTTGGCAAGACCGCCGTCGTCGAGGGCCTGGCCCAGCGCGTGGTCGCCGGCGACGTGCCCGACTCGCTCAAGGGTCGCCGGGTGCTCGCGCTCGACCTGGCCGCGATGGTGGCGGGCGCGAAGTACCGCGGTGAGTTCGAGGAACGGCTCAAGGCCGTCCTCGAGGAGATCAAGGACGCCGGCGGCCAGATCATCACCTTCATCGATGAGCTGCACACCGTCGTCGGCGCCGGGGCGGGCGGAGACTCCGCCATGGACGCCGGCAACATGCTCAAGCCGATGCTGGCCCGGGGCGAGCTGCACATGATCGGCGCGACCACGCTCGACGAGTACCGCGAGCGGATCGAGAAGGACCCCGCCCTCGAGCGCCGCTTCCAGCAGGTGTTCGTCGGCGAGCCAAGCGTCGAGGACACCATCCAGATCCTGCGCGGAATCCAGGAGAAGTACGAAGCGCACCACGGTGTGCGGATCACCGACGCCGCGCTGGTCGCGGCCGCGACCCTCTCCGACCGCTACATCACCGGCCGGCAGCTGCCCGACAAGGCGATCGACCTGATCGACGAAGCGGCCTCGCGGCTGCGCATGGAGCACGAGTCCAGCCCCGAGGAGATCGACCAGCTCCGGCGGGTGGTCGACCGGCTGAAGATGGAGCAGTTCGCCCTCGAGAAGGAGAGCGACGACGCCTCGGTCGAGCGGCTCGGGAAGCTGCGGGCCGATCTCGCCGATCGCGAGGAGGAGCTCCGCGGACTCGAAGCGCGCTGGGAGCGTGAGCGTGACCAGCTACAGGGCGAGGGCGAGCTGCGCCGCCAGCTCGACACGCTGCGGGTGGAGGCCGACCGGCTCGAACGCGAGAGTGCCGTGTTGCCCGAGGGCAAGGAGAAGTACGCCCTGCTGGAGCAGCGCTGGGAGAACGAGCAGCGCACCAAGGCGCTCACCGAGCAGATCGAGGAGGTCAAGGCGGCGGAGAAGGTCGACCTCGAGCCGCTGGTCGGCGAGGAGGTGGGTGCCGAGCAGATCGCCGACGTGGTGGAGGCCTGGACCGGTATCCCCACCGGGCGGATGCTCCAGGGTGAGACCGCCAAGCTGCTGGAGATGGAGTCGGTCATCGGCGAGCGGCTGATCGGCCAGCGGGAGGCGGTCGCCGCGGTGAGCGACGCCGTACGCCGTTCGCGGGCCGGCATCAGCGACCCCAACCGGCCGACCGGCTCGTTCCTGTTCCTCGGGCCGACCGGGACCGGCAAGACCGAGCTCGCGCGGGCGCTCGCGGACTTCCTGTTCGACGACGAGCGGGCGATGGTGCGCATCGACATGAGTGAGTACTCCGAGAAGCACTCAGTCGCCCGCCTGGTGGGCGCCCCTCCGGGCTACGTCGGCTACGACGAGGGCGGCCAGCTCACCGAGGCCGTGCGTCGGCGGCCCTACTCCGTCGTGCTGCTGGACGAGGTCGAGAAGGCTCACCCCGAGGTCTTCGACATCCTGCTCCAGGTGCTCGACGACGGCCGGCTGACCGACGGCCAGGGCCGCACCGTCGACTTCCGCAACACGCTGCTGATCCTCACCAGCAACCTGGCGTCGTCGTACCTCGTCGATCCCACCCTGGAGCCGGAGCAGAAGAAGGAATCGGTGCTGGCGGTGGTGCGGCAGTCGTTCAAGCCGGAGTTCCTCAACCGGCTGGACGAGATCGTGCTTTTTGACGCCCTCACCCAGGAGGACCTCGCCCGGATCGTGGACCTGCAGCTCGCGCTGCTGGAGAAGCGACTGGCGGCTCGCCGGATCACGGTCACCGTGACCGACCAGGCCAGGGCCTGGCTGACGGAGACGGGCTACGACCCGGCGTACGGCGCCCGGCCGCTGCGCCGGCTGATCCAGACCGCGATCGGGGACCCGCTCGCGAAGCTGTTGATCTCGGGTGAGGTGACCGACGGGTCGCGGGTCGAGGTCGACCGCTCGGCCGACGGTCTCGTCCTCACCCCCGCGTGATGGAATCACCCGATGAGTGAGCCGCTCCCGCGTCCAACTTGGGTGTCGATGGCCGCCTGGATGATCATGGGCGGTTCGGTCATGATGGTCGCCACCGTGTTCGAGACGATCACCAACCTCAACACGATCGAGACCCGCGAGGCGGTTGCCGAGTTCCTCTCCGAGCCACCGGGGGCGGGACTGGGCCTCGACGTCCCCGGCGCCCTGGTCGTGCTCCGGACCGTGTCGATGGTGGCGGCGGGGTGCGCGACGGTGGCGGCAGTGCTCGGGTTCCACGTGCTCCGGCGCAACCGCAGCGCCCGGCTTGGACTCACCGTGCTCGCGGTCCCGATCTTCGTCACCGGCGCAGCGACCGGCGGCTTCCTCTCGACGGTGGTCGCGGTCTCGACCCTGCTGCTGTGGCTCGAGCCGTCGCGCAACTGGTTCGACGGCGTCCGGCCCGCGGCGGGGCCGGAGCGAGCCGCCACGGGCTGGCCGCCGCCCGCACCGCAGCCGCCCCCGTCCCGGCCGTCCGCGCCCCCCGAGCAGGCTTCGGCGCCCGGGCCGCATCAGGGGTTCGGGACGCCCGCAGCTTCTGCCGCGCCTTCTTCTGTCGGGGCCGGCCACCCGGAGCGCCGCCCCGTGGCCGTGATGTGGGCGTGCGTCCTGACCTGGGTGCTGTCGGGAACGGCCGCGGTGATGATGGCACTGAGCGCCCTGGTGATCGCGCTGGAGCCAGATCTGGTCCTGGAGGAACTGCGCCGGCAGGACCCCGACCTCGGTTCGCAGGGGGTGACCGACCGTGCGGTCCAGGTCGCCACCTACGTCACGGCCGGGGTCACGGTGGTGTGGGCGCTTGTCGCGGTGGTCCTGGCGGTGTTGGTCCTGCGGCGGTCGGGATGGGCCCGGATCGCCCTGCTGGCCTCCGCGGCCAGCGCCGGTGCTGTCTGCCTGGTCGCGTCGCTGGGATCGGTGCTGATGGTGCTCCCCGCGTTCGGCTGCGCGGTGACGTTTTCGTTGCTGCTGCGCCCGGAGGTGCGCGCGTGGTTCGCCCGCCCATGATCCAATGCACCCATGAGCGACTCCAACAGCGGCGACAAGGGAGATTCCCCCTACGGACCCCCGCCCAGCCAGAACCCCTACGGGCAGCCACCCTCCGGTCAGCCCGCCAGCCCCTACGGTGAGCAGCCGGCGCCGCAGCAGAACCCCTACGGCGAGCAGCCGGCGCAACAGCAGAACCCCTACGGCGCCCCGGCCCAGCAACCCGGTTACGGACAGCCACCCCCCTACGCCGGCCAGCAGCCGGCGTACGGCCAGCCCGGCTACGGGTACGGCGGCCCAGCCAGCGACAAGCGACCGGGGTCGGTGACCGCCGCCGCGGTGATCACCCTGATCTTCTCGGGTCTGTCCCTGCTGCTCTCCGCCTTCGTCCTGGTTGCGTTGGTCGTGGCGAGGGACGACGTGCTCGACGCAGATCACACAGGAGCCCGACTTCGAGGATCTCGGCATCTCCGCTGACGCGGCGTTCGGCGCCATCGTGCGCCTTCGTCTGCGTGTTCCTCGTCTGGTGCCTGATCGCCTGCATCCTGGCCGTGCTGGTCCTGCGCCGGTCCAACGCGGCCCGGATCACGCTCGTCGTGTCGTCGGCGGTGACGGCGCTGATCAGCCTGCTGGGCATCGGCAGCGGCGTCTCCGCGATCACCCTGCTCGCGGCGGTGCGCCGTGATCGTGCTGCTGTTCGTGGGTGGCGCCAACGACTGGTTCAAGGGCAAGGGACGCCAGGCCATCCCGGGGATGACGCAGTACTGACCCGGACGACGCTAGGCGCGCAGCTGCGCGTCTCCCAGCCGGCGCAGGCCGTCCTCGATGACGGACGCGTCCTTGCAGAAGGCCCACCGCACGAGGTGACGGCCGGCGTCGGTGTCGTGGAAGCCCTGGGTCGGGATCGCCACGACCCCGGCCCGCTCCGGGAGGGCGAGGCAGAAGGACAGCCCGTCCTCCCAGCCGAGGGCGCTCACGTCGGTGAGCGCGAAGTAGGTGCCCTCCGGGACCCGGACGTCGAGCCCGACCTCGGCGAGGCCCGAGCAGAGCAGGTCGCGACGCTTCTGCAGGTCGGCGGCGAGCTCGAGCGGGAAGTCGGGCTCGTCGTCGAGGGCGTGGGCGACCGCGGGCTGCAGCGGTGCGCCGGAGGTGAAGGTCAGCCACTGCTTCGCCGCGAGCACGGCGTCGACCAGCTCGGCCGGGCCGGTGGCCCAGCCGACCTTCCAGCCGGTGAAGGAGTAGGACTTGCCCGCGCTGGAGAGGGTCAGGGTGCGCTCGAACATGCCGGGCAGCGTGGCCAGCGGGACGTGCTCGTGGGCGTCGAAGACGAGGTGCTCGTAGACCTCGTCGGTGATCACCACCAGGTCGTGCTCGATCGCGAGGTCGGCGACGGCCTGGAGCTCGGCGCGGTCGAGCACCGTGCCGGTGGGGTTGTGGGGGCTGTTGAGCAGCACGAACCGGGTGCTCGGGCCGACCGCGGCCCGGAGCTCGTCCACGTCCAGCCGGAAGTCCGGTGAGCGCAGGGTGACCGGTCGGCGTACTCCTCCGGCCATCTGGATCATCGCGATGTAGGAGTCGTAGTAGGGCTCGAGCACGACCACCTCGTCGCCCTCGTCGACCAGCCCGAGCAGCGCGGCCGCGACGCCTTCGGTGCAGCCGGTGGTGACGAAGACCTGGCGGTCGGGGTCGAGGTCGAGCCCGTAGTGCCGCGCCTGGTGGCGGGCGATCGCCTCGCCGCAGCGCGGGTACGCCGATGCCCGGGGCGTACTGGTTCTGCCCGCCCTGGAGCGCCTCGACCGCCCGGGCGATCACCGCGGGCGGGCCGTCGACGTCCGGGAAGCCCTGGCCCAGGTTGACCGAGCCCGTGCGGACCGCCAGCGCGGACATCTCGGAGAAGATCGTCGGCGGGATCCCCTGCAGGCGTCGGGCGAGCATGGGGTCGAGGCTAACCGCCCCCGGCAGTCGCGTGCGCCATGATGGGCCGCGTGAAGCGACGATCTCCGGACTCGATCCCGACCTCGCCCGCGACATCGACGGCTGCTGCCGGCTGACCGGGGAGTTCACGCTCCGGTCCGGTCAGGTCGCCTCGGAGTACTTCGACAAGTACCTCTTCGAGGCCGACCCCACCCTGCTGGCCCGGGTCGCCCGGGCGATGGTGCAGCTGCTGCCCGACGACACCGAGCTGCTCGGCGGGCTCGAGCTCGGCGGCATCCCGATCGCGACCATGGTGAGCAGCCTGACCGGTCGGCCGGCGCTGTTCGTGCGCAAGCAGGCCAAGGAGTACGGCACCTGCAAGCTGGCCGAGGGCCCCGACGTCGCCGGTCGCCGGGTCACGCTGGTCGAGGACGTGATCACCACCGGCGGCGCCGTACGCGACGCGACCAGGGCGTTGCGTGAGGCCGGTGCCGTCGTCGAGGTCGTGGTCTGCGCGATCGACCGCAGCCCGGAGGGCGAGAACCCGCTCGCCGACGTCGGCCTCGAGGTCCGTGCGGTGCTGACCAAGGCGGAGCTGGACGCCGCCAGTAGCCGTGCCTAGCCCTCCCGGGGCTCGGTGCCCGAGCCGGCGATGTCGCGGTCGGGCACGCCGTCGTCGTCGTTGTCGTCGGCCTCGGGACTCGTCGTACGCCGGTGCCGCCACCACTCGTAGGCCACGGGATCACCGAGAACGCCAGGATCACCAGGATCGCCTTGTCGATGTTCTCGCCGAGCGACGGGAACGTCCGGCCGAGGAAGTAGCCGAGCAGGGTGATGCTGAGGACCCAGAGCACGGCGCCGACGGCGCTCCAGATGAAGAACCGGCGCCGCTCCATCCGGGTGACCCCGGCGACCACGGTGATGTAGGTGCGCACGAACGGGACGAACCGGCCGATCACCAGCGCCTTGTTGCCGTGCTTGTCGAAGAACGCCTCGGTCTGGTCGAAGTACTTGCGCTTGAGGATCCGGCCGTCGCGCTCGTAGAGCGGTGGCCCGATGGCGCGGCCGATCTCGTAGCCGATCACGTTGCCCAGGAAGGCGGCCACGGTGACAGCGGCGAGGGCGATCAGCAGCTCGAGCCGTCCGGGCCGGGGAAGATGTCGATGCGCCGGTGGAGATGAACAGGCCCATCGCGAACAGCAGGGTGTCGCCCGGGCAGGAACGGGAAGAACAGGCCGCACTCGATGAAGATGATGACCAGGCTCAGCCAGAAGAAGCTCCCCGAACCGGTCCAGCCACCAAACCGGGTCCATCCAGTCCATGCCGAGCAGCAGCGGAGTGATGTCCACGAGTGCGCCCACTGCGTAACCGTAACCGGGCGGCCCAACGGGATTCGTGAACGCTTAGGATCCGGGCCATGGAGGAACCACGCGCGCCGTACGACCCGATGCCGCACGGCCCCGCGGAGGTCGGCGTCGGTCCGTGGCCGGCCCGTGGCCCGACGGCGAGCAGTACGACGCGCGGCTGCTCGCCGAGGGCGACCGGCGCAACGTGGTCGACCGCTACCGCTACTGGACCCTGGAGGCGATCCGGGCCGACCTCGACACCCGCCGGCACGACTTCCACGTCGCCATCGAGAACTGGCAGCACGACTTCAACATCGGCACCATCGTCCGGACCGCCAACGCGTTCCTCGCCGCGGAGGTGCACATCGTCGGCAACCGGCGCTGGAACCGGCGCGGGGCGATGGTGACCGACCGCTACCAGCACGTCCGGCACCACGAGACGGCCGCCGACCTGGCGGCGTACCTCCACGCCGACGGGGTGCGCCTGCTCGGCATCGACAACCTTCCCGGGTCGGACCACCTGGAGACGATGGAGCTACCGCGGCGGGTGTGCTTCCTGTTCGGCCAGGAGGGGCCGGGCCTGTCGGAGTCGCGCGGGAGGTCGTGCGACGGGACGTTCTCGATCGCACAGTTCGGCTCCACCCGCTCGATCAACGCCAGCGCGGCCGCGGCGATCGCGATGCACGCCTGGATCCGGGAGTACGCCGACCTGTCCGGCGACGCCGCCTGGCGGGGCTGGTCACGCTGACCCGCCCGAAACTGACCCGAAATCGCGCTGACCCGCCCGAAAGTTTCGGGCGGGTCAGCGGCGGGAGTCAGTTGCGCGTGTGGGAGAAGCAGATGATGACGTGGTCCCCGAGCCGCCACGGTTCGCGCCGTGGTAACTCCCACGCGAAGGAGTCCGTGCTGGACCCGGGAGGGGCACCGGCGCAGCGCGGCCCGCCGGATCTGCCGGTCGCGTCGGGTAGGCCTTCTGGCGGATGACGAACGTCCCGGTGGCCCGCCACGCGGCCTGCGGCTACAGAGCGGTCGTGAGGAGGTCCGCGCCTTGAGGCAGGCCGCGATGCGGCCCGGGTGGGGCGGCGCACCCAGCGCCGGCATGTCGTCGGTGGGCAGGTCGGCCAGCCGCCGACCCGGCCAGCAGGATCAGGTCGCAGCGGATCCACCGCGCACCGCGCTCGCGCTGGGCCTTGGTCGGGATGAACCAGCCCGCTCGACTCGGCCGCATCGCCCGGCCGCGGTAGACTGCGGCCCAGCGCCTCTTCCACGCGGGATCGCAGATGCACGTGGCGATCCGCGTCAGCCGCCGGATCGAGGCCCCCCAGCTCACCCCGTCTGGGAAGCCGACCCGTGTCAATCACCCGCGAGGTGTGCGGCTCGGAGCACTCGATCGGTGCCTCGTTGTCGGACTTGCGGTTGAACTCGTCCAAGGTGAGCGCCCGGCACTCACCGACCCTCGGCTGCTGGAAGGCGGGCCCGGCCTGTGCCGGCCCGGCCTGGCGACGACCGCCGCCAGCGGCGCCAGGAGCATGAGTACGACGGCCAGCAGCGCGTCGCGTCCGAGGGGACGAGCCTGGGAGTCTTCATCACGGTGAGGTCCTCTGTCCTCGAGTTGCTCGCGACACCCTACTCAGCGCGACGTGGTCCCGGCGAGGACCCGCCACGGCGCCGCCGCCCGCGACGACCCGCCCGCTGACCGAATCGCGCCGACCCGCCCGAAACTCTCGGGCGGGTCAGCGGTGGGCTCACCACTTCCGGCGGCACTCCGAGAAGTCGATCTGCTTCACGTGGCCGCGGCCGATGAAGACCCGTGCGGTCTGGAGGACCGTGCCGTTCTTCTCGCAGGTCAGCGTGTAGCGCTCGCGCTTGCCCGCGGTGTGCCGGGTGACGAGTTGAAGAGCTCCGCGGTGAGGGTGTAGCTCGGCGTCGCGGAGGCGAAGTTGATCACCCGCAGCACGTAGGTGCCGGCCGGGGCGCCGTGATGTCGACCGGCTCCTTCTCGCCGACGAAGTTCCCGGAGCTGCCGACCTCCTTCAGCTTCCCGTCGCTCGTCTTGCGGTAGACCTCGAGGTCGAGGTCGTCCGGCGTCGGCCAGTCGAGGGTGGTCCGCAAGACGTCGGCGGGCCCGTTCAGCACGAACTCGTGGTCGACGTGGCCCGCGGCTCGATCGGACCGCCCTCGAAGACCTTCTTCCGGAACGGCTTGTCGCTCAGGTCCTCGTAGGGGTGCGAACGCACCACCGGCCGGGTGGACGGGTTGACGATCCACTCGAAGCCGTCGCGGCCCGCCGTGATCGCGGTGTTCACGCCGTCCTTGAAGGACGGACTCCCAGGTCGGGGTGTGGAAGGTCTTCTCCAGCCGGATCACCGCGCCCTTCGGGGCGTTGCCCGTGAGGACGCCGCTGTAGCGCGTGTCGACCGCGTGCTCGAGCGCGATCAGGTAGGCCTCCCGGTTGCCCTTGCCGGCGTACTTGCCCGCGCCGAGGTACTGGTCGACGACCTCGGGGTACGGCGGGTGGAACTCGTTCGGGCCGATCTCGAAGGTGTAGCCGAAACCGCCGGTGGCGTTGTAGGACCAGTCCTCGGTGGTGCCCGTCGTGTCGTAGAGCTGCCAGCCGTGGATGTTGGCGTAGCCGTTCTGCGCCGCCATCCGGGCACCCAGGTTCTTCAGTCACGCTCGTCGGGGGAGTCGCCGACCGGCTTGCCGTCCTCGCCGATGGTGTTGGGGTTCACGCCGTTGGGCCGCAGCACGAGGTTCGAGAACGTGTGGTTGGAGATCAGCATCGTGGCCTGGCGGCTGGAGACCAGGTCCTGGATGTTCTTGGTCTCCGGCTCGGAGAACGCGCTCGGCTCCGCGGTAGGTCGGGTCGGCCGGCCCGGCCTCGACGTCTCCGGGTTGGGCTCGGTCGGCGCCGCGCCCGGACCGCCCCAGAAGCCGCCGTAGTTGCGGTTGAGGTCGACGCCGATGCCGAAGCCACCGTGCTGGTGGCAGCGGCCGCGCAGCTGCCGTCGGGGGTGTCCTGGCCGTCGACGACCCGGCAGTTCTTGCGCTTGTAGGTCGTGACCGGGCGTGGCCAGGACCGAGGCGCTGCCGCCGGGCGGGTCGTTCTCGTTCAGCTCGCGCAGGTCGGAGTACTCGCCGTCGGTGCGGGACAGGACGAAGCCGTCGACGTTGACGACCGGACCACGATGACGCGGGCCTGCCTGAGCAGCCGGGTGATCCGGTCGCTCCTGCCGTAGTTCTTCACCAGGTCGAACGCGAACTCCATGGCCAGCTCGCCCGAGGGCCACTCGCGGGCGTGGTGGACGCCCATCAGCACGAAGGTCGGCTCACCGCCGTTGGGCTCGCGGACCCCCTGGCTGATCTCGACGCCGTAGATGGTGCGGCCGTCGAGGCTCGGCCGCTTGAGCGCGAACTTCTTGACCAGGCCCGGGTGCTTCTTCGCGAGCCTGGTCATGTCGGCGTTGTAGTCGTCGAGGGTGCGGTAGGCGTCGCGGCCCGACGGGAGGGGCGAGCGGGCGACGCGGGCGGCGTACTCCTCGTTGAGCTCGGCGATCTCGACGCCGCGGCCGACCAGGTCCGGGATCACGACGTCGTACTTGAACTTCGCCGCGGTCAGCCGGCTGAGCTCGTCACGCTCGTGCAGCACGACCTCGACGTAGTCGTGACCGGCGTGCTCGGTCAGGTCGAGCCCGAGCGGCTGGAGCCGCTCCTTGTCGGAGCGGCCGGGGTGTCGACGGTGACCAGCTGCGGATGGAACGCGCCGTGGCTCGCTGCTGGCGGCCGTGGTGGGGACGCTGAGCATGGCGGCGCCGACGGCCAGGTGGCCAGGGCTCCGGCGAGGCGGAGCCGGGTGAGTCGGGCAGGGCGGGACGGGACACGGGTGACTCCTCAGGGCGTGCGGCGGGTGTCCGCCGTGCCCCGACAACGGTCCAGCGGCCGTCTGGTCACGCGAGGCGGGGGGACTAGGGTGATGGAGAGTCCAGACCTGTTCCGAGGAGACCCCCGCATGCCCATTGCCACCCCCGAGGTCTACGCCGCGATGCTCGACGCGGCCAAGGAGAAGGCCTTCGCCTTCCCGGCCATCAACGTGTCCTCGTCGCAGACCCTGAACGCCGCCCTGCAGGGGTTCGCCGACGCCGGCTCCGACGGGATCATCCAGGTCTCCACCGGCGGCGCGGAGTACCTCTCCGGACCGTCGGTGAAGAACATGGTGACCGGCTCGGTCGCGTTCGCCGCTACGCCGCCGAGGTCGCGAAGAACTACCCCGTCAACATCGCGCTGCACACCGACCACTGCCCGAAGGACAAGCTCGACGGCTTCGTCCGGCCGCTGGTCGAGATCTCCGCCGAGCGGGTCTCCCGGGGCGAGGACCCGCTCTTCCAGTCGCACATGTGGGACGGCTCCGCCGTACCCCTCGAGGAGAACCTGCAGATCGCCGAGGAGCTGCTCGCGAAGTGCGCGGCCGCGCAGATCATCCTCGAGGTCGAGATCGGCGTCGTCGGCGGCGAGGAGGACGGCGTCGCGAACGAGATCAACGAGCAGCTCTACACGACCCCCGAGGACGCGCTGGCCACCGTCAGCGCGCTCGGCACCGGTGACCAGGGCCGCTACATGGCGGCGCTGACGTTCGGCAACGTGCACGGCGTCTACAAGCCCGGCAACGTCAAGCTCCGCCCCGAGATCCTCAAGACCGCCCAGGAGGCCGTGGTCGAGAAGCTCGGCCTGGAGCCGGCTCGAAGCCCTTCGACCTGGTCTTCCACGGCGGGTCCGGCTCGACCGCCGAGGAGATCGGCGCCGCCGTCGACTACGGCGTGATGAAGATGAACGTCGACACCGACACCCAGTACGCCTTCACCCGCCCGGTCGCGGCCCACATGTTCACCAACTACGACGGCGTGCTCAAGGTCGACGGCGAGGTCGGCAACAAGAAGGTCTACGACCCCCGCGCCTGGGGCAAGGCCGCGGAGGCCGGCATGGCCGCGCGGGTCGTCGAGGCGTGCGAGAACCTCCGCTCCGCGGCAAGTCGGTGGGGGTCTGATGAACCACCCCGACCTGATGGCCGGGCCGCCGCCCACCCATCTGCCGGAGGACCCGGCCGCCGCCGAGCTGGACTCCGGGGCGGACCCGGTCGACGTCGTACGCCGCCACCCGGCGTCGCCGTTCGCCTGGGCCGCCCTGGCCGAGCGGGCGCGCGACGACGGGGCGGACGACGTGACGGTCTACGCCTACTCCCGGGTCGGCTACCACCGCAGCCTCGACCTGCTGCGCCGCAACGGCTGGAAGGGCCACGGGCCGGTGCCGTGGGAGCACGAGCCGAACCGAGGCTTCCTGCGCTGCCTGGCGGTCCTCGCGGCCTCGGCGCGGGCGATCGGCGAGGCCGAGGAGTGGGACCGCTGCTCGGCGTTCCTGCGCGACTCCAGCCCGGCGGCGTACGACGCGCTGCTCGAACGCTGACCCGCCGTTAACTAGCGCGGGTCAGCGCCCTAGGGCGGTGTCAGGAGGGAGCGCACCTTCTCCGGGCCCAGGGCGACGATCAGCGTGGGCAGCCGCGGGCCGCGGTCCTTGTCGACGAGCAGGTTGTAGAGGAGCCGAAGAACTCCTTCTGGTCGGCCTTCACCTCGTCGGTCGGGTCGGCGTCGAGCGGCAGGCCGTGCGCGAGCTTGGGTACGCCGTAGACCAGCGTGGTGACCGGCTCGAGGTCGAGATCGCCGTCGGGAAGCCCGTCGAGGAGCAGCGACAGCCAGGCGGCCTCGCGCTCCGACAGCGAGGCGAGCCGGTCGGCGTCGGGCTCGCCCGCACGATCGTCCGCTCGGGCGGCACGAACTCGGTCGTCCAGGCCATCGCCCGCGACAGCCGCGGCTCGAGGTCGTCACCGAGGAGTGCTCGTGGCCGACGTGCTCGATGACCTGGCTGATCAGCTCGGCGGACCCGGCGGTCACGTCGGCGACCGAGGAGAGGGTCCGGAACGGCACGACGACCGGCGGGGTCGGCAGCGCGCCGGCGGTCGAGGTCGCGGCGGCCCGCTCGAAGGCGAGCACGGGCGTCGCGCTTCGCCGGGTCGGCGGCCTTGCGGCCCAGCGCGTCCCACTCGTCGTACAGCCGGACGATCTCGGGGCCGAAGTCGATGTTGAAGGTCTGCTGGGGCTGCCGGCGGACGTAGAGCCAGCGCAGGATCGGCGCCTCCATCATCTTCAGCGCGTCGGCGGCGGTGGGCGCCCCTCCGTCGAGGACGACATCTTCTGCATGCCCGCGAAGCCGACGAAGCCGTAGCCGAACCAGGCCGGACGCGGCATCCCGAACACGGTCTCCACCAGCTCGTGGCCGACGGTGAACGACGAGCCGGGGGTCGCGTGGTCCATGCCGGCGGGCTCGAAGTCGACCTCTCGAACGCCCACCGCATCGGCCAGTCGACCTTCCAGACCAGCTTGCCCTCGTTCTGGGTGGCGAGGTTGGTGACGCCGGTGGAAACCGCACGACTGGCAGGTGTAGGAGAGGTCGGTGGTCTCGTCGTCGTACGCCGTGAGGTGCGTGGTGTCGCGGCCGCACTCGCGGCAGTAGGGCTTGAACGGGAACCGCTCGAGCTCGCCGGCGGCGGCCTCGGTGTCGGCGTCCTCGTCCTCGGCGACCGAGTCGGCGAGCTCCGCCTCCTCTCGGCTCGGCGCCCGCTCCTTGGTGCGGTACTTCGCGAGCACCGCGTCGATGTCGTCGCGGTGCTGGACGGCGTGCAGCACCTGCTCGCGGTAGACCCCGGCGCTGTAGCGCTCGGTCTGGGAGATCTCCTCCATGTCCACGCCGAGCTCGTGCAGGGCCGCGCGCAGCGGCGCCTTGAAGTGCTCGGCCCAGGACGGGTGGCACTCCCACGGGTCGGGGACCGCCGAGAGCGGCCGGCCGATGTGCTCGGCCCAGGACGGGTCGACGCCGGCCGGCACCTTGCGGAAGCGGTCGTAGTCGTCCCACACGTGCAGGTGGCGAACGGGTACGCCGCGGCGGCGCAGCTCGTCGGCGACGAAGTGCACGGTGAGGAACTCGCGCAGGTTGCCGAGGTGCACCGGGCCCGACGGGCTCGCGCCCGAGGAGCAGGTGATCACCCGGTGCCTCGCCGGCGTGCCGGATGGCGTCGTCGGCCGCACGGGTGACCCAGTCCGTGGGGTCGCCCTGCTGTCCGCCTCGTGCCATGGGTGCTCCTGCTCGGGTGGGGATCGGAGCCAGCCGAACGCTACCGGAGGGCGCGACCGCGCCGCGGCGGCGGGAAGGCGCAGAGGAGCGGGCTGCCGGCGACATGGACAGGGCGCCGGATCCGTGTCGCGGATCCGGCGCCCTGTCCCTTCGCTGGCCACACGACCTCATCCCCCGAGGTGGGTCGTGCGGCCGGCGGGTGTGCTTGTCCTGAAAAGCACCCGACCAGTCGGTACCGAAATGATGCACTGACCCATCCGTGCCACGTGGCTCACGGGTGCCGGTGTCACTAAGATGCCAGTCATGCGTGGCCACGCCGCCTCGTCGGTGCTCTCGGCGCTCGGGCTGACCCGGGAGCAGGAGCGGCTCTACCAGCGCGTCCTGGCGCTGTCGGGAGCACGGTCGACCGTCCGAGGCGGTGGGGATCGCCCCGGGCGAGCTCGCGGACGCTCGCACGCTGGTGGAGCACGGCATCGTGAAGATCCACGAGGACCACATCCACGTGCTCCCGGTCTCCGCCGTGATCGGCAGTCGATCACCCAGGAGGCGGAGGCCGCGAACCGCTCGCACGACCGGCTGCTCGACCTGGCCGCGGCCGTGCAGTTCCTGACCGCAGCCAGCACCCGCCCGGGGCCGGGCGAGGTCGAGTACGTCCAGCCGCTGGACGGCGAGGTCAGCTCCGGCGGCAACGCGCTCCAGCTGCTCACCACGATCATCGAGGAGAGCCGGGCGACCTGCTGTGGCTGCGTCCCGACGCCTGGCGGATGCCACGGGAGTCGGCGATGGCGAAGGTGGTCGCCGAGGCGGTCGCGTCCGGCCGGCGGTCCCGGGCGATCTATCCCGTCCGGGCGCTGCAGGAGGCGCCGGACGCGCTGCGCGCCCGGGCCCAGGCCGGCGAGCAGGTGCGGGTGATCGCCGACCTGCCGACCCGGCTGTTCGTCATCGGGACACCCACGCCGTGCTGCCCGAGCCGCTCGGCATGGCCGACGAGCCGCGCATCCTGGTCCGCCAGCGCGCGCTGGTCGAGTCCCTCATCCTGCTGTTCGAGCTGATGTGGGACCGGGCCGCGCCCGTGCCCGACCTGGACCTCGGCGAGGCCCGGCCCGACCTGCGCCGGTTCCTCCTGCAGCAGCTGGCCGCCGGCGCGAAGGACGAGCAGATCGCCCGCGCCCTCGGCATCAGCCTGCGGACCGTACGCCGCCGCGTGGCCGGCCTGCTGATCGAGCTCGGCGTGGACAGCCGGTTCCAGGCGGGGGTGGAGGCGGTGCGGCGGGGCTGGTTGCTGCGCGGCCGGCACCGGCCGGGAGGACCATCGAGTACGCCGCCGGCTCGACGTGCCAGGTGCGTTGGCGCTCGGGGCCGTAGATCTCGCCGTCGGCGGCGCAGTAGAACTCCTCGCCGCTGATCGAGACCCGGTGGAGCCGCGCAGGTAGATCACGTCGTCGCGCTCGTGGTGGCGGCCGACGGCCAGCTGGGCGGCGTACCCGAACCGGCCCAGCGGGCCGACCGCGCGCGAGATCATCACGTCGACCTTGCCGTCCTCCGGGTCCGCCTCGGGGGTGAGCTCGGCGCCGCCGCCGACGCTGGGGCCGTTGCCGATCGCGACCATCAGCACCGGCTGGTCGACGTCGACGATCACCTCGCCGTCCACCTCGACCCGCAGCCGGAGGTACGGCGGCTTGACGGCGGCCAGGCGGCGCCGATGGGGTAGCCGAGCTTGCCGAGGTTGAGCTTCCCGTAGCCGACCTTGCCGAGCCGCTCCTTCCAGCGGGCGCCGCGCCGGCTGGCCTGCGCGCCGGCGCCGACGTGCACGTTGTTGACCACGACTCTCGCCGAGCTCGTCGACGATCAGGTCGACCGGGCGGACGCTCGCCCTCGACCAGCAGCCGCGCCGCTTCCTCGGTGTCGAGCGGGATGTCCATCGCCGCGGGCGAAGTCGTTGCCGGTGCCGAGCGGGATCAGCCCGAGCACGGCGTTGCCTTAGGTCGTGGCGGCGGTAGAGCGCGGCGACCACCGCGTGCAGGCTGCCGTCGCCGCCGGCGACGACGATCTGCGCGAGCCGGCGCGGTGCAGGACGCCGTCGAGCTCGCCGGGGTTCGAGGTCGCCGTGACCTCGACCGACGCCTGGTCGAAGAGCGACGCGAGCGCCCGGTCGAGGGTCTCCTCGTCGGCCGTGCCGGCGTCGCGGTTGGTGATCACCAGCAGCGAGTCCACGCGGCGGACCCTAGCCGAGCGTCCAGCGCCGAGCCCGGCTTTGGTAGCGTGGCGTCGCAAGAGCCCCGGTGCTGTTGCCGGGGCTGTTTCATTTCCGGGCTGGTCTCGACAGGCTCGACCGACGTCGTAAGGAGAGCGGCATGCCCGCGATCGTGATCCTCGGCGCCCAGTGGGGCGACGAGGGCAAGGGCAAGGCGACCGACCTGCTCGCCACCACCGACACCATCGACTTCGTGGTCCGCACCAGCGGCGGCCACAACGCCGGCCACACCATCGTCGTCAACGGCGAGAAGTTCGCGACCCACCTGCTGCCCGAGCGGCATCCTCACGCCCGGGTGCGACCTCGCGTGATCGCCAACGGCGTCGTCGTCTCTCCCGAGGCGCTGTTCCGCGAGCTCGACGCGCTGATCGAGCGCGGGCGTCGAGGTGGCCGACCTGGTGGTCAGCGCCAACGCGCACGTCATCGCGTCGTACCACTCGACGGTCGACAAGGTCACCGAGCGGTTCCTCGGCAAGAACCAGATCGGCACCACCGGCCGCGGCATCGGGCCGGCGTACGCCGACAAGATCAACCGCCTCGGCATCCGGGTCGCCGACCTCTTCGACGAGGCATCCTGCGGCAGAAGGTCGAGGGCGCGCTCGACCTGAAGAACCACGTGCTGGCCAAGGTCTACAACCGCCGCGCGATCGAGGTGGACGCGGTCGTCGAGGAGCTGCTGTCGTACGCCGACCGGCTGCGGCCGATGGTCGCCGACACGTCGCTGCTGCTCAACCGGGCGCTCGACGAGGGCAAGACCGTGCTGTTCGAGGGTGCCCAGGCGACGATGCTCGACGTCGACCACGGCACCTACCCGTTCGTGACCAGCAGCAACCCGGTGGCCGGCGGCGTCTGCGTCGGCGCCGGCGTCGGGCCGACCCGGATCGACCGGGTGATCGGCGTGATCAAGGCCTACACGACCCGGGTCGGCTCCGGCCCGTTCCCGACCGAGCTGTTCGACGAGGACGGCGAGGAGCTGCAGCGGATCGGCGGCGAGATCGGCGTCTCGACCGGCCGGACCCGCCGGTGCGGCTGGTACGACGCGGTCATCGCCCGCTACGCCAGCCGGGTCAACGGGCTGACCGAGTTCTTCCTCACCAAGCTCGACGTGCTCGACAGCTGGGAGCGGATCCCGGTGTGCGTGGCCTACGAGATCGACGGCGTGCGCCACGACGAGATGCCGATGACGCAGACCGAGTTCCACCACGCCAAGCCGGTCTACGAGTTCTTCGACGGCTGGCAGACCGACATCTCCGGATGCCGCGAGTTCGACGACCTGCCGAAGAACGCGCAGGTCTACGTGCAGGCGCTCGAGGAGATGTCCGGCGCCCGGATCTGGGGCGTCGGCGTCGGGCCCGGCCGCGAGCAGACCATCGTCGTCCACGACTGATCGCGGAGAGTAGAGAGATGACCGAGACCGGCTACGCCTTCGACCCGTTCGCTCCCGGCTTCACCGATGACCCCTATCCGGAGTACACCCGGCTCCGCGAGGCCGACCCGGTCCACCAGAATCCGTTCGGGTTCTGGGTTGTGTCGACCTACGACGCCGTCAACGACCTCCTCCGCTCAGGGCACTCCGTCGAGGAGCGCCATGTCGCGCCGGGACCGATGCAGGCGCTTGCCGAAGAGGTGTACGGCGACCGCGAGGAGCGGATGCACGGGCTCTCCATGCTCGACAAGGACCCGCCCGACCACACCCGGCTGCGCAAGCTGGTCTCCAAGGCGTTCACGCCCAAGGCGATTGCCGCGCTCGAGCCCGAGGTGGAGCGGCTGGTCGACGAAGCGCTCGACCGGATGTCCGAGGAGGGTGAGGTCGACCTGGTCGAGGCGCTGGCCTACCCGCTGCCTTTCACGGTGATCACCCGGATGCTGGGCATGCCCGAGGCAGACCACGTGCGGATGCGCGAGCTGGCCGGGGTCGTGGTGCGCTCGCTGGAGCCGGTGGTCGACGCCGATGCCTTCCGAGAGATCTTGTTTGCCGACAACGAGCTCGCGGCCATCGCGGCCGACGTCATCGAGCGGAAGCGCCGGGACCCGGGCGACGATCTGTTGACCGCCCTGATCCGCGCAGAAGACGACGGCGACGTCCTGGACGACGACGAGCTGGTGGCGCAGGTGCTGCTGCTCTACATCGCCGGTCACGAGACCACCGTCAACCTGATCGCCAACGGCACGCTCGCTCTGCTCCGCAATCCCGACCAGCTCGCGCTGCTGCGCACCCAACCCGACCTCGCCGGCAACGCGGTCGAGGAGCTGCTTCGCTACGACTCCCCGGTGCAGATGAGCCGCCGGATCACCCTGGAGCCCTACTCCGCGGCCGGGACCGAGATCCCCGCAGGGGCGTTCGTCATCGCCAGCCTCGCCGCGGCCAACCGCGATCCCGCCCGCTGGGGCCCCGACGCCGATGCGCTGCGGCTCGACCGCGAGGACGCGCGCGCCCACGTGTCGTTCGGCGCCGGTGTCCACCACTGCCTCGGGGCGGCCCTGGCTCGGCTCGAGGGCCGGGTCGCGATCCAGCGGCTGGTCGAGCGTTTCCCCGACCTGCGCCTCGACGGCGAGCCAGCCTGGAACGGCCGGATCAACCTGCGCGGGCCTCAGCACCTGCCGGTGGCGGTCCGATGAGCACGAGCGCGGACCTGTCCACGCTGACCATCGCGATCACAGGCGGTGCCCGTGGGATCGGGCTGGCCACGGCGTCTCGCCTGTCGCGGGCCGGCGCCCGGGTGGTGATCGGCGACCGTGACGTCGAGACCGCCGAGAAGGCCGCGGCCGATCTGAACGTGGTGGTTCTGCCGCTCGACGTCGCCGACCCCGCGTCGTGGCGGTCCTTCGCCACTTCCGCCGGGCCACTCGACGTCCTGGTCAACAACGCCGGGATCATGCCGGTGGGCGCCGTGGTCGAGGAGCCGGACGAGGTGACCCGCGCGATCCTCGAGGTCAACCTGCTCGGTGTCATCACCGGCACCAAGACCGTCGCCCCCGCGATGATCGAGCGAGGCCGGGGGCACATCGTGAACGTGGCCTCAGGTGTTGGTCGTGTCGCGGTCCCCGGCGGCGCGACGTACGCCGCCTCCAAGTTCGGCGTCGTCGGCTTCACCGAGGCCACCCGGGCCGAGCTCGCGCCGGACGGCGTCGACGTGTCGATGGTCCTGCCCACCGTCGTGCAGACCGATCTGGCGGCCGGGGTGTCCCAGGCGCGGTTCGTGAAGCCGGTGTCCGCCGAGGACGTCGCCTCCGCCATCGAGGCGGTCATCCGCAACCCCCGGCCGGAGACGTGGGTGCCGCGCTGGACGCAGGGCATGGTCCGCACTACCCAGCTGCTCCCGCGCCGGGTCCAGGAGGCGATCTCGCGGGTGTTCCACGCCGACGCCATCCTGACCAGCGCCGACGCCGCCGCCCGCGCCGACTACGAGCGACGGGTCCGCCCGTGAAGACCCTCGTCATCGGCACCGGCGGGCGCGAGCACGCGCTGGCCCGGGCGCTCTCCCTCGACCCCCACGTCACCGAGGTGCACGTCGCGCCGGGCAACCCCGGCATCTCCGCGGTCGCCACCCTCCACGACGTCGACCCGATGAACGGTGCCGATGTCGCCGCGCTCGCCGAGAAGCTCGGGGTGGACCTGGTCGTCGTCGGCCCCGAGGCCCCGCTGGTCGCCGGGGTCGCGGACGCCGTCACCGAGCGGGGGATCGCCTGCTTCGGTCCCTCGGCCGCGGCTGCGCAGCTCGAGGGGTCCAAGGCGTTCGCCAAGGACGTGATGGCGTCCGCCGGCGTCCCCACCGCCGCGGCCCGGCTGTGCACCACGCCGGACGAGGCCGCGTCGGCGCTGGACGAGTTCGGTGCCCCCTATGTGGTCAAGGACGACGGACTCGCCGCCGGCAAGGGCGTCGTCGTCACCTCCGACCGCGCCGCCGCGCTCGCCCACGCCGAGGGATGCGGGCGCGTCGTCATCGAGGAGTACCTCGACGGCCCGGAGGTCTCTCTCTTCGCGATCACGGACGGTGCGACGGTCTACCCGCTCCAACCTGCCCAGGACTTCAAGCGCATCCACGACGGCGACCAAGGCCCCAACACCGGCGGCATGGGTGCCTACACGCCGCTTCCATGGGCGCCGCCGGACCTCGTCGACGAGGTGTTGGCGACGGTGCTCCAGCCGACGATCGACGAGATGGCCCGCCGCGGTGCGCCGTTCCGCGGGCTGCTCTACGTCGGCCTGGCCCTCACCTCCCGTGGCGTCCGGGTAGTCGAGTTCAACGCCCGCTTCGGCGACCCCGAGACCCAGCCGCTGCTCGCGCTGCTCGAGTCGCCGCTCTCGTCCCTCCTGCTCGGCGCCGCGACCGGCACGCTCGCCGACGTCCCGGCTCCCGCGTTCCGCCCCGGCGCCGCGGTCGGCGTCGTGCTCGCCTCGGCGGGCTACCCCGAGTCGTCCTCGAAGGGTGACGTGATCACCGGGATCGACGCCGCCGAGGCGCTCGAAGGCGTCCACGTGATCCACGCCGGGACGGCCGATGCGGGCGGCGACCTGGTCACGGCGGGTGGCCGGGTGCTCGCGGTCGTCGGCACCGGTGCCGACGTCGCGGACGCACGGGACGCGGCGTACGCCGGCGCGGCCGAGATCGTCTTCGACGGTGCCCAGCACCGCACCGACATCGCGGCGGGCGTCTGACACGTGGCCTCTGTTGAGAAGCTCGCGGCGGCGGCCGCCGAGGTTCTGGGCGCGCCGGTGTCGGACGTCGTCCGGCTGTCGTGTCACAAGAAAGGAGGCGGCGCGTACTTCGGAGCCGCGGCGGCGATCTACGGAGTCGTGGTGTTCCTCCACGAGTTCGGGGTGATCCCCGGTCCGACGTGGCTCGTCTACCTGGCCCTAGTTCTACCGCTATCCCTGCTCTTCCAGATGGCGGTGCAGCCCGTCTTCGCTGCGCTCACGCCGACCGGAATCCAGATGACGAGCAGCGGCCGGTGGATCCTGCGACCGGCGGGTCCTCAGCTGGGTCCGCTCGACCCCGCGGTCGTCTCGGGGCCTCACGGGCGGCTAGGGCAACATCTTCGACATCGCAGGGGTCAGGCACCGGACCGCGACCTGGCAGGTTGACCGGTTCCAGCGGATGCTGGCCGCAGCGTCCGTGGGAGAATCCGGCACGTGATCGTCCCCAACGTCCTCGCCACCCGCTACGCCGGGGAGGACCTCGTCCGCATCTGGTCGCCTGAGCACAAGATCGTCCTCGAGCGGCAGCTGTGGATCGCGGTGCTCAGGGCCCAGCGCGACCTCGGCATCGACGTGCCCGACGGCGTCATCGAGGCCTACGAGGACGTCGCCGACAAGGTCGACCTCGAGTCGATCGCCGCGCGCGAGCGGGTCACCCGGCACGACGTGAAGGCCCGGATCGAGGAGTTCAGCGCGCTCGCGGGGCACGAGCACATCCACAAGGGGATGACCTCGCGCGACCTGACCGAGAACGTCGAGCAGCTCCAGGTCCTCTCCTCGCTGCAGCTGCTCCGGGACCGCACCGTCGCCGTGCTGGCCAGGCTCGCCCGGCTGGCCGCCGAGCACGAGACCACCGTCATGGCCGGTCGCTCGCACAACGTGGCCGCCCAGGCGACGACCCTCGGCAAGCGGTTCGCCACGGTCGCCGACGAGATGCTGATCGCGCTGGAGCGGGTCGAGGACCTCCTGGGCCGCTACCCGCTGCGTGGCATCAAGGGGCCGATGGGCACCGCGCAGGACATGCTCGACCTGCTGGACGGCGACGAGACCAAGCTGGCCGACCTCGAGCAGCGGGTCGCCGCCCACCTCGGGTTCCGGCGCGTCCTGACCTCGGTCGGGCAGGTCTACCCTCGCTCCCTCGACTTCGACGTGGTGGCAGCGCTCGTGCAGCTCGTCGCCGGGCCGGCCAACCTGGCCACCACGATCCGCCTGATGGCCGGCCACGAGCTCGTCACCGAAGGCTTTGCCGAGGGCCAGGTCGGATCGTCGGCGATGCCGCACAAGATGAACACCCGGTCCTGCGAGCGGGTCAACGGCCTCGCCGTCGTGCTCCGCGGCTACCTCTCCATGGTCGGCGAGCTCACCGGCGACCAGTGGAACGAGGGCGACGTCTCGTGCTCCGTCGTACGACGCGTCGCCCTGCCGGACGCGTTCTTCGCCGCCGACGGGCTCTTCCAGACCTTCCTGACGGTGCTCGACGAGTTCGGCGCGTTCCCTGCCGTGATCCAGCGCGAGCTCGACCGGTATCTCCCGTTCCTGGCCACCACCAAGGTGCTGATGGCAGCCGTGCGCAACGGGGTCGGCCGGGAGACCGCCCACGAGGCGATCAAGGAGGCAGCCGTCGGCACCGCCCTCGACATGCGGGCCGGCGCGACCGAGAACGACGTCTTCGCCCGGCTGGCCGCCGACGAACGCCTCGGGCTGACGGCCGAGCAGCTCGAGTCCCTCGTCGCCGAGCCGATCACGTTCACCGGAGCCGCCGTCGCCCAGACCCAGGCCGTCTGCCGCCGGGTGGCCGAGGTCGTCGGGCACCACCCGGAGGCGGCGGCGTACTCACCCGGCGCGATCCTCTAGTCCTCGCGTCGCAGGGGGCGCACCATCGAGGCATGGAGCTGCGTCTGGCCACGACGGCCGACCTACCAGTGCTGCGCACCGTCATGGACGCCGCGATCGCGGAGCTGCAGAAGGGCTTCCTCAGCGAGGAGCAGATCGAGTCCAGCCGCACGATCATGGGCCTCGACACCCAGCTCGTCGAGGACGGCACGTACTTCGTCGTCGAGCACGACGGCGAGGTCGTCGGCTGTGGTGGCTGGAGCCGGCGGGCCACGCTCTACGGCAGCGACCGCACCGCGGGGCGGGACGCCCACCTGCTCGACCCCGCCGAGGACGCGGCCCGGGTGCGGGCGATGTACACCCTCCCGCGATTCGCCCGGCGCGGAGTCGGCTGGATGATCCTCGAGGCCTGCGAGGAGGCGGCCGCCGCCGAGGGCTTCACGCGGATGTCGCTGATGGCCACCCTGTCCGGGGTGCCGCTCTACACGAGGTACGGCTTCGTGGAGGTCGAGCGCGTGGCCGACGCCCGGACCGCAGGGAGGTCCTCGGGTGCGCCGGTGCCCTGCATCAGGATGGAAGCACCGATCCGCTCGTGACCCGCAGGTCGCGTACCGCCATCACCATGGCCACCGACAGCACGCCCAGGGCGGTGAACAGCGCAGCCTGCAGGGCGTCACCCGGGTGGCGCGCCCACGAGCTGGTACGCCGTCATCAGCAGCGCCGCGCCGATGGCCGACCCGATCCGGGCGCCGGTCTGGAGCGCCCCGCCGGCCGCGCCACCCATGGCCGGCGGCACCTCCGCGAGGCTCAGCGTGAAGTTGGGGGAGATCACGCCACCGCCGCCGAGCCCGGCCAGGAGCAGGGTCGGCACCAGCACCCACCAGAGGTCGCCCGGCACCCGGCCGGGCACGAGCAGCGCGGTCGCGAGCACCCCGGTCATCATCACCGTGAGCGAGATGAGCGGTGATCCTCCGGCCCACGACGGACACCAGGCGCCCGGCCAGCAGCGCGGTCGCCGCCGACCCGAGGGCGAACGGGGTGATGAGGAGCCCGGCAGCGAGGGGCGCCAGGCCGAGCCCGTCCTGCAGGTAGACGGACAGAACGAGGAAGATCCCGGTGAACCCGGTGAAGTAGAGGGTCTGGATCGCCAGCCCGCCGGCATAACCAGGTGTCCGTCGGAGCAGTCCGACGTCGAGGATGGGCGCCCCGCCGGTGCGTACGACGCGTCGTTCCCACTGCACGAAGCCGACCAGGAGCGCGGGTGCCAGGACGAGCAGGACCAGGGGAAGCCGGGCACCGCCCTCCAGGCTCACCAGCGGGAACAGCACCGACAGCACCCCGAGGCCGAGCAGGGCGGCCCCCACCAGGTCGAGTCGGGTGTCGCGATCGGGCTGGGCGGATGCGCCGGGCACCATCCGGGCGATCGCGACCAGCGCGACCAGGCCGATCGGGACGTTGACGAGGAACAGGAAGCGCCAACCATCCTCCTCCCCGGCCAGGGCGAGGATCAGGCCGCCGAGGACCGGGCCGAGGGCGGAGGAGATCGACACGGTCAGCCCGAAGAACCCGAACGCCCGGCCGCGTTCGGCTCCGCGGAAGAGCTGCTGGATCAGGCCGGTGTTCTGCGGGGTGAGCAGCCCGGCCGTGGCGCCCTGGGCGAGCCGGGCGGCGATGACCATCTCGATGTTGGGGGCGAGTCCGACCGCGGCGCTGGACACGATGAAGCCGGACAGTCCGATCAGCATCATCCGGCGGCGGCCGTGGGCGTCGCCGAGCCGCCCGCCGGCCACCAGGGTGAGGCCGAAGGCCAGGGCATAGCCCGACACCACCCACTGCACGGTGCCGGCCGTGGTGTCGAGCCCGGCGCGCATGGACGGGATCGCGACGTTCACGATCGTCACGTCCAGCAGGGACATGAATCCGACCAGCAGCGTGACGGCCAGGATCCGCCAGCGGCGGGGATCCGGCTCGTCGCTCACCCCCACAGCATCCACGAGGCGACCGGCTTCGGGTTGGATGGGGGGATGACGCAGGCAGTCGACGTCACCGTGACCGGGCTGGTGCAGGGAGTGTTCTTCCGCGCCGAGGCCCAGCAGGAGGCCTACCGGCTCGGCGTGGCCGGCTGGGTGCGCAACGAGCCGGACGGGTCCGTCGCCGCCCACTTCGAGGGCGAACCCGGTGCGGTCGAGGCGATGGTGGCGTGGTGCCGCGAGGGTCCGCGGCGGGCCCGGGTGGAGGGCGTCGACGTACGGGACGCGGAATCCACCGGCGCCCGGGGCTTCGACGTCGACTAGGCGTCGGCTACCAGAAAGGCGTCGGATCCGCAGGCAAATGCCGGTTTCTTTACCTTCTGCCCTTGTGACCCGGGTCACGACCCTTTACTGTCGCCGGGTCCACACCCCCGAGGGGCGGACCGGCCACGAGCCGGATCCGCCCGACCAGGAGCATTCGTGCACACACCCAAGCATGTCCGCAGATGGATGGGGGGCGTGGCCGCAACCTCGGCCGCCGTCCTCGTCGCCAGCACCCTCAGCAGCGCGCCCGCAACCGCCGGGCCCGACGTCGACTCCAGTGCCTTCCGGGCCGAGGTCACGACCGCCGGGATCACCGAGCACCTCGAGGCGCTCGAGGCCATCGCGCGCCGCCAACGACAACACCCGCGCCTCCGGCACGCCGGGGTACGACGCCAGCGTCGACTACGTGGTCGGGCGGCTCACCGCCGCCGGATACAACCCGAACGTGCAGACCTTCGAGTTCCCGTTCTTCAAGGAGAACTCGCCGTCGACGCCTGTCGCAGACCTCGCCGACCCCGACGACGTACGCCAACCCCGGCGACTTCGCGTCGATGACCTACTCCGCGTCAGGGACCGTCACCGACACGGCCGGTCGTCCCGGTCGACACCGACGCCACGCCGAACGGCGACCTCGACCAGCGGCTGCGAGGCGTCCGACTTCCCGGCCACGGTGAGCGGTGCGGTGGCGCTCATGCAGCGCGGCACCTGCCCGTTCGGCGCCAAGGTCGCCAACGCCCAGACGGCCGGAGCCGTGGCCGCGATCATCTTCAACCGCGGCACCGCCGGCAACGAGGGTGCCATCGCCGGAACCCTCGGCGCTCCGCAGGCGGCGCAGGGCGATCCCGGCTCTCGGCGCCAGCTTCGCCGTCGGCCAGGACCTCGCTCGATGCCGCGCACGCACGGTGAGCATCACCAGCGACACCGAGTCGGAGATCCGCGACACCTACAACGTGATCGCCCAGACCGAGGGCGGCAACGCCCGACGCGTCGTCCAGGCCGGCGCCCACCTCGACAGCGTGGTGCCGGGACCGGGCATCAACGACAACGGCAGCGGCTCCGCGTCGCTCCTCGAGGTCGCCGAGGCCATGGCCGACGAGAACCCGGTGAACAAGGTGCGCTTCTCCTGGTGGGGAGCCGAGGAGCTCGGCCTGCTCGGCAGCACGCACTACGTCGCCGACCTGACCGCCAAGCAGCTGGCGAAGATCGCGATGTACCTCAACTTCGACATGGTGGGCTCGCCCAACTACGTCCGGTTCGTCTACGACGGCGACAACTCGGCCTTCCCGGCAGGGCCCGGCGTGGCGGCCGGACCTCCGGGATCCGGTGACATCGAGCAGACGTTCCACGACTACTTCACGAGTCAGGGACTCGCCTCGGAGGAGACGCCGTTCAGCGGTCGCAGCGACTACGGACCGTTCATCGCCGAGGGCATCCCCTCCGGTGGCCTGTTCACCGGCGCCGAGGGCGTGAAGACCGCGGCGCAGGCTGCGGTGTACGGCGGCGAGGCCGGAGTGGCCTACGACCACTGCTACCACCGGCCTGCGACGACATCGGCAACGTCAACATGACGGCCATCGCCGAGATGTCGGGCGCCGATCGCGCACGCGGTCTTCGCCTACTCGAGGACGCCTCCTCGGTGACCGGAGCCACGAGCGGCGCGCAAGGCCGCCCGCGGTACCGGCACCGGCGAGCTCCGGAAGCAGGCGCACGACTACGACGCGCCGAACCACCACGCGGCGCGGCGCTGACGCGCTGACGAAGCGAGGACGGCCGGCCGGGCAGCAGCCCGGCCGGCCGTTCCGTCTTGTGGGGTCGAGTTGCCCGGGGCGCGCACCGACCGGGAACCTCTACGCATGACCGCCGAACCCGTCACCGTCTCGATCACCCGCCACATCGACCCCGGCCACACCGCCGAGATGACGGCCTGGGTCGAGGCGGGGGCGTCCCTGGCCAAGGGCTTCGACGGCTTCCTCGGCGTCGGCTGGGTGCGACCGGGCGAGGCGTCGGACGAGTGGCACATGCTCTACCGGTTCGCCAGCCGTGAGGCCCTGGCCGGGTGGGAGTCGTCGCCACAGCGCGCATGGTGGCTCGCGGCCGCCCAGGGGCGGATCGGCGCGTCGCGGGTCGAGCGCCGGACAGGGATCGAGGGTTGGTTCGACACCCCGCACTCGGTCGAGACCATCGAGACCGCGCCGTCCGCTGGCCGGCCGCCGCCGGTGTGGAAGCAGGCGATCGTGATCTGGCTGGCGTTCTTCCCGCTCAGCCTCCTCATGACCTGGCTGACCGGCCGCTTCCTGCCCGACGTACCCCTCGTGCTCCGCGTGTTCGGCTCGACCGTGGTGATGACGCCGATCATGACCTACCTGGTGCTGCCCCGGATGACCCGGGCGCTCGGCTGGTGGCTGCACCGATGACGGCCGTCGCCGGCGGCCACTAGGGTCGGGCCCGTGCTGAACCTCCCGGACGGCGCCCGCGATCGAGGGCGCGACCCACCTCCACTCCGGCAAGGTCCGAGATCTCTACCGCCTCGAGTCGGGCGAGTACGCCGGCCGCCTGCTGATGGTGGCCAGCGACCGGATCTCGGCCTACGACTTCGTCCTCGACACCACGATCCCCGACAAGGGCGAGATCCTGACCCGGATGTCGCTGTGGTGGTTCGAGCAGCTGGCCGATCTCGTGCCCAACCACGTCGTCTCCACCGAGGTGCCCGACGCCGTCCGTGGCCGGGCCGTCGTGTGCGAGCCCCTCGACATGTTCCCCGTCGAGTGCGTGGCCCGGGGCTACCTCGCCGGCTCGGGGCTCGCCGACTACCGCAGCACCGGCCGGGTGTGCGGCATCCCGCTGCCCGACGGGCTCGAGGACGGCTCGCGGCTGCCGGAGCCGATCTTCACGCCCGCCACCAAGGCCGATCTCGGCGACCACGACGAGAACGTCTCCTACGACGCCGTGGTCGACACCGTCGGCCCCGAGGACGCCGCGGCGCTGAAGGAGCTGACGCTCGCGGTCTACGCACGTGCCGAGGAGGTCGCCCGCGAGCGGGGGATGCTCCTGGCCGACACCAAGCTGGAGTTCGGGCGGGCCGGCGACGGCATCGTGCTGGGCGACGAGGTGCTCACGCCGGACTCCTCGAGGTTCTGGCCCGCCGACGAGTGGCGGCCGGGCCACGCGCAGCCGGCGTTCGACAAGCAGGTCGTCCGTGACTGGCTGACCGGGCCCGAGAGCGGCTGGGACCGCGCATCCGGGAGACGCACCCCCGCCGCTGCCGGAGGAGGTCGTGGCGCTGACCCGGTCGCGCTACGTCGAGGCCTACGAGCGGCTGACGGGCCAGCCCTGGTGAGACCGGTCGCCGTCGACTTCGCGGCCCCGGTCGACGTCGTGTTCGGCTACCTCTCCGACCCGGCGCGCCGTCCCGAGTGGCAGGGGAGCCTCCGCCGGATCGAGGCGCTGCGCGGCGACGGCGAGGTCGGCACCACCTGGCGCGACGTCACCGCTGTCGGCGCCCGGCCCCGGATGGAGGTCACCGAGGTCGACCCCGCCCGGAGCTGGGCCGAGGTCGGCCACTGGCGCGGGATCGAGGCCAGCCTCCGGCTCGGCTTCGCGGAAGTCCCGACGGGGACCGCGGTGACCGCGACCGTCGACGTCGCGACCTCCCTCCCGCTGCGACCGGTCGGCTGGGTGCTGCGCCGCCTGGCGCCGTACGCCGTCCGCGGCGACCTGCGCCGCGCCGCCCGCGCGCTAGGTTCGTGACAGGCACCGCGACGAAGGGCCGAACGAGGAAGGCACTGTGATGAAGGCACTGGCGGCGGGCATCGGCGCCCTGATGATCCTGGTCGGGCTGGTGTGGATGCTCCAGGGGCTGGGCTACCTCGAGGGCAGCTCGATGACCGGTGACGAGAAGTGGGCGATCATCGGTCCGGCCGTCGCCGGCCTCGGGTGTGGCGCTGGTGTGGGTGGCCTTCCGTGGCCGGCGTTCCGCCGACTAGGTTGGCGGAATGCTGAACCTGGCCAGCCTGCTCGAGGACTCCGCTGACAAGTACGCCGACCGCGACGCCGTCGTGCTCGGCGACACCCGACTGACCTACGCCGAGGTGAACGGCGCCGCCAACCAGGTGGCCAACCTCCTGGTCGAGCGCGGGATCCGGCCGGGCGACAAGGTGGCGCTCAGCTGCCCCAACCTGCCGTACTTCCCGATCGTCTACTACGGCATCCTCAAGGCCGGCGCGACGGTGGTGCCGCTGAACGTGCTGCTCAAGGGGCGCGAGGTGGCCTACCACCTCGACGACTCCGACGCGAAGGCCTACTTCTGCTTCGAGGGCACCGACGAGCTGCCGATCGGCAAGGCCGGGCACGACGGCTTCTCCGCGACCGACGGCTGCGAGCACTTCTTCCTGATCACGGCCGACCCGGCGGCGGACTCGCCGATCGAGGGGGTCGAGACGCTCGGGGCGGGGATGGGCAAGCAGCCGCCCACCTTCGACACCGTCGAGACCGACGAGGACGACACGGCGGTCATCCTCTACACGTCGGGCACGACCGGCCAGCCGAAGGGCGCCGAGCTGCGGCACCGCAACATGCACGCCAACGCGCTGACCGGCAAGGACCTGTTCGGCGCCGACGCCGAGAACCCCGACACCTACCTCTGCGTGCTGCCGCTGTTCCACTCCTTCGGCCAGACCGTGATCCAGAACGGCGGCTTCGCGTTCGGCGGCACCGTCGTCCTGCTGCCCCGGTTCGAGGCCGGGGCCGCGCTGGGCCTGATGCAGAAGGAGCAGGTCACGTTCTTCGCCGGCGTCCCGACGATGTACTGGGGGCTGCTCGGCGCGCTGTCGGACGACGTCGACGTCAAGGCGATCGCTGCGAACCTGCGGGTGTCCGTCGCGGGCGGATCGGCGCTACCGGTCGAGGTGCACAAGGACTTCGAGACGAAGTTCGGGGTGACGATCCTCGAGGGCTACGGCCTGTCGGAGACCTCTCCGGTGGCGAGCTTCTCGCCGTACGGCGAGGAGGTGCGCGTCGGCTCCATCGGCACGCCGATCCCCGGCGTCGAGATGAAGCTGCTGAAGCCCGAGACGTGGGACGAGGTCGACGACGATCCCGACCAGGTCGGCGAGATCGCGATCAAGGGCCACAACATCATGAAGGGCTACTACAACCGTCCGGACGCCACCGCGGAGGTGATCAAGGACGGGTGGTTCCGCTCCGGGGACCTCGGCCGTCGCGACGAGGACGGGTGGTACTACATCGTCGACCGGTCCAAGGACATGATCATCCGCGGCGGCTACAACGTGTACCCCCGCGAGATCGAAGAGGTCCTCATGGGGCACGGGGCGGTCTCGCTCGCCGCGGTGATCGGCGTGCCCCACGAGAGCCACGGCGAGGAGATCAAGGCCGTGGTGATCAGGGAGAAGGACCACGACGACGTCACCGAGGACGACCTCGTGGCGTGGGCGAAGGACGAGATGGCGTCGTACAAGTACCCGCGCATCGTGGAGTTCGTCGACGAGCTGCCGATGACCGCCACCGGCAAGATCCTCAAGCGCGAGCTCTCCTGACCCTTCCGGGCTATTGACCCTGTCGGGGGCGGGGGAGAAAGGTGACCGCGGGGTCCCGCGCTGTGCCGGAAGGTCCGGCAGGCCCACGGGGTCGACGGAGGATCAAGATGGCTCTCTTCATGGACGTGCACCACATGGACGGCGGCGTCAGCGCCGCAGACGTGGCCGGAGCGCACCAGAAGGACGTCGAGACGCAGGAGAAGTACGGCGTCGACTACCAGCACTACTGGGTGGACGAGAAGAACGGGAAGATCTTCTGCCTCGTGGAGGCGCCCGACGCCGAGACGGCAGCCAAGGTGCACCGTGAGGCGCACGGGCTGGAGGCCGACGAGATCTACCCGGTCACCCAGGGCGCCTGAGCTCAGCCGAACGGGTCGGGCAGCCCGCCCGGGAGCTTCGCGAGGAGTTCCCGGGCGGCCTCCCGGTGCTTGTGCTCGACGAGCACCTCGTACTTCGTGGCGACCACGGCGCTCACCGACGAGAAGTCACGCTGGCCGCGGGTGCCGGCGTAGCCGACCAGTGCCCAGATGAGGCCGAACACCGCGCCACCAACCACGGCAGAGAGGACGATCGCGACCAGGTTGCCCTCGCCGAACAGGGCGAAGATCAGCCCGACGAACAGGCCGAGCCACAGCCCGGACAGGGCTCCGGCAAGGGCCACCCGGCCGGTGGTCAGGCGGCCGGTGATGCGTTCGACCTGCTTGAGCTCGGTGCCGACGATCATGCAGTTCTGCACCGGGAAGTGGTGGTCGGAGAGGAAGTCGACGGCCTTCTGGGCCGCCGCGTAGTCGTCGTACACGGCGAGCGACTGGGGGAACTCCAGCGCGAGGCCCTGAACGTTGCGCGGCTGTTGGGACATACCCCGATTCTTACCGAACCTCTCGCGGATAGACTCGCCGGCGGCAGTTCAGCGCACTCCAGACCGCACTCCAAGGAGTCCACCGTGGCCCGTGTCGTCGTCGACGTCATGCCCAAGCCCGAGATCCTCGACCCCCAGGGCAAGGCCGTGCTCGGCGCGCTGCCCCGGCTGGGGTTCGACGGCGTGACCGACGTCCGGCAGGGCAAGCGTTTCGAGCTCACGCTCGAGGGCGAGGTCTCCGAGGACGTGCTCGCCGAGGTCCGGAAGATGGCCGAGACACTGCTCTCCAACCCGGTCATCGAGGACTTCGAGGTGCACGTCGAGGACCACTTCGTCGCGGAGATCGCCGCCGAGGAGGGCCGTCGCATGAGGGTCGGGGTCGTCACCTTCCCCGGCTCCCTGGACGACGTCGACGCCCGTCGCGCCGTCGGACTCGGCGGTCACGAGGCCGTGGCGCTCTGGCACGGCGACCACGATCTCCAGGGCGTGGACGCCGTGGTCCTGCCCGGCGGCTTCTCGTACGGCGACTACCTGCGGTGCGGGGCCATCTCCCGGTTCGCCCCGGTGATGACAGAGGTGGTCGAGGCGGCCCGGAAGGGCATGCCCGTGCTCGGCATCTGCAACGGCTTCCAGATCCTCTGCGAGTCCCACCTGCTGCCCGGTGCGCTGATCCGCAACGACCACCGCAAGTTCGTGTGCCGCGACCAGCGGCTGCGGATCGAGAACAACCGCACGCCGTGGACGTCCGCCTACGCCGAGGGTGCCGAGGTCACGATCGTGCTGAAGAACGGCGAGGGCGGCTTCGTCGCCGACGACGAGACCCTGGACCGGCTCGAGGGCGAGGGTCAGGTCGTCGCGCGCTACCTCGACGGCAACCCCAACGGCTCCATGCGTGACATCGCCGGCATCACCAACGAGCGGGGCAACGTCGTCGGCCTGATGCCGCACCCGGAGCACGCGGTCGAGGAGCTCACGGGATCGGGCACCGACGGCCTCGGCTTCTTCACCAGCCTCGCCACCGCCGTACTTTCGCGATAGTCCCCGAATCTTGGGTTGCTCCGGGAGCCGATCGGCAACCGATGATTCGGGGACTATCCGGTAACTCAGCGCTTCCCGTTCCGCAGGGCGCGCCACGTCGACGGTGCCGCGATCCCGTTGGACTTCACGCCCACCCGCCGCTGGTAGGTGCGCAGCGCGGTCGCGGTGGGCTTCTTGAACACCCCGGTCACGCGGAGCCCGGCGTCGTCGTGGGCCGCGTTGAGTGCGCGCTGCAGGCGGCGTACCTCGGGGCCGGCTGAACCAAACTTCAGGACCTGGCCATGGCCGGCGACCAGCAGCGACATCCAGTTCGGCCTGTTCCAGGCGTCCCGGACCGTGAAACCGTGGGTCTTCTGCCAGGTGCGGAGGGCCGTGCGCAGCCCCTCGTTGTAGGTGCCGTTCACCCGGCCGCCGTACACGCCCTTCTCCTTGAGCAGGCACTGCAGCGCCTCGACCATGGCGGCGTCGGCGGCGACGGGCGTGACGCGGGTGTAGCGGGGGAAGGAGATCCTGGTCCCGTTGCAGTGGCTCTCGGCGTGCGGCCCACGACCCCTTGCCGACATCGAGGAAGTTGCGGTCGATGTTGATCGTGACGCCGCCCCAGGTCTCGTTGTGCCCGCCCTGGTACTGCTTCACCCGGCCGCCGGGCCGCCAGCCGTCGTCGCGGATGTACGACGAGCTCGTGTTGGCCTTCCCGTCCCAACGGGCCAGCCAGATCATGTCGGGCAGGTTGAAGGCCCCGGGCCGCTTCACGCGGGCGTCGTCAAGCATCTTGATGCCCGAGCCGACGCTGGAGTAGACGCCCGAGACGTAGTTGAGCTCGTGCAGCTTGAACGTCCATGCGCTGAGGAAGCCCAGGGCCGACTCGCGGCAGCGGGTGCGGGTGTGGTCGAACCCCTCGATGTCGTACCACAGCGTGCTGCGCGGCGCGATGCCCAGCGCCTTGGCGGCGGCCACCGCCTTGACCGCCTCGGCCCGGCCCTGGGCGCGGGCGCTGCCCGTACTTGCCGTTGGCGCCGGGTCGGGGGTTGATGGTCTCGTCGTTGCCGTACCGCGGGAACCGGGTGCTGCAGGAGGCCTGGGGGCCGAGCGTGATCGGCAGCAGGCGCCAGCCTTTGCGGAGCTGGGTGTTGACCCAGGTCTTGGTCAGGTTCGGCTGGGAGCGGCAGGCCCGCGAGTCGCCGGAGATGTAGATGCCGACCGCGAGGAAGGGCGAGTTCTTCAGCCAGGCGTCCATGGCGCCCTGGCTGGGGGCCAGGCACTGGTCGAACCCGTAGCCGGTGAAGTTGCCCGGGGTGACGATGGTGCTGGCCTGCGCCGGGGTCACGGCGAGGGTCGCGGCAAGGCCGGTCAGCAGGGCGACGACGGCGGTCCTGGCCGTGCGGGCGACCGAGCGGGTCATGGCGGGCTCCTGGGGGACACGAGCTCGAGCGGGCGCCGAGCCACGTCACCATAACCTCAGAAATCACAGGCGTAACAGCAGTTCCGGATAACTACAGACCTGTAGTTCGCACGGCGGCTTCCGGGGTCCGGCGGGCCGCCGGGGACGAGCGGCTGCCCGGTAGATTGGCGGCCGTGCCCGACACCCGCGCCGAGTCCACCCGCGCTGAGTCATCCCAGGACAGGGGCGCCGTGCTCGACACCGTCGACGTGGCCTCCGGCGATCCGGACCGCGAGCAACCCTGGGCCGAGCTGGGTCTCAAGCCGGACGAGTACGCCCGGATCCGCGAGATCCTCGGCCGCCGGCCGACGTCCAGCGAGCTGGCGATGTACTCGGTGATGTGGAGCGAGCACTGCTCCTACAAGTCGTCCAAGGTCCACCTGAAGCAGTTCTCCGAGCTCCCGCAGGAGACCCCGGTCGGCAAGATGCTGGCCGGCATCGGCGAGAACGCCGGCGTGATCGACATCGGCCAGGGCTACGCCGTCACCTTCAAGGTCGAGAGCCACAACCACCCGTCGTACGTCGAGCCCTACCAGGGCGCCGCCACCGGCATCGGCGGCATCGTCCGCGACATCCTGGCCATGGGTGCGCGGCCCGTGGCCGTGATGGACCCGCTGCGCTTCGGTCCGCTGGACGCCGACGACACCCATCGCGTGCTGCCCGGGATCGTCGCCGGGGTCGGCGGCTACGGCAACTGCCTGGGCCTGCCGAACATCGGCGGCGAGGCGGTCTTCGACCCCACCTACGTCGGCAACCCGCTCGTCAACGCGCTCTGCGTGGGCGTGCTCCGGCACGAGGACCTCCATCTCGCCAAGGCGTCGGGAGTCGGCAACCAGGTGATCCTGTACGGCGCCCGCACCGGCGGCGACGGCATCGGCGGGGTCTCCGTCCTGGCCAGTGAGACCTTCGAGGCGGGTGGTCCGGCGAAGCGGCCCAGCGTCCAGGTCGGCGACCCGTTCATGGAGAAGCTCCTGATCGAGTGCACGCTGGAGATCTTCGCGGCCGGGCTGGTGGCCGGCATCCAGGACCTCGGCGGCGCGGGGCTCTCGTGCGCGACGAGTGAGCTCGCCAGCGCCGGTGAGGGCGGCATGCACGTGGAGCTCGACCGGGTGCCGCTGCGTGACTCCACGCTGGCGCCCGAGGAGATCCTGATGAGCGAGTCGCAGGAGCGGATGATGGCCGTCGTCGAGCCCGGCGACGTCGAGCGGTTCCTGGCGGTCTGCGACCGGTGGGGGGTCGAGGCGACGGTGATCGGCGAGGTCACCGACTCCGGCCACCTCCAGATCGACTGGCACGGTGAGCGCGTCGTCGACGTACCCCCGCGGTCGGTGGCGCACGACGGGCCGACGTACCACCGCCCGTTCGCCCGCCCGGACTGGCAGGACGACCTGCAGGCCGACGTGGCCGAGAAGCTCGCGCGCCCGTCCTCCGGTGACGAGCTCCGGGCGACCCTCCTGCGGCTGGTCGCCAGCCCCAACCTCTGCGACCGGTCGTGGATCACCGACCAGTACGACCGCTACGTCCGCGGCAACACCGTCCTGGCCCAGCCCTCCGACAGCGGCATGGTCCGCGTCGACGAGTCCACGAACCTCGGCGTCGCCGTCTCGACCGACTGCAACGGCCGGTTCGCGAAGCTGGACCCGTACGCCGGCGCGCAGCTCGCCCTCGTCGAGGCCTACCGCAACGTCGCGACCGGCGGCGCGCGGCCGCTCGCGATCTCGGACTGCCTCAACTTCGGCTCGCCCGAGGACCCGGCCGTCATGTGGCAGTTCGCCGAGGCCTGCCGGGGGCTGAAGGACGCCTGCCTCGAGCTGGGCGTGCCGGTCACCGGCGGCAACGTCAGCCTCTACAACCAGACCGGCGAGGTGGCGATCCTGCCGACGCCCGTCGTCGCCGTCCTCGGGGTGATCGACGACGTCACCCGGCGGACCCCGTCGGGGTTCGTCGCCCCGGACGAGGCGGTCTTCCTGCTCGGCGAGACGCGCGAGGAGCTGTCGGGCTCGGAGTGGGCCAACGTCGTGCACGGCCACCTGGGCGGCCTGCCGCCGCAGGTCGACCTGGCTGCCGAGAAGGCGCTGGCTGAGCTGCTGGCCGACGCCGTCGGGCTCGTGACCTCGGCCCACGACCTGTCCGACGGCGGGCTGGCCCAGGCGCTCGTGGAGGCAGCGCTCCGCGCCGACATCGGGGTGACGGTGGCGCTGCCGGGTGACGCTTTCCTCGACCTGTTCGCCGAGTCGGCCGCGCGGGCGATCGTCACCGTCCCGGAGGCCGGTGCCGAGCGGCTCTCCGACCTGGCCGCGCGCCACGGCGTACCCCTCACGCGGATCGGGACCACCGGCGGCCCGGACCTGACGGTCGAGGGCGAGTTCACGGTGCCGTTGTCCGAGGTGCGGGAGGCGTGGTCCGCCACGCTGCCCGTCGGCCCTCGGGTGACCGGCGCCGAGACCGTCTCCTACGGCGACGACCCCAGCCAGTTCGCCGAGATCTACCGCCCGTCGGGGGAGTCGCGCGGCGTGGTCGTGGTGATCCACGGCGGCTTCTGGAAGGCGGAGTACGACGCCTCGCTGGGCCGCCCCCTCGCCGTCAGCCTGGCCGACGAGGGCTGGACCGCGTGGAACCTGGAGTACCGCCGGGTCGGCAACGGCGGCGGCCTGCCGCAGACCCTCGACGACGTGGCCGCCGGAATCGACGCGCTCGCCGACGTCGACGGGCTGGACACCTCGCGGGTGATCACGCTCGGCCACTCGGCCGGAGGGCACCTCGCGACCTGGGCGGCGTCACGCGGCCGCTTCGAGCGGTGGCAGCCGGAGCGGGTGCCGGTCACCGGGGTCGTCTCGCAGGCCGGCGTGCTCGACCTCCGCACCGCCCACGAGCTCGGCCTGGGCGGCGGCGCCGTCGAGGCGTTCCTCGGCCACCCGCCGGGGCCGGCCGACGACCAGGTGGACCCGCTCCGCCAGGTCCCGCTCGACGTACCCGTCCGCTGCGTCCACGGCCGCGGCGACACCACCGTCCCGATCAGCCAGTCCGCGTCGTACGTCGACGCCGCGACCGCCGCGGGCGCCGACGCCGATCTGGTCGAGGTCGACGGCGACCACTTCGTCGTCATCGACCCCGACCACCGCGGCCTGGGCCCGGCACGCTCGGGCTCCTCGACCAGATCGGATAGTCCGTTACGAAAAGCACCGGTCCGGAGCGCGAAAGGTGCTTTCGTGACGGGCTCGAGTCGTTCAGGCGGCCGCCGGCTCGGGGACGGGAGCCGGGGCGTCGAGGCGCGGCCACTCGGCCGGGACGGGGATGCCGCGGACGACGGCGCTCAGCGTCGGGATCAGCGCGGTGACCGTCACCAGCACCAGCAGGCCGACGGTGGCGGCGGGTCCGCCGTACGCCTCGAGCAGGAAGCCGCCGACGATCGGGGCGAGCGGCATCATCGACATGCCGACGAACTGCATCGACGAGCCGACCCGCCCCTGCAGCTCCGGCGGGGTGATCGCGACGCGGTAGGCCTGCGAGCCGGCGTTGCCGGCAGGGTTGAGCAGGATGCCGAGCATGAGCATCGCGCCCACCAGCACCGGCGAGCTCCAGAACACCAGCGGCACCAGCAGCGGGACCCAGCTCCACGCGACCGCGAGGGTGAGCCGGCCGGTGGGCAGCCGGTCGATGACGTACGGCGCGGCGAGGGCGCCGAGGATGCCGCCGAGCGCCGGCCAACATGTCGATCACGCCGATCGCGGCCGGGTGCACGCCCTCCTGGACGAGCCGCAGGATGGCCACGAAGAACACGGCATTGACGGAGAGGTTGCCGAGCGCGCCGAAGGCCATCATGGTCCGGAAGTACGGCCGCTCCCACACGTAGCGCAGCCCCTCGACGAGGTCCGCGCGGACCCGGCGCTTCGGCCGCGGCACGGGGGAGAGGTCGGTGCGGATCCGCGAGAGGGTCACGAACGAGACCAGGAACGTCACCGCGTCGAACACGAACGGCAGCACCTTCGACGCGCTGTACATCGCGGCGCCGAGCGGGCCACCGACGAGGGCGGCGATGTGGTGGCGGGCCTGGTTCTGGCTCAGGGCGGTGGGCAGCTCGTCCTGGGCCACGACTGACCGAACCGCGGACGCCTCGGCCGGCCCGAAGACACCAGCGCCGACGCCGGTCAGCAGCGCCGCCACGATCAGGTGGGCGATGGTCAGCACGCCCAGCCCGGCCGCGACGGCCACCGAGCCGTAGACGAGGACGCCGGAGCCGCTGGCGGCGAGCATCAGCTTCTTGCGGTCGGTGCGGTCGACGACCACGCCGGCGGGCAGCAGGGCGGCCACCATGCCGAGCAGGAAGGCGGCCATCGGGAGGCCGGCCAGCACGGCCGACCCGGTCAGCGCGTAGCCCACGAGCGGGAAGGCGAACATGCTCACCGAGCTGCCCAGCTGGCTGATCGCCTCGCCGGTCCACAGGGCGGTGAAGTCCTTGTTGCGAGCGAGGCTCCGGTACGTCGTCATATCCGCAACATACATTGCGCACGATTAGTTGCGCAATAGTGCGTGCGAAACTCGGGTACGCTGGTCCCGTGACCCGTGCCCAGCCGATGAACGACGTGCGCGTGCTGCGTGCGATCGCCCACCCGGTGCGCAACCGGATCCTCAGCGAGATGGCCGCCACCGGCCCGACCCGCGCGGCGGACATCGCGCGCGACCTCGGGATCCCGGCCAACCAGGCGAGCTTCCACCTGCGCCAGCTCGCGAAGTACGGCCTCGTCGAGGAGGCCACCGACGAGGGCCGCGACCGGCGCGACCGAGTCTGGCGGCTGGTCGCTCCCGAGGGCTTCGCCCTCGACATGGGCACCCTCGAGCAGGAACCGGGCGGCAAGGCGGCGGTGTCGGTGTTCCGACAGCAGTCGGCAGCCTGGGCGCACCAGGTCGTCGACGCGGCGTACTCCCCGGAGCACGAGCCGGGCACCATGCAGTCGATCACCAGCCAGGCGCTCAAGCTGACCAAGGAGGAGGCCAGGGAGTTCAACGAAGAGCTCGAGGAGGTCGTGCTGCGCTGGGCCGACCGGACCCGCGGTCGCGACGAGTCGCGGCGTACCTACCTGCTGCTCTCGATGCTGCTGCCGCACACCCACGTCGACGCGGTCACCGGCGACCGCACCAGCGACGACCCTGCCTAGGCTGGGCCCATGCCCGCCCGACTGCGCCCCGCCGATCCGGAGGCCGTGGCCGAGGCGCTGGCCCGGCAGGAGTGGGCGCCGGCCGACCTGAAGCTCCTCAGCAAGCACTTCCTGGCCCTGCTCGCCGACCGTGCGCCCGGCCGGTCGGTCGAGGTGCGGGTCCCGCCGTACGCCGCCGCCCAGGTCGTCGAGGGCGTGCGGCACACCCGCGGGACACCCCCGGCGGTGGTCGAGACCGACCCCGAGACGTGGATCGCCCTGGCCACCGGCGCGCTCGACTGGTCCACCGCGGTCGACGAGGGCAGGGTCCGGGCCTCCGGAGAGCGGACCGACCTGGCGCCGTACCTCCCGCTCGTCGAGGCGGCGCCGTGATCGTCGCCGTGCCGACCGAGGAGCTGCGCGACGCGGTGGGTCCGGTCCAGGGCGTGGAGTACGTCGTCTGGGACGGAGCCCGGCCTTCCGCCGCGGGCCGACGAGGTCGAGGTGTACGTCCCCGACTACCGCAGCACGATCCGCTCCATGCAGCGTCTCGGGGAGCTCCCGGCGCTGCGCGTGGTGCAGACCCAGCTCGCGGGGTACGACGGCCAGCTCGAGCTGCTGCCCGACGGCGTGGTGCTGGCCAACGCCTCCGGGGTGCACGACGACGCCACCGCCGAGCATGCGGTCGGACTCGCCCTGGCCGTGCTGCGCGGGATCCCGGAGGCGGTGCGAAGCCACGGCCACTGGACGAACCTGTGGGACCGCCGTTCCCTGGCCGACTCGCGGGTGATGGTCCTCGGCTACGGCTCCATCGGCCGGGCGGTGGCCGAACGGCTGGTGCCCATGCGCGCGAAGATCACCGCCGTCGCGTCCGGCGCCCGCCAGGATCCCGTGGTGGGCTCAGGTCCACGGGGTCGACGAGCTGCCCGCCCTCCTGGGCGAGCAGGACGTGGTGATCGTGCTGCTCCCGCTCGGCGACTCGACCCGTGGCTTCGTGGACGACAGCGTCCTGGCGGCGCTCCCGGACGACGCCGTGGTCATCAACGTGGCCCGCGGAGGCGTGCTCGACGGCGAGGCGGTGCTGCGTCATGCCGGGCGGCTGCGGTTCGCCCTCGACGTCACCGACCCCGAGCCGCTGCCGGACGGGCACCCCCTCTGGTCGGCCCCCGGTGTCCTCATCACGCCCCACGTCGCCGGCGGCACCAGCGCCATGCTGCCCCGGATGGCCGCCCTCCTGCGGGACCAGCTGGAGCGGCTCGTCGCCGGCCGCCCCCTGCGCAACGTGGTCTCCTGACCCGGCCCCGACCCACGCAGGCCGAGCCGCTGGATAGGTTGGCGGGCATGAGCGACCAGATCCACGCCTTGGTCCAGTCCGTCCTCCCCGGGATCCGCCGCGACCTCGAGGACCTCGTCCGGATCGAGTCGGTGAGCGCCGACCCGGCCCGCGCGCACGAGGTGCAGCGCAGCGCCGAGGCGGTGGCCGACCTGTTCCGGGCCGAGAAGTTCGAGACCGTCGACATCGTCAGCGCCGACGGCGGAGCGCCGGCCGTCATCGCCCACAAGCCCGGGCCCGAGGGCGCACCGACCGTCCTGCTGTACGCCCACCACGACGTCCAGCCCGAGAACGACCACGCCGAGTGGGACTCCCCGCCGTTCGAGCCGACCGAGCGCGGCGACCGCCTCTACGGCCGCGGCGCCGCCGACGACAAGGCCGGGATCGCCGCCCACCTCGGGGCGCTGCGGGTGTTCGGCGACGACCTGCCGGTCAGCGTCACGATGTTCATCGAGGGCGAGGAGGAGGTCGGCTCCGACACCCTCCCCGCGCTCCTCAAGGAGCACCAGGCGCGGCTGGCGGCCGACGTCATCGTCATCGCCGACTCCGGCAACTGGGACATCGGCGTACCTGCGCTGACGACCAGCCTCCGCGGGCTGGTCCGCGCCGACATCGAGGTCCGCACCCTCACCCACGCGGTGCACTCCGGCATGTGGGGCGGGCTGGTCCCGGACGCGCTGATGACGCTCAGCCGGCTCATCGCCACCCTCCACGACGACGCAGGGCAACGTCGCGGTCGCGGGCCTGCACAGCGGGCCGGCGGCCGACGTGGAGTACCCCGAGGACCGGCTCCGCGCCGAGTCCGGCGCTGCCCCCGGCATCGAGTGGATCGGCGACGGCTCCGTCGTCGAACGGCTCTGGACCCGGCCTTCGCTCAGCATCACCGGCCTCGACGCACCGAAGGTCGACGGGGCCAGCAACACCCTCGTGCCCACCGCCCGGGCGAAGATCTCGATGCGGATCGCGCCCGGCGACACGACCGAGAACGGCACCGCCTGCCTGCGCCGTCACCTCGAGGAGCGGGTCCCCTGGGGCGCCGGCCTGACGTTCACGGTCGTCGACACCGGCGAGGCCACCCAGATCGAGGCCACCGGACCGGCGTACGACGCCGCGCGCTCGGCCTTCACCGAGGCCTGGGACGGCACCGAGCCGGTCGACATGGGGGTCGGCGGCTCGATCCCGTTCATCGCCGAGTTCCTCGAGGCGTTCCCGCAGGCGAGCGTCCTCGTCACCGGCGTCGAGGACCCGGACACCCGGGCCCACGGGGCCAACGAGGGACTGCACCTCGCCGAGTTCGAGCGGGTGGTCCTCGCCGAGGCGCTGCTGCTGCGCAACCTCGGAAGCTCCTGACGCCGGGTACCCGGCGCCCCAAAACGCTGACCCGCCCGAAACTGACCGAGATCACGCTGACCGCCCGAAACTTTCGGGCGGACTGTCCGGGTTGATCAGGCGGCGCAGATGGAGCGGAAGGCGTCGATGAGCAGGTCGAGGTCCTCCTCCGTCGCCACCAGCGGCGGCGCGAGCCGGACGGTCTGGCCGTGCGCCTCCTTGGCGAGGATCCCGTGCTCGAGCAGCTGCTCGCAGAAGTGCCGCCCGGTGGTGAGCTCGTCGCTGATGTCGACGCCTGCCCACAGGCCGCGGGTGCGGACGGCGTCGACGCCCTCGCCGACCAGCTCCTCCAGACCGCGCGCGAGGTGGGCACCGAGGCGGGTGGCCCGCTCCTGGAACTCGCCGGTCTTCAGCATCGAGACCACCTCGCGGCCGATGGCCGCCGCCAGCGGGTTGCCGCCGAACGTCGAGCCGTGGGTGCCGGGCGTGATCACCGACAGGACGTCGCCGTCCGCGGCGATCGCGGAGACCGGGTAGAGCCCGCCGCCGAGCGCCTTGCCGAGGATGTAGATGTCGGGTACGACGTCCTCGTGGTCGCAGGCGAACGTGCGGCCGGTGCGCGCGAGGCCGGACTGGATCTCGTCGGCGACCATCAGCACCTGCTCCGCGGTTGCACAGCGCCCGCACCTCGTGCAGGTAGCCCTCCGGCGGGATGATCACGCCGCTCTCGCCCTGGATCGGCTCGAGCAGCACCGCGACCGTGGTCTCGTCGATGGCGGCCTCGAGCGCCGCGAAGTCGCCGAAGGGCACCAGCCGGAAACCCGGCGTGTACGGCGCGTAGAAGGCGGTCGCCGCCGAGTCGGTCGAGAAGGACACGATCGTCGTGGTCCGACCGTGGAAGTTGCCCTCCATCGCCACGATGGTGGCCTGCTCGTCCGGAACGCCCTTCACGAGGTAGCCCCACTTGCGGCTCACCTTGATGGCCGTCTCCACGGCCTCGGCGCCGGAGTTCATCGGCAGGACCATCTCCTTGCCGGTGAGCCCGGCGAGGTCGTGGGAGAACGGCCCGAGCTGGTCGTTGTAGAACGCCCGGCTGGTCAGGGTGAGCCTGGCCATCTGCTCCTGGGCGCGCGCCAGCAGCCCGGGGTGCCCGTGGCCGAAGTTGAGGGCGGAGTAGCCGGCGAGGCAGTCCAGGTAGCGACGGCCGTCGACGTCGGTCACCCAGGCGCCGTCGCCGGTGGCGAGCACGACGCGCAGCGGGTGGTAGTTGTGCGCGGCGAAGTCCTCGGTGAGCGCGATGTGCCTGAGGGTCTCTCCCTCGAGGCCGGCCGGGGTGGTGATGTCGTGGGGGGTCGTCGTCATGCGGCTCAAACTCTCACCGAATCGCCCTCGTCGACACCGGGGTCGCGGTCCGGGCCACGACCTTCGGCCAGTGCATCGACGCGGTCCGGGCGATGAACGTGGAGTGGGCGGACGGCCCGGTGGCCGGCCAGTCCGATGCGGACATCGTCGAGGAGCTCCGAGCCGCAGAGCTCCCGTTCCCGGCGCTCCCGGACAGCCCGCTGGCCGAGACCGTCGAGGCTGACTTCCTCTTCTACTTCCGCAGCAACTCCCCGTTGGACACCAACGCCGCCATGCCGACGTGCGCGAGGACGGCGCCGAGATCTGGGCCGGCCTGAAGTCGCCGATCACCGCCCAGGAGCGGATCGCCGAGGCGCTGGGCATGAGCGAGGACCAGGTGACGGTGCACGTGATCAACGGAGGCGGGTCGTTCGGCCGCCGGCTCTTCTTCGACGGAGCGCTCGAGGCCGCCAAGATCTCGCAGGCGATGGGCAAGCCAGTGAAGCTGATGTGGCACCGGGCGGACGACGCTCGGGTCGGTCGCACGCATCCGATGGCGACCAGCCGGGTTCGGGTCGCCCACAACGGCGGGGAGATCCTGGCCTTCCAGCAGCAGCACACCAGCATCGAGACCGACTACCGACACGGCCTCGGCGAGATTCTGACCGCCCGCGCCGCCGACCTGCCCGCCGGCCTCGGCAACATGGGCTTCGCCGAGACGGTGTTCGCGCTTACCCAGGAGATCCCCTACAACTTCGGTGCGGTCAGCCAGACCCTCACCGAGACCGACGAGCGGTTCAACACCAGCAGCATGCGCAACATCTACTCACCCGACGTGCGCACGGCCAACGAGCTGGTGATCGACATGCTGGCCAGGAAGCTGGGTCAGGACCCGCTCGAGTTCCGGCTCCGCTACTGCCGCAACGACCGGGTACGCCGGGTCCTGGAACGCGTCGCCGAGGCCGGTGACTGGGGCAGGGCCATGCCCGACCGCGCCGCCCAGGGCATCGCGGTGCACAAGGAGTACAAGGGCGCGAGCGCCTGCCTGGTCGAGATCGACTGCCGTCCCCGGACTGTGGGTCGCGACATCCCGAACGGCGTCGGGGGACCCCGCGTGACCCGGGTGACCTATGCGATCGACGCCGGCCTGGTGATAAACCCGCGGGGCCTCGAGGCCCAGATGCAGGGCGGCATCAACGACGGCATCGCCCAGGCCCTCACCTCGAGCCTCCACCTGCGCGACGGCCACTTCCTCGAGGCCAGCTGGGACAACTACTTCTACACGCGGGAGTGGAACACCCCGCCCGACGTGAGGGTGATCGTCATGCCCTCCGACAGCGGACAGCCCGGCGGCGCCGGGGAGGCCGGCGTGGCCGCCAGCATGGCCGCGGTCGCGTGCGCCTACGCCCGCGCCGTGGGGCAGGTGCCGACGTACTTCCCGATCAACCACCGCGACCCGCTGGCGTTCACGCCGAAGCCGTTCGTCCCCCCGATCCCGCAGTCGCCCACCAACGGGCTCCGGCTTACGCACTGAGGAGCAAGTGATGCCACGCCAGACCTTCATCCTCAACGGCAGCACGGTGACCGTGGACGTCGCCGACGACGTACGGGTGCTGTGGGTGCTGCGCGACCTGCTCGGGGTCACCGGCCCCAAGTACGGCTGCGGCATCAACGTCTGCAAGGCGTGTACGTCGCACGTCAACGGCCGCGCCTTCAACCCCTGCTCTGTCCGGGTCGGCGACCTGACGGCCGACGACGGGGTGACCACGATCGAGGGGCTCGCCGACACCGCGCCCGGGCCGGGGCTGCACCCGATGCAGCAGGCCTGGCTCGACCGGGACGTGCCTCAGTGCGGCTACTGCCAGCCCGGGCAGATCATGGCGGCGGTGGCGCTGGTACGCAAGGTCAGACGCGAGGGCCGCTCGATCACCGAGGCCGACCTCGACGCGATCCGCAACATCTGCCGCTGCGGCACCTATACCCGCATCGGGAAGCGATCCGCGAGGGCGAGCGCCGCATGTAGGTCAGGCCGGCGCGGCCGGCAGCTCCGGCGCGCCGGGCAGGTCGACCGTGAACGTGCTGCCCTTGCCGAGCTCGGAGTCCACCGTGATCCTGCCGTCGTGCCGGTGCACGATCCGCTGCACGATCGCCAGGCCGAGGCCGGTGCCCGGCTGGGAGTAGGCCTCGGGGTTGGCGGACCGGAAGAACTCGCTGAACAGCTGGTTCTGGTCCTCCGGCGAGATGCCGATGCCCTCGTCGGCGCAGGCGAGCATCACGCGGTCACCCATCCGGTCCAGCGTGACCGTGACGGAGCGACCCGGCGGGGTGTACTTGACCGCGTTGCTGATCAGGTTGGCGCAGACGCGGTCCAGCTCGTCGCGGTCGCCCAGCGCGAGCACCGGCCCTTCGGGGGCGGCCACGCGGATCGTCAGCTCCTTGTTGCGGGCGGAGACCGCGTTGACGTCGAGCACGTCCTCGAGGACGGCGTGCAGGTCCACCGGCACTGCCACCACCGGTGTGGCGGGGTCGTCGACCCGGGAGAGCAGGAGCAGGTCGTTGATGACCCGGCTCAGTCGACCCGAGGCGCGGTCCATGGCGGCGATGGAGCTGAGGGCGAGCGGGTCGAGCTCCGGGACCTGCTCGAGCATCTCGAGGTGACCGACGATGGAGGTGAGGGGGTTCTTCAGCTCGTGGGAGACCGTCGCGATCAGCTGGCTCTTGTAGATGTCGAGGGCGCGCAGCTCCTGGACGAGCTCGTGCTCGCGCTCGAAGGTGCGGGCGTTGAGGATCGCCCGGCCCAGGTCGTGGCCCAGGTCGAGGGCCGCGGACATCTCCACCTCGGTCCAGTCGGGCAGGCCGGCGTCGCGGGTCAGCACCATGTTGCCGAGGCACTCGGTGCCGGCACCCAGCGGCGCGAAGAGGGCCGAGGAGACGCCGATGCCGTCGAGGAAGTCGAGGACGAGGTCGCGTTCGGGCGCGTCCAGCTCTGAGGACGAGGGCCGGTCGGCGGCCACGACCTCCGCCTTCTGGGTGGACCAGCAGCGGTGTGCGGCGCGCTCGGCGAGCTGCATCAGCTCCGGCGGCATGGTCAGCCGCGAGCCGTCGCCGGCGTAGAGGATGCCGTCGCCGCCCATCTCGTCGAAGGTCTCGATCCACATCCCGGTGGCGCCGAAGCCCTGGACGAGCGCCGGCTGGACGGCGGCGAGCAGCTTGTCGAGGGAGAGCTGGGCGCTGGCGCCGCGGACGATCGTCCGGGCGGCCGTGGCGAGACGCATCTGCTCGGCGAGGCGCTCACGCTCGAGCGCCGTGACGACCGCGCGACCGGCCTGGGCGGCGTACTTCTCCAGCATCCGGCGCTGCTCGGGCCCGGGCCGTCGCCCGTCGATCGGGAGGTCGATGGCCATGGTGCCCAGCAGCTCGCCGTCGGAGCCGTAGAGCGGCGCGATCAGCAGGTCGAGCGGGTGCCAGGCGTCGGGACCCTCGAGGGGCTCGATGTCGGGGACCCAGCCGGTCGCCAGGACCTCGTCGTTGAGCCGCTCGTGCGGCACGAACTGCATCAGGCCCCAGCTGTCGGCCTTGTCGAGCTCTGCCTGCAGGGTGCGGATCGGGGTGCGGGTGCCGTGGATCTCCGAGCGGACCTTCTCGTCGCCGGCGACGGCGACGACCTCGAGCTGGTCGTTGCGTACGACGCTGACCACGGCGACGCCGAAGCCCACCAGCTCGGTGACACCCTCGGCGATCAGCTGGAGGCCCTCGCGGAAGACCGTCTGGGACCAGTTGTCGACGAACGGCTGATCGAGCGCGCTGGACATCGCCTGGTCTGCCATCCGTTTGGTCATCGTTGAGCACCTCCCCCCGAGGGTTCATGGTAAAGGCCGGTGCCCACCTCTCGCCGGAGAATGATACGAGAAGTCGGCGCTCCCCGCCCCTTCCCGGCAAGGGGCGGGAAGGTTCGATCCGGGGGTCACGGCCCGCCGATACCGGGAGGTCCGCCCCGGCCACTTACACTCGGACCCGTGCTCCCCCACCCCACGTCGCGCCGCGGTGGCGACGGCCGGCTCACCGCGGCCCTCGACCCCCACGACCTGGGCCCGCAGGACGCGTGCGGGGTCTTCGGGGTCTGGGCCCCCGGGGAGGACGTGGCCAAGCTCACGTACTTCGGGCTCTACGCGCTGCAGCACCGCGGCCAGGAGTCCGCGGGCATCGCGGTCAGCAACGGACGCCAGATCCTCGTCTACAAGGACATGGGCCTGGTGTCGCAGGTGTTCGACGAGACCACGCTGGCCTCCCTGAAAGGGCATCTGGCGATCGGCCACGCGCGGTACTCCACCACGGGCTCGAGCAACTGGGACAACGCGCAACCGACCTTCCGGCCCACCGCCGACGGGTCGATCGCCCTCGGCCACAACGGGAACCTGATCAACACCGCCGAGCTGGCCACGATGGTCACCGAGCTCCCACCCGCGAGCGACGAGCTCGACATCCACGCGCGCAACCTGGAGTCGTCGACCAACGACACGGGTCTGGTCACGGCCCTGCTGGCGCGCCACCCCGACACCTCCCTCGAGCAGCGCGCCCTCGAGGTGCTTCCCCGGTTGCGAGGCGCGTTCTCCTTCGTCTGGATGAACGAGAACACCCTCTACGCCGCGCGCGACCCGCAGGGGATCCGACCCCTGGTCCTGGGACGGCTCGAGCGCGGCTGGGTGGTGGCCAGCGAGGACGCCGCGCTGGCGACCATCGGCGCCAGCCTCGTCCGCGAGGTGGAGCCGGGCGAGCTGGTCGCGATCGACGAAGACGGTCTGCGCACCCACCGGTTCGCCGAGGCCGCCCCGAAGGGCTGCGTGTTCGAGTACGTCTACCTGGCTCGCCCCGACGCCACGATCGCCGGCCGCAGCGTCCACGAGGCCCGCGTCGAGATGGGCCGGCGGCTGGCCCGTGAGTTCCCCGTCGAGGCCGACCTGGTGATGCCGGTACCCGAGTCCGGCACACCGGCGGCGGCGGGCTACGCCGAGGAGAGCGGGATCCCGTTCGGCCAGGGCTTCGTCAAGAACGCCTACGTCGGCCGCACCTTCATCCAGCCCAGCCAGACGCTGCGCCAGCTCGGCATCCGGCTCAAGCTGAACGCCCTGGAGCACATGATCCGGGGCAAGCGCGATCGTGGTCGTGGACGACTCGATCGTGCGCGGCAACACCCAGCGAGCCCAGGTGCGGATGCTCCGCGAGGCCGGCGCGCTCGAGGTGCACGTCCGGATCTCCAGCCCGCCGGTGAAGTGGCCGTGCTTCTACGGCATCGATTTCGCCACCCGTGCCGAGCTGATCGCCAACGGCCTCGACGGGGACGAGATCGCCGCGAGCGTCGGCGCCGACAGCCTCGGCTACATCTCGCTCGAGGGCATGGTCGAGGCCACCGCCCAGCCGTCCGACCGCCTCTGCCAGGCCTGCTTCACCGGCGAGTACCCCATCGACCTTCCGGACGAGAGCCTGCTCGGCAAGCACCTGCTCGAGACCTCGATCACCTCCGAGGCACTGCCGCTCCCCAACCCGTAGGAGAACCCCGTGCCGCAGCCCCCGTCCGAGCCCGCGCCAGCCTCGACCGCCACCTCCTACGCGGCGGCTGGGGTCTCGATCGAGGCCGCCGACAAGGCGATCGAGCTGATGAAGGGCTGGGTGGACAAGGCACGGCGGCCGGAGGTGATCGGCGGGATCGGCGGATTCGCGGGACTCTTCGACGCCTCGGTCCTGACCCGCTACGAACGCCCGCTGCTCGCCACCTCCACCGACGGCGTCGGCACCAAGGTCGCCATCGCGCAGGCCATGGACGTCCACGACACGATCGGGTTCGACCTGGTCGGCATGGTCGTCGACGACCTGGTCGTCTGCGGGGCCGAGCCCCTCTTCATGACCGACTACATCGCCACCGGCCGCGTCGTACCCGAGCGGATCGCGGCCATCGTCAAGGGCATCGCGGAGGCCTGCGTCGAGGCCGGCTGCGCACTGATCGGCGGCGAGACGGCCGAGCACCCGGGGCTGCTCGGCCCCGACGACTACGACCTCGCCGGGGCGACCACCGGGGTGGTGGAGGCGGACCGGCTGCTGGGGCCCGGGCGGGTCCGGCCGGGCGACGTCCTCGTGGCGATGGAGGCGAGCGGCCTGCACTCCAACGGCTACTCCCTCGTGCGGCACGTGCTGCTCGAGACCGCGCAGTGGTCGCTGGACCGGCACGTGGAGGAGCTCGGGCGACCACTCGGCGAGGAGCTCCTCGAGCCCACCCGGATCTACGCCACCGCCTGCCTGGACCTGGCGCGGCAGACCGGCGTCCACGCCATGTCGCACGTCACCGGCGGCGGACTCGCGGCCAACCTCGAGCGGGTGCTGCCGGTCGAGGTCTCCGCCGTCGTCGACCGTTCGACGTGGACACCCCAGCCGGTGTTCGACGTCGTACGACGCGTCGGCGGCGTCGAGCAGGCCGAGCTCGAGGCGACCCTCAACTGCGGGGTCGGCATGGTCGCCCTCGCCCCGGCCGACGACGTCGAGCGCGCGATCGAGCTGCTCGAGGGCCACGGGATCCGGGCCTGGCCGGCCGGCGAGGTCCGCGCCGACGCGGACGGGAACGGGCGGGTATCGCTGGTCGGCCAGCATCCCGGCTGGTGATTCACCCCAACGAACCGCTCGCTGCGCTCACGCTTCGCCGGGGACCCCGATGAGAGACAGATTTTCTGTCCGGGCCGGGAGGTGATGTGCGGGAACACCCAGACAACAGGTAGCGTTGCCCCCACGAGAAACCTTTAGGACAGACCGGGGCCCGGAGCCCCGGCCAAGCGTGCGAGGGGGTCGACCCTATGGGGCGCGGCCGAGCCAAGGCCAAGCAGACGAAGGTCGCCCGCGACCTGAAGTACCGCACCCACGAGACGGACTTCGGGGCGCTGGCGCGAGAGCTGCACGGCGACAAGGACCAGGACCAGCCCGACGAGGCCGAGCAGGACGACGGCTACTCGGACTACGCAGAACCCTCGCGCGACTGATCAGCGGCCAGGCGAGCGCGGCCGTGGGTTCGGACCTGTCGGCTCGGCCGAGGTTTCGAGCGCGCGCACGCGACCTCGTGCCTCAGGTCGCGTCGCTCGCGTCAAACCTGGCTGAGGCCCACGGCGGCGATCAGGCTCGTTCCTCAGCGGCGACGCTCCTCAGCTCAGACAGCCAAATCCCCCGGAGCCGGCCCACGTCGCGCATCCGACGCTCGGCAAGCCGGTCGGCGGCCACCGCCGGCGGTACGCCGTCGCGCGCGGCGAGCTCGAACACGTTCCGCGTGGTGTCGAAGATCCCGCTGGCCCGCTGCTGGGCGCGGTCGAAGGAGAACCCCTCGAGCTCGTCGGCGACCTGGATCAGCCCGCCCGAGTTGACGCAGTAGTCCGGCGCGTAGAGCACGCCACGCTCCTCGAGCATCTTCTCGATGCCGGGGTGGGCCAGCTGGTTGTTCGCGGCGCCGCACACGATGCGGGCCGAGAGCACCTCGACGACCTCGTCGGTCAGGGCGCCGCCCAGGGCGCAGGGGGCGTAGACGTCGAGGGACGTGGCGACCAGCGCCTCGGTCGAGTCCACGACGGTCACCTGCGGGAACTCGTCGAGCACCCGCTCGACCGACGGCTGGTGCACGTCGGTCACGACCACGGAGGCGCCGTCCTCGATCAGGTGTCGCACCAGGTGCCGGCCGACCTTGCCGACCCCGGCCACCCCGACGACTCGTCCGGCGACCGAGGGGGCGCCCCAGGCGACCTCGGCCGCGGCCCGCATGCCCTCGAAGACGCCGTACGCCGTGAGCACCGAGCTGTCTCCCGCGCCTCCGTGGGCGACGGTGCGCCCGGTGACGTAGGAGCACTCGCGGGCGACGTCGTCCATGTCGGCGGAGTAGGTGCCGACGTCGCAGGCGGTGTAGTAGCGCCCGCCGAGCGACTGGACGAAGCGGCCGTAGGCGCGCAGCAGCGCCTCGGACTTCAGCGTGGCGGGGTCGCCGATGATCACGGCCTTGCCGCCGCCGAGGTCGAGCCCGGCCAGCGAGGCCTTGTAGGACATCCCGCGGGAGAGGTTGAGGACGTCCTGCACCGCGTCGGCGGTGGAGGCGTAGGGGTAGAAGCGGGTGCCGCCCAGAGCCGGTCCGAGCGCCGTGGAGTGGATGGCGACGATGGCCTTCAGCCCGGTCGCGGCGTCATTGCAGAAGACGACCTGCTCGTGCTCGGACCCGAGCTCGAACACGTCCACGGTCACGTCGGACATGGGGTGCCCACTTTCTGTTGTACGCCACGGGGTGGGTGGCTGCTCTCCGGCCCGCAGGGGTGGCGCAGGTCCGGAACTCAAGCGTAGAGCGCAGGTGCGGGTTACCGCGAAGTCAGCGCGCAGCGAGGGGCCGGGCCCCACGGCCCGGCCCCTCGTCTGGGTAACGACGCGGTCAGTAGGTGGTCACGTCGAGCAGGCGCTCCTTGGTGTTGTCACCGTCGTCGCTGTTGTTCCAGTCGAGCGTGCCGGCCGCCTGCAGGGCCGCCTTGACCGCCGCAGGGGTGGCCGTCGGGTGGGTCGCCTTGTAGAGGGCGGCGCCACCGGCGACGTGCGGGCTGGCCATCGACGTACCGCTGATCGTGTTGTAGCCGCCGAGCATCCAGGTCGAGTTGATGCAGACGCCGGGGGCGATGATGTCCACGTCGGAGCCGAAGTTGGAGAAGCTCGCGAACGTGTCGTCGACGTCCGAGCGGCAGGTGGACGGGGCGCCGCCGCCGGGCAGGCCGTTGAAGTCGGCGAGCGCGCTGACCGTGATCACCTCGTCGTACGCCGCCGGGGTCGAGTTCGCGGCGTCCTCCGAGTCGTTGCCCGCGGCCACGGCGTAGGTGATGCCCGCGGCGACCGACCGGCAGATCGCCTTGTGCATCGCGTCCTGGTTGGTGTTGCCGCAGTTGCCGTCGTCGGAGCCGGCACCGCCGAGGCTCATGTTCGCGACCTCGATCTGGGAGGCGTTGGCGGTGACGTAGTCGATGCCGCAGATCACGTCGGAGTTCAGGCCGCTACCGGCGTCGGTGAGGACCTTGACCGGCCAGATCCGGGCGCCCGGCGCCATGCCGACCACGCCGTTGCCGTTGTCGATCGCGCCGATGGTGCCCGAGACGTGGGTGCCGTGTCCGTGCAGGTCGTTGGCGTTGATCGCGCCGATGGAGCAGTTCTTGGCACCGGCCCGGTAGATGTTCAGGTCCGGGTGCGACAGGTCGGCGCCGGTGTCGATGACGGCCACGTCGACGTTCACGCGCTGGTCGACGCCGTTGATCGCGGCGGTCGGGCTGGCGTCCGCGTTGGCGCGGTTGATGCCGGTCGGCGTGGTCTGGGCGTCGATGCTGACCCGCCGGTCCTCCTGTACCCACCGGACGGCGGGCGACGCCTCGAGCGCCGCGGCGACCGCGGGGGACATGGTCGCGGAGTAGCCCTGCAGGGCCGAGGTGTAGACGTGGCCGAGGTCGAAGCCGAAACGGCTCGCCTGCGCCGGAGCGACGGCCCGGGCGTCGGCGGTGTCGTGGAGCACCACGATGTAGGGGGCGGAGGCGGTGGAGATGCCAGGAGACGTCGGTGCCGCATCGGCGGTCACCGCGGTGGCACCGAGGCCCAGGACGGTTGTGATGGCGAATGCGGCTGCAGCGAGTCTGCGCATGGTTTCCTTTGGTTTCCCGAGGTGCCGCCGGACCGGCGGCCGGACATTGGGCCAAACGATGCATTCCGGCCCGCGTTACGGCTCCAGCGGTTAGCGTGACTGGGGTGTTTGGGGCTTCTTTAACGCTCCGTTGACGGATATCTCGGAGTGTCTGGCCCAATCGCCGCCGGGGCCCCGGCGGCGATCCTGCCGCAAACCCAAGGGGGCTTTTTGTAATGCGAACTACCAACCTCACACGACGCCGGGGCGTCAGGTCCACGGCGCTCCTCTCGGCCGTTGTGCTCGCCGCCAGTGGCATCTTCGCGACCATGGGGACGGCAGGCGCCGTCATCACCGGTAGTGCCGGGGAAAACGCCCAGGGCACGCCGAACTTCTACAAGGACGCCGAGGGCCTTGCCCTGCAGCTGTGTACCGACGCGAACGTCAATCGGTGCGAGCCGGCTGTCGACGACCACATCGGGGTCTACTTCGCCGCCGAAGCAGGCGTCGGGCCACTCTCGCGCGCGATCTACGGCGTCGAGGCTGTCGAGAACGCGGACAACCCCGGCGGGCCGCCGCTCGTCAGCAACGGGGCTCGGCTCCGCCTCGACGGGCGCCCCAACACGAGGTACACGATCAAGGACCCGTGGCGCACCAGGACCTGCCGCACCAACGCGACCGGTGTGGGCGACTGCCGCTTCGAGACCAACGGCAACTTCAACACCGTCCAGAACGGCTACGTCACGACCTTCCTGCACAGCGCCGGCCGGAAGGGCTCGGCATTCGTCGGGAACGCCAACCTGACCAGCAGGGTCTTCGGGTCGCCCACCGGCTTCAACCAGGTGCGTGATCACCGGCCCTGGTGGCCGTTCGTGGACCACCCGCCGGTTCACCCTGATGGGGCAGAAGCGGGACAACACCGCGATGTCCATGATCAGCACGGACTCGCTCCAGCTGGGCAACGGCAGCCAGTCCACAGTGATCAAGCGGACCGTGCGCTACTCGAGCCTCGGCACCGCCGCTGCCCGACCCAGGGTGAGCAAGGGCGGCCAGAACCCGCGCGCATTCTCGGTGCAGAACCAGTGCGGGGCGCAGGCCCCCGGGACGAGCTGCGACATCGTGGTGACCTTCCGCCCGAGCCAGAACGCCAACTCCACCAAGCGGGCGTTCCTGAGGATCGATGACAACAGCCTCGCCGCTCCGCGGCGGGTCAGCCTGAGGGGCGTCGGAGTACGCCGCTGACGGCATCACAACTGAACAGGCGAGCAGCCGCTGGTCAGAGGCCTCTGACCAGCGGCTGTCGTCTGTCTTCTCGCCGGGTGCTCCGAGCGCGCTGACCGGCTTTGACCGAGTAGTCCACACAACGTGTGCTTGTGATATAGGTTCCCGCACATGTCCGGTCCGCCCACGATCGTGGTGGTCGATGATGCGCCTGACGTCCGAATGCTGCTCAAGACACGGCTTCGGCTCTCGGGCCGTCTCGACGTCGTCGGCGAGGGCGCCGACGGGTACGACGCCGTCGAGCTCGCCCGGCAGCACCACCCGACGCTCATGCTGCTGGACGTGTCGATGCCCGGCCGGGACGGGCTGGCCGCCCTGCCGCTGGTGCTCGACGTCTCGCCGACGACCCGCGTGGTGATGTTCAGCGGCTTCGACGCCGCCGGTCTGGCGGAGCACACTCGCAGGCTGGGGGCGGCCGAGTTCCTGGAGAAGTCGGTGCCGATGGAGGAGCTCGTCGAGCGGCTGGTGAAGATCGCGCGACCCGATGGCAGCGCCCCTGGGGAGGAGCCGTCCGGACCGGGGCCCGCTGCCGCTCGACCCGGTGCTGGCTGACCACCTCGAGCGCTTCAGGGAGATCTTCGACGACGCCGCGATCGGGATGGCCACGCTCACTCTCGACGGTCGGATCGTGCGCATCAACCGGCACCTGGCCCACCTGCTCGGCGACCACACCGAAGACCTGGTCGGTACTCCCTATTCCGACCTCGCGACGGGTGTCGAGGTCGACCGCGCGCTGGAACGGCTGCGTAGCGGCGGCAACGCGGTGCAGGTCGAGCACGGACTGGCGGGGGAGGTTGATCGCCGGTTCCAGATGACGGCCACAGCGGTGCTCGACGCGATGGAGCGCCCGCTCTACTTCTTCCTGCAGGTGCAGGACGTGACCGGGCAGCGCGTTGCGGAGGCGGAGCTGCGGCGGACCGAGCAGCGCCTCCGACTGCTGGTCGAGGCGGTCCGCGACTACGCGATCTTCATGCTCGACCCCGACGGGTACGTCGCGAGCTGGAACGCCGGGGCCCAGCGCAGCAAGGGCTACCTGGCGCGAGGAGATCATCGGCCAGCACTTCCGGGTGTTCTACCCCCCGGAGAAGCAGGCCGAGAAGCACCCCGAGCACGAGCTGGAGATTGCCCGGAGCGAGGGCAGCTACGAGGAGGAGGGCTGGCGGATCCGCAAGGACGGCAGCCGGTTCTGGGCCCACGTCACCATCACCGCGGTTCGCGACGAGGAGGGCGTGCTGGTCGGCTTCGCCAAGGTCACCCGGGACTCGACCGAGCGCCGCCGGATGCTCAGCCTGCTCGAGCACGCCAACGAACAGCTGCAGCTCGCGGCCGACGAGCAGGCCGAGTTCCTCGCCGTGACTGCCCACGAGCTGCGCTCGCCCGTGGGAGTGCTGGCGTCGTCCGCCACGCTGCTGGCGCGCCGCTACGAGGACCTGACCCCCGAGGAGCGCGGCGAGCTCGCCGAGGGGGTGGACCGCAACGCAGCCCAGCTGCGGAGGCTGCTCGACGACCTCCTGACCGCGTCCCGGGCCCACATGCGCACGCTCGACCTGCGACCGGTCGAGCTGGCTGTCGACGAGCACCTCGAGAGCCTCGTCGCGGCCCTGCGCAACGCCCGGCCGGACACCGAGGTGGTGCTGGACGCGGCGCCGGGCCTGGTCGCGTACGCCGACCCCGGGAGGTTCGGCCAGATGGTCGACAACCTGCTGCTCAACGCCGTGCGGCACGGTCAGCCCCCGGTCACCGTCGGGGCGCGGGCCGAGGGAAACCAGGTGGTGGTGACGGTCTCCGACGCCGGCGCCGGCGTACCTCGCGAGATTCTGCCGCGCCTGTTCGAGCGCTACGGCACGTCGACCGGCGGCACCGGGCTGGGCCTCTACATCGTCCGGGAGCTCGCCCTCGCGCACGGGGGCACGGCCGAGTACGACGCCGCCGAGAAGACCTTCGCCATCCGCCTGCCGAGCGAGAAGGCCGCCTCGTGACGGCGGCCGAACACGGCCCGATCCGCGTGGCGTTGGTCGACGACGTCGAAGACATCCGTCGCCTGGTGCGCACGGCCTTGCGCTTCCGGGGCGGCTTCGAGGTCGTGGGGGAGGCGCGTACGGGTGCGGAAGCAATCGCCATCGTGGCCGAGCAACGGCCCGACATCGTCGTGCTCGACCTGGGCCTCCCCGACATCGCCGGCCGCGAGGTCCTCGCCCGGGTGCGAGAGGAGTCCCCGGCCACCCGGGTGGTGGTGCTCTCGGCGAGGGAGGCGACGGACCGTGCGTGGTTCGAGGAGCGCACTGCGGGCTACGTGCTCAAGGACGCCGATCTCGACTACCTCATCGACCTGCTCGAGAACGTCGGTCGCACCCCGGCCGACGTCCGGGTGCTCGACGCGCCCAGGGACGTCGTCGCGGGGGCGAGGGCCCGGGCGCTCGTGCGTGACGCGCTCCGCGACTGGGGGCTGGTCGCCATCTTCGACGACGCCGCACTCGTCGTCACCGAGCTGGTCACCAACGCCATCACCCATGGCGGTTCCGCCTTCCGGCTGCAGCTCTCCCGCACCTCCGGCGCGTTCCGGATCGAGGTGGTCGACGACGGGGAGGGCACGCCGGAGCCCCAGCCGCAGGACACCGAGGCCGAGGGCGGTCGCGGGATCATGCTGGTCGACGCGATGTCGAGCTCGTGGGGCGTCGAGAACGTGCCCCAGGGCAAGCTGGTCTGGGCGGAGATCGCGATTCCCTAGACTGGGGCCTCGCGGCTCACGCTGCGTCGCACCGGCCGGGGGGACCCAGCTGCACCACAATGTCGGTGACCACCACAGTGATCGAGGTGCCGTTGTCGGTCTCGTCGGTCTCCGCGAGCAAGGTCCCTGGGGTCGGCGGTCAGGGCGAGGCAGAGCACCCGCCGGCCCAGCCCGGCGGGCAGTGGCAGTGTCTGCCCCGGGAGGTCCCACAGGTACGCGTCTTGCCAGCCCGGGGAGATGCCCTGCGGCCCGGTGCGGGTGCACTCCCCGAAGTGCTCCCGCCGAACGCTGGTTTCGACACCGTCGATCCGCCGGTTGTCCCGCAGGCAGAAGCTCACCTTCCCGCGTGTTGCGAGGCGTTGGCCGGTCGTGGGAGAGCGCAGCGAGTAGCCGGCCATCGCGTCGAAGTGCCAGTGGTCGTGCGTCGGGTGCGCGAGCATGCAGCCCGCGTGCGCGACCTGTCCGGGCACGTCCTGCTCCGGGCTGGTACGCGCCGTCCTCGTTCACGTCGCGGTGCAGCACCTGCGCTGCCGGGTGTTGTCGTCGGGGGCAGCCGCCGCCTTCAGGACGCGGCCGCAGCAGGAGCGGTCCCGGACCGAGGTTGGCGAGCGAGGCGGAGAAGCGGAGCAACCGACCACCCGGGACTCGCTGCACCTGCAGGTCGGAGGCGTCGAGGCTGCGCAGGTTGGGGAGCAGGGCGGGTTGTCCGGCCGGCTTCGTGATCGGCGCCGCGGACGGCCCCGACGATCCCTGGGGAGGCCTGCTGGATCCTGTACAGCCGCCTCCCGGGCGGCCATGGCGACGGTGACCGCGGTGCCGGCGGCGACGGCCAGCACCACGAGGAACAGGCCGATCTTCCGGCCGCTGGAGCCCATCGCTTCATGCTAGGCCGGGGGCCGCAGCCACGGCTGAAAACCGCCATTCGGGCTATCGCGCGTGTTGCGGAGTGAGAGTACGGTCAAAATTGCGTGAACTTCGTTGACGTGGGCCAGGACCTTGCCCTTAAGAACCGGGCTCGGAGGTTTGGACGCCGACGTGTGCCTGCTTCGTTTGTCTCGGGGTTGTCCCGCCTTGGTGGAACTGCTTGCGTAAGCATCGTGGGTGTTGACGACTGAGCCGCCCGTCCCACAGACGGATGGAGCGGTGTCGTGTACGACGGCAAAACGACTGCACCAAAGCATCATGCGCGCGGGGCGCCTTCGTCGCCCTCCTGATCATCTCCTTGCTGACGCTTTCGACAGGAGCGGCGGCGTGGAGCACGACCGGCGAGACCGGTGGCGGTGGCGGGCCCCCCGATAATTCAGGCCAGAGGATCGAGCTCTGTCACCGAACCAATGCGGAGACCAACCCGTACAGGTTCATCGAGGTCAACCTGGCAGGTGCGGTGCCCACATGAGGGAACACACCGGCCCGATCTTCGTCCCGGGCATGAAGGACCAAGGGATCAGATGGGGGGACATCATTCCGCCGTTCACGTTCCGCGGTGAGGACTTTGGCGGCGCGAACTGGCCCGAGGGTGAGGAGATCTTCGACGCCGGATGCCAGGTCCCGGACGTGTGCCCGGAGGAGGGTAAACAGCCGCCGGGTACCGAGTGCGAGGAGCCCGAACCTCCGCCGGACGTGTGCCCTGAGCCCGGTGAACAGCCGCCGGGCACCGAGTGCGAGGAGCCCGGACCAGGACCCAGGACCAGGCCCAGGACCAGGCCCAGGACCAGGCCCAGGACCAGGACCAGGACCAGGACAACCAGGATCGAGTGGCCCAGTGGTTGCTGGATCCCAGGCCACTGCGCCTGGCGTCAGCGCCGGCCAGGTGGGCGGTACGGGTAGCGACACAGCGGCGCCTGCTGTCCCCGGTGCCGTCGATGCGGGGCTCGCGACTGCCTCGCCCGGTGCGAGCTCGATGCTCCTCGCGACGGTTCTGATCGGGTTCGGTGTGGTGCTGATGACGGCCGCAGGCCTGCTCGGTCTGGGAGGTCGCAGGCGGAGTGCCCACGTGGCGTAGCGATCACGAGCAGGAGAAGCCACGGCTGTGGCTCCTCCTGCTCCTGACCGGCGCCGTGGTCACCGCCTGCGGGCCTGGCACCTACCCGAGCGCCATGGTCCGCTCCGGTGTTGGCGCCCTCGCATTGGGCTACCCAGTGGGGGAGTGTGGCCACCTAAAGAAGGGGGAGAGGACCGGTACGCCGTCAGCGGGGACGGTGTACGGAGCGGGCGCGGCGGGCGTCCCAGATGTCTTCGCCAGTCCCCGCGGGCTGGTGCTCGGTCTTGTGGTCGCCGACGTCTCCGCCGGTCCGGAGCAACAAAGCCCCTGACCTGGGGAACCGCAGGCCAGAGGCTCTGATTGCTCGTGGGCAGGGGCGGGGTCGAACCGCCGACCTTCCACTTTTCAGGCGGACGCTCGTACCAACTGAGCTACCTGCCCGAGCGAGCGAAACCATACCCGAGACGGCCGGGGCCAAGCGATTCGGCCATCGCGATCGACACCGGCTGCGGGTCCCCTGGTGGGGTGACGAATTTGGGATTGCCCACCTCCCGAGCCCTATGCTGTCCTGCAGTCCGGCCCCCATCGTCTAGCGGCCCAGGACCCCGCCCTTTCACGGCGGTAGCACGGGTTCGAATCCCGTTGGGGGTGCCATTCCATCCGTCGTTCAGACCCCGAGGAAGGCGGCCGGCGCCCGCGTCTTCGGTCGCCGGTGTCGATTGGGAGGCGGGTGCGACGATGGGTTAGAGTTCCACCGCTTCGCAAAGGTGGAGCCATGGCCCCGTAGCGCAGTTGGTTAGCGCGCCGCCCTGTCACGGCGGAGGCCGCGGGTTCGAGTCCCGTCGGGGTCGCACTCGACGCCCCGGATCATCGAGATCCGGGGCGTTTGCCGTTCCCGGCCGCCGATCGTGCACCCTCGGAGGCGACAATGGATCCATGCCGATCGTGATGGAGGCTCCCGCATTCGAGGCGCTGGTCAACCAGGCTCTCGACGACATCCCCGATGAGCTGGCCTCCCTGATCGAGAACGTCGTGGTCCTGGTCGAGGACGACGCCCCTGCCGACGACCCGGACCTCCTGGGGCTCTACGACGGTGTCGCTCTCACGGAGCGGTACGGCGACTACGGGATGATGCTGCCGGACCGGATCTTCATCTACCGCCGGCCGCTGCTCGAGATGTGCGACAGCGAGGAACAGCTGGAGGAGGAGGTCCGGATCACGGTGGTGCACGAGATCGCCCATCACTTCGGCATCGACGACGACCGGCTGCACGAGCTCGGCTACGCCTGATTCAGCTCAAGGGGTCGAGCCGGAAGCCGATGCCCCGGACGGTGTGGATCCACACCGCGCCGGGACTCGCCACGTCGAGCTTGCGACGGAGGTTGCCGACGTGGGCGTCCACGAGGTTCTTCGAGCCCTGGAAGTCGGACTGCCACATCTCGCGCACGATCGACGGCCGGTCCCACACCTGTCCGGACCGTTGGGCGAACAGGACCAACAGGTCGAACTCGGTGCGGGTCAGCGGGACCGCGACGTCGTTCACCTTGACCTCGCGGCGGTCCTGCTCGATGACGAGCCCCCCGCCCAGGTCGAGGTTCGGGCTCGGGGTGCGGGCCTTGGGGACGTTGTTGGTTGCGGACCCGGTGGGGTGCCGGGGCCGGCGGAAAAGTGCCGTCACCCGCGCCTGCAGCTCACGGGTGGAGAAGGGCTTGGTCATGTAGTCGTCGGCGCCCACGTGGAGGCCGATCAGGCGGTCGCCCTCCTCGGTGCGCGCGGTGAGCATGATGATGTAGGCGTCGCTGGACTCGCGGATCCGTCGGCAGACCTCCACGCCGTCGACGTCGGGGAGGCCGAGATCGAGCGTGATCAGGTCGGGCCGGTGCTTCTCGAGCAGCATCTCGACGTCCCGGCCGGTGCCGGACTGGTGCACGTCGAAGCCGGAGCCCGCGAGGACGGCAGCGACGAGCGCGCGGATGTCCGCGTCGTCCTCGATCACCAGAGCCGTGCCGGCCTGCATCGCAAATCCTCCCTGTTACCCCGGATAGCGATCATGCCGCACCCGATCGACACTTGTATCAGATTCGTTCGGTTTGGACATGGGGTGCTCGGGCCGCGACGGCCCCGATCAGGGCGTCAGCACGCGCGGTCGCGCGTCGCGAGCATCCCCGGCCAGGGGCGCGGAGCCTCGCCTCGCTGCTGGCGAACGAACTCACCGAACAGCCACCGCTGGAAGCGGCGTTGTTCGGGCGTGCGGGCCAGCGAGAGGAGTCGCTGCTTCTGGCAGAACTCGTCGGCCAGGTCGAGCAGGTCGAGGAACTGCTCGATGGTCTCCGCGCTGGCCTTCGGCACGTCCACGCGCAGGTCCGTGGTCGCCTCACCGGACGCCAGGGCCGACTCGATCGCGTCGCCGTGGATGCCCTCTCGGAGGATGCGGTCGAGGTCGGCGAAGAGCTGGGAGAGGCTCTTGGCCAGCGGGTAGTCGTCCTCGTGGGCCAGCGAGAGGAGGCGAACCTCGCGGCGCAGCTCGCTCCACTGGGTCTGTGACGCGTGGAGGGTCCTCAGCGGGACCTCGCGCACCTCGACATGGACGTGGGTCGCGGGTGACCTGCGGTCGGACCGGTCACCTTCGACCCCCGTGATGACTCCCTCGACCGCTTCGCCGCGGATGTTGGTGGCGGGGACGAACCAGACGGCCTTGCCGTTCTCGTCGACGTCGGCCCCCCAGGCGATGGAGCACCGGGCCACGATGTCGAGGCCCCGCCCGAAGGTGATGAGCGGGTCGTCGTTGATCGGATGACGGGTGTTCGGCTCGGGCATGACGGGCGGTCGCCGGGATCCGTCACTCACCTCGATCCTCGGATGCTCGGGGGTGCCCCGCATCCTCATCCGGATCGGGGGCTCGCCGTGCAGGATCGCATTGCCGATCAGCTCGGCGACGCCGAGCTCGGCGCACTCGGCCAGGTCGTCGCGATCGATCTCGGAGCAGGCCTCCACCGCCCAGCGTCGGGCCTGATGCACACCACTCGGACCCGAGCCCAACGTGAAGATCGGCCTGTGTATCGGCACGGTTGGAGCCCCTCTGTGATCTGGCCCAATGGCATGCAGGGCCATTGGTGACCTCCTACCCGGCCATGGTGGGCGACGAAACCAGATCCATCTCAAAGCTTTTTCCCTACCGGGCTAGCGCGGTGTGAGCAACCAGACGCCGTGCTCATTCGTCGCGGCTCGCGGGGTACCGGGAGAATGGAGTCGTCCGGATCTGCCGGTACGGCGCGATCGGTCCGCACGGAAGGTTGACATGGGTACCCCGCAGACAGGGCCACAGCCCGCTCAGGATCGCCACCGGGTCGTGGTGATCGGATCGGGATTCGGCGGCCTCTTCGGCACCAAGGCGCTTCGTCGCTCCGACGTCGAGGTGACGGTGCTGGCCAAGACCACCCATCACCTCTTCCAGCCCCTGCTCTACCAGGTGGCCACCGGCATCCTGTCCGAGGGTGAGATCGCGCCACCGACCCGGGAGATCCTCAGCGGCCAGCGCAATGCGCGGGTCCTGCTCGGTGAGGTGAACGACATCGACCTCGAGCGCCGGGAGGTGACCTCGCACGTCCTGGGCCGGCCGACCGTGACGCCGTACGACTCGCTGATCGTGGCGGCCGGCGCCACCCAGTCCTACTTCGGCAACGACCAGTTCTCCGAGTTCGCGCCCGGGATGAAGAGCATCGACGACGCGCTCGAGCTGCGCGGCCGGATCTTCGGCGCGTTCGAGATGGCTGAGCTGGGTGCCAACCGGGGCGACAACGTGGACCACCTGCTGACCTTCGTGGTGGTCGGCGCCGGACCGACGGGCGTGGAGATGGCCGGGCAGATCGCCGAGCTCGCACACCGCACGCTCAAGCGTGACTTCCGGGCGATCAACACCCGGACCGCCCGGGTCATCCTGGTCGACGCTGCCGGCCAGGTCCTCCCGCCGTTCGGTGCCCGGCTGGGCGCCAGCACCAAGGCCGAGCTCGAGAAGCTCGGGGTCGAGGTCATGCTCGGGGCGATGGTCACGAACCTCGACGAGCGCGGCATCGAGGTGAAGTACAAGGACGGCCACACCGAGCGGATCGCGGCCGTGACCAAGATCTGGGCCGCCGGCGTCCAGGCGAGCAACCTCGGCCGCATCCTGTCGGCGCAGACGGGGGCGCCGCTGGACCGCGCCGGTCGGATCGGCGTGAACCCCGACCTCACCCTGCCCGGGCATCCGGAGGTGTTCGTCGTCGGCGACATGATCGACCTCGACAACCTGCCGGGCGTCGCCCAGGTGGCCATCCAGGGCGCGAAGTACGCCGCGAAGGAGATCGACGGCCGGCTGCGCGGCCGGCCGCCGCAGGCCGCCTTCCGATACCTCGACAAGGGCTCGATGGCGATCATCAGTCGCTTCAACGCCGTGGCCATGGTCGGCAAGCTGCGACTCACCGGCCTCATCGCCTGGCTGATGTGGCTGGCGGTCCACCTCGTCTACATCACCGGCTTCAAGAACCGGGTGACGGCCTTGCTCCACTGGGCGATCTCGTTCCTCGGCCGGGGTCGCTCCGAGCGGACCACGACCGAGCAGCAGATCTTCGCCCGGTCGGCGCTGGCCCGCCTGAAGCGCGGGGCGAGCGACCTGGTGTCCGATCCGGGCGAGTACGACGCGGCGCGCGAGGCTGAGCGTCGGGCGGCTCTGGAGGAGCAGGCGCTGGAGGAGGCCCGGCTCACCGACGCGGGGCACCGCGGCGTCCCCGCCGACCGCCGCTGAAGCAGATAGTCCGGCACGAAATGCACTGGTGGGAGTGGCGACAGATGGAACCTAAGATTCGACGGACTATCCGGCGGCGGGCCTACTCGAAGCGCTCCTGCTGCTTCGCCATCGCCTCGCGCGCCCACTTCGGCAGGATGAACACGCCCTCGGCCTCCACGGTGATCCCGTCCGTGTCGCTGATCGAGCCCACCGCGAACGTCTTGATGCCCTCCACCCGGTCGATCGAGGCCTCGGCGTGCAGGTCGCCCAGCGGCGTACCCCTGCGGTAGCGCAGCGTCAGGGTTCCCGTCATGCCCGGCTTGCCACCGGCGCCGGCGGCCTCGCCGAGCAGCTGGTCGAGGACCAGGGCGGCGACACCGCCGTGGACCAGGCCGGGCGGGCCTTCGTACGCCGCCCCGAGGTGGAAGTCGGCCCACGCCTTGCCGACCGGGTCGCGCTTGATCTCGAGCGGTGGGGCGATCGGGTTGCGCAGCCCGACGACGGCGTTGCCCCACGGCCGGCCGGTGCCGTCGGCGTTGAACCGGATGCCGTACGCCCCGTCGAGCTGGTGGACGCGCAGCCGGGCGGTGATCGCCTCGATCTCCTCCCGGGCCGCCTGGATCGATGCGTCGTCGGCCTCCGTGCGGATCGAGGCGTCGGCCAGCTCCCGCACGGCCTGGGCGAGGGGCCCGTAGAGCCCTTCTTGGCGGGAGATCTCCTCGGGCGGTAGCTCCTCGTGCACGTAGCCGGCCATGGGACTCACCCTAGAACCTGTTTCAGGCGGCCAATTCGTTGGCCCGCACCGCGGGCAGCGTGATGGGATCCGGGCCATGACCGAGCTCGTCCGCCCCGCCGTGCGCTTCCGCGAGTCCTGGGCGGCGGCGGTCACCGAGTTCGGCGACGAGCCGATGCACGGGTCGGGGCTGTGGGACTTCGACCCGGTGGACGTGTCAGAGGCCGGCTGCGCCGAGGTGGTGGCGCACCTCCTCAGCCGTGGCGACACGTCGGTCCCACTGCCCGAGGGGATCGTGCACTCCGACTACTTCTGGCTGGTCGACGGCGCCGGATTCGTGGGCTACCTCGCCCTGCGGCACGCGCTGACGCCGTTCCTGCTCGAGGAGGGTGGCCACATCGGGTTCTCGGTACGCCCCTCGCGCCGCCGCGAGGGCCACGCCACCCGGGCGCTGGCGCTCGCGCTGCCCAGGGCGGCAGCGCTGGGGCTGAAGAGGGTGCTCATCACCTGCGACGACGACAACGAAGGCTCGAGGCGGACCATCGAGCGCAACGATGGCGTCTACGAGGACACGCGCAAGGGCAAGCGGAGGTACTGGATCGAGCTCGGGTGACCAATCGGTCGCGCAGGCGTTGACATGGCATGTGCGAGCACCACGGCTCTCTTCCCTCGGCGCCGCTGTCGCGGCGTACCGCGCTCTCCGCCGCCGGCGCCGGCCTGCTGATCGCCGGGCTGACCTCGCGGCACACGCCGGCGATCGCCGACACCGGCTCCGTCCCGGCCGTCGGTGCCGCCCGGGCGTCCCGGATCACCGCCGGCACCACCCTCGTCCATGCCGACCTGCACAACCACACCCTGCTCTCCGATGGCGACGGCGACCCGGCGCTCGCCTTCGACTCGATGCGCAGCGCGGGCCTGGACGTGGCCGCGCTCACCGACCACGCGACGTACTCCGACAACGCCCTGGGCGACGTCCTCACTGACGCGCTGCCCCCGGACTACCACCAGGCCGCCGGGCTGACCCCGAACGGCTGGGCGCGCACGCGTGAGTACGCCGACGCCGCCAACACCGACGGCGCCTTCACCGCCATCCGCGGCTTCGAGTGGTCCGAGCCGCTGCTCGGCCACGTCAACGTGTGGTTCACCGAGCACTACGTCGATGTCCTGCAGGCCGGCCTGATGGCGCCGCTGCTCGAGTGGCTGCGCCGCGAACCGGGCCTCGTCCTGGACGGTGGGGCGGACGGGATCGCCGGCTTCAACCATCCGGGTCGTGAGCCCGGGAGGTTCGAGGAGTTCCGCTTCGACCCGGCCGCCCGCGACCAGATGGTCTCGCTGGAGATGTTCAACCGGCGCGACGACTACTTGTTCGAGGGTTGGGCCGACGGGATCTCCTCTCCGTTGTGCGCCTGTCTCAACGCCGGCTGGCGGACCGGCATCACGGGCGTCACCGACGAGCACGGCGTCGACTGGGGCCACCCGGAGGGCAAGGGCAGGACCGGGCTCTGGGTCAGCGACCACAGTCGTGCCGGGGTCAAGGCCGCCATGCAGGCAAGGCGGTTCTTCGCCACGCGTACGTCGGGGCTGAGGGTGGACGCCACCGCCTCGGTCGCCGGCGGACCAGCGGTGCCGATGGGGTCGGTGCTGCCCGCCAGCAGCGGTGACGCGACGTTCACCCTGGACCTGGCCCGCGACGACACCTGGCTCGGGCGCCGGCTGGCGGTGCAGGTCCTGCGACCGGGCACCGACGCGCCCGTCGTACCCCTCGTCCAGGAGTTCGTGGTCGGCGACCTGGTCACCGTCACCGTGCCGCTCGACCGGGCGAACGGCGACTGGGTGCTGCTCCGGATCGCGGACCCCACCCAGCCGAACGCAACCCCGGGCCCAGCCGGGCATCCCGGCAACGACCTCGGGATCGCCTACACCAGCCCGTGGTGGCTGGAGCCGAGCTCCTCCTAGGAGCCTGTGGGTGCCGTCAGAAGCGGTCGTGCTCTCCTGAGCGCGGGCGGACGACCGGCGACTTGAGCGCCTCGAGCACGGCGCGCCCCGCCTCGTTGGCGTCGGGACGGACCGGGTCCAGCTCCTGCTCGTGGTGGGCGAGCCACCTGTCCAGGAGGTCAGCAGCCTGGTTCTTCTCGATGCGTGTTCGGTGGCTCATGTCACGACAACTTTGCTGTAGAGAACCCGTCCCCGCGCCCGTGACCACGGGTGCACTCCAGATGGTGACAGCCGGACCGGAGCGGAGGCAAGCGTCGCGACCGGGCCGAACAGTAAAGACATCCGTAGGCCCCGTGGGACTCGAACCCACAACCAAAGGATTAAAAGTCCTCTGCTCTGCCAATTGAGCTAGGGGCCCGTGCGAGGTTGTGCGATTGGCTGGCCTGCCGCAGCCTACTGGCCGTTGTGGGTGAGCGTGACCGCGCGGGTGACGGTCAGCGGGCGAAGTTCTGCACGACCACCCAGTAGTTGCCGTTGGCGCTCCTGGCCACGCCGAGCCCGATCACGCGCGGCTGGCGGGACAACAGGTTGTGGCGGTGCGCGTCCGACTTCATCCAGGCGTTCACCGTGCCCTGGGCGATCTGGGCGGCGGTCATGCCGGACGACACGGGGTACTTGGCGAGGTTCTCGCTCACGTAGGACCGGTCGCACCGGCTCAGGACCCTGCCCAGCCTGCGGTGGGTCAGCGAGTTGGTCTCCGCCAGGTGCCGGGCCCAGCTCTCCGCCATCCGGTCCAGGCACGCGTTGCCGCGGACGGCTCGACGATCCCGCTGCACCCGTTTGTGGTTGGTGGAGGTGGTCACCGACGATTCCATCCGGTCCGCGTACGACGGGCCCGCCGAGGCGGGGGAGCTGCCAACGAAACCCACGAACCCGAGCGAAGCGATCAGGACCAAGACCGAGGTGAGGGTGTGCTGAACCATCTGCATCGGAACTCCCAGCAAGCGACGGGTGGCGGACCGTGCACCCGGGCGCCGTGCAGGCACCCGCTTGCTGAGGGACTGCCGCGCCGGGTCGGACGTCTCGACCCGGACGGCGTCACGGAAAGCAGGTTTCCCACGGAGCGTTTCCGTCAAACCACCGCGCGCGAGTCGGGTGCCGGTGGCACCTCCCGACGTGCAACGACGCCCGGTCCCTCGCGGGGGCCGGGCGTCGTCGCGTCAGGCTCGGGTCAGAGACCCAGGCCGAGCAGTCCCAGGATCTGGTTCAGCAGATTGGTGAGGCGACCGAGCACGCCGCTCAAGCCACCGTCGAGCAGCCCGGCGACGGCGCACAGCAGGTTGCCGAGCAGGTTGCCCGCACCCGACTGCGCCACGATGTTGAGCACGATGCGGTCGAGATGGACCTGGAGGCCGAGCAGGTCGAGGTCGAGCGGCCCCAGCACCAGATTGAGGATGTCGCAGGCCGGGGCCAGGGCAGCAGCAGCCTGGGTCCGCGTCTGGGCCGGAACGCCCTCGATGGTCATGACCCGCCTCGTACGCAGGACGTCAAACGTGCGCGTGCTGCCATCGGTGTTGTGCACGACGCCGTGGATCAGGCCCCGTACGAACACCTTGCCGTTGTCTCGGCTGAACTTGAGCGGAACGAAGTAGCCCGTCACCTGGCGGCCATTGCCGGTCTCGCCGACGATGCGCGACCGCAGCTCGCCCTGGCCGGTCTGCGCGACCGTTCGGGCGGCCGCCGCCGCTGCGGGTGCCGAGCTTCCGCTGGCCGTCCCTCCTGTCGCCAGCTCCAACGCGACCGTGACCGCGAGCGCGATCAGCAGTGCCAGCGTCCCTCCCACTGTCTTGTTTCTGAAATTCGCCACAGGTTTCCCTCCCTGGTTGTCCTGGCCGAGGCCAGGCACCCGGACCGAGATGGCCCGAGCCTTCGAGGCCGCGTGCCCATAAGTCCGAGGGGTACACGCCCTCGTCCACTCACCCAGATCGGGGGAGCAGGCGGGAGGGGGCTGGAGCGACATGCTCCTGCCATGACGAGCACGGGACGACCCGCTCGGCGCTGGTCGCTGCGGTGGGGGGACCTCGGGCGGGCCGTCATGGCGCTCGTCGGGGCGGCGCGTGGGACTTCTCATCGCGTCGTGGATCGTGCCGGACTTCGACGTCGGCGGGCCCGAGCAGGCGCTCGTGGCCGCGTTCCTGATCTTCGTGATCGGGGCGATCCTGCGACCGGTGATGGTCATCATCGCCGCGCTCCTGGGTTGGGTCGGAGCGATCCTGATCGGTCTGTTCGGCCAGGCGCTGGTCATCTGGCTGGTGCTCTCGGCACTGCTCTCCGACGAGTCCAGGCTGTGGTCCTCCTTCCTCGCGTCCTGGATCGTCTCGGCCGTCTCCACTCTGTTCGTCTGGGTCGCGACCGCGGGCACCGATGACGCGGTGACGGCCAGCCTGCTGCGCGGGGCGCGACGCAAGCGCCCGCCCGCGCTCGAGGACGGCGACATTCCGGGCGTCGTGTTCGTGCAGGCCGACGGGGTGCCCTACCCGGTGCTCGAGTGGGGCGTCCGCGCCGGCACGCTGCCCACGCTGTCCCGCTGGATCCGAAGCGGCTCGCACCACATGGCGGAGTGGCGGCCGAAGCTGCCGGCCACCACGCCGGCCAGCCAGATGGGGATCCTGCACGGGACCATCGAGGGCATCCCCGCCTTTCGTTGGGTCGACCGCGCCGAGGGAAGGGTGTACGTCGCGAACAAGCCGGCCGACGCCGCGGTGATCGAGGCGACGCACTCGAACGGCCGCGGACTGCTCGTCGACGACGGCGTCTCGGTGAGCAACCTGTTCACGGGAGACGCCCCGACGGCGTACGCGACGATGAGCGCGGTCCAACGCACCCGGGAGACGCGCCAGGCGCGGGTCGCCCTCTCCCGGTTCCTGGCCCGGCCCGGAGGCATGGCGCGCAGCATGTCGCGGACGTTCAGCGAGGTCGCGCGCGAACGGTTCCAGGCGTCCCGCGCCCGCAGGCGCGACGTACGCCCCCGGGTGCACCGTGGGTGGAACTTCACGCTCGAGCGGGCCGCCCTGAGCGGGGTGCTGCGCGACCTGAACACGACGCTGGTCGCCGACGCGATGCTGCGCGGCCGGCGTTCGGTCTACGTCGACTACGTCGACTACGACGCGATCGCGCACCACGCGGGGATCTCCCAGCCCGAGTCGCTGGCCGCGCTCGAGGGGATCGACGCGGTGCTGGCGCAGCTCGAGTCCGTGGCCGAGGTGGCGCCGCGCAAGTACCACTTCGTGGTGCTCTCCGACCACGGCCAGTCGCAGGGCGAGGTGTTCGCGGACCGGTACGGCGAGGACCTGTCCGCCCTGGTGCGGCGGCTGTCCGATGCCAGCGTCCTCGCCGCCGCGTCGAACGAGGAGGGCAGCGGTTCGTTGAACTCGATGATCGCAGCCTCGAGCGACGCGGACACGGTGGTGGGCCGGGCCCTGGGGAAGGCGTCCGACCGGCTCGCCGCGCAGAAGTTCGAGGCCGCGGACCGCGCCGCCGAGACCGAGCGAGCGCACACCGAGTCGGACGAGGCTCCGAGCAGTTCCTGGTGTTCGGCTCCGGCAACCTCGGCCTGATCTACGTGGCAGGCGAGTCGCGGCGGCTGACCGTGGACGACCTGGCCGTGCGGTTCCCGGCCCTGCTGCCCGGCCTCGTCGCGCACCCCGGCATCGGGTTCGCCGTCGTGGACACCGTCGAGCACGGCCCCGTCGTGCTCGGGGCGAACGGCGAGCACCGCGTCCGGGATGGTGTGGTCGTCGGCGAGGACCCGCTCGCGCCGTTCGGGCCGGAGGCACCCGGTTTCGTGCTCCGGGCGGCGACCATGACCGAGGCGCCCGACATCTACGTCAACAGCCTGATCGACGACATGGGCGAGGTGGCGGCGTTCGAGGGACTGGTCGGCTGCCACGGCGGCCTGGGGGGCTGGCAGGACCGGGCGATGATCGTGTGGCCGACCGAGCTGCCCGGCCCGGAGGAGATGGTCGTCGGCGCGGACGCGGTGCACGAGCTGCTCGTGGGCTGGCTGGAGCTGCTCGGCCACCGGCGGGGAGACGCGTCACCAGGATCCGGTCAGCCCGCCGACACCGCCGCGCGCACCTCCTGAGGCCCCGCCATCAGGTCTCATTCGGGCTTCCGTTCCGTGTTGCGTGCCTCCGCTCGCGCGTTGGCCACGGCCCTGATGCGCGAGGAGAGCAGGGCGATCGCCGTACCGATGAAGACCACGTTGAACACCATCTGCACCAGGACCAGGGCGCGAGCCGCCTGTCCCACCGCGTGCACGTCCCCGTAGCCGACGCTCGCCGCGGTGGCCACCGTGAAGTAGAGCGCGTCCAGCCGGGTCTCCATTTCGTCGAACTGGTTCGGGTCTCTCTGCTCGAGGGTGATGAAGCAGAACGCGAAGACCGCCATCACCACAGTGATGGACACGATCAGGCCGTCGACCCTCCGGTCGGTGTCGTCGAGGTGCCGCCGGAGCTGGCGCACGACGCCGGCCGCCATCAGCGCCAGGATCAGGATCGCGACCAGGATGCGGATCAGGGTGTTCCGCTGGAGGTCGGGGGAGATCGGCACAATGAAGTAGGCCGCCACGACCGCAGCCAGGATCAGTGCGAGGTGTGCCCAGCGTCGCCACCCGACCATCGACTCACTCCTCAACCTCTGCACGGCGACCGTGGCACTTTCCGTACCCCCCGGGGTTCACCCGCTAAGGGTGAGGGATCCGCGGGTTGCCGGCACCACGCTGGTCTTCACGCTGCCGACGGTCGGCAGCCACACCGGGAGGCGGCGTAGATGGCCCTCGCCCGAGTCCGCGCTGCCGTGAAGCGCGTGGTCGAGTTCGTGCAATGGGTGATCGGCACGGTGCCGGTCGTCCGCACCATCATCACCGGGCTGGTGCGGATCGAGCTGATCGACCGGTCGATGGCGATCGCTGCACAGGCGATGCTGGCGCTGGTGCCGTTGCTCGTGGTCCTGACCGCGTTCCTTCCACCCGAGGTCACCGACCTGGCGCTGGATCGGTTCCGCGACCTGACGGGGATCGGCGAAGGCGGGAAGGCGCTCGTCCAGACGAGCGTGGACCCGGACCAGGTGCGCGCCCAGGTGGGTGCCCTCGGCCTGGTGATCACGCTGCTCTCCGCGACCAGCTTCGCCCGGGCCGTGCAGCGGATGTACGAACGCGTCTGGGACCAGCGCCACATCGGCGGCGTGGACGGCATCCGGCGCAGCAGCCTGTGGCTGGTCGGTTGGCTGATCACACTCGAGACCCTGACCGCCCTGGGCTTCGTCCTGGGGAAGGCGACCGACTTCGGCGCGGTCCGCTTCGTGCTGCAGGGAGCGGCCGCGAGCATGATCTGGTGGTGGACGTCGCGGGTGCTGCTGTTCGGGCGGGTCCCATGGAGGACGCTGCTGTTGGGGGGATTGCTCACGGGCTACGCACTCGTCGCCTACAGCTGGGGATCGTCGCTCGTCATGCCCGCGTACGTCGCCTCCAGTGTTGCCGCGTTCGGGACCCTGGGTCTGATCCTGGCGGTCACCACGTGGCTGGTCGGGTTCGCGGGCCTGCTGGTCGTGGCCAGCGTGGTGGGCCGGGCCGTGGTCGAGGACGCGGAGGTCCAGCACCTGGCCCATGCCATCGCGACGCGGGTTCCCGTGCTGCGATCGCGAGTGTCAGGCGGGATGTCCGGCTGAGGCGGCGGGCACATCCTCGGCTGGGCCTGGCGGCCCCCCGGCCAGCAGCTCGACCACCAGCAGGATCAGTCCGGCGACCACGACCACGCCCAGCGTCCAGGCGCCGGTGGGGTGGTCGGCCAGGACGTACACCAGCACCGCGCCGCCGAGGACCAGGACCCGCACCGGCGTGTGGTAGTTGTACAGGAACTCGCCCACCGGCCCGGTGCCGAGCCCGGCGCTGTCCCGACGGTGCCGGACCGAGTCGAGGGCCCGGCCCACACCTTGGCGCACGCGGACCGGAGCCCCCTCGGGTCCGCTGACCCACGCCACGAACGCCACCGCCAGCGAGATCACGAGCAAGGCTCGCAAGTTCAGCCTGATGAACTCGACGAGCTGGTCGAAGATCACCGCCGCGGCGTCGGCCGGGATGCGGTCGGTCGGGACCGCGTCGAGGTAGGCGATCCGGAAGAAGTTGAGGGCCGCGCCCAGCAGCACCATGGAAGCCGCGATCACGATGGCCCCGATGGTCAGGGTGCGCCGACGCCGGCTGGAGACTGCCACCGCCGCGCCCAGCAGGATCAGGGCGATGATCGGCAGTGCCCGCGCAGCCGTGTCGAGCAGCCGGAAGGCAGTCTGGGCCCTGGCCAGGCCTTCGGACTGGAACAGGGTGATCTCGGTCGTCACCGCCGGGATCCGCGACGCGAGCGTGAAGCCGGCGTCCACCAGCCGCTCCTTCACGGCGTCGATGACCGGCGCCAGGTTGAGCTGGACCGTCCCGCCGCTGACCGAGACGGCCTCTCCGGTCTCACCGGTGAGGACCGCGACCATCTGGTTGTGCGCCACCCGGTTGGCCTGCTCCCAGGCGTCCGCGAACGCGTCCGAGGTGACCACCCGGCGCACCTGGTTGTTGACGAAGCTCTCGACCCCCGCCGCCAGCGGCGGGGTCAGTGCGGTCAGGCTGGCGACCGCTCGCGGTGGGAGGCCGCGCTGCTGGAGGGCGTCGATCGCGTCCCTGGTGACCGCCTGTACGTCGATCAGGCCCACGATCCGTGCGGTGAGCCGGGTCGTCACGGCCTCCTGCACCTCGGGGGAGTCGGCAAGGGGGGCGACCGTCTCGACGTACCGATCCGTGTCCGACACCTCGTCGTGGGCCCAGGTGGCCAGGATCGACAGCGGCGCCAGCACCCCGACCAGGATCAGGCAGATGGCCACGATCGGCACGCGCCACCAGCCGCCACCATGCTGCGTGCTGGGCGGCACGGTCGTCGTTTCCTGGAGCTCCCGTTCGAGTCTCGCCACCTCGGCGCGGAGTCGGGCGACCTCCGCGGCGTCGTCGGCGGGCTTCTCGCTCATGTCGCCGGCTGCGCTGCTCCGGGGAGCGGCGCCTGGGTGGTGCGCTTCTCCTCGCTGCGCAGCACGAGTCCGGCCACGACCGCGATGAAGCCGTATGAGAACAACCAGACAGCCACGACGATCACGAGCACACCGAGCGAGACCTCCGGGTTCACCAGCAGGAATCCGCCGGCCAGGACGCTGAGCACGCCGAGCCCGAGGTCCCACCCGCGCCGGTGCGACTCGGAGGAGCGGATGGCGCCGACGATGTCGACGAGGCCCGCGGCCAGCCACCAGACCCCGAGGATCATGCCGATCACCAGGACCGTCTGCAGGGGGGAGCGCAGGCAGAGGAGGCCGAGGACGAGGGCGAGGGCGCCGAACATGCCGGCGATCGCCCGGGTGCTGCCGTCGACGTTCCTCGACGCCACGGCCAGGACCAGCCGGAAGACGCCGGTGATGATCAACTGGATGCCGATCAGGATCGCAAGCACCTTCAGCGTCTGTTCGGGCCAGAGGACCAGCACCAGGCCGAGTCCGATGGTGACCAGGCCGTAGGTGAGCACCAGCCCCCAGTGGTCGACCAGCCGGGTCATGGACTGCGGAACCCCGGAGGGGGTGTCTGTCGGATCGGCGGTGCGCGCGGAATTCTCGGTCATCGTGGCCTCCTGGGCAGGGGTGACTCGGCCTGTGGCCACACTGCGTCAGGCATGCCGGCGCGGGCTCACCTGTTTTGGGTGGTCGGTCGGCGTGCCGGATCACCGGTATCGGGGGAGGTGCCGGGGTCGCGCCCCGCGCAGTGTGCGGCCCAGGGCAGCCGTCATCGGCTGGGACACGGGGAGGAGCTCGGGATGTCGGTACATCAGAGCCATGGGCAGGCGTCGGCACTGGGACCGGGTCGCACAAGGGTGGTGATCGAGGGTGTCGCGGCTCTGGTCGGCCTGGCTGCGCTCAGCGCCACGCTGTTCGGCCTGCTCACCTGGGCGGTCGTCCAGCTCGTCCGGATGCTGGCGAGCTGAAGCGCCTGCGTCAGAGCAGGTGGAGGTTGCGGGCGACGGCCAAGGCCTCGCTGCGGCGGCCGACCGACAGCTTCCCGTACAGGCTCGACACGTGCGTCTTGATGGTGTTCTCCGAGACGAACAGCTTGGCTGCGATGTCGGCGTACGTCGAACCACGGGCCAGCTCGTTGAGCACCTCGCGTTCCCGGGGGCTCAGCGTCGGTCGCACGACGGAGTCGAGGGTCGCCAGCCGCTCCCGCGGCGTCGGCGTGGTCGGCGCGAAGACCGTGGCGATGTCGGGGCGCTGGGCCGCAGCCTCGTTGAGGTCGTGCACCCACGGCGTGGGCGCGGTGTCGTCGAGTCGCGCGAGCAGCGGAGCCATCGGGGTCCCCTGGTGGGTCCAGCCGAGGAACGGCACCGCGTTGCGCCGGACCTCCGTGGCGAGTCCGGCCTCGCGAAGGCGGTCGAGCGCTTCGTCGTGCTCGCCCAGCACATCACGCAGCTGTGCCTCGCAGGTCAGCGCGAGCGCTCGCGTTGCCGGCTGGGAGTAGGTCACGTCCAGGGCCGCGGCGGCGAACTGGTCGGCGGCGCCACGACGGTCTCCCACCAGGTCGTCGCGCAGCCCCTGCGCGAGCGCCGCCTCACCTACAGCACCGAGGTCGGCTAGCTCGTCCGAGACGTTCTCGAGAAGCCCCCGGTCAGAGGCGAGGCTGGCGAGGAAGGCGCGCTCGAGCAGCACCACCACGCGCAGGTGGTCGGGCAGCTGGGGCAGGTCGAGCTGGCCCTCGATGGCCCGCTCCGAGGTGGAGACCGACCCGGACATCAGGGCCAGGCGGGCGTCGCGCATCCGCATCCAGAACCGCGTGACGAGGTCGGCCGCATGCACCGCTGCCTTGCTGTCCGCCGGGACCGACTCGACCGTCTTCCACGGCAGGTCGCACAGCGTGGCGAGCTGGAGCGCCACCGTGGCTCTGGTCGATGCGTAGCGCGGCATCCACGCGAAGTCCTTGCTCAGGTGCTCCAGCACCTCCTGCGCGACCTCGGCACAGGCCCGTTCGCGGCCCTGCATGTACTGAGTCAGGGCCAGGTGGCTCATCGCGCAGATCGCCAGCGCGGTCAGGTTCCGGGTGCGGCACAAGCCGATCGTGGTGGTGAGGTTGACCTCTGCCTCCGCCAGGTCGCCCAACCAGCTCTGGGTGATCCCCAGCTCGCTCAGAAGGAGAGGCAGCTCCGGAGGGGGCTTGGTGCGTCGGTGCGACAGGAGCACCACCCGCTGGGCGTGACCGACCGCCGCGAACATGGGCTCCAGTCCCAGCCGGGCCCGCATCAGGCGGAGGCACGCGGTGCGGGCCGAGGTGGAGTCGTGGGTGAGTTCGACCTCGAGCGAGCGGTCCGTCCAGTGCGTCGCCGCCGGCATGTCGTTGTCGAACCAGCGCTCGATCGCGATCGGGAACCAGCAGCTGGGGTTCGCCTCCACTGCCTCCGGGTGCCTGGCTGCGAAGCCCGAGATGGTCGCGCCGGATCCTTGTGCTGCCAACGCGAGACCCTCGGTTGCGAGGACTCTTGCGGCCTCGTCCAGCTCGTTGACGGCCACCAGCCTGCCGACGGCCCGCGAACGGTCCCCACGCGCGAGGTCGAGCCGTACGGCGCGAACGACGGTCGCCCTGGCCCGCGACACGTCGACACCTCCCGCGACCAGGCGGCGCCGGGTCACCTCGGCCATCAGGGGATGGATCCGGTACCGCACCGACTCCTCGGCGCCGTCCGACCGATCCGACGGGAACCCGTCCTCCGGCGGCAGGCGACTCACCAGCAGTCCGGTGGTCTCCAGGACGGAGAGAATCTCCTCTGCCCGGGAGTCGTGGGAGAGATGCCGTGCGGTAGCCGTGCTCACGACCTCCTCGCCGGCGAGGCACAGCAGCAGATGGCGCTCGCGTGGCTGGAGTGCGGCGAAGACCTCAGTGGCGACCTGGTCGGCCACCGACGCGCCGCCGGCGGCGTACCGATCGGCGGCAGCGAGGGGATCCGGGGCGGCGGCGATCGCGCGCGCGGTCAGGACGACGAGGGCGCACCAGCCCTGGGCCCTCTCGAAGACCGCCCTGAGCACCGCAGGGTCCTCGGTGCGCGCGTGCTCGATGACCAGTCGCGCGGACTCGGCCGGATCCATGCGCAGGAGCTCGCCGCGGAGGGTCGTGGAGTGTCCGAGGAGCTCCGGAACCAGCTTGGTGAGCGGCAGGTCCCATCGGGAGAGCAGCAACAAGCGCATGTCGAGCGGCGCCTCGTTCAGGCGCTGGTCGACCATGCGCAGGGTGGACGGCGGCAGCTCGTGGGCATCGTCGACGACGACGAGTCGCGGCCGCGGCGTGGTCTCCTGACCCGGTCGTGACGCTGACTTGAGCACCCTCTCCAGTCGCGCGGGAGTCCAGCTGGGGTCTGCGTGCACCCACGTGGTGCCTTCCATGGATCGCCCGGTGCGCCGCAGCCATCCGCTGACGCCGAGCGTCTTGCCGGCGCCCACCGGCGCGACCAGCAGGGTGAGGGGGTTCTGCGTGGCGAGGTCCAGTCGCTGCCACAGGCGCGCGCGGGGCACGTAGACGCGCGGTAGCCGGGGCACCGTCCCGGACAGCGAGTCGGTGGCCGGCCCAGCATCCGCGACCGGCCGCAACGCCTCGTCGCGCGGTCCGAACACGTCCGTCGGCACAACGGCCCTCCTCCGCTGTCAGGAGGGCGAGGTCCAGGCTCCTCCGGGGTCCTACGTGTCCTCCACGGTAGCGGCGCGTCAATGCCCCGTGCCTCATCCGTCCCGGAGGAGGCACGGGTGCCTCGCTGCGGAGGTCAGGCTTCCTTCATCTGCGCCGTCAGCGCCCAGATCACCAGCACGCTGAACGCGATGACGAGGATGGACCACAGCGGGTAGTGGGGCAGCCACGCGAAGTTCGCCAGGGCGACGACCACGGCGACCACGATGCCCGCCACCCGGGCCCAGGTCTGTTCGGCGAGGAGGCCGAGACCGACGGCAAGAGCGATGATGCCCAATGTCAGGTGGATCCAGCCCCAGGTCGATACGTCGATGGCGTACGCGTAGTTGATTCCGGTGACGAACACCTCGTCCCGGGCGATGGCGGCAATCGCCTGGAGGATCTGGAAGATCGAGACCGTGACCAGTGTGATCGCAGCGAAGGTCGCGACTCCGAAGGACCAGGTCTCCTCTTCAAGACCGGGCTCGAAGGACTGGGGGGTTGAAGCTGTGCTCATGACGAGTTCCTCTCTGAACTCTCGAGCGCCTGTCGACGAGCAAACCCGGCGCGTTCCGGTGCGCCCGGAGTCGGGACTCTAGGCAGCCGGAATCATCTGGAGGTTCACCCGGAACGGGCGAACCACCCACTCATCCGGGGTCCCCGGCGAGGCGTGAGCGAAGCGAGCGGCTCGTTGGGGTGGTCATTCGGTGAACACCCAGCGCAGCGCCGCCTCCTGCTCGGCGCTGAGGCTGGTGATGATCAGCTCGACCGGCTTGTGCACGGCGAGCTCGGCCTCGAGGGTGTCCATGGCTGCATCCGGGCACAGCACGAACAATGCCGACGTCCCGGGCGTGATCTGGTCGCGCACCTTGTTGATGAACGTGTCGTCGATGCCGACGTCGGTCAGGGAACCGGTGACGGCCCCCGTGGCAGCACCGATCGCCGCCCCCAGAAGTGGGACGAGAAAGATGAGGCCGAACAGCAACCCCCAGAACGAGCCGCCGAGCGCCCCGGCGTCGGCCCCGGCGAGCTGGCGGGTCTTCGGCTTCTCCGCGGCCTGCTCCCAGGACACCGTGGCGGCGTCGTGGACGACCACGACGCCCTGGCGGGCCAGCTCCTGCAGCCCAGCGGAAGCCCCGGCAGCCCCGCCCGGCGTGTTGAACTTCCACACGGTCAACGTGGCCATCCGTCCTCCCTCGCGAGGTCCGTGGGCCGGGATGTGGCCCCGACTGTTCAGCGTGGATCGAGAGTGGGCCTCACCCGTTGCTCGTGAACGGCGTCCCGCTGGTTCGTCTGGCCTCGCTTCCCCCGAAAGCAGTGAGGCGCGCCGTTGACGGGGTGCCTAGCGTCGAGCGCAGACCGTCGTCGATACCCCGACGCCCGGGGTCGACAGGCGACACGAGAGAGCGAGCCCCGGTGACCAAGGTCCTGATCCGCGTGAACGCAAAGCTCTCGGACGAGCTGACGTCCGCATTCCCTGCGCTAACAGTCCGGGACCATCCGGTCCAGACGACGCTGATGGGCGACCTCTCCGGGCAGGACGAGCTGGAGGGTGTGCTGAGCCTGCTGCGCTCGCTTGGCATCGACATTGTCGAGATCGTGACGCTTCCTGAGTGAGCCCGCCGGCGTGGGGGCGCGGAGCGCGGCGACCCACCGGACACCGAACGTTCACCCCGACCTTTGC
>CAWEVA010000016.1:0-262946 GCA_963812345.1 uncultured Actinomycetota bacterium
ACCCCGGCGACCCGATCAACATCCAGTACACCTCCGGCACCACCGGCTACCCCAAGGGCGCGACGCCTCAGCCACCGCAACATCCTCAACAACGGCTACTTCACCACCGAGCTGATCGACTTCACCGAGCAGGACCGGCTCTGCATCCCGGTGCCCTTCTACCACTGCTTCGGGATGGTGATGGGCAACCTCGGCTGCACCACCCACGGCGCCACGATGGTGATCCCGGCGCCCGGCTTCGACCCCGAGATCACCCTGCGCACGATCGCGGACGAGCGCTGCACCGCGGTGTACGGCGTACCGACGATGTTCATCGCGATGCAGAACCACCCGACCTTCGCCGACCACGACCTCTCGACGCTGCGCACCGGGATCATGGCCGGGTCGATCTGCCCGGTCGAGGTGATGAAGCGCTGCGTCAACGACATGCACATGGCCGAGGTGTCGATCGGCTACGGCATGACCGAGACCTCGCCGGTCTCGACCCAGACCCGCGCGGACGACGACCTCGAGCGGCGTACCGCCACCATCGGCCGGGTCCACCCGCACGTCGAGATCAAGGTCGTCGACCCGGACGACGGGCGAGACCGTCGAGCGCGGCGAGCCGGGCGAGCTCTGCACCCGCGGCTACTCCGTGATGCTCGGCTACTGGGAGGACCAGGAGAAGACCGGCGAGGCGATCGACGCCGACGGCTGGATGCACACCGGCGACCTCGCCGAGATGCGCGAGGACGGCTACTGCAACATCGTCGGCCGGATCAAGGACATGGTGATCCGCGGCGGCGAGAACATCTACCCGCGCGAGATCGAGGAGTTCCTCTACACCCACCCCGACATCGAGGACGTCCAGGTGGTCGGCGTCCCCGACGAGAGGTACGGCGAGGAGCTGTGCGCCTGGGTCACGATGCGGGCCGGCGCCGAGCCGCTGGACGCCGACGCGGTGCGCGCGTTCGCCGACGGCCGGCTCGCCCACTACAAGATCCCGCGCTACGTGATGGTCGTCGACGAGTTCCCGATGACCGTGACCGGCAAGGTCCGCAAGATCGAGATGCGCGAGAAGTACGCGCGAGCGCGAGCCTCGGGCCTCGCTTCGCGCTGAACCTCAGCGACCCTGCGGTCCGCACGGTGAGCACGACCGGGATCCGGGTGCGCGTCCCGTCGGCACCGACCCAGGTGATCCAGCCGTCGTCGAGCGGATGCGCGCGGTCGGGGCCGGTCACCTCGACGTCGAAGCCGGCGCTCGCCCCGGGCCTGACCCGCAGCGCGACGGGGGTGACCCGCACGTCGTGCGCCTCGAACCCGGACACCCGGACCGAGAAGTACGCCGCCCGGCGGCTCACGTTGGTGACCCTCCGGCGGACGATGCCGCCGTGCTCGGAGAGCAGGATCGAGGGCGTGTTCAGCTCGCGGTCCAGATCGCCGTCCAGCCAGGTGCGGTAGTCGCCCGGCCGGACCAGATAGGCGAGGCCCGGGCGTTCGGCCCGTCTCGCCCGGGGCTGTCCGCCGCCGCTGCGCAGCACCGACAGGTTGCCTGCGACCGCACCGGCCGTGGTGACCAGCGCCGACCGGATCCGGTCCGCACGCCAGTGGGTGCGGGCGATCAGCAGGGCCGCCTGGCCGCTGGTCCAGGCGGTGGCCGCCGACGTCCCGGACGCGAAGTCCCAGCGGGTCCGGCTCGACCGACGGGGGGACGGCGCGCGAGCACTCCCGAGCCGGTGCGACCAGGTCGGGCTTGACCAGCGTCGCGGTCGGGTCGCCGGGAGCGGACCAGCGGGCGACCCTGGCCGGGGCCCGTTCCGCCGGGAGCGGCCGGAGGCTGACCCGGGCGTGGGGTCGCTCGGCGTGGAGATCGACGGATCTCGGCGGCTGCCGACCGGCGGAGGTGGACCGTCGGCACGGAGTGCAGGTCGGCCTCGACCGTGCCGAGACGGGTGTTGACGAGCACCATCCCGACCCCGTCGGCCTGGCGGACCGCGGCCGACTTCGCGACCCGCCCGATCCCGCCGCGTCGACACAGCACGACGGCGCCGGTCGTGCGGGACGCGTCCAGGCTCCCCGGTGTGCACAGGCGGGCGTCCTCCCTGGTGGCTCCGCGGGCGGCGACCTGCGCGGCGAGGACCAGCCGGGCCGGCCCGACCGGGCGTGAGGACGCCATCGCCCCGGCCACGGTCGCGCCCCGGCCCAGGACGACCTCGCCGCGGCGCCGCGCTGCGGTCGTCCCTCCGACCGAGAGCACCCAGGGCGACGGGTGGGCGGCATAGGCGTGCCGACCGCGGTTGCCCGCGGCCCCGACCACGACGACGTCCGCTTCGGACGCGCCCAGCAGGGCGCGTTCCACGGTGTCGAAGCCGGGAGGACCGGCCACCGCGAGGTTGAGCACGTCGACCCGGTCGCGGGTGGCGCGGTCGATCGCGGTGACGAGGTCGGCCGTGGCGCATCCGTCGTCGCTCGGGTCCGGGGCGGTCCAGCACGCCTTGTAGACGGCCAGCCGCGCCTGCGGCGCCAGCCCTGAGTACGTCGCGGCCCGCTGGCCGCGGGCCTGGATCGAGACGCCGGAGTTGCCGGCGACGATCGACGCCACCTCGGTCCCGTGCCCGTGGTCGTCGCGCGGCGGAGAGGGAGCTCGACGTCCCCAGACCGTCCTCGCCGAAGCCGTGCACGAACCACCGGGCACCGACGAGCTTGCCGTTGCAGGAGGCGGTGGCAAAGCCCTCACCAGCACGGCATTCGCCGTGGAAGCCGTCGCGGTGAGGTCCCCAGGTCGGCCGGAGGTCGCGAACAGCGGGCTCTCGGGCCAGATGCCGGTGTCGACGATCCCACCACCACGCCCGCCCCGCCGCGGGAGCGCGTGCGGGGCCACCGGACTGCCACTGGCCGGTGTGCCGGCGAGACGTCGTACGTCGTTCTCCTCGACCAGCCGTACCCGGGGGTCTGATCGCAGCAGGGTGGCCTGGTCGTCGGTGAGCTCGGCAGCGAAACCGTTCAGGGCGGTGGTCCACCGGTAGACCGGCTCGGCACCGACGCCGGCGAGCACGTCGTCCTGGGCGTTCCTCAGCGTCGCGCGGTAGACCCGGGCAGACAGGGTGCCGCGGTAGCCGGCCGTGCCGGGGCCGTCGAGCGTGACCAGGTGGAGCTGGGCGTCGGTGGCCTCGTCGGCCGGGGCCGGCGGGGCGGCGCCGACGAGCGCGACGACCAGGCCGGCGGCGAGCCGAGGGATCCCGTGAGGCGCCGAGCCGCCATCCCACGCACCCCTTCGGTCCGGGTGCCACCCGTCGCGGCACGGCACCGACGTCACTAGCGTCGCAGGCGAGCGCAGGGGGTGCAACGTCCTGGGCGCCGACCTCCTACCCTGACCACATGCGCGAGCTCGTGGTCGGCTTCGACCTGGACATGACCCTGATCGACACCGTTCCGGGGTTCGGGGCCACGCTGCGCGCGCTCGGGACCGAGCTCGGGGTCGAGTTCCCGATCGAGGAGATGACCTCCCGGCTCGGCCCGCCGCTGGACACGATGCTCGCCGATCACCTGCCCGCGGAGTCGATCGCCGCGGCCGGCGACCGGTTCCGGGCGCTCTACCCGGACCACGCGGTCGCCCCGGTGCCGGTGCTGCCTGGCGCGCACGAGGCGCTGGCCGCCGTACGACGGCACCGTGGCCGCAACGTCGTCGTCACCGGCAAGTACGCCGCCAACGCCCAGCTGCACCTCGACCACCTCGCGCTCGACGTCGACCTGCTGGAGGGGTGGGTGTGGGGGACCGGCAAGGCCGACGTCCTCCGCCGCGAGGGCGCCTCGATCTACGTCGGCGACCACGTCCACGACGTCGAGGGCGCGCTCGCCGCCGATGCCGTCAGCGTCTCGGTGCTCACCGGCGGCTGCACGCGGGAGGAGCTGCTCGAGGCGGGCACGCACGTGGTGCTCGACGACCTCGCCGCCTTCCCGGCATGGCTGGACGAGCACCTGCTCGTCACCCGGCTGGCGGCCCTCGAGGCCGACCTGCGCGATCGCGGTTCGGTGATGGTGGCCTACAGCGGCGGTGCCGACAGCGCCTTCCTGCTCGCTGCTGCGGTCCGGGCACTGGGCGCCGACCGGGTGGTGGCCGCCACCGGCTACTCCGACTCCCTGCCGCGCTCCGAGCGCGACCCGGCGCGCGAGCTCGCCGAGTCGCTCGGGGTCGACGTGGTCACGCCGCGGACCCACGAGATGGACCGCGAGGGGTATCGCGCGAACGCGGGCGACCGCTGCTTCTTCTGCAAGGCCGAGCTGCTCGACGTCCTCGTGCCGCTGGCCGCCGAGCGTGGGCTGGACTTCGTGGCGACCGGCACCAACGCCGACGACGCGGTGGCCGGGTTCCGCCCCGGGATCCGAGCCGCGGCGGAGCGGGGGGCGATCACGCCCCTGCGTGACGCCGGCCTGACCAAGGCGCAGGTCCGCGAGGCCTCACGCCGCTGGGGTCTTCCCACCTGGGACAAGCCGGCGGCGGCCTGCCTGTCCTCGCGGGTCGCCTACGGCATCGAGGTCACGCCGTTCCGGCTGGCCCGCGTCGAGCGGGCCGAGGCGGCCTGCCGTCAGCTGCTGGCCGAGGCCGGGATGCCGCTGCGCGACCTGCGGGTGCGCGACCTGGGGGAGCGGGCCTCGGTGGAGGTGGACGCCACCCTGCTGCTCGACCACCTCGCGCCCGGGGCCCCCGCCGCGCACGCGCTGCTGGACGCCGTACGCCGATGCGGCTTCGACGCCGCCGACCTGGACCCGAAGGGGTTCCGGTCCGGGTCGATGAACGAGGCACTGGTCGAGCAGTGACCGTCGACGAACGAAGTCGTTGGCGCCTTCCGGCGTCGGCGGCATAGGCTTGCCCGTTGCCGCGGCGCCCGCCGTGGTGAGTGATGCAGATGAGGAAGAGGTTCAGGCCGTGCCCACTGGCAAGGTGAAGTGGTTCGACCCGGAGAAGGGCTTCGGCTTCCTGTCCCAGGAGGACGGGCCTGACGTCTACGTGCGCTCGGAGGCGCTGCCCGACGGGGTCACCACGCTCAAGGCCGGGACCCGCGTCGAGTTCGGCATCGCCCAGGGTCGCCGCGGCGACCAGGCCCTCCAGGTCCGCGTCCTCGATGCCCCGGCCTCGGTGGCCCGCAACCAGTCGGCCGCCCGGCGCAAGAAGCCCGAGGAGATGGCGCCGATCGTCGAGGACCTGATCCGCCTGCTCGACGACGTCGGCGTCGTCCTACCGCCGCGGCCGGCACCCCGACTCCCGGACCGCCAAGCCGGCCGCCAAGCTGCTGCGGGCGCTGGCCGACGAGCTGGACCACTGACGGCAAACGGCCCTCCCGAGCCCGATATCTGACCGCAGAAGCACCTACGGGGAGCCGGAGTATCACCGGCATCGGGCCGGGTACACCTAGGGAGCGGGCGCTCCTGCCGTCGTTCGCCGCGCCGGCATGGCCAGGACGAAGAACGCCCAGGCGGCGAGGACGCCACAGGCCACCCCCAGCCCGAGCCTCGGGATCAGCGGCATCGCGATCCCGACGAACCCGCCGATCACCCAGGCGAGCTGGAGCGTGGTGTCGCTGCGCGCGAAGGCGCTGGACTGCATCCGTTCGTGGACGTCGCGCTGGATCGTCGAGTCCAGCGACACCTTCGCCAGCGACTGGGCCAGCCCGGCGGTCAGGCCGAGCAGGAGCAGCGACGGCACTCCGTAGAACAGGGCGGCCACCAGCACCATCACGACGTCGGCCAGCACGGCGACGACCACGGTCACGGCCGGGTCCAGCCGCTTGAGGACCGAGGCCGCCGCGATGCCGAGGGTGTTGCCGAGTCCCGCGGCACCGATGACCAGGCCGAGCAGCACCTCGGGCCGCCAGTCGCCGATCGGGTTCTCGCGCAGCAGGAAGGCCATGAACATGGTCAGGAAGCCGGAGAGCCATCGCGGGCCGCAGTTCGCGCGCAGGGCGAACGCCACCGGACCCGGGATCCGGGCGCGTGCCCGACCCCGGCCACCGCGGCCCTGCTGGCCAGGCGCGGCGGCGCCGGGCATGAGCACGAGCGTGCCCTCGCCGACGCTGGAGTCCACCTTGGCGGGCAACCGGATCGCCCAGATGGTGGCCAGCACGAACACGCACGAAGCCGTAGCGCAGCGCCCACTCCGGGCCCACCGTGGCCAGCAGTCCGGCGATCGGCGCGGACAGGGTGGCCCCGACCACGCCGGCCAGGGACGTTCGCGCGTTCGCCTTGACCAGCGGCAGGTTGGCCGGCGCCAGGCGGGGTACGGCGGCCGCGCGGGTGACGCCGTACGCCTTGGAGGCGACCAGGACGCCGAGGGCGGCCGGGAACAACCAGGTCGAGTCGGTGATCACGGCGGTGGCCAGCACCCAGCAGAGGAACGCCGCGCAGCGCCATCGTCGCGCCGATGGCCCAGCGCCGGCCGTGGCTGAAGCGGTCCAGGAACGGGCCGATCAGCGGTGCCACGATCGCGAACGGGAGCATCGTCAGGCCCAGGAAGAGGGCGACCTGGTCGCGGGCCTCGCCGGTCGGGACCTGGAAGAAGAGGGTGCCCGCGAGCGAGATCGCCACGGCGGTGTCGCCGGCGGCGTTGAAGGCGTGCAGCTCGATCAGTCGGGCGAGCCCGGAGTCGCCGGCTCCTTCGGCGTCGGCCGCGCGTCGCGCCTGCCGGGCGGTGTAGCGGCCGGCCCGTCCGGTCACGCGAGCGGCGCCACGGGCACCGGCGCCCAGGGTCCGCCCGATCCCGCGGGCCCGGCCGCCTCCGGCCGCGGATCCACGCGAGGGTCCCGGGGTAGGACCCGGCGCCGGATCCGGGCCGGGCCGGTGGGTCTCCCCGGCCTGGGACTCGGGTCCGGAGTGGGTCATGGGGTCCATCCTGCACGGTGCCCGGAAGGCAGGCGCAACGGACACGAATTGCGACCCGACCTGACATCCCCCACCCGCATGAGTGATGATTTGGTCCGTGATGACCAAGCTGCGCTCCCGGGCCGACGCCGTCGCCGCGGCGGCGGTCGACGTGGCGCGGGCGGCCCTGGTCGACGAGGTGGGCGACGCCGACGTCGGCGACCACCTCGGTCACCTGGTCGAGGGGGAGCGGGTCGTCACCCACCAGTTCGCCTGCACCCGCAAGGGGTACGCCGGGTGGCGCTGGTCGGTCACCGTGGCCCGGGCCTCCCGCCAGAAGACCGTCACCGTCGACGAGGTCGTGCTGATGCCGGGCGACGGCGCGCTGGTCGCCCCCGAGTGGGTGCCCTACAAGGAGCGCATCCGGCCCGGCGACCTGTCTCCCGGTGACCTGCTGCCGGTCGAGGAAGACGACCCGCGTCTCGTGCCGACGTACTCCTTCGGCGACGACCCGCTGTCGACCGACGACCGTGCCCAGGTGAAGGCGGTGGCCGCCGAGCTCGGCCTCGGCCGGGTCCGCACCCTCTCGCTCGAGGGTCGCGAGCTCGCCGCGCAGCGCTGGTACGACGGCGACGCCGGCCCCGGTTCGCCGCTGGCCCAGGCCGCGCCTGCCACCTGCTCGTCGTGCGGCTTCCTGCTGCGGATCGCCGGACCGCTCTCGGAGATGTTCGGGGTCTGCGCCAACGGCAACGCCAACGACGACGGCCGCGCGGTGTCGCTCGACCACGGCTGTGGCGCGCACTCCGAGGTCCAGCTGGCCCGCAAGCACGAACCCCAGCCGCTGCCCGACCACGTGCTCGACACCGTCGCGATCGACGAGATCGAGACCTTCTGACGCTGGGCTGATCCCTGGGTCAGGCCTCGCGGGCCCGCGCCCGCGCCTTCCTGCGGCGGCGGCAGTACTCGAGCCCGAAGAGGCCGAGCCCGAAGCCGGCCAGGCAGGTCCAGATCCACCACAGCCGCCCGGCGTCCTCGAGGCGCCCGTAGAAGGGGATCAGGGCGAGGAACCCGAGCAGCCACAGGCCGGTGCCGACCTCGACGGTGCGGACGCCGTCGACGTCGAGCGGCTCCACGTCGGCGACGATGTAGGTGCGGTTGCCGATCTCGTGCTTCTTCGGCTGCTCGTCGCGCAGTTCCACGCCTTCACGCTAGCCCACCGACCGAATGTCCTTCCCCCAACCACGCGCGCGGTTCTGCCATGCTGCAGTTCGTGAGCGAGGACACCACCACCGGCCGGAGTGCCGGCGCCGGGCCCACGAGCGGCCGACTGGACGGATTCTTCAAGATCACCGAGCGTGGCTCGACGGTCTCCGCCGAGATCCGCGGCGGCGTCGTCACGTTCTTCACGATGGCCTACATCATCGTGCTCAACCCCCTCATCCTCGGCTTCGCGCCGGACGTCGACGGCAACTTCCTGGGCGGTGGGTCAGGAGACGGCTCCAACCTGGCGGCCATCGCGGCGGGTACCGCGCTGGTCGCCGGTGTGATGACCATCCTCATGGGCGTCGTCGCGAACTACCCCCTCGCCCTGGCGGCCGGGCTGGGCCTGAACGCCTTCGTCGCCTTCGCGATCGCCATCGCAGATGACGTGGGCCGACGCCATGGGCCTGGTCGTGCTCGAGGGTCTGGTGATCCTGGTGCTGGTGCTCACCGGGTTCCGCGAGGCCGTCTTCCACGCCGTGCCCGCGCAGCTCAAGATCGCGATCTCGGTCGGCATCGGCCTGTTCATCGCCCTGATCGGTCTGCGTCGACGCCGGCTTCGTCCGCCGGATCCCGGACGCCGCCAACAGCCCCGTCCCGGTGCAGCTTGGCCCCAACGGGCAGCTGCAGGGGTGGCCGGTGTTCGTGTTCGTGATCGGCCTCGCGCTGGTCGTCTCGCTGTGGGTGCTGCGGGTCAAGGGCGCGATCCTGATCTCGATCCTCGCGACGACAGTTCTCGCGATCGTCGTGGAGGCGATCGGCGAGTTCGGGTCGATCGTCGACAGCCCCACCGGCTGGTACCTCAACGTGCCGGCGCCGCCGGACAAGCTCTTCGACGTGCCTGACTTCGCCACGCTCGGCGAGTTCTCCCTGCTCGGGTCGTTCGAGAGCGGTGGGCGTCGTCTCCGCCCTGCTCTTCGTGTTCACGCTGATGCTGGCCGACTTCTTCGACACCATGGGCACGATGACGGCGATCGGCGCCGAGGCCGGCCTGCTCGACGAGGAGGGCACGCCGCCCAACACCCAGCGGATCCTGATCGTCGACTCGGTGGCCGCGGCCGCCGGTGGTGCCGCGGGCGTCTCCAGCAACACGTCGTACATCGAGTCCGCCGCCGGCGTGGGCGACGGCGCCCGTACCGGTCTCGCCTCGGTGGTCACCGGCGTGCTGTTCCTGCTCGCCATGTTCATCGCCCCGATCGTCAACATCATCCCCAGCGAGGCGGCCGTGCCGGCCCTGATCCTGGTCGGCTTCCTGATGATGCAGCAGGTCCAGGGGATCGCCTGGGACGACCTCGAGATCGCCATCCCGGCGTTCCTGACCATCATCCTGATGCCGTTCACCTACTCGATCACCGTCGGCATCGGCGCCGGCTTCCTGGCCTACGTCCTGATCAAGCTGGTGCGCGGCAAGGCCGCCGAGATCCACGTGCTGATGTGGATCGTGTCCGCCATGTTCGCCCTCTACTTCGCGATCGAGCCGATCACCGCCCTCCTCACCTGACCCGCCCGAAACTGACACGAATTCCCGCTGACCCGCCCGAAAGTTTCGGGCGGGTCAGCGCTGTCTGTGGTCACCGCCCTGCTTCCTCTCGCCGGATCTCGACGCGCCTGTCGCGACTTCGTTCCTCAGTCGCGAGGCTTGCTCGATCTGGCCGAGCCACGCGCCGCGCTCGTTCCCTCGCGCGTCGCGGCTCGTCACCATTTGATTAGCGAGGGTAATGACCTAAACTAAGGACATGCCTACGGTCTCGAGAGCTGCCCGCACCGACGCCGGACTGGCGGCGGAGCTCCGGTTCTCGGTGATGCGGCTCCGGCGACGGCTGGCCAACGAGCGCCACCCCGACAACGAGCTCAGCCTCGGCGCGATGGCGGTGCTCGGCTGCCTCTACCGCAACGGCGAGCTGAGCGTGGGCGAGCTCGCGGCGCAGGAGCGCGTCCAGCCGCCCAGCATGACCCGCACGATCAACTGCCTCGAGGACGGCGGGTACGTCGCCCGCAGACGGCACGAGACCGACGGCCGCCAGGTCGTGGTCGTCCTGTCCGACCTCGGACGGGAGACCCTGCTCGCCGACCGCGTCCGACGCGACGCCTGGCTGGCCCGGAAGCTGACGGGCCTCACCGCCGAGGAGCGCGCCGTGCTCCGCCGGGCGGCCCCCATCCTCGAAGAACTTGCCCAGAAGGACTGACCGACACAACTTGAGCCCTACGTTCCGCTCTTTCGCCAATCCCAACTACCGCCGCTACGCAGTCGGCGGTGTCGTGTCAAACGTCGGAACCTGGATGCAGCGCGTCGCCCAGGACTGGCTGGTCCTCCAGCTCACCGACTACAGCGGCGCCGCAATCGGCATCACCACCGGACTGCAGTTCCTGCCGTTCCTGCTGCTCTCGCCCGTCGCGGGCCTGGTCGCCGACCGGATCCCCAAGCGACGGTTGCTCCAGCTGACCAACCTCGGCATGGCGCTGCCCGCGCTCGTGCTCGGCCTCCTCGCCGTGACCGGCACCGCGCAGATCTGGCACGTCTACGTCCTCGCGTTCGTGCTCGGCACGGCCGCCGCCTTCGACGCACCCGCGCGGCAGTCGTTCGTCTCCGAGATCGTCGGTCCGGACGACCTCGCCAACGCGGTCGGCCTGAACTCCGCCAGCTTCAACGCCGCGCGCATCGTCGGCCCGGCCGTCGCGGGTGTGCTGATCGCCGCCCTCGGCGGGGGAGCGGTGGCCACCGGCTGGGTGATCCTGGCCAACGCCGTCAGCTACGCCGCCCCGATCCTCACCCTTCGTCGCCTCGATCCGGCGGCCCTGCGCACCCCCGAGCCGATGAAGCGGGAGCCGGGGCAGATCCGGGCCGGCATCGCCTACGTCAGGAACCGGCCCGACCTGATGCTGATCCTGGCCATCGTGTTCTTCACCGGGACCTTCGGCCTCAACTTCCAGATGACCTCGGCGCTGATGGCCACCCAGGTCTTCGGCAAGGGCGCCACCGAGTACGGCCTGCTCGGCACGTTCATGGCCGTCGGGTCCCTGACCGGTTCTTTGGTCGCGGCGCGACGTCCCTACGTCCGGCAGCGCCTGGTGATCGCGGCGGCGCTCGTCTTCGCGGTCGTCGAGGTCGCGGCCGGCCTGATGCCGTCGTACCTCGCCTTCGCCCTCCTGACCCCGCTGCTCGGCCTGAGCGCACTCACCATGATCACGGCCGCCAACGCCTACATGCAGCTGCACACCGACGAGGGCATGCGGGGGCGGGTGATGGCCCTGTACATGATGATCTTCATCGGTGGTACGCCGGTCGGCGCGCCCCTCATCGGCTGGATCGGCGAGGTGGCCGGAGCCCGCTGGACCCTGATCCTCGGAGGGCTGGCAACGGCCCTCGGCGTCAGCCTTGCTGCGCTGTGGTTTGCCCACGTCAGGGGCGTTTTGACCCCCGATGGGGGAGCGAGTAACCTCGTTCATCGTGTCTGGGACAACCAGACCGTTGCGCGTGCCCAAAAGCTCTCAGAACGGCAGCCGACCACACGGCCGGCCGAGGAGCGGATCCGGGCGCACACCACAGGCACAGCGAAGTAGCAGCATCATCGTGCCCGGCAAGGCGTCGGGTTCTGACTAGAGGACAAGAAGGGGAACCACCCGGTGCCCACGATCAACCAGCTGGTCCGCAAGGGCCGCCAGGACAAGGTGTCGAAGAACAAGACACCTGCCCTCAAGGGTTCGCCCCAGCGACGCGGTGTCTGCACCCGCGTCTACACCACCACCCCGAAGAAGCCGAACTCTGCCCTCCGCAAGGTCGCCCGCGTGCGCCTGTCCAGCGGCATCGAGGTCACGGCGTACATCCCGGGCGTGGGCCACAACCTCCAGGAGCACTCGATCGTGCTCGTCCGCGGCGGCCGGGTGAAGGACCTCCCCGGTGTCCGCTACAAGATCATCCGCGGCTCTCTCGACACCCAGGGCGTCAAGAACCGCCGCCAGGCCCGCAGCCGCTACGGAGCGAAGAAGGAGAAGAGCTGATGCCCCGCAAGGGTCCCGCACCGAAGCGGCCGATCGACATCGACCCGGTCTTCGGGTCGCAGCTGGTCTCCCAGCTGGTCTCCAAGTGCCTCCAGGACGGCAAGAAGCAGGTGGCGCAGCGAATCGTCTACACCGCGCTCGAGGGCTGCCGCGAGAAGACCGGAACCGACCCGGTCGTGACGCTCAAGCGTGCGCTCGACAACGTGAAGCCGGCGATCGAGGTGAAGTCCCGCCGCGTCGGTGGTGCCACCTACCAGGTCCCGATCGAGGTCAAGGGCACGCGCGGCACGACGCTCGCGCTGCGCTGGCTGGTCGGCTACGCCCAGGACCGTCGCGAGAAGACGATGTCCGAGCGCCTGATGAACGAGATCCTCGACGCCTCCAACGGCCTCGGTGCCGCGGTGAAGAAGCGCGAGGACACCCACAAGATGGCCGAGTCGAACAAGGCCTTCGCCCACTACCGCTGGTGATCGCGTCGGCGGTGCCCGTCCAGGGGTACCACCGTGCGAGCACCCCACCCACTTCCTAAGGAACGCTGAAGACAGTGGCTGTCGACATCACCACGGACCTGAACAAGGTCCGCAACATCGGCATCATGGCGCACATCGATGCCGGTAAGACCACCACCACCGAGCGCATCCTCTTCTACACCGGCATCACCTACAAGATCGGTGAGGTCCACGAGGGCGCGGCCACGATGGACTGGATGGAGCAGGAGCAGGAGCGCGGCATCACCATCACCTCCGCCGCGACCACCTGCTGGTGGAAGGACCACCAGATCAACATCATCGACACCCCCGGCCACGTGGACTTCACGGCCGAGGTCGAGCGGTCGCTGCGCGTCCTCGACGGCGCGATCGCCGTGTTCGACGGGGTTGCCGGCGTCGAGCCGCAGACGATGACCGTGTGGCGGCAGGCCAACAAGTACGCCGTCCCCCGCATGTGCTTCGTCAACAAGCTCGACCGCACGGGCGCGGACTTCTTCCGCTGCGTCGACATGATGGTCGAGCGCCTCAACTCCACGCCGCTCGTCCTCCAGCTCCCGATCGGCGCGGAGTCCGACTTCCTCGGCGTGGTCGACCTCGTCGGGATGCGTGCGCTGACCTGGCGCGGCGAGACCAAGATGGGCGAGGACTACGACGTCGAGGAGATCCCGGCCGAGATGGCCGAGCAGGTCGCCGAGTACCGCGAGAAGTTCCTCGAGACGCTGGCCGAGGCCGACGACGACATCATGGAGAAGTACCTCGAGGAGGGTGAGTTCTCCGTCGAGGAGCTCGAGGCCGCGATCCGTCGCGCGACCCTGGCCGACAAGGTCAACCCGGTCCTCTGCGGCACCGCGTTCAAGAACAAGGGCGTCCAGCCCCTGCTCGACGCCGTCGTGAAGTTCCTCCCCTCGCCGCTCGACATCGAGGGCATCGTCGGCCACTCGGTCAAGGACGAGAACGAGGAGATCATCCGCAAGCCCTCCGACGACGAGCCGTTCTCCGGCCTGGCCTACAAGATCGCCTCCGACCCGCACCTCGGCAAGCTGATCTACGTGCGTGTCTACTCGGGCAAGCTCGAGGCCGGCTCGACCGTGGTCAACTCGGTCAACGGCCGCAAGGAGCGGATCGGCAAGGTCTACCAGATGCACGCCAACAAGCGTGAGGAGATCGCGTCGGTCGGCGCCGGCCAGATCGTGGCCGTCATGGGCCTGAAGGAGACCAAGACCGGTCACACCCTGAGCGACCCGCAGAACCAGGTCATCCTCGAGTCCATGACCTTCCCGGCCCCGGTGATCGAGGTCGCGATCGAGCCCAAGACCAAGGGTGACCAGGAGAAGCTCGGCATGGCGATCCAGCGCCTCTCCGACGAGGACCCGACGTTCACGGTGAAGGCGGACGAGGAGACCGGCCAGACGATCATCGCCGGCATGGGTGAGCTGCACCTCGAGATCCTGGTGGACCGCATGAAGCGCGAGTTCCGCGTCGAGGCCACCGTCGGCAAGCCCCAGGTGGCCTACCGCGAGACCCTCCGCCAGGAGGTGACCAAGCACAGCTACACCCACAAGAAGCAGACCGGTGGCTCGGGCCAGTTCGCGAAGGTCGTCGTCTCGCTCGGCCCCAACATCGACCCCGAGACCGGCGCCGGCGCGGGCTACGAGTTCGCCAACAACGTCACCGGTGGTCGCGTGCCGAAGGAGTACATCCCCTCGGTCGACCAGGGTGGCCAGGACGCCATGGAGTTCGGCGTGCTCGCCGGCTACCCCATGGTCGACGTGAAGTTCACGCTCGAGGACGGCGCCTACCACGACGTCGACTCGTCCGAGCTCGCGTTCAAGATCGCCGGGAACCAGGCCTTCAAGGAGGCCGCCCGCATGGCCAAGCCAGTGCTGCTGGAGCCGATGTTCGCCGTCGAGGTGACCACCCCGGAGACCTTCCTCGGGACCGTCATCGGCGACATCAACAGCCGCCGCGGCCACATCCAGGCACAGGAGGAGCGTCACGGTGACATGGTCATCAGCGCCCTCGTGCCGCTGTCCGAGATGTTCGGGTACGTTGGCGACCTGAGGTCCAAGACCTCCGGTCAGGCGTCGTACTCGATGGAGTTCGACTCGTACGCCGAGGTTCCCACGAACATCGCCGACGAGATCATCAAGAAGGTTCGTGGCGAGTAGCCTCGTCAGGATCCTCGGCACAAGTAAACGCAACACGAGTCAGGTAACAACCACACCAGGAGGAGCCCACAGTGGCTAAGGCGAAGTTCGAGCGGACCAAGCCGCACGTGAACATCGGCACCATCGGTCACATCGACCACGGCAAGACGACGCTGACCGCAGCGATCACGAAGGTCCTGCACGACAAGTACCCGGACCTGAACCCGTTCACGCCGTTCGACGAGATCGACAAGGCACCCGAGGAGCGTCAGCGCGGCATCACCATCTCGATCGCGCACGTCGAGTACCAGACCGAGAGCCGTCACTACGCGCACGTCGACTGCCCCGGTCACGCCGACTACATCAAGAACATGATCACCGGCGCGGCGCAGATGGACGGTGCGATCCTCGTGGTCGCGGCCACCGACGGCCCGATGCCGCAGACGCGTGAGCACGTGCTGCTCGCCCGCCAGGTGGGTGTTCCCGCCCTGGTCGTCGCGCTGAACAAGTGCGACATGGTCGACGACGAGGAGCTCGTCGAGCTCGTCGAGATGGAGGTGCGCGAGCTCCTCTCCGAGTACGAGTTCCCCGGCGACGACATCCCCGTCGTCAAGGTGGCTGCCTTCCCGGCGCTGAACGGCGACGAGAAGTGGGGCGACTCCGTGGCCGAGCTCATGCAGGCCGTGGACGACTGGATCCCGACCCCGGAGCGCGAGACCGACAAGCCGTTCCTCATGCCCGTCGAGGACGTCTTCACGATCACCGGTCGCGGCACCGTCATCACCGGTCGTATCGAGCGCGGCATCGTGAAGGTCAACGAGGAGGTCGAGATCGTCGGCATCCGCGAGAAGTCGCAGAAGACGACCGTCACCGGCGTCGAGATGTTCCGCAAGCTGCTCGACGAGGGCCAGGCGGGCGAGAACGTCGGCCTGCTGCTCCGCGGCACGAAGCGCGAGGACGTCGAGCGCGGCATGGTGGTCATCAAGCCGGGCACCACGACCCCGCACACCAACTTCGAGGCCTCGGTCTACATCCTCTCGAAGGAGGAGGGCGGCCGCCACACGCCGTTCTTCAACAACTACCGCCCGCAGTTCTACTTCCGGACGACGGACGTGACCGGCGTGGTGACCCTCCCCGAGGGCACCGAGATGGTCATGCCGGGTGACAACACCGAGATGTCGGTGGAGCTCATCCAGCCGATCGCCATGGACGAGGGCCTGCGGTTCGCGATCCGTGAGGGTGGCCGTACCGTCGGCGCCGGCCGGGTCACCAAGATCACGAAGTGAGTGCCCCCAGCCTGAGCTTGCGAAGGCTGCGGACCGAGGCGATCCAGGAGCGTATCGAGACTGAGTGCCGACTGCTCCACCACGAACGCCCCCGAGCCGCAAGGCGCGGGGGCGTTCGTGATTTCCGGGTCGTGTGCCGAAGTGGCTGTCAGGGGATTCCCCTAGCGTGGGCGGCATGACGCTGAGGCTGGGCATGGTCACGATCGACACCACGGACGCGGAACGGCTGGCCGGGTGGTGGGCCGCCCGGCTCGGAGCCGCGGGTCACGGAGACCAACAGCGGCTGGTACGTCGTTCTCGCCGGCGGCGGGCTGCCCGCGCTCCTGGCGTTCCAGAAGGTCGACGACCCGACGCCGGGCAAGAACAAGCTGCACCTCGACCTGGTCACCGACGACCTCGAGGCGGCGGTCGACGAGCTGGTCCGGGCCGGGGCCGCGGTCGTGGGGCGACGCGACGAGGGCTTCCCGTGGGTCACGCTGTCCGACCCGGACGGCAACGAGTTCTGCGTGTCGGCCCACGAGCACTCTGCGGTGCCGCTGGACTAGCCGACGAGAGCCGCGATCGCCTCGCCGAACACCTCGGTGTGGCGGTCGACGTCGGCCTCGGTGTGGTGCGGGCTGAAGAGCGCCATGTTGTGGAACGGCGTGAGGAGGATGCCCCTGTTCAGGGCCCAGAGGTGGAGGAGCGCCTCGAGGTCCTCGTCGACGGCTGCGGCGGCGGCGGCGCCGTCGCGTGGGGGTGGGCAGAACCAGTACTCCGCGCGGCAGCCGAGGCGCTGGACGTGCCAGGGGAGGTCGTGGTCGGCGATCACCTTCGGCGACCCCGTCGGTGAAGCGCTCGGCGAGGGGGATGGCCCTGGCGAAGTCCTCGTCGCGCAGGCAGGTGGAGAGGGTGGCGCGGACGGCGGCCAGGGCGAGGGCGTTGCCGGTGAGGGTGCCGCCGACGCCGGCGACGTCGATCTCGGTCAGGTGCATCGGGCCGGTGAGGAGGTCGGCGATCTCGGCGCTCATGCCGTACGCCGCCACGGGTACGCCGCCGCCGATCGTCTTGCCGACCACGACGAAGTCGGGGTCGAGCCCCCACGCGGCGGTGCAGCCGCCGGGACCGGCGCAGAGGGTGTGTGTCTCGTCGATGACCAGGAGCACGCCGTGCCGGCGGGTGACCTCGCGGACAGCGTCGAGGTAGCCGGGCTCGGGCAGCACGATCCCGATGTTGGTCAGGGCCGGCTCCATCAGCAGGCAGGCGACGTCGCCCTGGGCCAGTCGCTGTGCGAGAGCGTCGGGATCGTTGAACGGGAGCACGGCCGTGGTGGCGGCGACGTCGACCGGCGGACCCATGCTGCCCGGACGCGGGACCACCGTGCCGCCGTCGAGGACGGCGAAGGTCTCGTCGACGGTGCCGTGGTAGCACCAGTCGATGACGGCGATGCGGGGCCGGCCGGTGAGGTGGCGGGCGTAGCGGAGCACGAAGCGGTTGGCGTCGGTGGCCGTCATGGCGAACTGCCACGACGGGAGACCGAAGCGGCGGGCCAGCTCCTCGGCCGCCCAGGTGGCGTCGGTCGAGGGCAGCATCGTGGTGATGCCGGTGCGGGCGCGCTCGGCGACGGCGTCGGCGACCTCGGGGAGGGCGTGCCCGGTCATGGCGCCGGTGTCGCCGAGGCAGAGGTCGACGTACTCGAGACCGTCGACGTCGGTGAGCCGGGCTCCGCCGGCGGTGTCGAACGTGAGCGGGAAGCTGCCGGGCCAGCGGGTCATCCAGGGCATCGGGACGCCGGCCAGGAGCGCACCCCCCGCCTGCTCCGCGAGCTCCGCGGAGCGCGGATGGAGCTCGACGAACCGGCGCTCCTCGTCACTGCGCAGGGTTGCCAGCCGGTCGCGGTCGATCATGACGAGACTCTATGGAGAGGATAGGTCGGCATGGCCGAGGAACGAGTCCGTCCGGCGCGACCGCACCAGCGGCTGACCGACGACGGCCGCCGGATGCGGGAGGTGCTCACCTACTCGCGCCGGGGCAGCCGGTTCACCCCGACCCAGGCGGCGGCCTGGGAGGCGCACCACGACCGGTGGGTGATCCCCGAGGAGGCGGTGGACGACCCCGGCTTCGCCTGGCGCACCTGGTTCGGCCGGGACGCCCCGCTGGTCGTCGAGATCGGATCGGGGATCGGAGAGTCGACCGCGGCGCTTGCGGCAGCCCGACCGTCGTACGACGTCCTGGCGCTGGAGGTGTGGCGCCCGGGGATCGCCGACGGGCTGGGCCGGGTCGCCGAGGCCGGGGTGACCAACGTGAGGTTCTGCTCGATCGACGCGGTCTGGTCGATGGAGCACCTCGTCGCGGAGGGCTCGCTGGCCGGGCTGTGGACGTTCTTCCCGGACCCGTGGCCCAAGAAGCGCCACCACAAGCGGCGACTGGTCACGCCGGGGTTCGCGCACCTCGCCGCGACCCGGCTGGCGCCCGGTGCGACCTGGCGGCTGGCCACGGACTGGGCCGACTACGCCGAGCAGATGCGAGACGTGCTGGACGCGGAGCCATTGCTGTCAGGCGGCGTGACCGCCCGCTGGGACGAGCGGCCGGTGACCCGTTTCGAGCGCAAGGGCCTTTCCGCCGGTCGCGGGATCACGGACCTGGCCTACACGCGACGGGATGACGGGTTCAGCCCTCCCGGAAGTTGATCCCCGCGCGCTCGAGCTCGAACTCGACGCGCAGCCGCTCGGACTCCCGCTCCACGCCTTCGGGCAGGGTCGACAGCTCGGTGGGGAGGTCGAGGGCCCGGCAGGCGTCGAGCAGCGCGTCGTCGTACGCCGCCACCGCGCCGCGGTACTTCGCCATCGACATGCCGGGTTGGTGGCGCCTGGCCTCCCCATGAAGCCGCCGCAGGTCGGCCGCGATCCGCTCGAGCGGCATGCCGACGGGGGTCGGCGCCAGCGGCGGGACGAGGCCGAGGAGCCGACCCACTCGCACCGTCAGGGCGACCATCTCGCCGAAGTAGAAGACCGCGCCGAACGCCACCGCCGCGACCGCGGTGGCGATGGCGATCGCGAGCACCCCCCCGACCGGGCCGTCCAGCATGCTCCGACGTTAGGTCCGCGCACGGACGCCCGCAATGGTGCGGCAGCGCGGCTCAGTGGCGGGAGGTCAGGCGTGCCCGCAGCGCGGCTTCCCGCGCCAACCGAGCCGAGTCGCGCTCGCGACGGGAAGCGAGGACGGCGCAGAGGAAGTCCTCCGGAGCAGTGCCGGCCGGCGGTGCGGGGGCGACGTACGGCCAGACCTGCTCGGCCAGGCGGACGCCGATCCTCACCCGCGACTCGGGGTCGATCGTCGGCAGCCGGCCGAGGTACTGGCGCACCGCCAGCACCAGCCCCGCGGGGAGCGAGGCGATGTCGGCCGACCTCGCCCAGGTGGCCAGCCGCGGCGGCATCTCCGGTGGGGGTGCGAGCCGTAGCCGCACCCGCTCGCGCACGACGTACGTGCCGGCGGCCAGGTCGCCCAACCGCTTCCCGCGCGAGTTCAGCAACGCACAGAAGAAGGCCGGGACGCCGGTGAACAGGTACACCTCGACCACGGCGATCAGCGAGCGGACGAAGGACTGCTGGAAGGAGACCGGCCCGGCGTCGTCGCGGACCGTGCGCAGGCCCATGGCCAGCTTGCCCAGCGACTTGCCGTGGGTCAGCGTCTCCATGCTCGTGGGGAAGACGAGGAAGACGGTGACCAGCGTGCCGATCCAGGCCACCCACACGAGGGCTGCGTCGGCCTGCAGGCTCGCGGTCATGAAGACCATGGCCACCGCAAGGAGCAGCAGCAGCGTGGCGGTGACGTCGATGAGGCCGGACACCATTCGCGTCCCGAGACCGGCCGGGGGGAGGTCGAGGGCGACGGCCTCGCCGGTGACGAGGTCGTCGGTGGTGAGGGTGGCGAACTCGTGGGCCGACATCGCGTGCCCAGCATAGGTCCTGCGCCACCGGGCTGGCCTAGGCTTCCCACGTGGATCTCGACGCCTACGTCCTGGCGCACGCACCCGAGTGGCAGCGCCTCGAGGCGCTCGTGGGGCAGCGGCGGCTGAGTGGCGCCGAGAGCGACGAGCTCGTGGAGCGGTACCAGCAGGTGGCCACACATCTGTCGGTCGTCCGCACCTCCGCGGCCGACGCGTCCCTGGTCGCCCACCTGTCCTCGCTGCTGGCCCGCGCCCGCAACCGGGCCGCGGGCACGCAGGTGACCACCTGGCGCAGCGCCGCGTCGTTCTTCACCGAGCGGTTCCCGGCGGCGCTCTACCGGCAGCGCTGGTGGTGGATCGGGGTGCTCGTGGCCAACGTCGTGGTCACCGCCGTGATGCTGCTGTGGCTGCTGCAGCACCCGAGCGTCGAGCAGAGCATGATGTCTCCCGGTGAGATCGAGGACCTCGTCAACGAGGACTTCGAGGGCTACTACAGCGAGCACGCCGCGAGCCACTTCGCCGCCCAGGTCTGGATCAACAACGCCTGGGTGGCCGGGCTCTGCGTGGCCCTGGGCATCCTCGGCTTCCCGGTCGTCTACCTGTTGTTCTCCAACATCGCCCGGATCGCGATCATCGGTTCGATCATGCACCGGGCCGACCACGGCGGGCACTTCTGGGGGCTGATCCTCCCGCACGGGCTGCTGGAGCTGACCGCCGTGTTCGTCGCCGGAGGGGTGGGGCTGCGGCTGTTCTGGTCGTGGGTCGAGCCGGGCCAGCTGACCCGGTCCCAGTCGATGGCGCGCGAGGGCCGCACCGCCGGGACGGTCGTGCTCGGGCTCGTGGTCGGTGCTCCTCATCTCCGGGGTGATCGAGGCGTTCGTGACCCCCTCCGGCCTGCCGACCTGGGCCAGGGTCGGCATCGGCGTGCTGGCCGAGGCCCTCTTCTTCGCCTACGTCTTCGTCCTGGGCCGGGCGGCGGTACGACGCGGGTACACCGGCGACCTCGACGCGGCGCTCCTGGAGGACCGGGTCGCCACCCAGGCCTAGCGGAGACGCGCCAGCGGATCCGCTGATGGTGGTCGAGCGAGCCGTCGCAGACCGAGCCTGCGAGGGCGGCGAACCGGCGTGTCGAGACCAGAGACGCGCCAGCGTCCGAGACGCGAGCCGCGGTCTACAGCAGCCCGTGGGCCTTCAGGTCGAGGTAGTGGTCAGCCAGGGCCGGCGGCAGCCGCTCGGCGTCGGTGTCGACCACGTGCACGCCGAGGGCGCGGAGCAGCTCGGCGGTCCGCCGTCGGCGGAGCAGCACCTGCTCGGCCGCGGCGGCGTCGTACACCTGCGCGACGTCCTCGCGCGAGCTCGCGAGCCGGTCGAGGGCCGGATCCCGGACCGAGGCCAGGACGACCCGGTGGTGGCGGGTCAGGGTCGGCAGCACCGGGAGCAGCCCTTCCTCGACGGCCGACGGCTCCAGGGGGGTGAGGAGCACGACCAGCGCGTGGCGCCGGCCGAGCCCGGTGACCGCTCCGGCGAGCGCGGACCAGTCGGCCTCCGCGATCACCGGTTCGAGATCGGCCATCGCCTCCTGCAGGTGGTGGGCGACGTCGCGGCCGCCGGCCGACCGGCGGCGGCTGCGGACCCGGCGGTCTCCGGCCAGGAAGTCGACCCGGTCGCCGGCACGGGCCGCGAGGGCCGCCAGCAGCAGGGCGGCGTCCATCGCCGAGTCCAGCCGGGGTACGTCGTCGACCCGGCCGGCCGAGACCCGGGACGTGTCGAGCACCAGCACCACCCGCCGGTCCCGCTCGGGCTGCCAGGTCCGCACCACCACGCCGGGCGTCCGGGCCGTGGCCCGCCAGTCGATCGACCGCACGTCGTCGCCGCGGACGTACTCCCGCAGCGAGTCGAACTCGGTGCCCTGGCCCCGCACCCTGATCGCCGACCGGCCGTCGAGGTCGCGCAGCCTGGCCAGCCGGCTCGGGAGGTGCTTGCGCGACTCGAAGGGCGGCAGGGCCCGGACCGCCCCGGGCACCTGGCGGGTGGCCTGTCGCGACGCCAGCCCGAGTGGCCCGGCAACGCGGACGGTGACCCCGACCGCGCGCAGGTCGCCGCGCCGACGCGGCAGGAGCGGTGTCCGCAGCACGGTGCGCTCGCCCGGCCCCACCCGGATCCGGTGCCGGTTGGCCGAGGCCCCGGCCGTCGGTTGCCACCCGTCCCGCACCCGGGCGCGCATCGCGCGGCCGGAGTCGTTGGTCGCGGCCAGCACCGTCTCCGTGGGCTGGCCGAGCCGGACCGTGCCGAGCGGGCGCCGCGTCAGCGACAACCCGTCGGGCCGGGGGGCGAGCACCCAGTCCACCAGGGTCAGCACCACGACCGCCAGCAGCCACAGCCAGACCGTGCCCATGGTCGGGCGGAGCACGACCGGCAGCAGCCCCAGCAGCAGGAGGAGGGGCACCCGCCCCGACGTGAGTCGGCCATCAGGTCTGGGCCGTCACCGGGGCACCGGGACCGATCCGAGGGCGGACGACAGCACCTGGTCGACGTCGACGCCCTCCAGCTCGGCCTCCGGCCGCAGCCCCAGCCGGTGCACCAGGGTGGCGTGGGCCAGGGACTTCACGTCGTCGGGGGTCACGAAGTCGCGGCCGCTCAACCAGGCCCACGCCCGCGCAGCCCGGAGCAGGGCGGTGGCTCCGCGAGGGCTGACGCCGAGGCTCAGCGACGGGGACTCGCGGGTGGCGCGGGCGATGTCGACGACGTACCCGGCGACGTCGGGTGAGATCGTCACCTCGCGTACGGCGACCTGGCCGGCCTCGATGTCCGCCGCACCGGCGACGGCCGCCACTCCGGCGCCGGCGACGTCACGCGGGTCGAACCCTTCGGCGTGACGCCGCAGGATCTCGAGCTCGGCCTCCCGGTCGGGGATCGGCAGCACGACCTTCACCAGGAACCGGTCGAGCTGGGCCTCCGGGAGCGGGTAGGTGCCTTCGTACTCGATGGGGTTCTGGGTGGCGGCGACCAGGAACGGTCGCGGCAGACGGTGCGAGACCCCGTCGACGGAGACCTGGCCCTCCTCCATCGCCTCGAGGAGCGCTGACTGGGTCTTCGGCGGCGTCCGGTTGATCTCGTCGGCCAGCAGCAGGTTCGTGAACAGCGGACCCTCGCCGGAACGACAGCTCGCCCTGCTTGCTGTCGATCACCATCGAGCCGGTGATGTCGCCCGGCATCAGGTCGGGCGTGAACTGCACGCGCCGGGCGTCCACCGACAAGGCGGCGGCCAGCGTGCGGACCAGCAGCGTCTTCGCCACCCCCGGGACCCCCTCCATCAGCACGTGCCCGCCGCAGAGGAGGGCGACGAGCAGGCCGGAGACGGCGGCGTCCTGGCCCACGACCGCCTTGGCGACCTCGGTCCGGACGGCCGCCAGCCGCTCGCGGGCGTCGGCGTGGTCGCGGCTCCGCCCGGCCGTGGTCGAAGTGACGGGCTCGGTCATGTGCGTCGTACCTCTCTGTCGAGCTCGGCCAGCCCTCGGGCCAGCGTGATCAGGTCGTGGTCGGACCCGGGCGGTTCGCCCGGGTCCAGCAGCGCGGCCACCTCGGCCTCGTCGCGGCCGGTGTGCCGGGCCACCTCGCGGACGAGGGCGACGTCCGTGGGGCCCGCCAGGCGCAGCCGGGTCGCCACCCGGGTACGGGTCGCCAGCCTCAGTGCCTCGGCTGCGTGGGGTCGGTCGTTGGCCTTGCGGTAGAGCCGGCCGCGGGCCCGAGTGGTCTCGATGGCCTTCACCACGACCGGCAGCGGTTCCGTGGCGAGCGGCCCGAGCCTGCGGGCGCGCCACACGACGAGCGCGATGACGGCGATCGCGCCCAGCCACAGGCCGGGGGCGATCCAGCGGGGGAGCAGGGTCTCGAGGCTGACCCCGTCGCCGGCCGGGAGGTCGTCGATGGTGGGGACGTACCACACCAGCCGGTCGCGCTGGCCGAGCAGGCGTACGGCGGCCGCGGCGTTGTCGGCGCGGAGGATCTGGTCGTTGGTGAGGGCCTCCGACAGGCCGAACAGCATGACCTCCCGGCTCTCCACGACCAGGGAGCCGTCCTCGCCGGGGAAGCACCCGTCCCCCGGGTAGGCGAGCGCCCGGTCGACCTCCACCGTGAGGTCGGCGAACAGGGGGTCGGAGCACTGCGCCTGCCGCCCGTCGTCCAGCGTCACCCGGGACGGCGGCTCGGAGCTGCCGATCGTGTCGACCAGCCCGGGCCGCGGATCGACCAGCACCAGTCGTGCGCCGCGGGCGTGGGCGAGCAGGCGCCTGGCGGTCGTCTCGCCGAGGAGCTCGGTCGAGGTGACGACGACGGTGGTGTCGTCGGCCGACGTCCGTCGCCTCCAGCGCCTCGGCGTCGCGGGCCACGGTGACGTCGACGCCCTGGTCGTCGAGCACCCGGGCGAGCGCCTGCGTCCCGTCCGGTCCGGGGTTGTCCGGGTCCAGAGGGGTTCCGGTCTGGGCGCCGCCGCCGAGCAGGACGACCACGGCGAGCGCCGCCACGACTCCCACCACGACGACCAGAGAGGCCCGGTGGCGAGCCGCGAAGTCCCACCAGGAGGAGGCGGCGCGGGTGTCCGTCGATCCCGAGGACGTGCTCATCGCGCGCCCGCCAGCTCGTCGTCGAGCGTCAGGACGCCCGTGGCCTGCTCGGGTGTCGCCGGGCGATCTCCGTAGAGCACGAGGTCGAAGAGCCGGGCGCCGTCCCCGACTCGCTCGCCGTGCTGGGGGTACCTCGTGGCCAGCGACATCGCCACCTCGTGCGCCGTGGCGCCGGGGGAGTCCTCCAGCCGGCCCCGCTCGACCTGGCGGACGGCCAGGGCGCGGAAGCCGTCGACGAGCGCCTCCTCGGGTCGGCCGCCCGCGAGCGCTGCCTCGGCCCGGGCCCGCAGCTCGGCCGCGGTCACGACGTCACCGTCGTCGAGCACGGGTCCGACGGAGGTCCGGGCCCGGCCGGGTCCGCGGGTGCGCGAGAGCAGCCAGATCAGGCCACCGAGCAGCAGCAGGAAGATCAGCATCGCGGCGAACGTCGACAGCGGCGGCGCCTGCTCCGCGGCCGCCAGCCCGCGATCGATCTGTCGCTCCAGCCAGGTGACCAGCCGCTGCACGGCGTTCTGCTGGTGGTACTCCGGGTTCAGCAGCTCGCGCTGCAGCCAGGACCGTGCCTCGCCCCGGCGACGGGTCGAGCGGCGCGTCGGCGGAGCGGAAGGGCGCGGAGGGGCGCGATCACGACGCGGTGATCCCCGCCTGGGTCATCAGCTCGACGTCGTAGGCCTCCTTGCGGATGCGCTGGTCGAGGTACTGCAGCGAGGTCACTGCCCCGCTGAACGGCGAGACGAAGGCCGCGGTCAGGACCGACGTGACGGCCTGGACCACGACCAGGCCGAGCAGCTCGTACTGCGGTCCGAGGGCGGAGATCGCGACCTGGCCGATCAGTCCGAGCGGGGTGGCCGAGCACCTGGCTCGCGACCCCGGTGATGAGCAGCGTCAGGAGGGCGATGCCGAAGATCCGCCAGAACTGACGCCGGCTCAGCCGGAACCCGCGCCCGAGGGCGCCGAACACACCGACCTCCTCCAGCATCAGCGCCGGGACGGGCAGGTAGCTCACCCGGATCCAGAGCCACACGAGCAGGCAGATGAAGGCGGGCACGCTGAGCAGGCCCCAGATCACGACGGGCGCGGCTCCGTCCGCCGCGGCCGCCACCGCGAACCACGCGCCGACGTACGCCGCGACCAGCGCACCGGCGCCCAGCGCCAGCAGGAAGGAGGTGCCGATCAGGCGCCAGCGCTTTCCGTGGGTCGCCCGCCACGCCTCGCCGAGGCTCAGCCGTCGTCCGATCGCGGCGGCCGCGGTGACGTGGGCGATCATCCCGGTGACCAGGATCGTGCCGATCCCCTGCAGCACCGCGCCGATGCCCAGGGCGCTGATGGACCCGATCAGCCCAGCGAGCTCGGCCGTTGCGAGATCGTTCCCGCTCTGGTCCAGGGACAGGTCGACCGACCAGGTGAACGCCGCGGTGACCAGGAGCGGCAGCGCCATGGCGACCGCGGCGACGAGCACCGCCGACCCCACGGTGGCCTTGGGGTTGAACCGGATGATCCGGAAGGCCGCGTCGTAGATGTCGCCGAGGCCCAGGGGGCGCAGCGGCATCGCCCCCGGCTTGTGGGCGGCGCCCAGCATGCCCGGCGGCGGCGACCATCCTGCGCCGCCTGGGACCCGGGCGGCTGGGGCCCAGTGACCGGGCGGTGGAGCGGCCGGACCCGGGGGTGGTGGGCTACCCGGCGGGGCCCCGTGACCCGGTGGCGGGTACCACTCGCTGCCTGACATCGACTCCCCCTCCTGGCCCTGAACCGCGATGCGCCACATCCTCTCAGGTCGGCCCGGTTCCGGGACCCCTCGGAGCCGTCGACCGGTCCCAGGTCTCCCTGCGGGCAACGGATTTGGCGATCGGCGCGGTGTCTGCCAAGATGGTCCGGTTGCTCCGGCGGGTTGCCGGGGTGCGGCACATCTTGATTACTGAATCGGGTTCTCACGAACGATCAGTGGTTGGCGTGCGGCCGCACCGATCCAGGAGACCCGATCAAGCCCGACGAACCCGTCGGGCGCCACCAACACAGCAGGATCTTCGAGGTTGTTGTGCGTCGGCATGGTCCGACACACCCGACCGCGGGGGTCGGAGCCGAGTGTGGTGGAGCAAGGGCGGGACCACCTCACCCGGGGAGGTCTCGGGATGACACGGCACGCGGCACCCAAAGGGTGCAGACAGACGTAAAGGACGAGAGAGACCTATGGCGGGACAGAAGATCCGCATCAGGCTCAAGGCCTATGACCACGAGGTGATCGACACCTCGGCGCGCAAGATCGTGGACACGGTCACCCGCACGGGTGCCCAGGTCGCCGGCCCGGTGCCGCTGCCGACCGAGAAGAACGTCTACTGCGTCATCCGCTCGCCCCACAAGTACAAGGACTCGCGCGAGCACTTCGAGATGCGCACCCACAAGCGCCTCATCGACATCATCGACCCCACGCCGAAGACCGTCGACTCCCTCATGCGGCTCGACCTGCCTGCCGGCGTCGACATCGAGATCAAGCTCTAGTCGGGGAAGCGAAGCCAATGACTACTCTTGAACGCAACCTGAAGGGGCTGCTGGGCACCAAGCTCGGCATGACCCAGCTCTGGGACGAGAACAACCGCGTCGTCCCCGTGACCGTGGTCGCCGCTGGCACCAACGTGGTCACCCAGGTCCGCCTGCCCGAGACCGACGGCTACAACGCCATCCAGCTCGGCTTCGGCGAGATCGACGGCCGCAAGGTGAACCAGCCGCGCGCCGGCCACTTCGCCAAGGCGGGCACCACCCCCCGTCGGCACCTGGTCGAGATCCGCACCAGCGACGCGTCCTCCTACTCGGTGGGCCAGGAGCTCGCCGTCGACACCTTCGCCGCTGGCGAGGAGATCGACGTCACCGGCACCAGCAAGGGCAAGGGCTTCGCCGGTGTGATGAAGCGTCACGGCTTCCACGGCGTCGGGGCCTCCCACGGTGCGCACAAGAACCACCGCAAGCCCGGCTCCATCGGCGCCTGCGCCACTCCCGGGCGCGTCTTCAAGGGCGTCCGGATGGCCGGCCGGATGGGTAACGACACCGTCACCACCCAGAACGTCACCGTGCACGCGGTCGACGCCGAAAAGGGCCTGATCCTGCTCAAGGGCGCCGTTCCCGGCCCCAAGGGTGGCCTCGTCGTCCTCCGCTCGGCTGCGAAGAAGATCCAGGAGGCCGCCAAATGAGCAACGTGAAGACCGTCAAGGTCGACCTGCCGGCCGAGATCTTCGACGTCTCGGTCAACCTGCCCCTGATCCACCAGGTGGTCGTGGCTCAGCAGGCCGCGGCCCGCCAGGGCACGCACTCCACCAAGACCCGCGGCGAGGTCCGTGGCGGTGGTCGCAAGCCCTACAAGCAGAAGGGCACCGGCCGCGCCCGCCAGGGTTCGATCCGCGCGCCGCAGTTCGCCGGCGGTGGCGTCGTCCACGGTCCCCAGCCCCGCAAGTACGACCAGCGCACGCCCAAGAAGATGAAGGCCGCCGCGCTGCGCGGTGCCCTGTCCGACCGCGCACGCAACGACCGCGTCCACGTGGTCGAGGGCCTGGTCTCCGGCGACGCGCCGTCGACGAAGGCGGCCCTCGCCTCGCTGGCCGGGCTGAGCGACCGCAGCCGGTACCTCGTCGTGCTCGAGCGCAGTGACGCAGTCACCTGGCTCTCGCTGCGCAACGCACAGGAGGTGCACATCGTGGCCGTCGACCAGCTCAACACCTACGACGTGCTCTCCGCCGACGACGTGGTCTTCACCAAGGGCGCCTACGACGCCTTCGTGGACGGCACCGCCGTCCCGGAGCGCAAGGCCGCCGGTGTGAAGCCCCCGACGGAGGACGCGGTGGAGGAGAAGGCCGAGAAGCCCGCGGCCAAGAAGACCACCGCCAAGAAGGCAGCCGACGAGCCGGCCAAGAAGGCCGCCGCGAAGAAGGCGCCCGCCAAGAAGGCTGCTGCGAAGAAGGCACCGGCCAAGAAGGCTGCTGCGAAGAAGGCACCGGCCAAGAAGGCGCCCGCCAAGAAGGCTGCCGAGAAGCCCGCCGCCGAGGAGGCTGACAAGTGAGCACCCTGCACAAGGACCACCGCGACATCCTGCTCGCCCCGGTCGTGTCGGAGAAGAGCTACGGCCTGCTCGACGCGAACAAGTACACCTTCCTCGTGCGTCCCGACGCCAACAAGACCGAGATCAAGATCGCGGTCGAGAAGGTGTTCAACGTCAAGGTCACCTCGGTCAACACGATCAACCGCCAGGGCAAGACGCGGCGTACCCGGTTCGGCATCGGCAAGCGCGTGAACACCAAGCGCGCGATCGTCAGCCTGGCCGAAGGGCACCGCATCGACATCTTCGGAGGTCCGGTCTCCTGACCGGGCGCTAAGGACGAACTGACATGGCAATCCGCAAGTACAAGCCGACCACCCCGGGCCGTCGTGGCTCGTCGGTCGCCGACTTCGTCGAGGTGACCCGCACCACGCCGGAGAAGTCGCTGACCCGTCCGCTGCCCAAGAAGGGCGGCCGCAACAACCAGGGCCGGATCACGACCCGGCACCAGGGCGGTGGCCACAAGCGCGCCTACCGGATCATCGACTTCCGTCGCTACGACAAGGACGGCGTCCCGGCCAAGGTCGCCCACATCGAGTACGACCCGAACCGGACCGCCCGGATCGCGCTGCTGCACTACGTCGACGGCGAGAAGCGCTACATCATCGCGCCGCGCGGCCTCCAGCAGGGCGCCGCTGTCGAGTCCGGCCCGAACGCCGACATCAAGCCCGGCAACAACCTGCCGCTGCGCAACATCCCGGTCGGCAGCACGATCCACTGCGTGGAGCTGCGTCCCGGCGGCGGGGCCAAGATCGCCCGCTCGGCCGGCATCTCCGCCCAGCTGGTCGCCAAGGAGGGCTCTCGGGCCACCCTGCGGATGCCGTCGAGCGAGATGCGTTTCGTCGACGTGCGCTGCCGCGCAACCATCGGCGAGGTCGGCAACGCCGAGCAGTCGAACATCAACTGGGGCAAGGCCGGCCGCATGCGCTGGAAGGGCAAGCGCCCGACCGTCCGCGGTGTCGTCATGAACCCGGTCGACCACCCGCACGGCGGTGGTGAGGGCAAGACCTCGGGTGGTCGCCACCCGGTGTCCCCCTGGGGCCAGCCCGAGGGTCGCACGCGCAAGCGCAAGACCTCCGACGCCCAGATCATCCGTCGCCGCCGCAAGAAGCGCTGAGTAGGGAAGAGACGAGATGCCTCGCAGCCTCAAGAAGGGCCCCTTCGTTGACGACCACCTGATGAAGAAGGTGGACGCGGAGAACGACAAGGGCAGCCACAACGTGATCAAGACCTGGTCGCGTCGCTCGATGATCGTGCCGGCCATGATCGGCCACACGATCGCCGTGCACGACGGCCGCAAGCACGTCCCGGTGTTCGTGACCGACTCCATGGTCGGCCACAAGCTCGGCGAGTTTGCCCCCACCCGCACCTACCGCGGGCACGTGAAGGACGACCGGAAGGCTCGCCGCCGCTGACGCGGCGCGGCAAAGGAGAGATAGCCATGAGCGTTACTGAGCGCAGGCGCACCAGCGCCCGCCGCGAGTCGCTGCTCGGCGACCAGCCGGGGGCCTTCGCGAGCGCACGCTTCGTGCGGATCACCCCGATGAAGGCCCGCCGTGTCGTCGACATGGTCCGCGGCCTGCCCGGTCGACGAGGCGCTGGCCCTGCTGGCGTTCGCGCCGCAGGCCGCCGCGGAGACCGTTCGCAAGGTGCTGGAGAGCGCCGTCGCCAACGCCGAGACCACCGAAGGTCTCGACACCGGCGACCTCGTGCTGTCCGTCGCCCAGGTGGACGAGGGCCCCACGATGAAGCGCTGGCGCCCACGCGCCCAGGGCCGGGCCACCCGGATCCTGAAGCGCACCAGCCACATCACGCTCGCCGTCCAGCCGGCGTCCGTGGTCGAGGAGAAGAAGGGACGGACTGCCTGATGGGGCAGAAGATCAACCCGAACGGGTTCCGCCTCGGCATCTCGACGGACCACAAGAGCCGTTGGTACGCCGACAAGTTGTACAAGTCGTACGTCGGTGAGGACGTCGCGATCCGCAAGCTGCTCTCCAAGGGCATGGAGCGGGCCGGCATCTCCAAGGTCGAGATCGAGCGCACCCGTGACCGCGTCCGCGTGGACATCCACACCGCCCGCCCGGGCATCGTCATCGGTCGCCGCGGCGCCGAGGCCGACCGCATCCGCGGCGAGCTCGAGAAGCTCACCGGCAAGCAGGTCCAGCTGAACATCCTCGAGGTCAAGAACCCCGAGATCGACGCGCAGCTGGTCGCCCAGGGTGTCGCAGAGCAGCTCGCCGGCCGGGTGCAGTTCCGTCGCGCCATGCGCAAGGCGATGCAGACCTCGATGCGGTCCGGTGCCAAGGGCATCCGGATCCAGTGCTCCGGTCGCCTCAACGGCGCCGAGATGTCGCGCACCGAGTTCTACCGCGAGGGCCGCGTTCCCCTGCACACGCTTCGCGCCGACATCGACTACGGCTTCTACGAGGCCAAGACGACCTTCGGCCGGATCGGTGTGAAGGTCTGGATCTACAAGGGCGAGGTCGCCGGCACGCGCGCCGAGCGCCAGGCGCAGGCTGCGGCCCGCGCCGGCGTACCCGGCCGTGGTGGCCGGCCGTCGCGCGGCGACCGTCCGGGCCGTGGCTCGCGCGGCGAGCGTCCGACCCGAGCCGACCGCTCCGGCGAGGGTGCCCCCGTGGCGCCTGCCCGCGCCGAGGCCCCGGCGGAGCCTGTCGCTCCCGCCGCCGAGTCGTCCGGCAAGGAGGGCTGAGCACCATGTTGATGCCCCGTCGAATCAAGCACCGCAAGCAGCACCACCCCCGTCGGACCGGTGCTGCCAAGGGCGGAACGACGCTCGCCTTCGGCGACTTCGGGCTCCAGGCGATCGAGGGTCACTACGTGACCAACCGGCAGATCGAGTCGGCGCGAATCGCGATGACCCGTCACATCAAGCGAGGTGGAAAGGTGTGGATCAACATCTACCCCGACCGCCCGCTGACCAAGAAGCCGGCCGAGACCCGCATGGGTTCGGGCAAGGGGTCCCCCGAGTGGTGGGTGGCCAACGTCAAGCCCGGCCGCGTCATGTTCGAACTCTCCGGCGTGGACGAGGGAACCGCCCGCGAGGCCATGCGCCGTGCGATGCACAAGCTCCCGATGAAGTGCCGTTTCCTCTCCCGTGAGGCAGGTGAATTCTGATGCCAAGCAACGGTATGGCCGCTCACGAGCTCGACGAGATGACCGGCACCGACCTCGAGGCCAAGCTTCGTGAGGCCAAGGAGGAGCTGTTCAACCTCCGCTTCCAGGCGGCCACCGGCCAGCTGGAGAGCCACGGTCGGCTCCGCACGGTCAAGAAGGACATTGCCCGGATCTACACCGTCGTCCGCGAGCGCGAGCTCGGGATCCGTACGACGCCGGGCGCAGACAACGAGGATGGTGCCGCATGAGCGAGCAGACCGCTGAGAACAAGCCGGCGCGCAACACGCGCAAGGTGCGTGAGGGCCTGGTCGTGTCCGACAAGATGGACAAGACCGTGGTCGTGTCCGTCGAGGACCGCGTCAAGCACGCGCTGTACGGCAAGGTCCTGCGCCAGACGTCGCGCCTGAAGGCGCACGACGAGCAGAACGACTGTGGCATCGGCGACCGGGTCCGGATCATGGAGACCCGTCCGCTGTCGGCCACCAAGCGCTGGCGCGTCGTGGAGATTCTGGAGAAGGCGAAATGATCCAGCAGGAGTCCCGACTCAAGATCGCCGACAACACGGGTGCGAAGGAGATCCTCTGCATCCGGGTCCTCGGCGGCTCGGGTCGACGCTACGCCGGCATCGGCGACGTGGTCGTGGCGACCGTGAAGGACGCCATCCCCGGCGGCAACGTCAAGAAGGGCGAGGTCGTCAAGGCCGTCGTCGTGCGCACCGTCAAGGAGCGCCGTCGGTCCGACGGTTCCTACATCCGCTTCGACGAGAACGCCGCGGTCATCCTCAACCCCAACGGCGAGCCGCGCGGCACCCGCATCTTCGGTCCCGTGGGCCGCGAGCTGCGCGAGAAGCGCTTCATGAAGATCATCTCGCTCGCGCCGGAGGTGCTCTAGAGACATGGGTAAGAACACCGTGAAGATCAAGAAGGGCGACACCGTCAAGGTGATCGCCGGCAAGGACAAGGGCGCCGAGGGCAAGGTCATCTCGGTGCTGCGCGAGCAGCAGCGGGTGATCGTCGAGGGCGTGAACCGCGTCAAGCGGCACACCAAGGTCGTGAACCAGGGCGGTCGCGCGGGCACCACCGGCGGCATCATCACCGCCGAGGCCCCCATCCACGTGTCCAACGTGATGCTCGTCGAGGGCGAGGGTGTCACCCGGATCGGTTTCCGCCGGGACGAGGTCACCAAGCGCCGTCCCGACGGGTCGACGTACACCTCGACGCGCAGCGTCCGCATCTCCCGCAAGACCGGGAAGGAGATCTGATGACCGAGACCAAGGCGGAGACGACCCAGGAGACGGTCGCGCCGCGGCTGAAGACCCGCTACCGCGAGGAGATCCTCCCCGCCCTGCAGAGCGAGTTCGAGATCAAGAACGTCATGCAGGTGCCCGGGCTGACCAAGATCGTGGTCAACATGGGTGTCGGCGAGGCTGCTCGCGACTCGAAGCTGATCGAAGGGGCCATCAAGGACCTCGCCACGATCACCGGCCAGAAGCCGATGGTGACCAGGGCACGCAAGTCGATCGCGCAGTTCAAGCTGCGTGAGGGCATGCCCATCGGTGCGCACGTGACGCTGCGCGGCGACCGGATGTGGGAGTTCCTCGACCGGCTGCTGTCGATCGCGCTGCCCCGGATCCGCGACTTCCGCGGGCTCTCGCCCCGGCAGTTCGACGGGCGTGGAAACTACACGTTCGGGCTGACGGAGCAGGCGATGTTCCACGAGATCGACCAGGACAAGATCGACCGGTCGCGGGGCATGGACATCACGGTCGTGACGACCGCCAGCAACGACGACGAGGGTCGCGCGCTGCTCAAGCAGCTCGGCTTCCCCTTCAAGGAGAACTGACATGGCGAAGACTGCCCTCCGGGTGAAGGCGGCCCGCAAGCCGAAGTTCGCTGTCCGCGGCTACACCCGCTGCCAGCGTTGCGGCCGGCCCAAGGCCGTCTACCGCAAGTTCGGCCTGTGCCGCATCTGCCTGCGGGAGATGGCACACCGCGGCGAGCTGCCCGGCGTGACCAAGGCCAGCTGGTAGGTCTCGACACGGTCGCTGCGCGACCTACTCGACCACCGAAAGACCAAGACAACTAGAAAACGCTGCAGGTCCGGCCGAGAAGTCGGTTGCGGAAACCACAACGAGAAAGGGCCTCACGGCCATGACGATGACTGACCCGATCGCAGACATGCTCACCCGTCTGCGCAACGCCAACCAGGCGTACCACGACGAAGTGACGATGCCCTACAGCAAGCTCAAGCAGGGCGTCGCGGACATCCTCAAGCAAGAGGGCTACATCACTTCGTACGACGTCGCCGACAACGGCAACGACGGCCAGACGGCTGTCGGGAAGACGCTGACGATCACGCTCAAGTACGGCCGCAACCGGGAGCGTTCCATCGCGGGCGTACGCCGTATCAGCAAGCCTGGTCTGCGCGTGTACGCCAAGAGCACCGGTCTCCCGAAGGTGCTCGGCGGACTCGGTGTCGCCATCATCTCGACGAGCCAGGGCCTGCTCACCGACCGCCAGGCGAACCAGAAGGGCGTGGGTGGGGAAGTCCTCGCCTACGTCTGGTAGCCCGAGTACTGCGAAGGAGAGAACAAGCATGTCGCGCATTGGCAAGCTGCCCATCGCGGTGCCATCGGGTGTGGACGTCGCGATCGACGAACGCCTCGTGACCGTCAAGGGCCCGAAGGGCACCCTGTCCCACCAGGTCGCCGCCCCCATCACCGTGGGGAAGGACGACAGCGGGACGCTCGAGGTCAAGCGGCCCGACGACGAGCGTGAGAGCCGCTCGCTCCACGGCCTGACCCGCACCCTGATCAACAACATGGTGATCGGCGTGACCGAGGGCTACGAGAAGAAGCTCGAGATCGTCGGCGTCGGCTACCGCGTGCTGTCCAAGGGGCCGACCCAGCTGGAGTTCCAGCTCGGCTACTCCCACTCCATCACGTTCAACGCCCCGGAAGGCATCACCTTCACGGTGGACGGACCGACCAGGCTCGGTGTCCAGGGCATCGACAAGCAGCTGGTCGGCGAGACCGCGGCGAACATTCGCAAGCTGCGCAAGCCCGAGCCGTACAAGGGCAAGGGCGTTCGCTACGCGGGCGAGCACATCCGCCGCAAGGTCGGAAAGGCTGGTAAGTGACCATGGCGATCACGCTTTCGAAGAACAAGAACACCGCCGGGCGCGTCAAGTCGCGCCTGCGCCGCCAGGTCAGGGGCCGCAAGCGGGTCTTCGGCACCGCCGAGCGCCCGCGCCTCGTGGTCACGCGGTCCGCGAAGCACATCACGGTCCAGGTCGTCGACGACCTGGTCGGGAACACGCTGGTCTCGGCCTCGACGATGGAGGCCGACCTGCGCTCCTTCCAGGGCGACAAGACCACCAAGGCCAAGAAGGTCGGCGAACTCGTCGCCGAGCGGGCGAAGGCGAAGGGCGTGGAATCGGTGACGTTCGACCGTGCCGGCAACAGGTACCACGGCCGCGTCGCGGCCCTTGCAGACGGGGCCCGCGAGGGCGGCCTGACCTTCTGATCGAACGACTAGCACAGGAACTTAGAGAGAGTTGAGGACAGTCTCATGAGCGGAGCCCAGCGCGGACAGCGCGGTGGCGAGCGCGCCTCGAGCGACCGTCGCGGACGCGACGACCGTCGCGGCGGAGGCGACAAGACCGCCTACATCGAGCGCGTCGTCGCGATCAACCGTGTCGCCAAGGTCGTGAAGGGTGGTCGTCGTTTCAGCTTCACCGCCCTGGTGGTCGTCGGCGACGGCGAGGGTCTCGTCGGCGTCGGATACGGCAAGGCCAAGGAAGTGCCGGCAGCCATCGCCAAGGGTGTCGAGGAGGCCAAGAAGCAGTTCTTCAAGGTCCCCCGGATCCAGGGCACCATCCCGCACCCGGTGCAGGGCGAGAAGGCGGCCGGTGTCGTCCTGCTGCGCCCGGCCGCGCCCGGTACCGGCGTCATCGCCGGTGGCCCGGTGCGCGCGGTGCTGGAGTGCGCAGGCATCCACGACGTGCTGAGCAAGTCGCTCGGCTCGTCGAACCAGATCAACATCGTCCACGCGACCGTCGAGGCCCTTCGGATGCTCGAGCAGCCGGAGGCCGTGGCGTCGCGCCGCGGGCTCCCCGTCGAGGAGGTGGCTCCGGCCGCCCTGCTCAAGGCGCGGGCCGAGGTCCCCGAGGGCGTCTCGCAGGAGGTGGCCGGCTGATGGCGCAGCTCAAGGTCCAGCAGAAGCGGTCCACCATCGGCTGCAAGGCCAACCAGCGCGAGACCCTGCGCAGCCTGGGGCTCAAGCGGATCGGCGACGTGGTCGTCAAGGAGGACCGTCCCGAGATCAGGGGCATGGTCCAGACCGTGCGCCACCTGGTGACGGTCGAGGAGGTCGACTGACATGACACTGAAACTTCATCACCTGCGGCCCGCCCCGGGCGCCAAGACCGCCAAGACCCGCGTCGGGCGCGGCGAGGGGTCCAAGGGCAAGACCGCCGGTCGAGGCACCAAGGGCACCAAGGCCCGCAACCAGGTGCCGGCCTCCTTCGAGGGTGGCCAGATGCCGATCCACATGCGGCTGCCGAAGCTCAAGGGCTTCAAGAACCCGTTCAAGGTGGAGTTCCAGGTGGTCAACCTCGACCGCATCGGCGAGCTCTTCCCCGACGGCGGAGAAGTGACCGTCCAGGAGCTGGTGAACCGTGGCGCCGTGCGCAGCGGCCACCCGGTCAAGGTCCTCGGCCAGGGCGACCTCTCGGTGTCCGTGCAGGTCAGCGCCAACGCCTTCTCCGGCTCAGCCAGGGAGAAGATCGAGGCCGCCGGCGGCACCGCCACGGTCGTCTGATCGTTGTCGAGTGAGGGGCCCACGGGATGACTGTTAGGCTTCCCGGGGCAACTCGCCCACCGACGGTCGAGCTCGTCGAGACCTGCCGAGGGCCACGCCCCGCCTGGAGAAAGAGGATGTCGTGCTAGGCGCGTTCGCCAACGCTTTCCGGACCCCGGACCTGCGTCGCAAGCTGCTGTTCGTGCTGCTGATCATCACGGTCTTCCGGCTCGGCAGCCAGGTCCCGGCCCCCGGGGTGAACGTCGCGAACGTCCAGTCGTGCCTCGACGACGTCCAGAACCAGGGCGTCTACAGCCTGATCAACCTGTTCTCCGGCGGCGCGCTGCTGCAGCTCACGATCTTCGCGCTGGGCATCATGCCCTACATCACCGCGAGCATCATCCTGCAGCTCCTGGTCGTGGTCATCCCCCGGCTGGAGGCCCTCAAGAAGGAGGGCCAGTCCGGGCAGACGAAGATCACGCAGTACACCCGCTACCTCACCCTCGGCCTGGCGCTGCTGCAGGCCACCGGGATCGTCGCCCTGGCCCGGTCCGGCAACCTCCTGCAGGGATGTGAGGAGAGCCTGCTGCACAGCGACAGCACCACGACCTTCCTGGTCATGGTCATCACCATGACCGCCGGCACGGCCGTGATCATGTGGCTGGGCGAGCTCATCACCGAGCACGGCATCGGCAACGGCATGTCGCTGCTGATCTTCACCCAGGTGGTCGCGACGTTCCCCGCCTCGATGTGGCAGGTCCAGAAGAGCCAGGGCTGGTGGGTCTTCGGCATCGTGATGGTGATCGGGCTCGTGATCATCGCCGCGGTCATCTTCATCGAGCAGGCCCAGCGGCGGATCCCCGTCCAGTACGCCCGCCGGATGGTCGGCCGCAAGATGTTCGGCGGCAGCTCGACGTACATCCCGCTGAAGGTGAACCAGGCCGGCATCATCCCGGTCATCTTCGCCTCGTCGCTGCTCTACCTCCCCGCCATGGCGGTCCAGTTCAACGCCAACAGCGGCTCGACCTGGGTCGAGTGGATCAACCGCTACTTCGTCAGCGGCAGCCACCCGATCTACATGGCGACGTTCTTCCTCCTGATCGTCTTCTTCACCTACTTCTACGTCTCGATCACCTTCAACCCCACGGAGGTCGCGGACAACATGAAGAAGTACGGCGGCTTCATCCCCGGGATCCGGGCGGGCAAGCCGACCGAGGACTACCTGTCCTACGTCCTGTCCCGCATCACGCTGCCGGGCGCGCTGTACCTCGGTCTGATCTCCCTGATCCCGCTGATCGCGCTCGTCCTGATCAACGCCAACCAGAACTTCCCGTTCGGTGGCACGTCGATCCTGATCATGGTCGGCGTCGCACTTGACACGGTGAAGCAGGTCGAGAGCCAGCTCCAGCAGCGCAACTACGAAGGATTCCTGCGCTAGTGCGACTGATCATGATGGGCCCCCCGGGCGCCGGGAAGGGCACCCAGGCGACGTTCGTCGCCGAACACTTCGGCATCCCGGCGATCTCCACCGGCGACATCTTCCGGGCCAACGTCGCCGAGGGAACCCCCCTCGGCGTCGAGGCCAAGCGCTACATGGACGCCGGCGAGTACGTCCCCGACGAGATCACCAACAAGATGGTCCGCAACCGCATCGACGAGCCCGACGCCGATCCTGGCTTCCTGCTCGACGGCTACCCACGGACCCTGGCCCAGGTCGAGGAGCTCGACGGGATGGTCGAGTTCACCGGCCACCGGCTCGACGCCGCTGTGGTGCTCACCGTGGACGCCGAGGAGATCGTGCAGCGGTTGCTCCAGCGCGCGGAGGTGGAAGGGCGAGCGGACGACACCGAGGAGGTCATCCGTCGCCGCCAGGAGGTCTACCGCGAGCAGACCGAGCCCTTGATCGAGGTCTACCGCGACCGGGGGATCCTGGTCGAGGTCGACGGGATGGGCGAGGTCGACCAGGTCACCAAGCGCATCTTCGAGGCGCTCGACGTTGTTCCTCAGTCCTGAGCTGAGCTCACGCCTGAGGGAAGGACACCAGCCATGGACCTCTTCCGCCGAGACCCCGACATCGAGCTCAAGACCCCCGAGCAGATCGACCTGATGCGGGTCGCCGGCCTGCTGGTGGGGGAGACCCTCGAGCTGCTCCGTGACGCCGTACGCCCCGGAGTCACCACCGGACAGCTCGACGCCCTGGCCGAGGACCACATCAGGTCGCACGGCGGGATCCCGTCGTTCAAGGGGTACTCCCACCCGCCGTTCCCCGGCACCATCTGTGCCTCGGTCAACGACGAGGTGGTGCACGGCATCCCGGGCTCGCGCGAGCTCGCCGACGGCGACGTGATCTCGATCGACTGCGGAGCGATCGTCGACGGCTGGCACGGCGACGCGGCGACCACGGTCGCGGTCGGCGAGGTCTCCGCGGACGTGCAGGAGCTGATGCGGGTGACCGAGGAGTCGCTGTGGCGGGGCCTGGCGGCGGCCCGGCTCGGCGGCCGGGTCTCCGACATCTCCCACGCCGTCGAGTCGCATGTCCGCTCGCAGGGTCGCTACGGCATCCTCGAGGAGTACACCGGCCACGGCATCGGGACCGAGATGCACATGCCGCCCAACGTGCCGAACTACGGCCGCCGCGGCCGGGGGCCGAAGCTCGTCGAAGGAATGGCGCTGGCGGTCGAGCCCATGATCACCCTGGGCAGCAAGCGCACCGAGCTCCTCGAGGACGAGTGGACCGTGGTCACCAGCGACGGCAGCAGGGCGGCGCACTACGAGCACACGTTCACGCTCACGCCGACCGGGACCTGGGTGCTGACCGCGATCGACGGCGGGGAGTCGGCCCTGACCGCCCTCGGCGTGTCTTTTGGTGGTCGGTAGGTTGGACGGGCGCGCGCACGCGGCACTACTCCCGAGCAGAGAAGAAGGACGACAGCGTGGACATAGCACCGTGGGTCTGGTGGGTCACGGGTGCGGTGACGGTGGCTGTGTTCGCCTTCGACCTGCTGATCGTGGGCCGGCGACCGCACGAACCCAGCATGAGGGAGTGCGCCATCTACCTCTCGATCTACGTCGGGATGGCCGTGGTCTTCGGACTCGGGATCCTCGTCACCGTCGGGTGGCCAGTACGCCGGCGAGTTCTACGCCGGCTGGCTCACCGAGTACTCCCTGTCGGTCGACAATCTCTTCATCTTCATCATCATCATGAGCAAGTTCATGGTGCCTCGGGAGCTGCAGCAGTTCGCCCTGATGATCGGCATCGTGATGGCCCTCGTGATGCGGGCGATCTTCATCGCCGTCGGTGCGGCGGCGATCGAGAACTTCTCCTGGATCTTCTACCTGTTCGGGCTGTTCCTCATCTACACGGCCTGGAAGCTCATCAAGGAGGGTGCGGAGGACGAGGACGACTACGAGGAGAACCGGTTGGTCCGCTGGGTGGAGAAGCGCTTCCCGGCGACCACGACGTGGCACGGCCGCAAGATCCTCACCGTCGAGAACGGCAAGCGGGTGATCACCCCGCTGGCCATCGTGATCCTGACCCTGGGGACGACCGACCTGCTGTTCGCGCTGGACTCGATCCCGGCGATCTACGGGCTCACCTCGGAGCCCTACCTGGTGCTGACGGCCAACATCTTCGCGCTCATGGGTCTGCGCCAGCTCTACTTCCTGATCGGGGGGCTCCTGGAGCGGCTGATCTACCTCGTCCTACGGGCTGGCGATCCTGCTCGCCTTCATCGGCGTGAAGCTCATCCTCGAGGCGCTGCACCTCAACGAGCTGCCGTTCATCAACGGCGGCGAGCACGTCGAATGGGCGCCAGAGATCCCGATCTGGCTCTCGCTCACGGTCATCGTGGGCATCCTCGCGGCGACTGCCGTGATTTCCCTGATGGCCTCCCGCCGCATGTCGAAGCAGGAGCTGGACGCCGCCACCGGCCCGCGGCGCGACTGGGAGGATGACTGAGGCCCTGCGCCGCCCGTTGCCCGACGGTCCGATTAGGGATTCGGGTCCGCTTCCCCCTAGACTTGTGCGTCGGCCCAACGTGGGCTGCGCTTCGTGGTGCCTCGCGGCTGCCCGGAGCACTCCTCGAACGACCTCGTCAGGGGCTGTCGAGCGTGCCCGGGTCGAGGTTCCGGAGCCGTCCACGAGGTCCACGGGGCTCCGGCCCCGGAGGTTCCCGGGTCACCTGCCCACGGGCAGTGCAGCAACGGTAGATCAGCGGCCCACAACGGGCGAGTCGACCAAGAAGATTGTGAGGACATGCCGAAGAAGGAAGGCGTGATCGAGATCGAGGGCACCGTCGTGGAGGCCCTCCCCAACGCCATGTTCCGGGTCGAGCTGACCAACGGACACAAGGTGCTCGCCCACATCAGCGGCAAGATGCGTCAGCACTACATCCGGATCCTCCCCGAGGACCGCGTGGTGGTGGAGCTCTCGCCGTACGACCTCACCCGGGGTCGCATCGTCTACCGCTACAAGTAAGCAGCCGATCGAGCAAGAGAGGCCCTCCTCGTGAAGGTCAACCCGAGCGTCAAGAAGATCTGTGACAAGTGCAAGGTGATCCGTCGCCACGGCCGCGTCATGGTGATCTGCGACAACCCGCGCCACAAGCAGCGCCAGGGCTGAGTCCCGGGCACGACACAACTGAACAAGCATCGTGATCGCTAGGTCGCCCACCTGAAATTCGGGTCGCCGACTGAAGCACCCCCGGAGCAGTGGCCGGGGCCCACCCGAGACGGGTAGGGGCGCGACACGACCGAAACCACTGTGGGAACCAGAGAAGGAACGCCAATGGCACGCCTCGTCGGTGTCGACCTCCCGCGCGACAAGCGCATCGAGGTCGCACTCACCTACATCTACGGCATCGGCCGTACCCGCGCCCAGGCAGTGCTGGCAGCCACCGGGGTCAACCCCGACCTGCGAGTCCACGAGCTGGGCGACGAGGAGCTGGTCAAGCTCCGCGACGCCATCGACGGCGCCGACATCAAGATCGAGGGTGACCTCCGCCGCGAGGTCCAGGCCGACATCCGTCGGAAGATCGAGATCGGCAGCTATCAGGGCCGCCGCCACCGCCAGGGCCTCCCGGTCCGCGGTCAGCGCACCAAGACCAACGCCCGCACCCGCAAGGGTCCGAAGCGCACGGTCGCCGGCAAGAAGAAGGCCACCAAGTGACCGCAGGCCGAACTCGCCGAGGCACCTCGGCCGGCCCGGATCACCGCTGACCACGCACCCACAGACCAGCTACCTCAGGAGTTACCGAATGCCTCCCAAGAGCCGCGCAGCGGCCGGCGCCCGCAAGGCGCGTCGCAAGATCAAGAAGAACGTCGCCACGGGCGAAGCCCACATCAAGAGCACGTTCAACAACACCATCGTCACGATCACCGACCCGACCGGTGCGGTGATCTCGTGGGCCTCGGCCGGCACCGTCGGCTTCAAGGGCTCGCGCAAGTCCACGCCGTACGCCGCCCAGATGGCCGCCGAGGCCGCGGGTCGCCGGGCGATGGACCACGGCATGAAGAAGATCGACGTCTTCGTGAAGGGCCCCGGCTCGGGTCGCGAGACGGCGATCCGCTCCCTGGGTGCGATCGGCCTCGAGGTCGGCACCATCCAGGACGTCACGCCCACCCCCCACAACGGATGCCGCCCGCCCAAGCGCCGGCGCGTCTGACGACCCGAGACCGAAGGAGACAACAGAGTTATGGCCCGCTACACCGGCCCCATGACCAAGAAGTCGCGCCGTCTCGGTGTCGACCTCGTCGGTGGCGACTCGGCGTTCGAGCGTCGCCCCTACCCGCCCGGCCAGCACGGCCGCGGCCGCATCAAGGAGAGCGAGTACCTCCTCCAGCTTCGCGAGAAGCAGAAGGCGCGTATCTCGTACGGCATCCTCGAGCGCCAGTTCCACAACTACTACGTCGAGGCGTCGCGTCGCGGGGGCAAGACCGGTGACAACCTGCTGCAGCTGCTCGAGTGCCGCCTCGACAACGTGGTCTACCGGGCCGGCTTCGCCCGCACCCGTCGCCACGCGCGTCAGCTCGTCGTGCACGGTCACTTCAAGGTGAACGGCCGGAAGGTGGACATCCCGTCCTTCCAGGTCAGCGCCCACGACGTGATCGACGTGCGCGAGAAGTCGCTGGAGATGACGCCCTTCATCGTGGCTCGCGAGACCCACGGCGAGCGCGTCGTCCCGGCGTGGCTCGAGGCGATCCCGACCCGCATGCGCATCCTCGTTCACCAGCTCCCGGTCCGGGCCCAGATCGACATCCCGGTCCAGGAGCAGCTGATCGTCGAGTACTACTCCAAGAAGTAAGCCGCGGGGGTCAGCCCCCGTGGGCCGCACCACAACTCCTCGCCACAGAAGTTCGGGCCCATCAAATGGTGGTTGGGCCCGGAAAGGAAAGATTCAGTGCTTATCGCTCAGCGACCGACCCTGTCGGAAGAATCCGTTGACGAGTTCCGCTCGCGCTTCGTCATCGAGCCGCTGGAGCCGGGCTTCGGCTACACGCTCGGCAACTCGCTTCGCCGTACTCTCCTGTCCTCGATCCCCGGTGCCTCGGTCACGAGCATCAAGGTGGACAACGTCCTGCACGAGTTCTCGACCATCGAGGGCGTCAAGGAGGACGTCACCGAGGTGATCCTCAACCTCAAGGGCCTCGTCGTCTCCTCCGAGCACGACGAGCCGGTCACGATGTACCTGCGCAAGTCCGGTGCGGGCGACGTGACGGCCGCGGACATCGCGCCTCCGGCCGGGGTCGAGGTCCACAACCCCGACCTGAAGATCGCCACCCTGTCCGACAAGGGCAAGCTGGAGATGGAGCTCGTCGTCGAGCGCGGCCGTGGCTACGTCTCCGCGGTTCAGAACAAGGGCGCGGACAACGAGATCGGCCGGATGCCGGTCGACTCGATCTACAGCCCGGTCCTCAAGGTGACCTACAAGGTCGAGGCCACGCGTGTCGAGCAGCGCACCGACTTCGACAAGCTGGTCATCGACGTCGAGACCAAGCCGTCGATCCGTCCCCGCGACGCGATCGCCTCGGCCGGCAAGACCCTGGTCGAGCTGTTCGGCCTGGCCCGCGAGCTGAACGTCGAGGCCGAGGGCATCGACGTCGGTCCGTCGCCGGTCGACGAGCAGCTCGCTGCGGACCTCGCCCTCCCGGTCGAGGACCTCCAGCTGACCGTCCGCTCCTACAACTGCCTCAAGCGTGAGGGCATCCACACCGTGGGTGAGCTCATCTCGCGCTCGGAGCAGGACCTGCTCGACATCCGCAACTTCGGCGCGAAGTCGATCGACGAGGTCAAGGCCAAGCTGGTCGAGATGGGCCTGTCCCTGAAGGACAGCGCGCCCGGCTTCGACCCGCACGCTGCCCTGGCGGCGTACGGCGACGACGACGACGACGCCTTCGTCGAGGACGAGCAGTACTGAGGTGACCGGGCACGCTCGCTGGCGCTCGCCACTCGGACCACCGAGGTAGTCGACGTGGTCGCGACAAGCACATCAACATCTACTCCGGTACCTGACACGGCCGGGGAGAAACGAGTAGAGACAATGCCTACCCCCACCAAGGGTGCCCGCCTCGGCGGCAGCCCCGCCCACCAGCGCCTGATCCTGGCGAACCTGGCCACCGCGCTCTTCGAGCACGGCCGGATCACCACCACCGAGACCAAGGCGCGTCGGCTGCGCCCGGTCGCGGAGAAGCTGATCACCAAGGCCAAGAGGGGCGACCTGCACAACCGGCGCGAGGTCCTCAAGACCATCCGCGACAAGTCGGTCGTGCACACGCTCTTCACCGAGATCGCGCCGACGTTCGCGGAGCGTCCGGGCGGCTACACCCGGATCACCAAGATCGGTCCGCGCAAGGGCGACAACGCCCCGATGGCGGTGATCGAGCTGGTGACCGAGGAGTACTCCCCGAAGGCCGCGGCGAAGCCTGCCCGCGCCAAGAACGCAGCGGCCCCCGCGCCGGCTCCGGCCGACGAGGCTCCCGCCGAGGAGGCTCCCGCCGAGCGAGGCGCCGGTCGAGATGACCGAGGAGGCGTCGCCCGAGGAGAGCGTGGTCGCCGAGGCCGAGGAGGCTCCTGCGGACGAGGCGGCCGAGCCGGAGGCGCCCGAGGCGGCTGCCGACGAGCCTGCCGAGGAGGCGGACTCCGCCGAAGAGTCCAAGGACGCCTGAGCGCACGACAGCAGTCGAGGGCCCGTCACCCGTCAGGGGTGAGCGGGCCCTCGTGCTGTCGTCGGCGGGCCACGGGAGCCGGGTGAGCAGGTCGGCGGCGTCCAGGCTCCGGGCGCGGCCCGCCGGCGGGCGAGGTCGTTGGTGACCTGCTGGATCAGCTCGCACGCTGGGGTGGGTACGCCGTGCAGGCGGCCGAGCAGGACGATCTCGCCGGCCAGGTAGTCCACCTCGGTGCTGCCGGTCCCGCGCGTGACGCTCTGCCACGTGGAGCCGCCGGGCGGGGCGGCACCGGCCCGCCGCTGCAGGATGTCGCCCCGGCGTTCCTTGTCCTGCTCCGCCGTGACCAGCGGGATGCCGGCGGCGCGGATCGCCGCCTCGCCCTCGGCCTCGCGCCCGCCGGGCGAGCTCGTCGGCGGCCTCGCCCTCGGCGCAGGCCGCATCGACGCCGTTCCCGACGTTCATCAGGAGCTTGCGGTACTTCCAGGCCATGATGTCGGACCGCGGCATCGACGCGAACCCGGCGTCGCGAAGATCGGCGGAGACCGACCCGGTCAGGTGGTCGGTGCCCTCGGGCGCCCGACCGAGGTCGAGGATGCCCGGGACAGGATGGCACTTGGCCACGACCACCCCGGGCTCGAGATGGGTCGACGGCAGCATCACGCACACGGCGTAGACATGGGCGAACCGCCGCAGCGCCGCGAGCTCGGTGGCAACCCCGTTGGTCGCGCAGAAGATCGGGGTGCCCGCCGGTGCGTGGGCCGCGAGGTCGTCGAGGGCGGCGGCTCGCCTGGTGTGACTTCACGGTCAGCAGGCAGACCGTGTCGCTGCCCCAGTCCACCTCGGCGGCGGTGTCGGTGGCAGGCGCTTCGATCACGTGCATGCCCAGTGCCCGTGTCCATCCGCAGTCCGCCCGTCGCGGATGCGCTCGAGGTGCTCGCCGCGGGCGATCAGGGTGGTCTGGTGCCCGGCGAGGGCCAGGTGTCCACCGATCACCCCGCCGACCGCGCCGGCGCCGTAGACGACGTACTTCGCGGAGCGGCGGCTCACATCGGCCGGCGCGGCAGCCTTCGGTGAGGGTCCGTACTCGTTCTCGCCGTGGCTGTCCTGGACAGTAGAAGACGATCAGGATGATCCAGCCGACGATCGGGATCAGCCCGATCAGGATCCACCAGCCGCTTCGGGAGGTGTCGTGGAGGCGGCGGATGGCGACGGCGATGCCCGGCAGCAGCAGGGCAAGGCTGGCGATCGTCCCGATCACGCCGACGTTGGTGTCGTCGTCCATGGTGCCGAGCACGGAGTCGAGCACGCCGGTCACGATGCTGACGAGGATGGTGAAGAGGAAGAACCACCAGTACTCCGAGCGGCGGGCCCGGCCCGAGAACCCGACGTACTGCTGGAGACAGCTCCGAACTGCTTCGGCGAATCCCATGACGCACTTCCCATCATCCATGGCGCGTCACCCGATCGCGCGCCGCTCTCACTAGAACGCTAGCGCAGGACGACGCGGGATGCGGGGATCGCGACGGTCGACCCGCCAGCGGCTCATGTCGACCAGGAGCGCTCGACGAGCAGGGTGGCCTCGGTCAACCCGAGGCCGAGGCGGCGGGCCACGGCGACGTACGCCGCGGCTGCCTCACCGGCCTCGGCCCGGCCGGCGGCGTCGCCTGGGGCCACGAAGGTCCCGCGGCGCCCCTCGGTGATCACGACCCCGTCCGCCTCGAGCGCCCGGTAGGTCTTGGCGACCGTGTTCACGGCCAGACCGAGCTCGGCGGCCAGCGCCCGCACCGTCGGGAGCCGGGTGCCTGCGGGGAGCTTGCCGGTGGCGGCGCGGGCGGCGATCTGCCGTCGCAGCTGCTCGTACGGCGGCTCCGACGCGCCCGGGTCGAGCGGGATCAGGTCCATGCCGGGACCCTACGCGTGGTAGAGACAAGGCGTGGCTGACGACGTGCTCGTGATGGGGGAGTCCCTCGTCGACGTCGTACGCGCACCCGACGGCTCGACGAGCGAGCACGTCGGTGGCAGCGCGGCCAACGTCGCGGTCGCCCTGGCCCGGCTCGGTCGGCACGTCCGGTTCGCGACCAGCTTCGCCGATGACCCGCACGGCCGGATGGTCGCCGGGCACCTGGACCGCGCCGGCGTGCGGCTGGCCAACCAGCCGCACTCGATCGCGCGGACATCGACGGCGGTCGCCACGCTGGACGCCGACGGCGCCGCTCACTACGAGTTCGACCTCGACTGGGTCCTGGACCCGCCGACGGTGGAGGCCACCGCCGGTCTGCCGTCCACGTGTGCTCGCTGGGGGCGGTGCTGTCGCCGGGCTCGGACGTGGTCCATGCCGCCGTGTCCCGGCTCCGGGGGAGCTCCCTGGTGAGCTACGACATCAACGCCCGGCCGGTCATCACCGGGAGCGGTCCCGACCTGCTCGAGCGGGTCGAGCGGATGGTCGCAGCCAGCGATCTGGTGAAGGCCTCCGACGAGGACCTGGCCGCGCTCTACCCGACGCTCGCCCTGGCTGACGCCGCCCATGGCCTGCTGGAGCGTGGGCCGGCGGCGGTCGTCGTGACCCGCGGTGGGGAGGGGGCCGTGTGGTTCTCCCGTTCGGGTCGGGTGGAGGTCTCCGCAGATCCCGGTGCCGGTGGCCGACACCATCGGCGCCGGCGACACCTTCGCCGCTGCGCTGGTCGACGGCCTGCTGGGGCGGGGGGATCGCCGGGCGGACCTCGCGGCCCTCGACGAGGCCGCGGTCGGGAAGGTACTGGCCAGGGCCGTCCGGGCCGCCGCGGTGACCGTGTCCCGCCCCGGCGCGGACCCGCCGTACGCCTCCGAGCTGCCCTGAGAGGATGCGCGGCATGCGGATCCGGATGGACCTCGCCTACGAGGGCACCGACTTCCACGGCTGGGCCGCCCAGCCGGGGCTGCGGACCGTGCAGGGAACCGTGGAGGCGGCGCTGGCGACGTTGCTGCGGGTACCGACCGTCCCCGTCGTGTGCGCGGGCCGCACCGACACCGGCGTCCACGCCCGTGGCCAGGTGACGCACTTCGACGTCGACGACGACACGCTTGCCCAGGCCGCCGGTCGCTCGACCCAGCCGGTCCCTGAAGCCCTGCTGCCGCGCCTCAACGGCATCCTGCCCCCCGACGTCCGGGTCCGCCGGGTGGTGACGGCGGCGGACGGCTTCGACGCCCGCTTCTCCGCGCTCTGGCGGCGCTACTGCTACCGGGTCGCCGACCGGGCCGGGACCGTCGACCCGCTGGCGCGCCGTCACGTGCTCACCTGGCCGAGGCCGCTGGACGTCGAGGCGATGAACGAGGCGTCGTCGGCTCTGCTCGGTGAGCACGACTTCGCGTCGTTCTGCAAGCAGCGCGAGGGCGCGACCACGATCCGGACCCTGCTCGAGCTCGGGTGGGCTCGGGCCGACGACGGGCTGGCGGTCGCGACGGTCCGGGCCGACGCCTTCTGCCACAGCATGGTCCGGTCGCTGGTCGGCTGCCTGCTCGCGGTCGGGGAGGGTCGGCGGCCGGTCCCGTGGGCCGCCGAGATCCTGGAGGCGGCCGTTCGCGACCCGGCGGTGACCGTCGTCCACGCGCATGGGCTCACCCTCGAGGAGGTCTGCTTCCCGCCCGACGAAGAGCTCGCGGAACGGGCGGCGCAGACGAGGACGAGGCGGGATGGCTGACCACTACTTCAGCGCGGACCCGTCCGTCCCGTTCGAGCGCGAGCCGTTCACCTGCGAGGTGTGGGGTCACGAGCTGACCCTGGTGAGCGGCTCGGGAGTGTTCAGCCGCGGGCACCTCGACCGCGCGACGGCCGTGCTCTTCCGGGAGACCGAGCCGCCGGCGCAGGGGCAGTTCCTCGACCTGGGCTGCGGGTACGGCGTCATCGGGCTGGCCATCGCCCGCGCCGTGCCGCTGGCAACCGTCACGGCCGTCGACGTCAACGAGCGGGCCCTCGCGCTGGCCAACGAGAACGCCGAGGCGCTCGGCGTGGAGGGGCGGTACGTCGCCTGCCTCCCGGACGCGGTCCCGGGCGACGCGACGTACGACGAGATCTGGTCGAACCCGCCGATCCGGATCGGCAAGGCGGCCCTGCACGACCTGTTGCTGACCTGGCTGCCCAGGCTGCGGCCCGACGGCAGGATGGTGATGGTCGTCGGGAAGAACCTCGGCGCCGACTCCCTCCAGCGGTGGCTGGGGGAGCAGGGCTACCCGACCCGCCGGGTGGCGAGCGCCAAGGGGTTCCGCGTCCTGGAGTCACGAGTCGGCGAGTGACCGGCGCGGCGGCCGGAGGGTCGTGTACCCCACACCTACCCCTGGGTCGTTCTCAGGCACACGACCCGAGCAGATCGCGGCGTACCCTCGAGTAAAGACCCTTCCTCCTGCCGGAGGTCGTCATGGACGTCCTGATGTACACCCTGGTGGCGCTGGCCGCCCTGGCGCTCGTCCTCCTCGCGATGAGCCCGAAGGTGGTCAAGCAGATCGAGCGCGGCGTGGTCTTCCGTCTCGGGCGGGTCCAGCGGGAGCCCAGGCGCCCCGGCCTGACCATGCTGGTCCCGGTCGTGGACCGGATGAAGCGGGTCAACGTGCAGGTGGTGACCATGCCGATCCCGGCCCAGGACGGCATCACCCGTGACAACGTCACGGTCCGCGTCGACGCCGTGGTCTACTTCAAGGTCATCGACCCGGTCCGCGCCGCGGTCGAGGTGCAGGACTACGTCTACGCCATGTCCCAGGTGGCGCAGACCTCCTTGCGCTCGATCATCGGCAAGAGCGAGCTCGACGACCTGCTGTCGAACCGCGAGCACCTCAACCAGGGACTCGAGGTGATGCTCGACACCCCCGCGGCCTCCTGGGGCATCGACATCGACCGCGTCGAGATCAAGGACGTGGCGCTGCCGGAGACGATGAAGCGGTCCATGTCGCGGCAGGCGGAGGCCGAGCGAGAGCGCAGGTCCCGGATCATCACCGCCGACGGCGAGTACCAGGCCTCCCGCAAGCTCTCCCAGGCTGCGGGCGCGATGGCCGCCACGCCGGCGGCACTCCAGCTGCGGTTGCTCCAGACGATGGTGGAGGTGGCGGCCGAGAAGAACTCCACGCTCGTGCTGCCGTTCCCGGTGGAGATGCTGCGCTACTTCGAGGCCATGGCCACGGGTACGCCGGCGGCTCCGCGCGGCGACGGAGCAGTCGGAGGCCCGCGGCGAGGACGCGGCCGAGGCCGGGCCGATCCTGGAGGAGCACGAGCCGCCGACGCCCCTCGGGCGCCGCGACCGCGCCGTCGAGGGCTGACCGCGAGCCGATGCGCCGGGCTCAGCAGCAGGCGGCAGCCTCGGGGGAGCCCGGTGCGGCGTCGGTCGTGCAGCAGGTCTCGTCCTGCCCCGAGAACGTCTCGCTGTCCTCGAGCACGGTGTAGACCTCCCAGCGCTCGCCGTCGGGCGCGCCCTCGACCCAGAACTTGTCCTGACGGGCGTAGCAGCAGGTGGTGTCCCGCTCGTCCGTGGAGGCCAGGCCCTCGGTGGCGAGACGGGCCTGGGTGTTCTCGACGGTGGTCGTGTCGGCGACCTCGACCCCGAGGTGGTTGACGGATCCGCCCTGGCCGGGGTTCTCGATCAGGACCAGCTTCAGCGGCGGCTCGGCCACGGCGAAGTTGGCGTAGCCGGGCCTGGTCTTGGCCGGGGCGGTGCCGAACAGGCCGGTGTAGAAGGCGATCGACGCGTCGAGGTCGTCGACGTTGAGGGCGAGCTGGATGCGGGACATGGGGTCCTCCAGTAGATATCGATGAATGTCTATGTCTGAGAGGTTGGCACAGACATAGATGTCTGTCAATATGTAGTCATGCCGAAGACCCTCGAGCTCACGCCGGTCGAGACCCTTGCCTGCTGCCCGCCGCTGGCGATCGAGCCGATCAGCCTCGAGCAGGCCGAGCGGATCGCGCCGCTGGTCAAGGCGCTCGCCGATCCCGTCCGGCTGCGGCTGCTGTCCCTGATCGCCTCCCACGCCGGCCGCGAGGCGTGCGTGTGCGACCTCAACGACGCCTTCGAGCTCTCCCAGCCGACGATCAGCCACCACCTCAAGCAGCTGCACGCGGCCGGCCTGATCGACCGGGAGAAGCGCGGAGTCTGGGTCTTCTACCGCCTCAACGAGACCGCGCTCGCCGACGTCGGTGCGCTGCTCGGAGGTCACGGTCGCGTGACCGTGGCGCGTCGCGCCGCTGCCGAGCTCCTCGGTACGGCGTTCCTGGTCATGGCCGTGATCGGCTCCGGCATCGCGGCGACCCGCCTGTCGCCCGGGGACGTCGGGCTGCAGCTGCTGGAGAACAGCATCGCCACCGGAGCCGCCCTGGTGGCCCTGATCCTGGCCCTCCAGCCGGTGTCCGCAGCCTTCAACCCGGTGGTCACCCTGGTCGAGCGGGCGCTCGGGCTCGTCGACACCGTGACCGCGGCCGCCCTCGTCGGCGCGCAGATGCTGGGCGGCCTGCCTCGGTGCAGTGGTGGCGAACCTGATGTTCGGCCTCGACGCGGTGTCGTTCGCCACGACCGAGCGCGGCGGCGGCGGCGTACTCCTCGGCGAGGTCGTCGCCACCTTCGGCCTGCTGCTGGTCATCTTCGGCACGCTCCGCTCGGGTCGGACCGAGGCGGTCGCGTTCGCGGTCGGCGCCTACATCTCCGCGGCGTACTTCTTCACCAGCTCCACCAGCTTCGCCAACCCCGCCGTGACCGTGGCCCGGATGCTCTCCGACACGTTTGCGGGCATCGCGCCGTCGTCCGTGCTGCCGTTCCTGGCCATGCAGGTGCTGGGCGGCGCCCTGGCCGCTGGCGCGGTGCTCCTGCTCTACCCGACCATCCGAAAGGCACCGTCGTGAGCCTTCCCACCGTGCTCTTCGTCTGCGTCCACAACGCCGGCCGCTCGCAGATGGCGGCCGGCTTCCTGCAGCACCTGGCCGGGGACCGGATCGAGGTGCTCTCGGCCGGCTCGCAAGCCGGCCGACGCCGTCAACCCGGCGGCGGTGGCCGCCATGGCCGAGGTCGGCATCGACCTGGCGACCGCCACGCCGAAGCTGCTCACGGACGCAGCGGTCCAGGAGGCAGACGTCGTGGTCACCATGGGCTGCGGGGACGCCTGTCCGTTCTACCCGGGCAAGCGGTACGAGGACTGGCCGCTGGACGACCCGGCCGGCCAGGGCATCGACGCGGTCCGGCCGATCCGCGACGAGATCCGGTCACGGGTCGAGGCCCTGGTGGCGGAGCTGCTCGCGGGCTGAGGGCCCGCGCAGGCTCGGCCGGCGTCGGGGCAGGATGGGGCCATGACGACGTACGAAGCCGCCGAGAACCGCTACGACGACGCCACCGGCATGGTGTATCGCTTCACCGGTCGCAGCGGGCTGAAGCTGCCCGTCCTGTCGCTCGGGCTGTGGCAGAACTTCGGCGACGACCGGTCCGAGGAGAACCAGCGCGCCATCCTGCGCCGGGCCTTCGACCGCGGCGTCACCCACTTCGACCTCGCCAACAACTACGGCCCGCCCTACGGCCGCGCCGAGGAGAACTTCGGCCGCTACCTCGCCGACGACTTCAAGCCGTACCGCGACGAGCTGGTCATCTCCACCAAGGCCGGCTACGACATGTGGCCCGGCCCCTACGGCCAGGGCGGCGGCTCGCGGAAGTACGTCCTCGCCTCGCTCGACCAGTCGCTGGCCCGGATGGGGCTGGAGTACGTCGACATCTTCTACAGCCACCGCTTCGACCCGGAGACCCCGGTCGAGGAGACGATGATGGCGCTGGACCACGCGGTCCGGCAGGGCAAGGCGCTGTACGCCGGCATCTCGTCGTACTCCGCCGAGAAGACGCGCGAGGCCGCCACGATCGCCCGCGACCTCGGCACGCCGCTGCTGATCCACCAGCCGTCGTACTCCATGCTCAACCGCTGGATCGAGGAGGACCTGCTCGACGAGCTCGAGGAGCAGGGCATGGGCTGCATCGTCTTCACGGCGCTCGCACAGGGCCTGCTGACCGACCGCTACCTCGACGGCGTGCCGTCCGACTCGCGCGCGGCCCGGGAGGACAGCACGATCGCGTCCGACCACCTCGACGAGGGGACCCTGCGCCACGTCCGGCGGCTCAACGAGATCGCTGCCGGCCGCGGGCAGAAGCTCGCCCAGCTGGCGCTGCAGTGGGCCGTCCGCGACCCGCGCGTGACCTCGGCCGTGATCGGCGCCTCCTCGGTCGAGCAGCTGGACACCAACCTGGACGCGCTGTCCTTCCCGCCGCTGACCGACGAGGAGCTGTCCGCGATCGACGAGGACGCCGTCGAGGCCGGCGTCAACCTGTGGGCGCAAGCAGACCGAGGACTGAAGACCCGCCGGGTCGTGTGCCGAAACGGCCGCCAGAGCGGCCGTCTCAGCACACAACGCCGATAAACACGGTGCGCTGCTTGCGCGGTAGCGGAGAATCGAACCTCGTGGGCCACGTGGACATCTCCGGAGTGCGCTACGAGCTGCCCGACGGGCGGGTGCTGCTCGACGACGTGTCGTTCCGGGTCGGCGAGGGCGCCAAGGTCGCCCTGGTCGGCGCCAACGGCGCGGGCAAGACCACGCTCCTGCGGATCGTCACCGGCGACCTGAAGCCGCACGCCGGCGCCGTCACCCGCTCCGGCGGGCTCGGGGTGATGCGGCAGATGGTCGGGCACGGCCTGCGGACGGCCGCCGACGGCGAGCCCACGGTCGCCGACCTGCTGCTCTCGGTGTCCCCGCCGCGGGTGCGCACCGCCGCCGCCGAGGTCGACCGCTGCGAGCGGGCGCTGATGGAGACCGACGACGAGAAGACCCAGATGCGCTACGCCGCGGCGCTGTCGGAGTACGCCGACGCCGGCGGCTACGACCTCGAGGTCACCTGGGACGTGTGCACGATCAAGGCGCTCGGCGTGCCCTACGACCGGGCGAAGTACCGCGAGCTGCGCACCCTGTCCGGCGGCGAGCAGAAGCGGCTGGTCCTGGAGTTCCTGCTGGCCGGGCCCGACGAGGTGCTGCTGCTCGACGAGCCCGACAACTTCCTCGACGTGCCCGGCAAGATCTGGCTCGAGCAGCGGATCCGGGAGTCCGACAAGACGATCCTGTTCATCAGCCACGACCGCGAGCTGCTCGACAACACCGCGACCCGGGTCGTCACCGTCGAGCTCGGCGCCGCCGGCAACCGGGTGTGGACCCATCCGGGCGGCTTCGCGTCGTACCACGAGGCGCGCCGGGACCGCTTCGCGCGGTTCGAGGAGCTGCGCACGCGCTGGGACGAGGAGCACGCCAAGCTCAAGGCGCTGGATGCTGATGTACAAGCAGAAGGCGGCCTACAACGACGAGCATGGCCAGCCGCTACCAGGCCGCGCAGACCCGGCTGCGCAAGTTCGAGGAGGCCGGCCCGCCGACCGAGCAGCCGCGCGAGCAGCAGGTGAAGATGCGGCTCAAGGGCGGCCGCACCGGCAAGCGGGCGGTGGTCTGCGAGGACCTCGAGCTGACCGGGCTGATGCAGCCGTTCGACCTCGAGGTCTGGTACGGCGAGCGGGTGGCCGTGCTCGGCTGCAACGGCTCGGGCAAGTCGCACTTCCTGCGGCTGCTCGCCGCCGGCGGCAGCGACCCCGACGTCGAGCACCGGCCGGTCGGCGACGGCCGGCCGATCGCGCCCGGTCCGACCACACCGGCAAGGCCAAGCTCGGCGCCCGGGTGCGGCCCGGCTGGTTCGTGCAGACCCACGAGCACCCCGAGCTGAAGGGCCGCACCCTGCTGGAGATCCTGCACCGCGGCGACGACCACCGCGACGGGATGGGCCGCGAGCAGGCGAGCCGCGTGCTGGACCGCTACGAGCTCGCGCACGCGGCCGAGCAGACGTTCGAGTCGCTCTCGGGCGGCCAGCAGGCGCGGTTCCAGATCCTGCTGCTGGAGCTGTCCGGAGCGACCCTGCTGCTGCTCGACGAGCCGACCGACAACCTCGACGTCCAGTCCGCCGAGGCGCTCGAGGAGGGCCTCGCGGCGTTCGAGGGCACGGTCTCGCGGTCACCCACGACCGCTGGTTCGCCCGCGGCTTCGACCGGTTCCTGGTCTACGGCGCCGACGGCGACGTCTACGAGTCCGACGGGCCGGTCTGGGACGAGGGTCGGGTCGAGCGGGTCCGCTGACGGCTCGCTGCGGCGTGCTGGTGCCTGCTGCGGTCAGTCGGCGTCGGAGTCGAGGACCAGGGTGGCCTGCTCCTCGTCGTCACCCCTGCGGTAGGTGACCGTCACCTCGTCGCCGGGCCGGTAGGACCGGATCGTCGCGACCAGCGAGTCGGCGCTGGTGATGTGCGTGTCGTCGAGCCGGGTGATCACGTCGCCGTTCTCGAGCCCGGCGTCGTCGGCGGTCGAGCCGTTGCTGACCTCCTGGACCTGGGCGCCCTCGACGGGGAGCTGGCCGGTCTGCTGCTCGACGTCGGAGACCGAGATGCCCAGGCGGGCGTGCGTCGGGGTGTCCCCGGCGAGCATCTGCTCGATCACCGGCATCACCTCGTCGATCGGGATCGCGAAGCCGAGACCGATCGAGCCGCCCTGTCCGGCCGACTCCCCACTGGTCCTGATGGAGGAGTTGATGCCGACGACGTCGCCGTTCATGTCGACCAGCGGCCCGCCGCTGTTGCCGGGGTTGATCGCGGCGTCGGTCTGGATCGCCGGGTACGTCGTGCTCTGCGCCCTCGGCGTCGGTGCCGACGCTGACCGGCCGGTCGAGCGCCGAGACGATGCCGCTGGTCACGGTGGAGTCCAGCCCGAACGGCGACCCGACGGCCACCACGTCCTGACCGATGTCGAGGTGGTCCGACCTGCCGATCGTCGCCTTGGCCAGCCCGTCGACGCCCTCGGCCTTGATCACCGCGGTGTCGGTCAGGGGGTCGGTGCCGACGATCTCGGCGGGCGCCTGGTCGCCGTTCTCGAACGACACCGAGATGCGTCCGCCGTCCCCGGCCAGCTCGACGACGTGGTCGTTGGTCAGGATCTCGCCGTTCTCGCTGAGGATGATCCCCGAGCCGGACCCACTGGCCGGCTGGCCCTCGGCCTCGCCCGCCACGTTGATCTTGACGACCGAGGGCAGCACCTCGGCGGCGACCTGCTCGACCGAGCCGTCCGGGGCGGGGCTGTCTCCGGAGTCCACGACCGGGATCGACGCCGGCGGAGCTCGTGCTGCCGGTCGCGGCCGACTCGTCGGAGCCCCACTCCTGCCAGGCGGCGGCACCGGCCAGGCCGGCACCGCCCCCCAGCACGAGGGCGCCAACAAGCACGGAGCCCGCGATCAACCCGCCGCGCCCCGGGCTGCGCGGGGGAGGCTCGCCGTGGGGAGCGGGTCGGAGGAATGATCGGTCGGGTCTCGTAGTCGGTCACACCCAAACCGTGCCCGGGGACCCTGTGATCACGCTGAGATGACGCTGGGGACCGGGCAAGAACCGCAGACGGGGCTCGATCCCAGGTCAGATCTTGCGGACCTCGTCGCCCGGGCGCACCGTTCCGCTGGTCACCACGCGGGCGTTGAGGCCGCGCAGCCGCAGCTCGCGGCCGACGTCCGAGTTCACGAAGCCGACGGCCTCCTCGCCGAAGCGGCGCACGAACTTTGCGCAGCCGGTGTGCGGCTTCTCGGACACCTCGATCACTGCGCCACCGTTGTCCGGATCGCCGAGGGCGATCCGGCTGCCTGCGGGCAGGTTGGCGTGGGAGATGTCGAGGTCGACGTAGAGCTGGTCCCCGGCGAGGGCCCGCTCCTCGTCGGTGTCGGCCAGGAGACCGACCATCCGGGAGCTCATCACGGTCACCTGCGCCTTGAGGTGGCGTCCCTCCGCGACCGCCCGCGACGTGGCCCGGGAGAGCCAGTTGTCCCCGACCAGGCCGTCGGCCTCGTCCAGCACGCCCTCCTGCAGGACCTCCCGCTCGCCGTGCGCCGGGCGGCGCACGACCAGGTCGAGCGTGCCCACCTCGGCCGGTGCGGCCCGCAGGTGATCCAGGCGGGCCGTCAGCTCGTCGGTCGGTGCGCAGGGTCATGGGCACAGTCTGGCCGGTCCGGCGGCCTCCTGTCCCATCCGCGGCGCATAGCCTGCAAGCATGACGACCGCCCGCACCGTCCCGGTGACGACCGAGCTGGACGGAGATGAGCTCGACGCCGAGGACGCCTGGCACCTCGCCCGCCATCACGGACTGCGCCGGATCCTGGTCGACTCGTTCGTGCGGTTCCGGTACGGCGACGGCTTCACCAACAGCCGCGCCCTGGCGCTCCAGGCCTGCCTGGCCGTCGTACCGTTCCTGATCGCGCTCACCGGCCTCGCCGCGGACATCGACGAGGACCGGCCGGCCCGGGTCGTGGCCGCAACGATCGAGGCCGTCTCACCCGGGGGCGGCTCGGACGACGCCCTCGCGTCCGCCGTCGTGGAGGGGTCCGAGGAGAGCGGCGAGGTCGCGCTCGGCTTCGGGCTCGCGTTCGCGTTCGTCTCCATGACCACGGCGATGGCGCAGGTCGAGCGAGGCAGCAACCGCATCTACGGCATCCGCCGGGACCGGAAGGCGCTGGCGAAGTACGGGCGTGCGGCGGTGCTCACGGCGATCCTGGCAGCCCCGGTGGGCGCCGGCTTCCTGCTGCTCGTCGCCGGAGGTGCCATCGGCGACGCGATGGTGGCGGAGTACGCCTGGTCCGCTGACACCCTCCTTGCCTGGAACATCCTCCGCTGGCCCGCCGGTCTGGCCCTGCTCGTCTTCACGATCGCCGTCGTCCTGGACCACGCCCCGCGGCGCCGGCAGCCGGCTCTCTCCTGGCTGGCCCTCGGCGCCTCCGTGGCGGTGGTGCTGAGCATGCTCGCGACGGCCGGGCTCGCGGCGTACGTCAACCTCAGCGCGTCCTTCGGCAGCACCTACGGTCCGCTGGCCGGCGTGTTCGCGCTGCTGCTGTGGTCGCTGTTCTCCGCGATGGGTCTCTTCTACGGCATCGCCGTGTGTGCCCAGCTCGAGGCGCTGCGCTGCGGTGAGGCCGCGCCGGCGTACGACGACCCGGGTCGCCCGCACGGCATGGTCGTCTGAAACGTGAGCTGCGCGAATAGTTTCGGGCGGGTCAGCGTGGTTTAGCGTCAGTTTCGGGCGGGTCATGCGCTCAACTCGACGAGCAGGTCAGGACCAGCGCTCGGAGGCGGGGGTGAAGTCGAGGGTGCGGTCGCCGGTGTAGATCTGCTTGGGGCGGGCGATCTTCTGCTCCTTGTCCTGGACCAGCTCCAGCCACTGCGCGAGCCACCCGGGCGTGCGCCCGATCGCGAAGAGGACGGTGAACATCTCCGGCGGGAACTGGAAGGCCTCGTAGATGAGGCCGGAGTAGAAGTCGACGTTGGGGTAGAGCTTGCGCTTGACGAAGTACTCGTCCTCCAGCGCGATCTTCTCCAGCTCGATCGCGATCTCCAGCAGCGGGTTGACCCCGGTGACCTCGAAGACGTCGTCGCAGGCCTTCTTGATGATCTTGGCGCGCGGGTCGTAGTTCTTGTAGACCCGGTGGCCGAAGCCCATCAGCCGCTCGTTGCCCTCCTTCACGCCGGTGATGAAGTCGGGGATGTTGTCCTTGGAGCCGATCCGGCGGAGCATCCGCAGCACCGCCTCGTTGGCGCCACCGTGCAGCGGGCCGAAGAGGGCGGCGACGCCGGCCGCGACGGCGGAGTAGGGGTCGACCTGCGAGGAGCCCACGGAGCGTACGGCGTTGGTGGAGCAGTTCTGCTCGTGGTCGGCATGCAGGATGAACAGCACGTCGAGGGCCTTGACCAGCCGCTCGTCGGCCTCGAACTTCCGCTCGCTCATCTTGAACAGCATCGACAGGAAGTTGGCGGTGTAGCCGAGGTCGTTGTCGGGGTAGACGAACGGCTTCCCCTGGGCGTGCCGGAAGGACCAGGCGCCGAGCGTCGGCATCTTGGCGATCATCCGCACGATCTGCATGTGGCGGTTCTCGGCGTCGGCGATGTTGCGGGCGTCGGGGTAGAACGTCGAGAGGGCGCCGACGGAGGCCATCAGCATGCCCATCGGGTGGGCGTCGTACCGGAAGCCCTCCATGAAGCTCTTCACGTTCTCGTGGACGAACGTGTGGTAGGTGATCTCGTGCACCCACGACTCGTACTCCGCCTTGGTCGGCAGGCTGCCGTGGATGAGGAGGTAGGCGACCTCGAGGAAGTTCGACTTCTCCGCGAGCTGCTCGATCGGGTAGCCGCGGTACTCGAGGATCCCCTCCTCGCCGTCGATGAAGGTCACGGCGCTGCGGCAGGACGCGGTGTTGACGAAGCCCGGGTCGTAGACGGCGAGGCCGGGCTGGTCGTCGCCTGCCTTGATGGTCCCGAGGTCCGCGGCCTTGATGGTGCCGTCGGTGATCGGGACGTCGTACTCCTGCCCCGTGCGATTGTCACGGACGGTGAGCGATTCAGTCACCGTCCAAACCTAGCCCCGCTCGCCCGCGGGGGCGAATCTCTCGTTCGAAATCCGGGTCGCGGACGGCTCGACCGGCGTTTTGACCTGCACGCCTTGGCCCCCCGTAGTCTTGTCGGTCGCGACTCCTGCCGCGCTCCGATCTCCCGCCACGGCGATCGGGGTGCAGATCCGGACCTCACCTCAGGGTGGGTAGCCGGGCCGTGTTCGTCAGAAGCCGCTGCATCACCACCGCCGACCGGGCCGACCGGCCGGTACCTACGAACGAAGAAGGAAACCAGCCGTGCGTACCTACAGCCCCAAGCCCGCTGACATCCAGCGGGAGTGGCACGTCATCGACGCGACCGACGTGGTCCTCGGTCGCCTCGCCGTCCACGCCGCGAACCTGCTCCGCGGCAAGCACAAGCCGATCTTCGCCCCCCACGTCGACACCGGTGACTTCGTCATCGTCATCAACGCGGAGAAGGTCGCCCTGTCCGGCGACAAGGCCACCAAGAAGCTTGCCTACCGCCACTCCGGCTACCCGGGCGGCCTGTCGGCCACCCCGGTCGGAGACCTGCTGGAGAAGGACGCCCGCAAGGTGGTCGAGAAGGCGGTCTGGGGCATGCTGCCCAAGAACAAGCTCGGCCGACAGGTGCTGAAGAAGCTCAAGGTCTACTCCGGCCCCCACCACCCCCACCAGGCCCAGCAGGCCAAGCCGTTCGAGATCTCCCAGGTCTCCCAGTAAGCACGCGACCCAGAACTGATTGAGGAACACAAGTGACTGAGAACAGCACTGAGGTCGAGCAGACCTACGAGACCGACGAGCAGGGCGTTGCCTACAGCTCCGAGAGCGCCCCGTCCGCCGACGCGCCGCTGCGCGCGGCGACCATCGCCCCCGCGGCCGCGACCGGCCGCCGCAAGGAGGCCGTGGCCCGCGTCCGCATCGTCCCCGGCACCGGAGTGTGGACCGTCAACGGCCGCACCCTGGACTCCTACTTCCCGAACAAGCTGCACCAGCAGGTCGTCAACGAGCCCTTCGCCGCGCTGCAGCTCGAGGGCCGCTTCGACGTCATCGCCCGGATCCACGGCGGCGGCATCACCGGCCAGGCCGGCGCGCTGCGCCTCGGCGTGGCCCGCTGCCTCAACGCGATCGACGTCGAGACGAACCGCCCGTCGCTGAAGAAGGCCGGGCTGCTCACGCGTGACGCCCGCGTCATCGAGCGCAAGAAGGCCGGACTGAAGAAGGCCCGCAAGGCGCCGCAGTTCAGCAAGCGCTGATCGACCTCGGTCGGCGTTCAGGTGGCACGACTTTTCGGCACCGACGGGGTCCGGGGCCTGGCGAACGGTCAGCTGACCGCAGAGCTGGCCCTGGACCTGTCCGTCGCGGCGGCGCAGGTCCTCGCCGACCGCGGTGAGTTCGAGGGCCACCGCCCGCTGGCCGTCGTCGGCCGCGACACCCGGATCTCCGGTCAGTTCCTGGAGGCCGCGGTGGTGGCGGGCCTCGCGTCCGCCGGCGTCGACGTGCTCCTCCTCGGCGTCCTCCCGACCCCGGGCGTCGCCCACCTCACCGGCACCCTGGGGGCCGACCTCGGCGTGATGCTCTCCGCCTCCCACAACCCGATGCCCGACAACGGCATCAAGTTCCTCGCCCGCGGCGGCCACAAGCTCGACGACGCCATCGAGAGCGCCATCGAGCGCCGGCTCGGCAAGGAGTGGAAGCGGCCCGTCGGCGGCGACCGTCGGCCGGGTGACGCCGTACCCCTGGGCGGTGAGCCAGTACGCCGCCCACCTCGTCCGCACCATCGACCATCCCTTGGCGGGGATCCGGGTCGTCCTCGACTGCGCCGAGGGGGCCGCCCACGAGGCCGGCCCGCAGGCGCTGGTCGACGCGGGGGCCGAGGTGACCGCGATCCACGCCCAGCCGGACGGGCTGAACATCAACGAGAACTGTGGTTCCACCCACCTCGAGCGCCTGCAGCAGGCGGTGCTCCAGGACGAGGCGCACGTGGGCTTCGCGCTCGACGGCGACGCCGACCGCTGCCTGGCCGTCGACCACGAGGGGAACGTCGTCGACGGCGACCAGATCCTGGCGGTGCTCGCGCACGCCCTCCTCGACAACGGTCGCCTCGCCAAGGACACGGTCGTCGCCACGGTGATGAGCAACCTCGGGTTCGTCCAGGCGATGCGGGCTGCCGGCATCGGGGTCCGCCAGACCAAGGTGGGCGACCGCTACGTGCTCGAGGCGATGAAGGTGTCCGGCTACTCCCTCGGCGGCGAGCAGTCGGGCCACGTGATCATGACCGACCACGCGACCACCGGCGACGGCATCCTGACCGCGCTCCACGTCCTCGAGCGGATGGCCACCACGGGGCAGAGCCTGAAGGCGCTCGCGTCGGTGATGACGCGGCTGCCGCAGGTCCTGGTCAACGTGGGCGGGGTGGACAAGTCCCGGACCGACGACGACGCCGTCCTGGCGGCGGCCGTGGCCGAGGAGGAGGCCGCCCTCGGCGACGGCGGGCGGATCCTGCTCCGGCCCTCGGGCACGGAGCCGATCGTCCGGGTGATGGTCGAGGCCGGCACCGCGGCGGAGGCCCAGGCGATCGCCGACCGGCTCGCGGGCGTCGTACGCGCCCAGCTCGCGCTCTGAGCTGGAGCTCGGCGGTCGCGGTCCTCCCGGTTCGAGGCTCGTGCGACCTCGATCTCGATCGCGACGCTCGCTCACGTGGCCAGGCCCACGCGACGCGCTCGTTCCTCACGCGCCGCTGCTCGCCTCAGAGCTTGCGCAGGCGCACGTAGCGCACCGAGTGGTCGCGGTCCTTGCGCAGCACCAGGGTCGCCCGGGACCGCGTGGGCAGGATGTTCTGGGTCAGGTTCGGGCCGTTGATGGTGTCCCACAGCCGCTCGGCCTCGGCGACGGCCTCCTCCTCGCTGAGCGCGGCGTACTTCGCGAAGTACGACGCCGGGTCGCGGAAGGCGGTCTCCCGCAGCCGGAGGAAGCGGTCGACGTACCACGAGCGGATGTGGTCGGTGCCGGCGTCGACGTAGACGCTGAAGTCGAAGAAGTCGCTCAGGGTCAGGCCGGTGCGGCCGTCCTCGCGGACCCGGGCCGGCTGGAGCACGTTGAGCCCCTCGATGATCACGATGTCGGGCCGCTTGATCACCACCTTCTCGTCGGGGACGACGTCGTAGACGAGGTGGGAGTAGATCGGCGCCTCGACCTCGTCCTCGCCGGACTTGATGTCGACCACGAACCGCAGCAGCGCCCGCCGGTCGTAGGACTCCGGGAACCCCTTGCGGTGCAGGATCCCCCGGCGCTCGAGCTCGTGCGTTGGGGTAGAGGAACCCGTCGGTGGTGATCAGGGCGACGTTGGGGTGAGCGGGCCAGTGGGCCAGCATCTGCTGCAGGACGCGGGCGGTGGTGGACTTCCCGACCGCCACCGAGCCCGCCAGGCCGATGACGAACGGCGTCCGCGGCGGCTGCGGCTGGTCGAGGAACTCCTCCTGCTGCCGGTGCAGGCGACCCGCGCTCTCGACGTACATGCTGAGCAGCCGCGACAGGGGGAGGTAGACCTGCTCGACCTCGTCGAGGTCGAGGGCGTCCCCGAGACCGCGCAACCGGGCGATCTCGTCCGCCGTGAGGGGGCTGGCCGTCGAGTTGGCGAGCGCCGCCCAGGCGGTCCGGTCGAGCTCGACGTAGGGCGACGACTCGCGCCGGACGTCGTCGGAGCCCGGCTGGGCGCCGCCGTTCGGAGACATGGCGGGCATCCTAGACTCCCTGCCATGTGCGGAATCGTGGGCTACGTCGGTCCGAAGCAGGCGCAGGCCGTGGTGGTCGAGGGCCTGCGCCGGCTGGAGTACCGCGGCTACGACTCTGCCGGCATCGCGCTGGTGGCCGACGGCACGATCGCCTCCGCCAAGCGGGCGGGCAAGCTGGCCAACCTGGAGAAGGCGATCGCCGAGGAGCCGCTGGCGGAGTCCACGACCGGCATCGGCCACACCCGGTGGGCGACCCACGGCGCGCCCAACAACATCAACGCCCACCCCCACCCCGGCGCGACCGGACGGGTCGCGCTGGTGCACAACGGGATCATCGAGAACTTCGTGACGCTGCGCGCCGAGCTCGAGGACGCGGGGCACGAGCTGGTCTCGGAGACCGACACCGAGGTGGTCTCCCACCTGCTCGAGAACGAGGTGCTGGCCGGGGCGGACCTCACCACCGCGATGCAGAACGTCTGCCGGCGGCTCGAAGGGGCGTTCACCCTGGTCGCCGTCGACGCGCTGGACGCGTCCCGCGTGGTCGCCGCCCGCCGCAACTCGCCGCTGGTGGTGGGCGTCGGTGAGGGCGAGAACTTCCTCGGCTCCGACGTCGCCGCCTTCATCGAGCACACCCGTGACGCCCTGGAGCTCGGTCAGGACCAGGTCGTCACCATCACGGCCTCCGGGGTTTCGCTGACCGGGTTCGACGGCTCCCCGGCCGAGGGCCGCCGCTACCACGTCGACTGGGACCTGTCGGCGGCCGAGAAGGACGGCCACGACTGGTTCATGCGCAAGGAGATCCACGAGCAGCCGCGCGCCGTCGCCGACTCGCTGCTGGGGCGTCGTACGACGTCGGGGGAGCTGCAGCTCGACGAGGTGCGGCTCTCCGACGAGGACCTGCGCGAGGTCGACAAGGTCATCATCATCGCCTGCGGGACGTCGTTCTACGCGGGCATGGTCGCGAAGTACGCCATCGAGCACTGGACCCGGATCCCGGTCGAGGTGGAGCTGGCCTCGGAGTTCCGCTACCGCGACCCGATCCTGACCCACTCGACGCTGGTCGTGGCCATCAGCCAGTCCGGCGAGACCGCCGACACGCTCCAGGCGATCCGGCACGCGCGGGCGCAGCGGTCCTGGGTGCTCGCGATCTGCAACACCAACGGCTCCACGATCCCGCGTGAGTCCGACGCCGTGATCTACACCCACGCCGGGCCCGAGATCGGGGTCGCGTCGACCAAGGGTTTCCTGACCCAGCTCGTGGCCTGCTACCTGCTCGCCCTCTACCTCGCGCAGCTCAAGGGGACGCGCTACGGCGAGGAGATCGCGCAGGTCATGGACCAGCTGGAGTCGATGCCCGCCCACATCCAGGCGGTCCTGGACCAGCGGGAGGCGGTCTACGAGCTGGCCCGTCAGCACGTCGACACCAAGTCGGTGCTGTTCCTGGGCCGGCACGCCGGCTATCCGGTGGCGCTCGAGGGCGCCCTGAAGCTCAAGGAGCTGGCCTACCTGCACGCGGAGGGGTTCGCGGCGGGGGAGCTCAAGCACGGTCCGATCGCGCTGATCGAGGAGGGGATGCCGGTGCTGTGCGTCGTACCCCCCAAGGGCAGGGACCAGCTCCACGGCAAGATGCTGAGCGGCATCCAGGAGGTGCGGGCGCGAGGTGCGCGCACGATCTGCCTGGCCGAGGCCGGCGACGACTCGATCGTGCAGTACGCCGACGAGCTGATCCACCTGCCGCGGGTGCCGACCCTCCTGCAGCCGCTGGTCGCGGTGGTCCCGCTGCAGCTGTTCGCCTGCGAGCTCGCCTCGGTGATGGGCCACGACGTGGACCAGCCGCGCAACCTCGCCAAGTCGGTCACGGTCGAGTAGATGCCGGTCATCGGGCTCGGCATCGACGTCGTGGACATCGAGCGGTTCATCGAGTCGCTGGAGCGGACGACGGGGCTGCGCGAACGCCTCTTCACCCCGGCCGAGGCCGCGCTGCACCCGGCGTCGCTGGCGGCCCGGTTCGCCGCGAAGGAGGCGATGGCCAAGGCGCTCGGGGCGCCCGGAGGACTGGCCTGGCACGACGCCGAGGTGTTCTCCGAGCCGTCGGGCCGCCCGTACTTCGAGCTGCGCGGCTCCGTCCTCGCCCGGGCCAACGACCTCGGTCTCGGCTCGGTCCACCTGTCGCTCTCCCATGACGCCGGGATCGCCTCGGCGGTCGTCGTGCTGGAGTCCTGACCCCGCTAGCGTTGCGGGTGTGAGGCGTGCGCACACGGTCGAGCAGGTGCGGGAGGCCGAGCGCGCCCTGATGGCGACGCTGCCGGAGGGGGCGCTCATGCAGCGCGCCGCCGCCGGGCTGGCCTACGCCGTCCTCGACCTCCTCGGCTCCGCCTACGGGCGCCGCGTGCTGCTGCTGGTCGGGTCGGGGGACAACGGCGGTGACGCGCTGTACGCCGGCGCGATGCTGGCCCGCCGCGGGTGTGCCGTCGAGGCCTGGCTGCTCTCCGAGCGGGTGCACGAGGGCGGGCTGGCCGCGTTGCGGGCCGCCGGTGGCCGGGTCGTGTGCTCAGACGGTCGTCCCGGCAGCCACCTCAGCACACGACCCGAGGTGGTCGTGGACGGGATCGTGGGGATCGGGGGCCGCCCCGGGCTGCGGCCCGATGCGGTCGAGGCGCTGGCAGCGGTCGAGGGCGTCCCGGTGGTGGCGGTCGACGTCCCCTCGGGCGTCGACGTCGACACCGGCGAGCTCGACGGCCCCCACGTCGACGCGGCCATGACGGTCACCTTCGGCACCCACAAGATCGCCCACCTGGTCGACCCCGCGGCGGCCGCGTGCGGCGTCGTACACCTCGTCGACATCGGCCTCGACCTGCCCGACGCGCCCGTCGAGGCGCTGCAGCCACCGGACGTGGCCCGCCTGCTGCCCAGGCCCGACCCGCAGGCGCACAAGTACACCCGCGGGGTCGTGGGGGTCCGGGCCGGCTCGCCGCGCTATCCCGGCGCCGGTCTGCTCTGCGTGGCCGGCGCGGCCACCGGGTTGTGCGGCATGGTCCGCTACGTCGGCGACGACCAGGTCGCCGAGCGGGTCCGCGAGACGCGCCCCGACGTCGTGGGGGACGGCCGGGTCCAGGCGTGGGCGGTGGGCTCCGGCGGCGGGGAGGGTGCCGGCGACGCACTGAAGGCGGCGGTCGCTGACGGCGTGCCGGTCGTCGTCGACGCCGACGCGCTCGCGCACGTGACCGGGCCCCTCGGCGTGCCGGCCGTGCTCACGCCGCACGCGGGCGAGCTCGCCGCGATGGCCGGCGCCGAGCGGTCCGACGTCGAGGCCCGGCCGCTCGCCCACGCGAGGGCCGCGGCCGCGAGGTACGACGCGGTCGTCCTGCTGAAGGGACGGCACACGCTCATAGCGGCACCGGACGGCGCGGTCCGGGTCACCACGACCGGCGTCCCGTGGCTGGCGACGGCCGGTGCCGGAGATGTCCTTTCCGGTGTGATCGGGTCGCTGCTGGCCGCCGGGCTGGCGCCGTACGACGCCGCGTCGGTCGGCTCCTGGCTGCACGGCGCGGCCGCCACCCTGGCCTCGAGGGACGGTCCGATCGTGGCCGGAGCGGTCGCCCGTAGCCATCCCCGACGTGGTCCGGCTGGTGGCGTGGGGGGACTGACCGACCCGGCGGGAATGGAAGAATCGACGCCATGAGCCCCGAGGCCCGCGCCGAGATCGTGGTCGACCTGGCGGCGATCCGGCACAACGTCCGGCTGCTCAGGGAGCTGGCGGCACCGGCCGCGATGATGACCGTGGTCAAGGCGGACGGCTACGGGCACGGGCTGGTCCCGGCGGCCCGCGCGGCCCGGGAGGCCGGGGCGGAGTGGCTCGGCGTCGCCACCATCGAGGAGGCGCTGGAGCTCCGCGAGGCGGGGGACGAGGGCCGGATGCTGTGCTGGCTGGGCGTCCCCGGTGAGAACTACGCAGGGGCGATCGAGGCGGACGTCGACGTCAGTGCCTACACCGTCGCCGAGCTGGCGGAGATCCGGGCCGGCGTCGCCCGGGCCGGCCGCCCCGCCCGGCTGCAGCTCAAGGTCGACACCGGCCTCTCCCGGGGCGGCGCGGCGGCGGAGGACTGGGCGGGCGTGGTCGAGCACGCCCGCGCCGGCGAGGAGGCGGGAGACTGGACCGTCACCGGGATCTGGTCGCACTTCGCGTGCAGCGACGAGCCCGACCACCCGGCCAACGACGCCCAGGAGAAGGTCTTCCTCGACGCGCTCGACGTCGCCGAGCGGGCCGGGCTCCGACCCGAGGTGCGTCACCTGGCCAACTCGGCGGCGGCGATCCTGCGGCCCTCGTCCCGGTTCGACCTGGTCCGCTGCGGGATCGCCTCCTACGGCCTGGACCCGGCTCCGGGCGTGACGCCCGACATCGGCCTGGTCCCGGCCATGACCGCCCGCGCCGCGCTGTCGCTGGCCAAGCCGATCCGGTCCGGGGCAGGGGTCTCCTACGGCCACACCTGGACCGCCGACCACGACACCACGGTCGGCCTGGTGCCGGTGGGGTACGGCGACGGCGTACCCCGCCATGCCGGCAACGTCGCCGAGGTCTGGCTGGCCGGGCGACGCCGCCCGGTCCGTGGCCGGATCTGCATGGACCAGTTCGTGGTCGACCTCGACGGCGAGCTCCCCGACCCGGGCGCCGGCATCGTGCTGTTCGGCACCGGGTTCGACGGTGAGCCGACCGCGACGGAGTGGGCCGAGGCCTGCGGGACCATCAACTACGAGATCGTGACCAGGATCGGCGGCCGGATGGTGCGTCGCTACGTCGACGAAGGAGTCGCCCGGTGAGCTTGCGACGCAAGATCGTGGGAGTCGCCGCCGGTGCCGTGGGCGTCGCGGTGGCCGGCACGGCCGTCGAGGTCGCCCGCCGGCGCCGGGTCATCGCCCGCCGGGGAGCGGGTGACTTCGTGCAGTTCGGCTCCCTGCGCTCGGCGCCGGTGACCGTGGTCGCGGACGACGGCGTCCCGCTCCACGTCGAGGTCGACGAGTTCGCCCACCACCCGCAGCGCGGCCGTCGCCGCAACGCGCCCACCGAGGAGCCCGCGCTCACCGTCGTGTTCTGCCACGGCTACGCGCTCAACCTCGACTGCTGGCACTTCCAGCGGGCCGGCTACCGGGGGCTCGTGCGGGCCGTCTACTACGACCAGCGCTCGCACGGCCGTTCCGGCCGGTCGACCGAGGGCAAGGCCACCGTCGACCAGCTCGGCCACGACCTCCGGCGGATCCTCGACGAGGTCGTCCCCGACGGTCCAGTGGTGCTCGTCGGACACTCCATGGGCGGCATGTCGATCATCGCCCTGGCCGAGCAGCACCCGGAGCTGTTCGGCAGCCGCGTCGTCGGCGTCGGCGCTGATCTCGACGACCGCCGGGGGCCTGGACCCGCACCGCGTCGTGCTGCCGCTGCTGCCCAGGACCATCGGCGGCCAGCTGGCGACGAGGCTCGTGGCGACGCTGGCGCGCGGCCACCGCCACGTCGACGGGCTGCGCCGTATGGGCAAGTCCGTCGCGTCGGTGGCCACCGACCTGTTCGCCTTCGGCGACGAGGTGCCGGAGAGCTACGTCGACTTCGTCGACGGGATGCTCTCGGCCACGCCGTTCGAGGTGGTCGCGGAGTTCTTCCCGGTCTTCGGCGAGCTCGACAAGTTCCACGCGCTGACCGCGCTGCAGGCCGTCCCGACCACGGTCATCTGCGGCACCGAGGACAAGCTCACCTCGATCGGGCACAGCCGCAAGCTGCACTCGAAGCTCCCCCACTCGGTCCTCGTCGAGTGCGAGGGGGCCGGCCACATGGTGATCATGGAGCGGCACGACCGGGTGAACGCCGCCCTCGACCAGCTGATCGCCGCAGCCGCGGAGCGGGTCGACAGCCGGTGAGCGTCGACGTACGACGGGTGGGGCCTGAGGCGGCCATCGAGCTGCTGTCGGTGATCCGGACCGCCTTCGAGGTGCGACCGCCCCTGGATCCTCCTGCGGCAGCATTGTCGGAGACCCCCGAGACCCTCGCGAAGCTGCTGGAGAAGCACGGCGGGCTGATGGCCATGCTCGACGACGAGCCGGTCGGGGCGCTCGTGCTCGACCCGGTCGGCAGCACGATGTACCTGCGCCGCTTCGGCGTCGTACCCAGCGCCCGCGGACACGGCATCGCGGCCCTGCTCATCGACTGGGCGGTGGACGCCTCCGACGGCTTCGACGACCTCACCGTGGTGGCCCGCGAGGAGCTCCCCGAGACGATCCGCTTCTGGGAGCGCCAGGGGTTCCGGGAGATCCTGCGCTACTCGCCCAACGTCGAGCTGCGCCGGCCGCTGCGTACGTTCCTCTACAACGTGCCCGACCCCGAGGCCATGCGGTCCCTCGGGGAGGCCCTCGCGGGCCAGCTCCGGGCCGGCGACCTGATCGTGCTCAGCGGCGAGCTCGGGGCCGGCAAGACGACGTTCACCCAGGGGATCGGTGCCGGGCTGCAGGTCCGGGGCAAGGTCACCTCGCCCACGTTCGTGATCTCCCGCGAGCACCCGCCCGTCGACGGCGGCCCGCCGCTGGTGCACGTCGACGCCTACCGGCTCGGGGGCATCGACGAGCTCGACGACCTCGACCTCGACACCTCGCTCGAGGACGCCGTGACGGTCGTCGAGTGGGGGGAGGGGATCGCGGAGGGGCTGGCGGAGTCCCGCCTCGAGATCCGGATCATCCGCGCCCTCGCCCACCAGGACGAGCACGCCGACCTCGACCCGCGGCGGGTGCTGATGACGCCGATCGGGCCGCGCTGGTACGAGATGGAGGTCCCCAACCGGCGACCCCCGCTGGCGGAGAAGCTGAACGAGAACCTCCTCCTCGACTTCCGCCACTGCCCCGAGTCCGATCTCGCTTCGCTGGATCCGTCGATCCCGCTGCGGCTGTCGCTGATGGTCGCCGAGCACGACGGCCGGGTGGTGCTGGTCCACAACAGCTGGCGGCAGGAGTGGGAGCTGCCGGTCGGGCAGACCCGGTAAGGACGAGACCGCCCGCGAGACGGCGGTCCGGAGGTTCGCCGAGGAGACCGGCACCTCCGTCACGGACGTCGAGTTCGTCGGTGTCGGCACGGTCCAGCTCGGCCACGAGCGGAGCATCGAGTACGTCGCCGTCTTCCGCACCCGCCTGGGCGGGCTCGGGCCGTTCGACGCGACCGACGAGGTGGACAAGCTGGCCTGGTGGGACACGGTGCGCGACTACGAGGGGCTCTCGCCGATCGACGAGCACCTCGCCCGGTTGGCGATCGGCGCGACGTGAGGGAGGCACCGCGAGCACGGGCCCTGCTGGTCGTCGACGTTCAGGTCGGCTGGGTCGAGGGCCCGGCTGCCGTCAGCGATGCGGAACGGCTGATGAAGGTTCTGGAGGACCAGATCGCCGCCGCCCGCGAGGCGGGTGCGCTCGTCGTCTTCCTGCAGGACGTCGGTGACCTTGACTCAACGGTCCCGCAGGGCAGCCCCGGACGCGCGCTGGCGTTTGCGACCGAGCCCGAGGACGTGATCGTGCCGAAGGAGATTGACGACGGGTTCGTTGGCACCGGGTTGGAGGCCACATTGCGCGAGGCTGGTGTGACCTCAATCGCCGTGGCCGGCATCCAATCGGAGATGTGCGTGGCCGCCACGTCCCGTGGTGCGCTGGCTCGCGGGCTGACGGTGATCCTGGCCCGCGACGCCCACTCCACCCATGACATTCCCGCCGATGGCGACGGTGCCGGCGTACCCGCCGCCCAGGTGCGCCGCGTGGCGGAATGGTCGCTCGGCGACGACCTGGTCGTCGTGGACCGGGCGCGGCAGGTGGTCTTCGAGTCCCGGGTGCGCGGCAGTTGACAGGTGTTGGCCGGTGGGAGGCAGTGGCGGGCCGCCACGATGGCGGTGTGAGTGCCGGCCGGTAGCCTCGGCTGCGTGCTGCTCGCCTTCGACACCGCCACCCCGCTGGTCACGGTCGCCTTGCACGACGGCGAGGACGTCGTGGTCGAGCACACGTCGGAGCAGCGGATGAAGCACGGCGAGCAGCTGGCCCCGCTGATCGAGCGGACCATGGAGGACGCCGGCATCGTCCGGCAGGACCTCACCGCGATCGCGGTCGGGGTCGGACCCGGCCCGTTCACCGGGCTCCGGGTCGGTCTGGTCACCGCTCGGACCCTGGGCTTCGTCCTCGACATCCCGGTGTACGGCGTCTGCTCGCTCGACGTGCTCGCGCTCGAGGCGGTGGAGACCGGGACGGTCTCGGGCGACTTCGTGGTGGCGACCGACGCCCGGCGACGGGAGGTCTACCTGGCGTCGTACGACCCGGACGGCGTGCGGCTGGACGGACCGGTGGTGGACAAGCCGGCGACCGTGGCGACCGACGCGCCGACCGTGGGGGAGGGAGCCGAGCTCTATCCGGACGCCTTCCCGAACCCGGCCGGGCCGACCCGGCCAAGTGCGTCCTGGCTGGCCCGCGCGGTGGCGGCGGAGCGCGCCGAGCTGCGGGACCCGGAGCCGCTCTACCTGCGCCGGCCGGACGCCGCGACGCCCGGGCCGCGCAAGCCCGCCTCGTGATCCGGGCGGCCACCGGCGACGACGTCGACGCGATCGCGCGGCTCGAGCGGGAGAACCTCGGGGATGACGCGTGGTCGCGGGGCCTCGTGGAGGAAGGCGTCGCGGGCAAGCTGCCGACGGTCCGTCTACCTCGTGGCCGAGTACGGGGTCGTCGTGGTCGGCCACGCGGTCGTCAGCGTGGTGGCCGACATCTCCGAGCTGCAACGGATCGCCGTCGACGCCGACGCATCGGCGCACCGGGCGTGGCGACCAGCCTCCTGGAGGAGGTCGTCCGTCTGGTGCTGAAGGAAGGTGCGGACCGGCTGCTGCTCGAGGTGCGCGAGGACAACGCCGGTGCCATCGCGTTCTACGCGGCGCGCGGGTTCGTCGAGATCGACCGCCGGCCGCGGTACTTCCGCGACGGCGGCACGGCCGTGGTGATGCGCCGGGCGATCACGCCATGATGACCAACATGACCGACGGTCCCCTGGTGCTCGGCATCGAGACCTCCTGCGACGAGACCGGCGTCGGCATCGTCCGCGGCAACACCTTGCTGGCGGACGCCGTCGCCAGCAGTGTCGACGAGCACGCCCGGTTCGGCGGCGTCGTACCCGAGGTCGCCAGCCGTGCCCACCTCGAGGCGATGGTGCCGACCATCGAGCGTGCCTGCGAGACCGCCGGGGTCCAGCCGTACGACGTCGACGCGATCGCCGTGACCAGCGGGCCGGGCCTCGCCGGCGCGCTCCTGGTCGGGGTGGCCGCCGCCAAGGCGCTGGCTCTCGGGCTGGGCAAGCCGCTGTACGGCGTCAACCACCTCGCCTCGCACGTCGCGGTCGACCAGCTCGAGCACGGCCCGCTGCCCGAACCCTGCCTGGCCCTGCTGGTCAGCGGCGGCCACTCCAGCCTGCTCCGGGTCGAGGACGTCACCGGCGACGTCGACCCCCTGGGAGCCACGATCGACGACGCGGCCGGTGAGGCGTTCGACAAGGTGGCCCGGCTCCTCGGGATGCCGTTCCCCGGTGGTCCGCACATCGACCGGGCGGCCCGCGAGGGCGACAGCGTCTACGTCGACTTCCCGCGGGGGCTGACGTCGCGGCGGGACCTGGAGCGGCACCGGTTCGACTTCTCGTTCTCGGGGCTCAAGACCGCCGTCGCCCGTTGGGTCGAGGCGCGGGAGCGCTCCGGAGAGCCGGTCCCGCTGAACGACGTGGCCGCCAGCTTCCAGGAAGCCGTCTGCGACGTCCTGACCCGCAAGGCGATCGACGCCGCCGCCACCCACGGCATCGACCACCTGCTGATCGGCGGCGGGGTCGCGGCCAACTCGCGGCTGCGCTCGATGGCCGAGGAGCGGGCCACGGCACGCGGGATCCGGGTCCGCGTCCCCCGGCCCGGACTCTGCACCGACAACGGTGCGATGGTGGCCGCCCTCGGCGCCGAGATGGTGACGAGAGGCCGAGCGCCCTCGGCGCTCGACCTCCCGGCCGACTCGTCGCAGCCGGTCACCTCCGTGCTGGTGTGACCGACCGTCAGGGCCGGAGCCCGAAGCCGAACGGGTTGTCCACATCGCCGGCGCGCACCGGGTCGAGGGCCTGGGTCACCGTCCCGTCGAGGCCGAGTCGCAGGGCGTACCAGAGACCGTCCTGATAGGTCGTGACCAGGACCGTCGAGGAGTCCTCCCACACCGACGCACCGGTGAATCCGATGTCCCGGGTCGTGTACTCCACGAGCACGGTTCCGTCGGTTGCGTCCAGGATCGCCACGGTGTCGCCGCCGATGCCGTCGTGGTAGTCCTCGGTGCCGATGACGTAACGGCCGTCCGGACTGAAGGCCTCAAGCGTGTAGTCACAGGTCTCCCACCGGTGCTGGCCGGTGGCCGCGACCACGACCGCGGAGCAGGAGCCGGGCTCCAGCTCGTCGATCGAGGTCAGACCGGACACGACGCCGGTGGCCTGGCTGGCGCCCTGGACGTTGATGAGACCGCGCAGCCGCCGCGGCTCCTGCGCCCAGTCCGTGAGCCACGCCCCGGACTTCCCCTGCGCGCCGCTCAGGGTGTAGGCGACCTCCTGCACTCCGGTGAATCCGGCAAGGTCGACGGTCCCGTCGAAGGAGACCACCGAGCTGAGGTAGCCGCCCGGGCCGACGCCGGCCACGGGGTAGAGGCCGATGTCCTGGTCCCCGGCGGTGGCGGTCAGGACGCTGGCCAACGACTCACCGTCAACGGTGACGGCCAGGCTCTGACCCGGGAACGTCTGGCGCGCCTTGCCGTTGGCGTCGAGGAACGACGTGGTGCCCTCGACGAGGTCGACGACCGCCCAGCCGCCGTCGTACGGCGTCACCTCGTGGTACGCCTTGCCCAGGTCGGTCGTGGCTCCGTCCGGCTGGTGGAGGACGGTCCCGTCCATCCACGGCACCGCGGGGTCGTCGCCGCGAGGCGCGTCGGCTCCGATCGCCTTGACCTGACCCACCGGGGTGGGGCTCGGCACCTGGGTGGCCGGCGGGACGGAGTCGTCGCTGCGCGAGAGCCCGCCGTTCGCCGCCACCGCGATCGGTGCGATCACCGCCACCGCGGCCAGGACGCCCGCCCCGGCGGCAACTCGCCGTCGCCGCTGGATGCTTCGGGCCCTGCCACGGACCGACTCGAGGTCAATGGGGTGCCCGCCGACCCGGTCCGCCTGCTCGCGCAGCGACCGGGTGAGGTCGTCGGTGGTGTTCATCGCTCCTCCTCGTGGTTGAGGGGGTTGAGGTGTTGGGGCGCGCGTTCGCGCAGGGTGGCCAGCGCGCGGCTGGCCTGGGACTTGACGGTCCCGACGGAGATGCCGAGTGCCTCGGCGGTCTCGGCCTCGGAGAGCTGTTCGTAGTAGCGGAGCACCACGACGGCACGGGCCTTCCTCGGCAACGACTGCACCACGGCCCAGACCGCGGCGCGCTGGCCCTCGTCGTACTCGTCGGTGAGCTGGTGGTCGGGCAGGTCGTCGGTGGCGTACTCGCGCTTCTTCCAGCCGCGGCGCCACAGCGAGTTGTTCTCGTTGACCAGGATCCGGCGGACGTAGCCGTCGACCGAGTCCCGCTTCTGCACCTTGTCCCACGACAGGTACAGCTTGGCCAGCGCGGTCTGCACCAGGTCCTCGGCGGTGTGCCGGTCACCGGTCAGGAGGTACGCCGTCCGCAGCAGGCTGGGCTGCCGCGCCTGCATGTACGCCGCGAACTCCTCGTCGCGGGTCCGCGTCCGGTCGACCATGGTCACCCCCGCTCCCGTGAGCGCCTGCTCTTGTGCGTGCACTGCGCACCTCCCATCCAATCGCTTACAAGACGCGAATCGGGGGAGGAGGGTTGCAATCTCACCGGGCGCGAGAGGTGTCATGTGCCCGAGAACGTCGTCCGTATGGTTGGCCTGAGTCGAGGAGAGGATGCCCGCATGCATCAGGTCCGAGCCGTGGTCGCCCGCCGCAAGGGCGAGCCGGTGAGCGTCGAGACGATCAACGTGCCGGACCCGGGGATGGGAGAGGCGCTGGTGCAGGTCCAGGCGTGCGGGGTGTGCCACACGGACCTGCACTATCGCGAGGGCGGGATCAACGACGACTTCCCGTTCCTGCTCGGCCACGAGGCGGCCGGAGTGGTTGAGGCGGTGGGTGCCGACGTCACCACCGTGGCGGCCGGTGACTTCGTGATCCTCAACTGGCGTGCGGTCTGCGGCGACTGCCGCGCCTGCAATCGTGGCGAGCCGTGGTACTGCTTCGCCACCCACAACGCCACCCAGCGGATGACGCTCGAGGACGGGACCGAGCTCTCGCCGGCACTCGGCATCGGCGCCTTCGCCGAGAAGACGCTGGTCGCCGCCGGTCAGTGCACGAAGGTCGACCCGTCGACGCGCGCGGCGGCCGCGGGGCTGCTGGGCTGCGGCGTGATGGCCGGTCTCGGTGCGGCGATGAACACCGGGAACGTACGCCGCGGCCAGTCGGTCGCCGTGATCGGCTGTGGCGGCGTGGGAGCCGCGGCGATCGCCGGCTCGGTTCTCGCGGGCGCCGGGACGGTGATTGCGGTGGACATCGACGACCGCAAGCTCGAGGGCGCCCGTCGCCTCGGAGCCACCGAGGTGGTCAACAGCTCGGCCGCCGACCCCGTCGCCGCGATCCGAGAGCTGACCGGGGGCTTTGGCGCGGACGTGGTCATCGACGCCGTCGGCCGCCCCGAGACGTGGGAGCAGGCGTTCTACGCCCGCGACCTGGCCGGCACCGTCGTCCTGGTCGGGGTTCCCACGCCCGACATGAAGATCCCGGACATCCCGCTGATCGACGTCTTCGGCCGCGGCGGGTCGCTGAAGTCCAGCTGGTACGGCGACTGCCTCCCCTCACGTGACTTCCCGATGCTGGTCGACCTCTACCGGCAGGGGCGGCTCGACCTCGACGCGTTCGTCACCGAGGAGATCGCGCTCGACGACGTCGAGGCGGCGTTCGACCGGATGCACACTGGCGACGTACTGCGTTCGGTGGTGGTCCTCTGATGGCCGTCCGGGTGGACCGTGCCGTGGTGAGCGGCACCTTCTCCCTCGACGGGGAGACCCACGACGTCGACAACAACGTCTGGGTGGTCGGGGACGACGAGGAGTGCGTGGTGATCGACGCCCCGCACGACGTCGACGCGATCCTCGCGCTCGTGGGCGGGCGGCAGGTCAAGGCGATCCTGTGCACCCACGCGCACGACGACCACATTCGGGTGGCACCGGCGCTGCGAGACGCCGTACGGGCGCCGATACTGCTGCACCCCGACGACCGGCCGCTATGGGAGCTGACCCACGCCGACACGCTCTGGGACGCCGACCTCGAGGACGGGCAGTCGATCAAGGTCGCCGGCGCGGCGCTGAAGATCCTGCACACGCCCGGGCACGCTCCGGGCGCGGTCTGCGTCTACGTCCACGACCTCGGCTGCGTGTTCACCGGCGACACCCTGTTCCAGGGCGGCCCCGGCGCCACCGGCCGGTCGTTCAGCGACGAAGCCCACGATCCTGGCCTCGATCCGCGACGTGCTTTTCCGGCTCCCTGACGAGACCGTCGTGCACGCCGGCCACGGCGACGACACCACGATCGGTGCGGAGCGCGAGACACTGGAGCGATGAGGCGATACGGCGCGGGCACGGCGGTCGCGCTTGCTCTCGTCGCGGGACTGCTCGTCGGCTGCTCCGACGGAGGCGAGCCGGATCCCGGCGCGGACCCCTCGACACCGGCTCCCTCGTCCGCGGAGCCGGCGCCGCCCACGCCGGCCGAGAAGCTGGGGCTGGCAACGGGCTGGGGCCCAACCGCGCGCGAGCTCGACCGCGCGGCCCGCGTCGTACGCCGGATGCGCCTTCCCGACCTCGCGGGCCAGGTGATCGTGGCGGACTGGTCCGGGACGGCTGCCCCGGTCAGGCTGGTCCGGTCGCTGCACCTGGGCGGTGTGATCGCCTTCGATGACAACGTCGCCTCGACCGCCCAGATCCGCTCGGTCAACCGCACGCTCGAGCGCGACGTCCCTCGACGCTGGCCGTTGTTCCTGGGGGTCGACCAGGAGGGCGGCATCGTCGAGCGCGTCCAGGGAGAGGCGACGCGTTTTCCCGCGTTCATGAGTGCCGGGGCAGCCGACGACGTGGCCGCAACCCGGAGGGCTGCGACCGCCAGCGGCGCCGAGCTGCGGGGCCTGGGCTTCACGGTCGACTTCGCTCCCGATGCCGACGTCACGAGCGGTCCCGGTGACCCGACGATCGGCTCGCGCTCGATCGGCTCGGACCCTGACCTGGTCGCCCGGCACGTGGTCGCCGCGGCCACCGGCATGTCGGAGTCCGGCGTGGTGCCGGTGCTCAAGCACTTCCCCGGGCACGGCTCAGTGCCTGCGGACAGCCACACCACGCTGCCCGTGCAGCGGCGTACGCGCGACCGGCTCGAGGCGATGGACCTCGCGCCCTTCCGGGCAGCCGTGGACGCAGGAGTCCCGGCGGTGATGACCGGTCATCTCGACGTCCGCGCGTTCGATCCGGGCACGCCGTCGTCGATGTCTCGCCGCGTGGTCACCGGCGTCCTGCGTCGCGACCTCGGCTTCGACGGGCTCGTGGTCACCGACTCGCTGCAGATGGCCGGCGCCCGACCCGGGCGCGACGGCGGTGCCCGGCAGGCGGTCCGCGCGCTGCGAGCGGGCAACGACGTCCTCCTGATGCCGCCGGACCCGGCCGCTGCCCGGCGCGGCATCATCTCGGCCGTGCGCCGCGGCGCCCTCGCCCGGATGCTCCTGGAGCGCGCCGCAGCCCGCCAGATCGCGTTGCTGCTCGCGAGCGAGCCGGACACGAAGCGGGCACGTCGCGGCCGGCCGCCCGGATCCGGCACCCCGGCTTCCCGCGCCCTGTCCGCGGCCGCCATCACGGTCGCAGCCGGACCCTGCCGGGGACGGCTGGCCGAGTCGACCGTCTCGCCCTCCGGTGACGACAACGCAGTGGCCGCGTTCACGACCGCCGCCCAGGTCGCCGGTCTGGAGGTCCTGCTGCCCCGGACCCCGCCACCGCGGCTCGCCCGGGCGGAGCCGCGGCCGAAACGCCCGGCACTGCGCACCCGCTGGCGCGCCCGGGAGCGCCGTCGTACCGACCGGCTGGCGACCTGGCAGGACCGGGAGGAGGCGCGGCTGGCGCAGGGCACACAAGTCGGTTTCGCCGGCTACGGCGACGGCCCCGTCTCCGGCGACGTGGCCGTGGCCGTCGACACGCCGTACGTGCTGGGGAGCTCCGAAGCGCCGATCAGGATCGCGACGTACGGCGACACGCCCGGCGCGATGCGTGCTCTGGTCGCGGTGCTGCAGGGTCGCGCGGCAGCGCCCGGGCGGCTGCCAGTCGAGGTGCCCGGGCTGCCCCGACGCGGATGCTGAACCTTCAGAAGGGCTCGACCAGCAGAGCGATCCCGTGTCCGCGGGCGCGGGTGAGCACGATCGTGCCGGCCTCGTCGCCGGTCAGGGACAGGCGCTTGCGCAGCTCGTCGGGGACGACGTCCACGCCGCGCTTCTTGATGGTCAGGCTGCCGATGTTGCGCTCGCGCAGGGCGGCGCGGAGTGCCTTCTCGCGGTAGGGCAGGGTCTCGACGACCCGGAAGCCGCGGGCGAACGGGGTGCGGAAGGCCTCGTCCGACGTCACGTACGCGATGTGGTCGTCGACCAGGCCGCCCTTCACCCCGGCGGCCACGGCGGTGACCAGCCCGGCCCGGATCACCGCGCCGTCCGGCTCGTAGAGGAACTCGCCGATGTCGCGGGCCTCGCCGCCGGGGTCGTCCTCCTCGGTGAGCGTCGCCAGGCCGCCGTGGCCGATCACGGTGGCCCGGCGGCTGGTGGTGGCCAGCCGGCCCGACCAGAGGGACGCCTCCTTGACCTCGCCGGAGTCGCTGACCCACTCGGCCTCCACCTCCTCCGGAATCCGGGCGTGCGGGATGCCCGGCGCTGCCTTCACGCAGGCGTCGCTGGCGGAGCAACTGCTCGACGAAGGCCCAGGGCGGCGTCCAGTCGTCGATCGAGAAGGTCCGGCCGCGGCCGGTGCGGCGAGCCGGGTCGGCGTACGCCGCGTCGAAGGGGCTGACGTCGACCGTCGTGGCGTCGGCGACCGAGACGGCTCCGGGCAGGCCCAGGGCGGCCAGGTTCGCGCGTGCCACCTCGACCCGGACGGGGTCGACGTCGATTCCGGCGCTGGTGATCCCCGCTCGGGCGAACGCGACGAGGTCGCCACCGATCCCGCAGCCCAGGTCGATCACCGACCCGGCCGAGGCGGCCGACAGGCGCGCGGCCCGGTGGGCGGCCACGGTGGCCCGGGTGGCCTGCTCGAGCCCGTCGGGGGTGAAGTACATCCGGGCGGCGTCGTCGCCGAGCTTCGCGGCTGCCTTGCGGCGCAGCGTCACCTGCGCCAGCGCGGCCGCGACGTGGGCGGCCCGCTCCTCGGTCGATCCGGTCGCGGCCCGGCGCAGCTGGGCCTGCGCCTTCAGCTCGTCCTCGGGAGCCTCGGCCGCCTGCGCCAGCAGCTGCTGCCCGTCGTCGGTGAGCAGCCAGCGGAAGGCGTCGAGGTCCATCGGCCCAGTCTTCCAGCCCGGCTTGCGCGACTCCGTCCGCGGGTGCGCTCCGCGCCGTACACTCCGGACCCGGAATGACCGGAGCGAAGGGATGGTGCCGGTGGCGGTCGAAGGAGCAGGGCTTCGGCTCGCTCCTGCGTGCCCTGCGCGAGGCCGGGGGCCTCTCCCAGGAGGAGCTGGCCGCGCGGGCCGGGTTGAGCAGCCATGCGGTCAGCGCCCTGGAGCGGGGTGCCCGGACCCGGCCCTACCCCCACACCATCCGCTCGCTGGCGGACGCCCTCGACGCGGACGACGCGGACCGGGCGGCCCTGATCGCCGCCGTCCCGGCCAGACGACGTACGGCGTCCGGTCCCGGCGACGCCGCCGCCTCCCCGCGCAGCAAGGACCTGCCCGAGCCCGCCACCGCGCTGTTGGGCCGCGACGCGGAGGCCGACCGGGTGTCCGAGCTGCTGCGCTCCAGCCGCCTGGTCACCCTGACCGGCACCGGCGGGGTCGGCAAGACCAGGCTGGCGCTCGCCGTGGCCAAGTCGCTACGTGCCCGGTTCGCCGACGGCGCCTGCTTCGTCGAGCTCGCGCCGGTTCTCGACCCTGAGGCCGTCCTGCCCGCCGTCGCCGATGCGATCGATGCCGGGCCGGCCGTCGACGGCGACCACGCGACGGCGATCGCGGACCGCCTCCGGGAGCGCGAGCTGCTGCTGGTGCTCGACAACTTCGAACACGTGCTGGCCGCCGCTCCTGTCGTGGCCGGCGTGATCCAGTCCGCCCCCGGTCTCACCGTCCTGGCCACGAGCCGCGCACCGCTCCGCGTCCGCGGCGAGGCCGAGGTGGCCGTCGAACCGCTCGGCCTTCCGGGAGCAGAGGCCTCGGGCGAGCAGGCTGCGTCGGTGCGGCTGCTGCTCGAGCGGGCCCGGGCCGTCTCTCCGGCTGGGGAGACGCAGAGGCCGACCGGGCGGCTGTCGAGGCCACCTGCGTGCGCCTCGCCGGAGTCCCTCTCGCCCTGGAGCTGGCGGCGGCGCGGGCCCGGCTGCTCGATCCGGCGTCCCTGCTCGACCGGCTCGACGACGCGGTGGAGGCGGGGGCACGCGACCTGCCGGAGCGTCAGCGCACGATGCGAGCCACCCTCGACTGGAGCTACGGCCTGCTCAGTCCCGACGAGCAGGCGCTCCTGCGGCTGTTGTCGGTGTTCGTCGGGGGATTCCGGCTCGACGACCTCGAGTCCGTCGCCGCCTCGCGCGGCTGGTCCGCTGACCCGCTCGCCCTGCTGGCCAGCCTCTCGGAGCACTCGCTGGTGACCGCCGACCCCGGCGCGGGTCCCTCCCGGCGGTTCCGGCTGCTGGAGCCCGTGGGGCAGTACGCCCGTGACCGGCTGGTCGAGGAAGGTGAGGCGAAAGCGGCGTACGCCACCCATCTCGACCACTACCTCGGCCTGGCGGAGCAGGCCGCTCCGCGCTACCAGGACGGCGAGCAGGTCGAGTGGCTGGCCCGGATCGACGCCGAGCACGCCAATCTGACCGCGGCCGCCGAGCGCGGCCTCGCGTCCGGTGAGAGCACGCTGGTGGCCCGGCTGAGCTGGGCCCTGTGGATGTACTGGTGGCTGCGCGGACACCACGCCCACGGACGCCGGCTCGCCGAGGCGGCCCTCTCGCACGACCTCCCCGACGACGTCCGGCCGCGCGCCGAGCTGGCCGCGGCCACGATGACCTTCGCGATGGACGACATCCCCGCCAGCCGGCACTGGTGGCAGCTGGCCCAGGAGCATGCCCTGGAGGGAAGTGACCTGCTCGCCCAGGCGAACTCCATCGCGGGCGTGGGTCTCGCCGACCTCGCCGTGGGCGACCTGACCGCCGCCCGCGCGTGCTTCGACCGGGCGGCGCCGATCGCCGATCGCGCCGGCCCGCCGGGGGAGTGGACCGCCGGCCTGACCCACGTGTGGACGGGGACCGTGGCGTTGCTCTCCGGTGACCCCGACGCCGCCGCGGCCCACATCGGGCGCGGCCTGGACTCGGCGAACCGGCGCGGTGACCGCCTCACGATGTACGTCGCGCGCTACAACCTGTCCCAGGTCGAGCTCGCCCGCGGCGACCACGCCGAGGCCCGGCACCATCTCGACGCCGGGATGCGGCTCTCGCTCAAGACGGGTGACCACGCCAACCTGGCGTACTTCCTCGACGCGATGGCCGTGCTCGAGGCGGCCGAGGGGATCCACGCGCGGGTGCCGCTCCTGCTGGGGGCGGCCCAGGGGATCCGGGAGGTGGTCGGAGCCCGCGGCTACGGCTTCTACCGGCCCGACCCCGAGGCGGGCGCCGCGGCCGAGTCCGAGGCGCGGGCCCACCTCGGTGCCGACCGGTACGACGACGCCCTGGACGTGGGACGGGGACTGAGGCCCGAGGAGGCGGTCTCGCTCGCCCTCGGCGAGCGCGCCCCCGTCGGCTGACGACGGAACCCGCACACCTCTCGTACACCTCGCACTGTCTGTGGTGGGCGGCGGCCGTGGGACCGAGAGCTTGGGTCGCGGCACCGAACCCGGTGCCGTGTCCCTCACCACAGGAGTTCACCGTGACCACCACCGTCCTCACCCCCGGCTCCACCCACGCCGCGGAGCGCCCGACCGGCACGTCCCGGCGCTGGCAGCTCGCAGGTCTGGGCGCGGGCGTCGCCGGCATCGGATCGATTGTCGGGAGCAGCCTCTCGGGCGCCGTCTACGAAGACCGGATCGCCGGCGACGCCGTCGCCATCACCGACCGGCTGGCCGAGATGACCTCGCAGATCATGTTCTTCCACACCGCCACCATGATCAGCTGTGCGCTGCTCGTGGTCTTCGCCGCCGGTCTGCAGCGTGACCTCCGGCAGCGGCTCGGGTCCGACAGCCTGCTGCCGCAGGTCGCGTCGTCCGGGCTCCTGCTCACCGCCGTCGCGCTGCTGATGGGCGGTGCCCTGACGACCGAGTTCGTGTTCGGCGTCGCCGACCCCGGACCAGATCGTTCCCGAGGTCGCGGTCTTCTTCGGCCACTGGATCAACACCGTCCCGTGGCTCTGGGGTGGCGCCGGCCTGACCGGTCTCGTCGTGGCGATCGCCGCGCTCCGTCACCGCAGCTACTCGCGGTTCGTCGGGTGGACCAGCGTCGTGCTGGGCGGCCTGGCGGCGCTCTTCTTCGTCAGCCCGCTGCAGTACATGGCAGGGATGGTCGGCCCGCTCTGGCTGACGATCATCTCGATCGCCCTGCTGCTGTCCCGCCGCGACGCCCGCTGAGGAGCAGGTGATGTCGCACTCCAGCGCCGAGCCCGCCGCTGCCGGCCACGGTCGAGTTCGCCGACTTCGTCCGGGAGCGCCGTACCGCACTGCTCCGGGCCGCCCGCGCGATCGCGACCGACCCGGACCTGGCCGAGGACCTGCTCCAGACCGTCCTGGCCAAGGTGGGCTCGCGCTGGAGTGCCATCCGAAACCATGGCGCGGCGGACGCCTACGTCCGCCGCGCCATGGTGAACCAGCAGGCGAGCTGGTACCGGGAGAAGTGGCGGAATCTCGAGGTCGTCACCTCCCAGCCGCCCGAGCCAACGTCCGACGCTGCGCTGGCCGGATGCGGGCACGACCGCGGTGACCTGCAGCTGTGGCCGCTCGTCGCGGCGCTTCCGCCCGGCCAGCGCTCGGCGGTCGCCCTGCGCTACTACGAGGGCCTGTCCGAGGCAGAGACCGCCCGCGCTCTGGGCTGCTCGGTCGGCACCGTGAAGTCCAACACCAGCCGAGGCCTGGCCGCACTGCGCCGCCGGGCCGAGGAGACCGGGTACGTCGACCTGGTCGGCTGACCCACCCTACCCACCGAGAGGAACCCGATGACCACCCAGCAGACCGCCTGGCTGCCCGAGGACTTCGTGCACCCGACCCGCGTGCCGCTGCCCTTCGGCCACCACCTGCGGCCGATCCGCGCGGAGGACGTCGACCTGGACATGATCGCGGTCATGGGCTCCCAGCCCCGGCTGTGGAGCATCTACGGGAAGGCGTGGGGCTGGCCCCCGGCGACGATGACCCGCGAGCAGGACCGCGAGGACCTGGCCCACCACGCCGCGGAGATGCAGACCCACGAGTCGTTCAACTACGCGCTGTTCGACGCCGACGAGACCGCGCTGCTCGGATGCGTCTACATCGACCCGCCGGAGAAGGAGGGCGCCGACGCCGAGATCTCGTGGTGGGTCGTCGACGAGTGCGTCGGGACCGACCTGGAGGCCGCGCTCGACGAGCTCGTGCCGCGCTGGATCGCCGAGTCGTGGCCGCTGTCGGCACCGCGGTACGTCGGCCGGGACCTCACCTGGGACGAGTGGCTCGCCCTCCCCGACCTCCCTGCACCGGGCCCCTCTGGCACTCAATAGGGGCGAGTGCTAAGTTCTGACTTGGCACTCTCAGCCCGAGTGTGCCAGCGCTTGCGACCAGGTGCGACCCCCGCGACGGCGTACCGAAACCGCAGGCCCAAACGTCCGGAGGATTCGTCCTCCGTCCAGTCAGAGACACGAAAGTGGAGGTCGATCAAGAGTGTCGATCAACATCAAGCCCCTCGAGGACCGCCTGGTCGTCAAGCCCCTCGACGCCGAGCAGACCACGGCTTCCGGCCTGGTCATCCCCGACACGGCCAAGGAGAAGCCCCAGGAGGGCGAGGTCCTGGCCATCGGCCCGGGCCGCATCGACGACAACGGCAACCGCGTCCCGCTCGACGTGGCCGTCGGCGACAAGGTCATCTACAGCAAGTACGGCGGCACCGAGGTGAAGTACGCCGGAGACGAGTACCTCATCCTCTCCGCGCGCGACGTGCTCGCGGTCGTTTCCTGATTTTCCCACCGGGTCGTGTGCCTGAGAACTACCTCCGGGTGGGTCTCAGGCACACGACCCGAACTCTTTGAGGAGAGCAATGCCGAAGATTCTTGAGTTCGACGAGCGGGCCCGCCGCGCGCTCGAGCGGGGCGTCGACGCCCTCGCCAACACGGTCAAGGTGACGCTGGGCCCCAAGGGGCGCTACGTCGTCCTCGACAAGAAGTGGGGCGCGCCGACGATCACCAACGACGGCGTGACCGTCGCCCGGGAGATCGAGCTGGACGACCCGTTCGAGAACCTCGGTGCGCAGCTGACCAAGGAAGTCGCCACCAAGACCAACGACATCGCCGGCGACGGCACCACCACCGCCACGGTGCTCGCCCAGTCGATGGTCCACGAGGGCCTGCGCGCGGTCGCGGCCGGCGTCAACCCGATGGGCCTCAAGCGCGGCATGGACGCCGCCGCGGGGGCCGTCAGCGACGCGCTCAAGGAGGCGGCCCGCGAGGTCGACTCCAAGGAGGACATGGCCGCCGTCGCCACGATCTCCAGCCGCGACAGCCACATCGGCTCGCTCCTCGCGGAGTCCTTCGACAAGGTCGGCAAGGACGGCGTGATCACGGTCGAGGAGTCCAACACCATGGGCACCGAGCTCGAGTTCACCGAGGGCATGCAGTTCGACAAGGGCTACATCTCGGCGTACTTCGTCACCGACGCGGAGCGCATGGAGACCGTCCTCGAGGACCCCTACATCCTCCTGCACCAGGGCAAGATCTCCGCGGTCGCGGACCTGCTGCCGCTGCTGGAGAAGGTCATCGCCGCCGGCAAGCCGCTGTTCATCCTCGCCGAGGACGTCGAGGGCGAGGCGCTCTCGACCCTGGTCGTGAACAAGATCCGCGGCACCTTCAACGCCGTCGCGGTCAAGAGCCCCGCGTTCGGCGACCGCCGCAAGGCGATGATGGAGGACATCGCCACCCTCACCGGTGGCCAGGTCATCGCCCCCGAGGTCGGCCTCAAGCTCGACCAGGTCGGGCTCGAGGTGCTGGGCCAGGCTCGCCGGATCGTGGTCACCAAGGACGACACGACCATCGTCGACGGTGCCGGCGATGCGGCCGCTGTCGAGGCCCGGGTCAACCAGCTCAAGGGCGAGATCGAGAACACCGACTCCGACTGGGACCGCGAGAAGCTCCAGGAGCGCCTCGCGAAGCTGGCCGGCGGCGTGTGCGTGATCAAGGTCGGCGCCGCCACCGAGGTGGAGCTGAAGGAGAAGAAGCACCGCATCGAGGACGCCGTCTCGGCTACCCGGGCGGCCATCGAGGAGGGCATCGTCCCCGGCGGTGGCTCTGCGCTGATCCACTGCGCGGCAGTGCTCTCCGACGACCTCGGCCTCAACGGCGACGAGGCTGCGGGCATCCGGATCGTGCGCCGGGCCCTCGACCAGCCGCTGCGCTGGATCGCCGAGAACGGCGGCGACAACGGCCACGTCGTGGTCGCCAAGGTGCGCGACGCCGGCGTCGGCACGGGCTACAACGCCGCCACCGGCGAGTACGGCGACCTGGTCGCGCAGGGCGTCCTCGACCCGGTCAAGGTCACCCGCTCCGCGCTGGTCAACGCCACCTCGATTGCGGGCATGCTGCTCACGACCGAGACGCTGATCGTCGACAAGCCCGAGGACGACGAGGACGACGCCGGGGCCGGCCACGGCCACGGGCACGGCCACGGCCACTGACCCGCCCGAAACTGGCGGCGATCACGCTGACCCGCCCGAAACTTTCGGGCGGGTCGATTTCTGCCCGGGCTAAGAGCGGTCGGGAGTCCCAGACTGTTCGCATGACAGGCAGCACGGGTGGCGACGTACGCGACCATCGGTGCCGTGGCGGTCGGGTACCGTCACGGCGTCGCCATCGCCTCGCACGGTGGACTGACGAGAGCCCGCTGAGAGCCCGCTCCTCTTCCTCGGCATGATCCTGTGTCGTCGTGGGCCTGGTGGCGATCGGCTGCTGGCGATCACTGCTCCTGGCCTGGTCTCCTGGGCGCCGCGACTCGCTGGGGGTCAGTCGGCTGCGCGATGGCCGCGCACTGCTGCTCCGGCCTGGCTCGCGAGTCTGATCACCGTGATCAGCCGTCCGCTGGCAGCCGAGAGCGGATCCGTCCACCTGGGATACGTGGGCACGAGGTCCCAGCTCGATGCGATGATCGCCGTACGGCGCCCTCTCCGGATCGGCCGCCGCACCCGGGGACCGCTGCCCGCTGCCTCGACGAGCGGTCCGCGCCGGTAGGATGGTGGCCTGCCGCCCCGACCTGCAAAGGACCCCATGACCGACCCCGGAGTCCCCGACAAGTTCGCCGCGCTGGGCCTGACCTACGACGACGTCCTGCTGCTGCCGGGCCGTTCGGACCTGGCTCCCACCGACATCGACACCACCACCCGGCTCACTCGGGGCATCACCCTCAGGGTGCCGCTGGTCAGTGCCGCGATGGACACCGTCACCGAGTCGCGGATGGCGATCGCGATGGCCCGTCAGGGCGGCCTCGGCGTGCTCCACCGCAACCTCTCGGTCCAGGACCAGGCCTACCAGGTCGACCTGGTCAAGCGGACCCAGACCGGGATCATCTCCAACCCGGTCACGATCGGGCCGGACGCGACGCTCGAGGAGCTCGACCAGATCTGCGGCGAGTTCCGGGTCTCCGGGCTCCCCGTCGTCGACACCGACAACCGCCTGCTCGGCATCTGCACCAACCGCGACCTGCGCTTCACCCCCGTCGCCGAGTGGGCGACCACCAAGGTCGACGAGGTGATGACCCCGACTCCGCTCGTCACCGGGCCGATCGGCATCTCCCGCGAGGAGGCCACCGCCCTGCTGCGCCGGCACAAGCGGGAGCGGCTCCCACTCGTCGACGAGGAGGGTCGCCTCGGCGGCCTGATCACGGTCAAGGACTTCGTCAAGAACGAGCAGTTCCCCCACACCTCGCAGGACGCCGACGGCCGGCTCATGGTCGGTGCCGCGGTCGGCTACTTCGGCGACGCCTGGCAGCGCGCCACCACGCTGGTGGAGGCCGGCGTCGACGTGCTCGTCGCCGACACCGCCCACGGCCACGTCGGGCTGCTCCTCGACATGGTGGCCCGGCTCAAGAACGACCCCGCGACCCGGCACGTGCAGGTGATCGGCGGCAACGTCGCCACCCGCGACGGCGCCCAGGCGTTCGTCGACGCCGGAGCCGACGCGGTCAAGGTCGGCTTCGGCCCCGGCTCGATCTGTACGACGCGCGTGGTCACCGGCTGCGGCGTACCCCAGATCACCGCCGTCTACGACGCGGCCCTCGCGTGCCGCCCGGCCGGCGTACCCGTCATCGCCGACGGCGGCCTCCAGCACTCCGGCGACATCGCCAAGGCCATCGCCGCCGGCGCCGACACGGTCATGGTCGGTTCGCTGCTCGCGGGCTGCGAGGAGTCGCCGGGCGAGCTGGTCTTCGTCAACGGCAAGCAGTACAAGTCCTACCGCGGCATGGGCTCCCTCGGCGCGATGTCGAGCCGGGGCAAGAAGTCCTACTCCAAGGACCGCTACTTCCAGGCCGAGGTGACCAGCGACGACAAGATCGTGCCCGAGGGCATCGAGGGCCAGGTGGCCTACCGCGGCCCGCTCTCCGCCGTCGCGCACCAGCTGGTCGGCGGGCTGAACCAGTCCATGTTCTACGTCGGCGCGCGCACCATCCCCGAGCTGCAGGAGAAGGGGAAGTTCGTGCGGATCACCTCCGCCTCGCTCAAGGAGAGCCACCCGCACGACGTGCAGATGACGGTCGAGGCGCCCAACTACACGGGGCGCTGACCGGGCTACCCGCGGAAGGAAACCTCCGGGAAGTCGCCCATCGCCAGCGTCGCGTACCCGCGACGCACGTCGAGCACGTGGTGCTCGGTGTCGTGCAGCAGGTGCCGCACGAGCCACTCGACCGTCACCGGTTGCGGGTAGGTGTCGGGGAGCACCTCGGCGCGCTGGGCCGCCGTGAACGCCGGGACCACGTCGGCGACCGCCCGCCGGCACCCGGCCAGGTCGGTCGGTGGCCCGGGAGTCGTGGCGCCTGCGGTGCTGCACGCAAACTCCAGGAGCGCACCGGCCACCTCGACGCAGTGGTCGACGTACTCCCGGGCAGACCAGGTCTCCGGTGCCGGGCGACGACCAGCGTCCGGGTGGTCCAGCAGCCGCTCCAGGTCGGCGTACGCCGTGTCCAGCCGTACCGCCTCGTCCGTGCCGCCGGTCAGCTCGCGGGCGTCGAAGCCGCACTCGTCGCACAGCTCCGCCATCCGGCCGTCGATGGCGTGCCAGGTGTAGGTCATGGCGCCAGACCCTACGAGCGACGGCTGTCGGCGGGGCGACCATCGCTAGGCTGGCCGGGTGACCGAGATCGAGATCGGCCGGGCCAAGCGCGCGCGCCGCGCCTACTCCTTCGACGACGTGGCGATCGTGCCCTCGCGGCGCACCCGCGACCCCGAGGAGGTCAGCGTCGCCTGGCAGATCGACGCCTACCGTTTCGAGCTGCCGGTGCTCGCCGCGCCGATGGACTCGGTGATGAGCCCCGAGACCGCGATCGCGTTCGGCCGGGCCGGGGGTCTCGGCGTGCTCAACCTCGAGGGCCTCTGGACCAGGTACGACGACCCGTCGCCGTTGCTGGAAGAGGTGGCGGGCCTGCACGGGCTCGAGGCGACGAAGCGGATGCAGGAGATCTACCTCGAGCCGATCAAGCCCGAGCTGATCACCGAGCGGCTCCGCCAGATGCGTGAGTCAGGGGTGACCGTCGCCGGGGCGCTCTCGCCGCAGCGGACCAAGGAGTTCGCCAAGGCCGTGGTGGACGCCGGCGTCGACATGTTCGTCATCCGCGGGACCACGGTCTCCGCCGAGCACGTCTCCAGCCAGGCCGAGCCGCTGAACCTCAAGGAGTTCATCTACGAGCTCGACGTCCCGGTCATCGTCGGCGGGTGCGCCACCTACCAGGCCGCCCTGCACCTGATGCGGACCGGCGCCGCTGGCGTGCTCGTCGGTTTCGGCGGCGGAGCGGCCCACACCACCCGCACCGTCCTCGGCGTCGCGGTGCCGATGGCCAGCGCCGTGGCCGACGTCGCCGCGGCCCGGCGTGACTACCTCGACGAGTCCGGCGGCCGCTACGTCCACGTGATCGCCGACGGCTCGATCGGCCGGTCCGGCGACATCGCGAAGGCGATCGCCTGCGGCGCCGACGCGGTCATGGTCGGGTCGCCCTTCGCTCGCTCCTCCGACGCCCCGGGCCGCGGCTTCCACTGGGGTGCCGAGTCCTGGCACGCCGAGCTGCCACGGGGCGAGCGCGTGGAGATCGGCACCATCGGAACGATGCAGGAGATCCTCTTCGGCCCCTCCCGCGTGGCCGACGGCACCATGAACCTGATCGGTGCCCTCCGCCGCTCGCTGGCGACCACGGGCTACACCGACCTCAAGGAGTTCCAGCGGGTCGAGGTCGTCATCGAGTAGCACCCGCGGTCCTGAGGCGACCTCGGGCCGCGGCTGAGGCCGTAACCCGTTCGCGTAACGGCCACTAGAACTCGTTTCACTTCTCGTGAAGCTCACCACGACCGCCGGCCTGGTGCTCGCCCTGGTGCTGACCCCGTTCCTGGGCGCTGCCTCCTGGCCCGCCGTCGCGCAGGCGCCCGACAGTGAGGGCGCCACGGTCCCGGTCCCGCAGCTGAGCGAGCCACCCGAGGGGGTCCACGGCCACCCGCTGTGGGACGCCTGGCACGAGCTCGAGCCCTTCGGCTACCAGCAGCGGGAGTACCTCGTCTCCGGGACCGCGAGGGCCGAGGACGGCACCACGGCGCCGTACACCACCCGGATCGTGGTCTTCCGGCCTCGCTCGGAGGACCGGTTCAACGGCACCGTCCTGCTCGACTGGGTCAACGTGACCGCGCAGTTCGAGAACGCCGTGGACATCCTCGAGGCGCGGGAGATGCTGCTCCGCGAGGGCTACGCCTTCGTCCACGTCAGTGCCCAGTCCGCGGGCCTCTGCTGCACCCCGCTGACGCCGAAGGTCTGGGACCCGGTCCGGTACGAGTCCGTCAACCACCCCGGCGACGCCTACGCGGCCGACATCTTCGCCCAGGTCGCGCGATCCATGAGGGCGCGGGCTGCCGACAGCATCGATCCGCTCGGGGCGCTCACCGCCCGCCGGGTGATCGCCTCCGGCCAGTCCCAGTCGGCCAACCGCCTGTACGACTACGTCTCCTCGGGCCAGGCCGCCCGCGACGACGTGATCGACGGGTTCCTGATCCACGGAGGTGGCGAGAAGACCTTCGAGGTCCCGCTCGCCACCCCCGTGCTCCACCTGCTGAGTGACCTCGAGGCCGACCCCTCGCCACCCAGCGATGACCCCCGCTACCGGCTGTGGGAGGTCGCGGCCACCGCGCACTCGGACTACTTCATCGGCTACCAGTCCGTCTTCGGCAACGGTCCGCGCACCGCTGACCAACCGCCCATGGACCGCGCAGGGTACGACGAGCTGATCGACGCGGCCGGCAACTACGGGCAGGTCCCCGCGCCACTGCACGCGACCTGCACCGTGGCCGGCGCGACCATGCCCATGCACTACGCCGCCTCCACCGCCCTGCACCAGCTGGACCGCTGGGTGCGGACCGGTGGGGCCCCGCCGGTCACCCCGCGGTTCGCCTTCGACGCCACCGGTCAGCTCGCCAAGGACGAGCACGGCAACACCAGGGGCGGGATCCGGATGCCGCCGGTGGAGGTGCCCGTCGCGACGTACCTCACCACCGCCTGCGGCCTCGGCGGCATCACGGCGCCGTTCACCGACGCGCAGGTGCAGGCGCTCTACCCGACCTTCGCCGACTACCAGCAGCGGATGCGGGCGGCCACCGACCGCGCCGTCCGGCGAGGCTGGCTGCTCCCACCGGACGCACGCGACCAGATGCGCCGGGTGTGCACGGTGCGCGAGCGGTATCCGGCCGGATCCCGCGGCCCCTGCCGAGGACTACCGGCCTCCCGTCTTCGGAACTGCCTGACACGGAGGCCACGCCTGACACACTGGCGGCATGAGCCGCACCAGCGCCCTGAGCCCGCAGGCCCGGTCCGCGGCGCTCGACCATCTGGCCGACTCGACGTCCGAGCTCGACGTGCTCGTCGTCGGCGGCGGGATCGTCGGGGCGGGGACGGCGCTGGACGCGGTGACCCGTGGCCTGGCCACCGGGCTGATCGAGCAGCGCGACCTGGCGTCCGGGACCAGCAGCCGGAGCAGCAAGCTGATCCACGGCGGCCTGCGCTACCTCGAGATGTACGACTTCGGGCTGGTCCGGGAGGCCCTCAACGAGCGTGGTCTGCTGCTCACCCGGCTGGCCCCGCACCTGGTCCGGCCGGTGTCGTTCCTCTACCCGCTGCACCGGACCCTCGAGCGCCCCTACATCGGGGCCGGGTTGGCGCTCTACGACACGATGGCGATGCTCGGCAAGTACGACGTCGGGGTCCCGCGGCACCGCCACCTGTTCCGCAAGCAGGTGGCCCGGATCGCCCCCGACCTGCGCACCGAGGACCTGGTCGGCGCGATCCGCTACTACGACTGCCAGGTCGACGACGCCCGGCTGGTGATGACCGTCGCCCGCACGGCGGCGGGTCATGGCGCCCACGTCGCCACCCGCACCGAGGTGACCGGGTTCCTCCGCGAGGGCGAGCGGGTGGTCGGCGTCCGCGCGGTCGACCTCGAGACCGGTCGGGAGCTCGAGGTCCGCGCCCGCGTGGTCGTCAACGCGGCCGGGGTCTGGACCGACGAGATCCAGGAGCTGGTCGGCGGCCGCGGCAGCCTGGACGTGCAGGCCAGCAAGGGCATCCACCTCGTCGTCCCGCGCGACCGGATCCGCTCCCAGGCCGGCTTCATCACCCGGACCGAGAAGTCCGTGCTCTTCGTGATCCCGTGGGGCCGGCACTGGATCATCGGCACCACCGACACCGACTGGAACCTCGACAAGGCCCACCCGGCGGCCAGCCGGGCCGACATCGACTACCTGCTCGCCCACGTCAACACGATGCTGCGCGAGCCGCTCGACCACGAGGACGTGGAGGGTGTGTACGCCGGGCTGCGGCCGCTGTTGCGCGGCGCCCGGGAGCCCACGTCGAAGATCTCCCGCGAGCACACGGTGGTCACCCCCGTGCCCGGCCTGGTGATGATCGCGGGCGGCAAGCTCACGACGTACCGCATCATGGCCAAGGACGCGATCGACGCCGCGGCGCACTCGCTCGCGACCACCATCAACACCACCGTGCGCGACTCGATCACCGACCGGGTGCCGCTGGTCGGCGCCGCCGACTTCGAGACCCGCTCCAACCAGCGGGTGATGCTCTCGCGCAGGGCCGGCCTCCACGTCGCCCGGATCGACCACCTGCTGGGGCGGTTCGGCGGCCTCGTCGACGAGGTGCTCGAGCTGTGCGCCGCCAATCCCGGGCTGGCGGTGCCCCTGGAGGGCGCCGACGACTACCTCTCGGCGGAGGTGGTGTACGCCGTCACGCACGAGGGTGCCCGCCACCTCGACGACGTGCTCACCCGCCGCACCCGGATCTCGATCGAGACCTTCGACCGTGGCGTCAAGGCCGCCGCGGCGGTGGCCCGGCTGATGGCCGGCGAGCTCGGCTGGGACGACGCCCGGGCCGAGGACGAGGTCGACCACTACCTGCGTCGCGTCGAGGCCGAGCGCCAGAGCCAGGCCAAGCGGACCGACCAGGAGGCCGACGAGGCTCGGGTGAGCGCCCCCGACATCGTCTAGTGCAGCGACTAGTGCCGACCGTCGGCGTCGTGCCCGCCGGTGAGCGGGCGTTCATGGTTCATCGCGGCGTTGTGCGCTCCCCAGTGATTCTGGAGCCCGGACGGGAGTGGCTTGTTACGCGACCTCCACTCGAAGAATACGAAACCACGATCACAGCGACGGCAATGATGATCCAGACCATGGTGCGCCTCCTCGGTTCCCCTGAAGCCATGCTGAGGGCAGCGCGGGGGCATGTCCATCGTCATGTTGGGTAGTATCCCGATCGGGTTTGTTGAGTGGTCGTCCGGTGGCCGTGCCCTGCTTTACAGTCCTGGAGGATGTGTCAACCGTCTCATCGGGCTACCGAAAGGTAGATAGCGAGACCGCGCTCACATACTCTCGGTCTCATGAGCGCCCAGAATCCCGCAGGAGGGCCGCTTCTCGACGGTCCGGCCGACCCCGAGCACGACCCGAGGGCGTCCTACGCCCTGGAGCCCGACTACGCGCAGAACCTCACCCGACGGATCCTGGCCAGCACCGGCGAGACCGCACCGGTGGAGTCCCCGCTCAACGGGCAGCCGGTGGCCCACGTCCCGCAGTCGAGCGAGGCCGACGTCCGGGAGGCCGTCGCGCGGGCCAGGCGGGCGCAGGAGTCCTGGGCCCGCACGTCGCTTGCCGAGCGCTCCGCCGCGCTGATGCGGCTCCACGACCTGGTGCTCGATCGGCAGGAGGAGATCTGCGACCTGATCGGCGTCGAGTCGGGCAAGGCCCGCAAGGACGCCTTCCTGGAGCTCGCGCACGTCGCGCTCACCGCCCGCTACTACGCACGCACCGCCCACGACCATCTCGACAGCCGGCGCGTGCCGGGCATGTTCCCCGGCCTCACCCACGTCGAGGTGCACCGGCTGCCCAAGGGCGTCGTCGGCATCATCTCGCCCTGGAACTACCCCTTCACCCTGGCGCTGTGCGACGGCCTGCCGGCGCTGCTGGCCGGCAACGCGGTGGTGATCAAGCCGGACGCCCAGACCATGCTGACCGCGCTCCTCGGTGCCGAGCTCCTCGAGCAGGCCGGCTTCCCGCGTGAGATCTGGCAGGTCGTGGCCGGTCCGGGCCGCGACATCGGCCCCCCGCTGATCGAGGGCGTCGACTACATGTGCTTCACCGGCTCGACCGCCACCGGCAAGCTGATCGCGAAGCCAGTGTGCGGAGCGGATCATCGGCTGCTCGCTCGAGCTCGGCGGCAAGAACCCGATCCTGATCCTGCGCGACGCATCGGTCGAGAAGGCCGCCGAGGGCACCGCCCGGGCGTCGTTCTCCAACGCCGGACAGCTCTGCGTGTCGACCGAGCGGCTCTTCGTGGCCGACCAGATCTACGACCGGTTCGTCGAACGCTTCGTGGCCCGCACCAAGGCGATGACCCTGGGCGCCACCCTCGACTGGAGCGTCGACATGGGCACGCTCATCTCCTCCGAGCAGCTCGAGACCGTCACCGCGCACGTCGACGACGCCGTTGCCAAGGGTGCCCGGGTCCTCGCCGGCGGCCGCGCCCGGCCCGACCTCGGTCCCTACTTCTACGAGCCGACCATCCTCGAGGGCGTCACCCCCGACATGACCTGCTTCGGGAACGAGACCTTCGGGCCGGTGGTCGCCCTCTACCGCTTCCACGACGAGGCGGACGCCGTCGCGCGGGCGAACGCGGGGGAGTACGGCCTCAACGGCTCCATCTACAGCCAGGACGGCGCCCGTGCCCGGGAGCTCGCCCGACAGATCAAGTGCGGCACCGTCAACATCAACGAGGGGTTCGGGTCCACGTTCGGCTCGCTCGCCGCGCCCATGGGCGGGATGCGCGAGTCCGGCATGGGCCGGCGGCAGGGCTCCGAGGGCATCCTGCGCTACACCGACACCCAGTCGGTCGCCACCCAGCGCGGCGTCCGGATCGGGCCGTCCTTCGGGCTCTCGCAGGAGCAGTACGCCAAGGCCATGACGCTCAGTCTCCGGGTGCTGAACAAGCTGGGACGCGCCTGATGGTCGACCACACCGAGCCGGCCGAGTCCGGGGAGTCCTTCGACTACGACGTCCTGGTCATCGGCTCCGGCTTCGGTGGCTCGGTGACCGCGCTACGGCTCACCGAGAAGGGCTACCGCGTCGGCGTGCTGGAGGCGGGCGACCGGTTCGACGAGGCGTCGTACCCGAAGACCTCGTGGGACGTGAAGAACTTCCTGTTCCTCCCCGATGCCGGCTGCTACGGCATCCAGCGCATCGACATGGTGCGCGACTGCATGATCGTGGCCGGCGCCGGCGTGGGCGGCGGATCCCTGGTCTACGCGAACACGCTCTACGAGCCGCTCGAGGCGTTCTACCGCGACCCTTCGTGGTCCCACATCTGTGACTGGAAGGCAGAGCTCGCGCCCTACTACGACCAGGCGAAGCGGATGCTCGGCGTGGTGGAGAACCCGCTGCGCACCCCCAGCGACGAGGTGATGGAGAAGGTGGCGGGGGAGATGGGCGTCGGCGAGACGTTCCACCCGACCCCGGTCGGCGTGTTCTTCGGGACCGGCGACCAGGCACCCGGCGAGACCGTCGCCGACCCGTACTTCGGCGGGGCCGGTCCCGAGCGGCAGACCTGCATCGGCTGCGGCGAGTGCATGACCGGCTGCCGGCACCACGCCAAGAACACCCTGCTCAAGAACTACCTCTACCTCGCCGAGCAGGCCGGCGCCGTCGTACACCCGCTGACCACGGTCACCAGGGTCCGCCCCCGCGACGGTGGGCGGTTACACAATCGACGCCCGCTGGACCAAGGCCAAGCTCTCGCGGCGGACCGCCACCAAGACGTTCACCGCTGAGCACGTGGTGTTCTCCGCCGCCGCCCTCGGCACCCAGAAGCTGCTGCACCGGCTCAAGGCGGAGGGCGACCTGCCGAAGCTCAGCGATCGACTCGGCTACCTCACCCGTACCAACTCCGAGGCCATCCTGGGCGCGATCTCGCCGGACCTGAAGATCGACTACAGCCAGGGCATCGCGATCACCTCGTCGTTCCACCCCGACGAGCACACGCACATCGAGCCGGTGCGTTATGGCAAGGGCTCGAACTTCATGTCGCTGATGCAGACCGTGCTCACCGATGGTGACGGACCCGTCCCGCGGTGGCGGACCTGGCTGCGGGAGATGTGGGAGCAGCGGGGGAACGTCAAGGCGCTCTACGACTTCAAGCACTGGTCGGAGCGCACCATCATCGCCCTGGTGATGCAGTCCCATGACAACTCGATCACGACGTTCCCGAAGAAGACGCCGTTGGGGTGGGTGCTCTCCTCGCGCCAGGGCCACGGCAAGCCGAACCCCACGTGGATCCCGGCCGCGAACGAAGCGGTACGCCGGATGGCGCGGGTCATGGGCGGCACCGCCGGCGGCTCGGTGGGCGAGCCGTTCAACCGGCCGCTGACCGCTCACTTCATCGGCGGCTGCACCATCGGCGACACGCCCGAGTCCGGGGTCGTGGACCCCTATCACCGGGTCTACGGCTACCCCGGGCTGCACATCGTCGACGGCTCGACCATCTCGGCCAACCTCGGCGTGAACCCGTCCCTGACCATCACCGCGCAGGCCGAGCGGGCCATGGCCTACTGGCCGAACCGGGGTCAGGAGGACACCCGCCCAGCGCCCGGGACGGCGTACGAGCCGGTGGCTCCGGTGCCGCCCGCGCACCCGACCGTCCCCGAAGCCGCCCCCGGGGCCCTGCGGCTGCCCATCGTCGGCGTCAGCTGACCGGCACAGAACCCGGAAAAAAAGTCTCGAACTTGCCGTAGCCGGTCGTAACCCAAGGTAAAAGCGCTCGTTGAGCCAGTCGGATCCGGCGCTTTTGCTCCCTCCCAGGTCGGATCCCGTGTCCAGGCGCTGTCCAGCAGTTGCGTGGACGATCAGGGCCCGGCCACCCTCCCTCCCCGGCCGGGCCCTGATGCGTTTCACCGCCCGGAGGTGCGAGCGGAGCTCGCACCTCCGATAGGCGGGGAGGTTGAGCAAGCCCTGCGCCCGAGCTTGCGAGGGGGCGATGGGCGGGTCGAAACCCCGTAAGGGAGGCAGGGCGGCGACCACGGACGGCCCCAGTCAGGCCCCAGTCAGGTGCGGGGGTTTCGACGACGGTCGGCGCTGGGGCGCCTCCCTGCTCAACCACCGGGGACCACCACCGCCGTGCTCAACCACCGGGGGGAACCACCGGCGGTGGTTGAGCAGCGAGCGCAGCGAGCGTCGTCGAAACCCCGGAACCATGGGCAGGGCGACGACCGCTTGGCGCCCTCCGACGTCATAGGCTGCCGCCATGGCGGAACACCCCGAGCACGATCTGGTCCTGGTGGTCGACTTCGGGGCGCAGTACGCCCAGCTGATCGCTCGCCGGGTGCGGGAAGCCCGGGTCTACTCCGAGATCGTGCCCCACTCGATGCCGGTGGCCGAGATGCTGGCTCGGGAGCCGAAGGCGATCATCCTCTCCGGCGGGCCGTCGTCGGTCTACGCCGAGGGCGCGCCGGGCATCGACGCCTCGATCTTCACCGCGGGAGTCCCGGTCTTCGGCATGTGCTACGGCTTCCAGCTGATGGCCCAGGCCCTCGGCGGGACTGTGGCCCATTCGGGGGCGCGCGAGTACGGCCGCACTCCAGTGGCCGTGGGTGCCCCCGGCACGCTGCTGGCCGAGATCCCGGCCGAGCACACCGTGTGGATGTCCCACGGGGACTCCGTGACCGCCGCGCCGTCCGGTTTCGACGTACTGGCCGCCACGGCGGTGACGCCGGTCGCCGCCTTCGAGTCCGTCGACCGGGGCCTGGCCGGGGTCCAGTGGCACCCCGAGGTCATGCACACCCAGCACGGGCAGAAGGTGCTCGAGCACTTCCTGCTCCAGATCGCCGGCTGCCGCCCGACCTGGACCATGGTCAACATCGTCGAGGAGCAGGTCGAGGCGATCCAGCGGCAGATCGGCGACCGCGGGCACGCCATCTGCGGCCTGTCCGGGGGCGTGGACTCGGCCGTCGCCGCCGCGCTGGTCCAGCGGGCGATCGGCGACCGGCTCACGTGCGTGTACGTCGACCACGGGCTGATGCGCCAGGGCGAGAGCGAACAGGTCGAGCGGGACTTCGTCGCGGCCACCGGCGTCGACCTGCACGTCGTGGAGGCCGAGAAGCGGTTCCTCGACGCCCTCGTCGGGGTGACCGACCCCGAGGAGAAGCGCAAGACCATCGGCCGCGAGTTCATCCGGGTCTTCGAGGCCGCCGAGGCCGAGATCCTCGGCGACGCGGTGACCGGCGAGGACGCCGAGAAGGTCGCCTTCCTCGTCCAGGGCACGCTCTACCCCGACGTGGTCGAGTCCGGCGGAGGGGCCGGCACCTCCAACATCAAGTCCCACCACAACGTGGGCGGGCTGCCCGACGACCTCGAGTTCGAGCTGGTCGAGCCGCTGCGGGCACTCTTCAAGGACGAGGTGCGGATGGTGGGGGAGCAGCTCGGCCTCCCGGCCGAGATCGTCCACCGCCAGCCCTTCCCCGGCCCTGGCCTCGGGATCCGGATCATCGGCGAGGTCACCCGCGAGCGACTCGACGTGCTCCGCGACGCCGACGCGATCGCGCGGGAGGAGCTGACCCGCGCCGGCCTGGACCGCGACATCTGGCAGTGCCCCGTGGTGCTGCTCGCCGACGTCCGCTCGGTCGGCGTCCAGGGCGACGGCCGCACCTACGGCCACCCGATCGTGCTGCGGCCCGTCACCTCCGAGGACGCGATGACCGCCGACTGGGCGCGCGTCCCCTACGACATCCTCGAGCGGATCTCCACCCGGATCACCAACGAGGTCCGCGAGGTCAACCGGGTCGCTCTCGACCTGACCTCGAAGCCGCCGGGCACCATCGAGTGGGAGTAAAGAACTAGGCTGTTTTGCGCATCCTTGATGGCCCGGGTGGGTGGTTTTACGCATTGTTGATGGCCCGGGTGGACCATGCCGCCCCTGGCCAGTGCGAGGTCAGCCACGTAGTCACAAGAGAAGGGAACGGGCGGCAACGGCACCGATCGCGGCCTGGTTCTGCCGGTTTGCCTTCTGCTGTGGCCCTGGTGGAGCCGTGCGCGGAGTTCCTCGGCGCCGGGACGCTTCCTCCCCTATTCTCGAAGCATGCTGATCATCGCCATCATTCTCTTCGGCATGCTGATCGGTGCCGGCGCGCAAATGCTGCTGGGCCGGTCGGCGTCCGGCATCGACTGGCCGATGGCGTTCGCCTCGGGCCTGCTCGGCTCCCTGGTCGGGGGGCTGCTGGTCAGCCTGCTCTCCGGTGACGGGCTCGAGCTGCGCCTGAGCGGGATCATCGGTTCCCTGGTCGGCGCCGTCATCGTGACCGCGGCGTGGCAGTGGCTCCGTAGCCGCCGCGCCTCCTCCGCTTCCTGACCGCAGGCGCCTCGCGCGGGTCAGAGGCCCTCGGCGCCCGTCGGGTCGCTGCGCGTGGTGCGGTGGATGTGCCAGCCGGCCCAGGCCGACGCCCCGACCGGGATCGGGAGCCAGAACGACACCAGCCGGTACAACAGGGTCGCGATCAGGGCCGTGTCCGCGCTGATGCCGATCAGCACCAGGAACGCCGTCAGCCCTGACTCGACGAAGCCGAGGCCACCCGGGGTGATCGGGATCAGGGCCAGGGCCTGGGCGACGACGTACGCCAGCAGGACCTCCGCGGGGCGGGCGCGGGCGCCGAACGCCACCAGCGCCGCCACCAGCGCGGCGTAGTCGAACATCCGGTTGGCCGCCGAAGCGAACACCGCACGCCACCAGTGCCCCTCGAACGCCATCGCCACGCGGTCCCGCTGCGCGACCAGGCTGGTTGCGACGGACTGCGGCGAGACGGCCCGTCGTACGACGTGGATCGCGTAGCCGACCGCGCGACCCACCCGTTCGAGCACACCGTGCCACGTCAGGGCGGTCACCCCGAGGCCGACGATCACGACAGCCAGCAGGAGCGACACCAGCAACCCGAGCTGGAGCTGCCGGTCTGGAGGCGGCCCGATGATGAGCGCCGGCACGGTCAGGACCGGCAGCAGCAGAAGGACTCCGGTGGTCAGCAGGCCGACGGCGGTCAGCGCGGACGCGACGGCGGCTGGGGGCTGGCCCGCCCGGATGAGCAGCTTGGCCTGGACCACGCCACCGGTGGCCGGCCCGCCCGGTACCACCTTGCTGGCGGCGTTGCCCGCCAGCTGAGCCGTGGCGACCGCTCCCCAGCCGACCGGCTCATTCGCGCGGAGGCGGGGTCAACGGCACCGGTTCCGGTTTCCGGAGTCAGGGCGAGCCTCGTCAGCCACCACAGGGCCGCCATGCTGCACGCCTCCAGGGCGACCAGCACGACGAACCACCAGGGCTGGACGTCCCGGAGCCTCGGCCACGCACCGAACAGGGTCAGCAGGCTGGGGGCGACGATGTAGAGGCCGACGCCGGTGACCGTCAGCGCGACCGCGCGGCCCCCCCAGCGACGCACCAGGGCGCCGGTCGAGACGTTCATCCGGACTCGCCGGGAGCAGCCATGGCCAGGTCCCTTCGCTCGGAAGGACTCTCCTCACGCTACCGCGGGGCACCGTCGACGGGCTCGGTGTGCAGCTGTACGGCGTCCGGAAGCCCCTCGACCGAGACGCCCGCATCGTTCACCTCGACGTCGACCCGGTGGGCACCCAGCGCGAGCCCCTCCACGCGCAGGGGGAGGTACTCCGCCGGCAGGGCCGGGGCGGCCCACAGGTGGCCACGGGGCAGCCAGGGGTCGAGGCGCACGAGCGTCCTGACCAGCTGGATGGACGCGGCCGAGGCCCAGGCCTGGGGGGAGCAGGAGGTGGGGTAGGGCACCGGATCGGAGTACGCGTCCCGGTCGAATCCGCAGAAGAGCTCCGGGAGACGGCCGCCGAAGCGCTGTGCGGCCTCCAGGATCCCGCCCGCGACTCGCTGGGCCTCGTCGACGAAGCCGTAGCGCATGAGTCCGGCCACGATGAGGGCATTGTCGTGCGGCCACACCGAGCCGTTGTGGTAGCTGACCGGGTCGTACGCGCCCATGGCGGTGCTGAGGGTGCGGACGCCCCAGCCGCTGAACATCTCGGGCGACAGGAGCTGCGCGGCGACGCTCGGCGCCTTGTCCTCGTCCACGATCCCGCTCCACAGGCAGTGCCCCATGTTCGAGGCGCACGAGTCGACGGCCTTCTTCTCGTGGTCGAGGGCGAGCGCATAGCGACCGAGCTCCGGCAGCCAGAACCGTTCGTTGAACCTTGCCCTGAGCTCGGCGGCACGCTCCGTCCAGTGCCGGGCTCCGCCCTCGTCGCCGAAGTCCTGCGCCAGCTCGGCCCGGGCGCGGAAGGCCTGGTAGACGTACCCCTGGACCTCGCACAGCGCGATCGGAGGGTCGGCGGGGCGTCCGTCGGCGAACGTCACGCCGTCCCACGAGTCCTTCCAGCCCTGGTTGCGAAGCCCACGGTCCGAGGACCGCTGGTACTCGACGAAGCCGTCTCCGTCGCGGTCGCCGTACCGCTCGATCCACTCGAGGGCCCGGTCGGCGTGCGGGAGCAGCTGACGAATCTGGTCCGGGTCGCCTCCCCACCGGGCGAGCTCCCCGAGCAGGACGACGAAGAGCGGAGTGGCGTCGGCGGTCCCGTAGTAGGCGGAGCCGCCACCCAGCGAGCGGCCGGCCTCGAGCCCGTGACGCACCTCGTGGACGATGCGACCCGGCTCCTCCTCGGTCAGCGGGTCCGACCCGCGGCCCTGATGGCGGGCGAGGGTCTTCAACGTCCCGAGCGCCAGGCTGTGGTCGAGCGGAAGCGCCATGTAGGCGCTGAGCAGGGAGTCGCGCCCGAACAGCGCCATGAACCACGGCGCACCGGCGGCGACCGCGGCGAGGGTGGGGTCCTCGTCGTCGAAGATGCGCAGCGCTCCGAGATCCTCCTGGCTCCGTCGGAGCACGCCCTGCAGTCCCGCATGACCCGTGGTGACGACAGGTGTGGACTCCTGCCATCGCTGCAGCCGTACGGCGGGCAGCGACTCCAGGACGGACCGGTCGAGCGGGAACGACGGCTCAGCCGCCTGTCCCTCCACCACGGGGCGCACGATCAGCGACGCGGACCATCGCTCACGGGGCGGTATCACCACGTCGTAGCGGATGGTCGCAGGGCGCCCGGCGGCGGTCGTGACGGCGCCGCCGGGGGCCTCGACGATGACGCCGCGGTGGCTCTCGCCCGAGCGGTGATCAATCTCCAGCCGCTGCTCCTCGGCCAGCTCGGTGCGCTCGCCACCGTGACCGACCCGCCCCGCCTTGACCTCGAACAGATCCGCGAAGTCCGCCTCCACGGCGACCTCGACGGTGCAGGACAGGGGCTCCGCGCCGGGGTTGTGAACCGTGACGTCCTCCCGGATCCCGTCCCCGATCCGCCGATCCCGCTCGACGAGGAGATTGGTGTCGGTCAGTCCGGACCGCCGGAGGCGGCCCAGAAAGGTCGCGCGGTAGGGATCGGGGACCAGCGCGGCGAGAGGTTCCGGATGCTCACCGTCCACCGTCAGGTCCCAGCGCGAGAGGATGCGGGTGTCCTGGAAGTAGACGCCGAATGGCTCCTCGGCCCGGAGGTCGCCGGTGCGGGTGCAGAGGCAGAAGGACGACCCTTCGACCAGGGTGACGGATCCGTCCGTGCTGGTGGGTCGCTCTCGGGCGTCCAGGCGCCGGTCATTGACCCCATGATTCCCGAGCAACCGCGGACCCGGTCACGCGGGTGCGGAGAGCGTCGAGCCACCAGACTGTCGGGATGACCGCGTCAATCGCGTGGGGTGCCCTCGCCGCGTCGTCGTTGGTCCTGGGTGCAGTGATCGGACTCGTGCGCCCATGGCCCGGTCGCGCCGTGGGTGCGTGCTGGCGTTCGCCGCCGGCGCTCTGCTCGTGATGCTGATCGACACGATGATTCCCGAGGCCGCAGTCAAGGCGGGGAAGGTCGCCGGACTGGTCACCGTGCTCGGCTTCGCGGTGGCCGCCGCCCTCTCCGGCCTCGAGTAGGCCACGGCGAGGTCACGCGGGTGCTGGGACAGGGAGTAGACCAGAGCCCGGTTCATTGCCGGGCCAGCGGCCCGCAGCGGTCTAGGGTTCGGGCATGAACGATGACCAGCGCCGCGGCGTCGACATCGAGGCGCTGACGGCCGAGATCGATCATCGGCTCGCCGACGCCGACGCCGCGCTCGCCCGCGACTATCCCGGAGCGCGCGCCGGGCGGCAGCCGGTTCACACCGTCTACGTCCCGGCCGACCAGGTCGAGCCGGAGCTGCTGGCGTCGTACGGCAACCAGGCCCAGATGTCGATCGTCGAGAACGGCGCGGAGTTCCTCGACGTGCTGGACGGTGACGAGGACCTGGTCGGGCGGGTCCTCGCGAAGCTGGAGCGCGAGCCGGTCGAGGACCTGCGGATCGACTTCGAGGACGGGTACGGCGAGCGGCCCGACGACGAGGAGGACGAGACGGCCCGCCGGGCCGGATCGGTGCTGGCGCAGTGGATCAAGAGCCGCGAGGCGCCGCCGTTCCATGGGATCCGTTTCAAGAGCCTCGAGAAGCCCACCCGAACCCGCGGACTGCGCACCCTGGCGCTCTTCATCGAGGCTCTCACGAGCGATGGAAAGATGCCCGACGGGTTCGTGGTCACGCTGCCCAAGGTCACGTCGGTCGACCAGGTCGAGGCCATGACCGTCGCCGCGGAGTGCCTGGAGAAGGACCTCGGGCTGCCCTCGGGCGCGCTCCGGTTCGAGCTCCAGGTCGAGGCGCCGCAGGCAGTGATCGGCAGCGACGGCACCGTCCTCGTTGCCCGGATGATCCACGCGTCCGCGGGCCGCTGCGCCGGCCTCCACTACGGCACCTACGACTACTCCGCCGACCTCGGCATCGCCCCCGCCCAGCAGAGCCTCGAGCACCCGGCAGCCGACCACGCGAAGGCCGTGATGCAGGCGGCGGCCGCCGGCACCGGCGTACGCCTCTCCGACGGCTCCACCAACCTGTTGCCCCTGGGGGACGCCGACCACGTGCGGGCCGGGTGGGCCAACCACCTGCGGCTGGTGCGCCGTTCTCTGGAGCACGGCTTCTACCAGGGCTGGGACCTTCATCCCGCCCAGCTGCCCACGCGGTACGCCGCGAACTTCGACTTCTTCCGCAGCGGCCTCGAGCCCGCCGTCGAGCGCCTGCGCGGGTACCGCAAGGCCGAGTCGTCCCGGATCCAGGACGAGCCGGCGACGGTGCGTGCGCTGGCGGCCTTTCTCCTCCGGGGACTCGACTGCGGCGCCCTGTCCGACGCCGAGGTGGTAACGGCCAGCGGGCTGAACCTCAACAAGCTGACCGAGCTGGCCGGTCGACCGATCGAGAAGCGGAAGGCGGGCTGAGCGTTGGGCGTCGTCCTGGGACCCAACCGATACGGCAAGGCCGAGAACCGCGTCGTCCGCATCTACCGCGACACCGCGCGGCACGAGATCCGCGACCTGAACGTCTCCACGTCCCTGCGCGGCGACTTCGACGACGCCCACGTGACCGGCGACCAGTCCCACGTCCTGCCCACCGACACCCAGAAGAACACCGCCTTCGCCTACGCCAAGCAGCATGGCGTCACCTCCCCGGAGGACTACGCGATCGCCCTCGCGACCCGGCTCCTCCAGGCCACCCCGGCCGCCACCGGAGCCCGGGTCGACGTGGAGGAGTACGCCTGGGCACGGATCCCGGTCGACGGCCAGGGTCACGACCACGCGTTCGTCCGGCAGGACGGCGGGGTCCGGACCACCGCGGTCGACGTGGACGGCCGACGCGACCGTCGTGGAGTCCGGGCTCAAGGACCTGGTGGTGCTCAAGTCGACCGGCTCGGAGTTCCGGGGCTTCCTGCACGACGAGTTCACGACGCTCGATGACGCCGACGACCGGGTCCTGGCCACGTCGCTGACGGCGACCTGGCGGTACGCCGCCGGGGAACACGACTGGAACGCGGCGTACGACGACATCCGGCGACGGCTGCTCGAGGCGTTCGCGACGACGTACAGCCGGGCTCTCCAGGAGACGCTCTACGCGATGGGGACCGCCGCCCTCGAGGCGCGACCCGAGGTCGCGGAGATCAGCTTCTCCGCACCCAACAAGCACCACCACCTCGTCGACCTGTCACCGTTCGGGATCGACAACCACGGCGAGGTGTTCATCGCCGCCGACCGCCCCTACGGCCTGATCGAGGCCACCGTGACCAGGGAGGACCCGTGACCGACCTCGACGCGTTCAACGCGCTGCCCGAGGCGGAGGCGCGGGAGCGGCTGGCGGAGTGCCTCGACATCACGCGCTGGGTCGACACCGTGCTCGAGGGTCGGCCGTACGCCGACCGGGCCGCGCTGCTGAAGGTCGCCGAGGTGGCCGCGGGCACGATGACCGACGAGGAGCTGGAGTCCGCGCTGGACCACCACCCGCGGATCGGTGAACGCGGTGCCGGCGGCCACGACGAGGAGCACTCCGCGAGGGAACAGGCAGGAGTCGACCCGGCGGACCGCGACGTGGCCCGGCGTCTGGCCGTGGGCAACCTGGCCTACGAGGAGCGATTCGACCGGGTGTTCCTGATCCGCGCCTCCGGCCGGACCGGACCCCAGATCCTGGCCGAGCTGGACCGACGCCTCGGCAACGACCCCGACACCGAGCGCGCCGAGACCGTGACCCAGCTGCGCGAGATCGCGCTGCTCCGGCTGGAGCAGGTGCTCTGACATGGCCACGCTCAGCACGCACGTCCTCGACACCGGAGCCGGGCGACCCGCGACCGGGGTGACGGTGGTGCTGGAGTCGGCCGCGGGGGAGGTGCTCGGGGACGCGCGCACCGACGCCGACGGCCGGGTCGGCTCGATCGGTGACGACCTCGCCACTGGCGACTACCGGCTCCGCTTCGACACCGGCGCGTGGTTCTCCGCCGCCGGGGTCGACGCGTTCTACCCGGAGGTGACCGTGTCGTTCACGATCGCTGCCGACGAGCACTTCCACGTGCCGCTGCTGCTCAGCCGCTACGGCTACTCGACCTACCGTGGCTCCTGAGCTCGACGTCCTGATCCGGGCCCGGCGCGCGGTGGTGGACGGCCGCGAGACACCGGTCGCGGTCGGGATCCGGGCCGGCCGGATCGCCGGCATCGCGGCGTACGACGACCCGAGCGACGCGGAGGCCGTCGTCGAGCTCCTCGACGACGAGGTCCTGCTCCCCGGGCTGGTGGACACCCACGTGCACGTCAACGAGCCGGGCCGCACCGAGTGGGAGGGCTTCGAGACCGCGACCCGCGCCGCGGCCGCGGGCGGGGTCACCACCATCGTCGACATGCCGCTCAACAGCATCCCGCCGACCACCACCGTGCCCGCGCTCGAGGAGAAGCGCGCAGCGGCCCGCGACCAGGCGTGGGTCGACGTGGGCTTCTGGGGCGGTGCGGTCCCCGGCAACCTGGCCGACCTGTCCGCACTGCACGAGGCCGGGGTCTTCGGCTTCAAGTGCTTCCTGCTCGACTCCGGTGTCGAGGAGTTCCCGCACCTCTCGGCCGACGAGTTCGCCGACGCCGTGGCGGAGACTGCGCGGCTCGGGGCGCTGATGCTGGTGCACGCCGAGGACGCCGGCCTCATCGACGACTCCCGGGCGCACGGCACGGGGTACGCCGGCTTCCTGGACTCCCGTCCGCCCGCGGCCGAGGAGCGTGCCGTCGACCTCGTCATCGACGGCGCGCGGCGGACCGGGGGGCGCGCGCACGTCGTACACCTCAGCGCGGCGGAGGCGATCCCGGCACTGCGGGCTGCCCGGTGCGGACGGCGTCGACGTGTCCGTGGAGACCTGCCCCCACTACCTGACCTTCGACGCCGCCGAGATCCCCGACGGCTCCACGGAGTTCAAGTGCTGCCCGCCGATCCGGGACGCCGACAACCGCGACCGCCTCTGGGACGGGCTCGCCGCCGGCGACATCGACTTCGTGGTCACGGACCACTCGCCGTGCGTCGCCGACCTCAAGCGCCGGGGCGCGGGCGACTTCGCCCTGGCCTGGGGCGGCATCGCCTCGCTGCAGCTGGGCCTGCCGGCGGTGTGGACGGGCGCGCGGGAGCGCGGCCACGGCCTCGCCGACGTGGTCCGCTGGATGGCCACCGGCCCTGCCGACCGGGTGGGACTCACCGACCGTGGCCGGATCGAGGTGGGCGCATCGGCGGACCTGTGCGTCTTCGCGCCCGACGAGTCGTTCGTCGTCGACCCGGCGCGGCTGCTCCACCGCAACCCGGTCTCGGCCTACGCCGGGCGTACGCTCACCGGCACGGTCCGGCAGACCTGGCTGCACGGCGTACTCATCGACGTCGACGCCGCCCCGCGTGGCCGGCTGCTGAGGAGAGGGGCGTGACCATGGGCTACTACGTGCCGCGAGGCGGGCTGCCGCCGCAGACGGACCTCACCACCGACCGGGCGGTCTTCACCGAGGCCTACGCCGTGATCCCGCGCGGCACCCTGCGCGACATCACCGCCAGCCGGCTGCCGCACTGGGAGGACACGCGGCTGTGGGTGCTGGCCAGGCCGCTGTCGGGCTTCGCGGAGACGTTCGCGCAGTACGTCGTCGAGATCGGCCCCGGCGGCGGCTGCGAGCGGCCCGAGCCCGACCCGGAGGCCGAGGCGGTGCTGTTCGTCGTGGACGGGACGGTGCGTCTCGTGCTCGAGGGCATCGACCACGTGCTCGGGCCCGGCGGGTACGCCTACGTGCCGCCCGGGTGTGCCTGGTCGGTCGGCAACGACGGCGAGGACACGGCCACGTTCCACTGGATCCGCAAGGCCTACGAGCCGGTGGACGGGATCGACGTCCCTGACGCGTTCGTGACCCAGGAGTCCGACGTGCCCTCCGAGCCGATGCCCGACACCGACGGCGCATGGGGCACACAGCGGTTCGTCGACCCCGACGACGTGCGCCACGACATGCACGTCAACATCGTGAACTTCGAGCCGGGCGGGTCGATCCCGTTCCCGGAGACCCACGTGATGGAGCACGGCCTCTACGTGCTCGAGGGCAAGGCGGTCTACCTGCTCAACCGGGACTGGGTGGAGGTGCAGGCGGGCGACTTCATGTGGCTGCGGGCCTTCTGCCCCCAGGCCTGCTACGCCGGCGGGCCGGGTCGGTTCCGGTACCTGCTCTACAAGGACGTGAACCGGCACCCGAAGCTCTCGCCCCGATGACGGGTCGTGTGTCCGAGAACGACCTGGAGGTCGGTGTGAGGCACACGACCCTGGCCTCGCGTACGATGACTGCAGGTTCGTCGTTCGGCATGGATAACCGGCGACCCGGGTCAGTTGCGAACCATGCGCGTGCATGGCGTGCGCCGGGAGGTGGGATGAACGGACCCTCGATCACCGTCAACGGAGTGCCCCGCGCGCTCGACGGCGTCCCGACCCACGTCACCGCTCTCGACTGGCTGCGCGACCTGGGCCTCACCGGGGCCAAGGAGGGCTGCGCCGAGGGTGAGTGCGGCGCGTGCTCGGTGATGGTGGTCCGTCCGGCGGCCGACGGCAGCCTCGCAGTGGACCGCGATCAACGCCTGCCTGGTGCCGGCGCTGTCCCTCGACGGCCAGGAGGTCGTCACCGCCGAAGGGCTCGGCACTCCCGATGACCTGCACCCCGTCCAGCGGGAGATGGCCGAGCGGGGCGGGTCGCAGTGCGGCTACTGCACGCCGGGGTTCGTCTGCAGCATGGCTGCGGAGTTCTACCGGGCGGACCGGGCACCCGGCCACGAGGACGCCGAGCACGGCCCGAACGGCTTCGACCTGCACGCGATGGGCGGCAACCTGTGCCGCTGCACCGGCTACCGGCCGATCCGCGACGCGGCCTGGGCACTCCCATCGCCGGCGGCCGGCGACCATTTGGCCGAACGGATCGCCACGCCTGCTCCCGACGTGGTGGCGACGCGGGTCGACGGGTTCGCCCGACCCGCAGACCTCGCCGAGGCGCTGGCCCTGATCGAGGGACGTCCCGACGCCACCGTCATCGCGGGCTGCACCGACTGGGGCGTCGAGGCCAACCTCCGCGGTGAGCGGGCGTCGTACGTCGTCGCGGTGGACCGGCTGCCCGAGCTGCGCTCGTTCGACGTCGGTGAGGAGTGGCTCGAGATCGGGGCGGCCCTGACCCTGTCCGAGGTCGAGACCTTGCTCGCCGGCCGGGTCGCCGATCCTGGCCGAGGTGTTCCCGCAGTTCGCGTCCCGGCTCATCCGCAACACCGCCACCATCGGAGGCAACCTCGCCACCGCCTCCCCGATCGGCGACTTCCCACCCGCCCTGCTGGCGCTCGACACGGATGTCGTGCTGGCCTCGTCGGAGGGCGACCGGCAGGTCCCGACTCGCCGACTACTTCACCGGCTACCGCGAGACGGTCCGGCGGCCGGACGAGCTGATCCGCTCGTTGCGGATCCCGCTCCCGCTGGCCGGGGTGACGGCGTTCCACAAGATCGCCAAGCGGCGCTACGACGACATCTCCAGCGTCGCCGTCGGGTTCGCCATCGACGTGGCCGACGGCCTGGTCAAGACCGCGCGGATCGGCCTCGGCGGCGTGGCGGCGACCCCGATGCGCGCGCTGGCATCCGAGGCGGCGCTCGAGGGACAGCCGTGGAGCGAGCCCACGGTCCGGGCGGCCGCCGCCGTCGCTGCGCACCGAGGGCACACCGATGGACGACCACCGGGCGAGCGCGGCCTACCGCTCGGCGATGCTCGGCAACGCGCTGCTGCGGCTGTGGGCCGACACCAGCGAGGCGGTGCCGGCATGAGCGACCTGTCGCGACGACCCGACGACGCCGCAGTCGGCCTGACCATCCCCCACGAGAGCGCGGCCCTGCACGTCACCGGCGCGGCGCTCTACACCGACGACCTGGTGGGCCGCACCCGCGACGTGCTGCACGCCCATCCGGTGCAGGCGCCGTCACGCGCACGCCCGGGTCACCGACCTGCGCGTCGACGCGGCGTACGACGTCCCCGGGGTGGTCCGGGTCCTCACCGCCGACGACGTCCCGGGGGTCAACGACGCCGGGGTGAAGAACGACGAGCCGCTGTTCCCGAGCGAGGTGATGTACCACGGCCATGCCGTCTGCTGGGTGCTCGCCGAGACCCTCGAGGCCGCGCGGCTGGGCGCCGCGGCGGTCGAGGTCGACTACGAGCCACTGCCCGCCGTGATCGGTCTGCGGGAGGCGATCGCGGCGGGCAGCTTCCAGGGCGGCCAGCCGACGGTCGAGCGCGGCAACGTCGAGGAGGGGCTGGCGGCGTCGGCGCGGGTGTTCAGCGGTGAGGTCGAGATGGCCGGGCAGGAGCACTTCTACCTCGAGACCCAGTGCTCGCTCGCCCACGTCGACGAGGCCGGGCAGGTGTTCGTGCAGAGCAGCACCCAGCACCCCTCCGAGACGCAGGAGATCGTGGCCCACGTCCTCGGGCTGTCCAACCACGCGGTGACCGTCCAGTGCCTGCGGATGGGTGGCGGCTTCGGCGGCAAGGAGATGCAGCCGCACGGGTACGCCGCTGTCGCCGCGCTCGGCGCCACCCTCACCGGCCGTCCGGTGCGGCTGCGGCTCAACCGCACCCAGGACATCACCATGACCGGCAAGCGGCACGGCTTCCACGCCCAGTGGCGGGTCGGCTTCGACGCCGAGGGCCGGCTGCAGGCGCTCGACGCGACCCTGACCTCCGACGGCGGCTGGAGCCTCGACCTGTCCGAGCCGGTCCTGGCCCGCGCCCTGTGCCACGTCGACAACGCCTACTGGATCCCCCATGTCCGGGTGAACGGCCGGATCGCGCGGACCCACAAGACCTCGCAGACCGCCTTCCGCGGGTTCGGTGGGCCGCAGGGGATGCTGGTCATCGAGGACATCCTCGGCCGCTGCGCCCCGCTGCTCGGCATCGACGCCGACGAGCTGCGCCGCCGCAACTTCTACGTCGACGGCCAGAGCACGCCGTACGGCCAGCCGGTGCGGCACCCCGACCGGGTCGCGACCGCATGGCAGCGGGTGCTGGACTCCGGCGACGTGGCCGCCCGCCGCGCGGAGATCGACGACTTCAACGCGCGGCACCAGCACACGAAGCGCGGGCTGGCGCTGACCCCGGTGAAGTTCGGCATCTCGTTCAACTTCACCGCCTTCAACCAGGCCGGCGCGCTGGTGCACGTCTACAAGGACGGGTCGGTGCTGATCAACCACGGTGGCACCGAGATGGGCCAGGGCCTGCACACCAAGATGCTCCAGGTCGCCGCGACCACGCTCGGCGTACCCCTCGACCGGGTCCGCCTGGCGCCCACCCGCACCGACAAGGTGCCCAACACCTCGGCCACCGCCGCCAGCTCCGGCGCCGACCTCAACGGCGGCGCGGTCAAGCACGCCTGCGAGCAGATCAAGGCCCGCCTCACCGAGGTGGCCGCGGGCCGGGACATCGCCTGGGAGGACCTGGTCCGCGAGGCCTACTTCAGCCGGGTCCAGCTGTGGGCCGCGGGCTTCTACCGCACCGAGGGGCTGGAGTGGGACTCCTCGCTGATGCGGGGCCACCCGTTCAAGTACTTCGCGTACGGCGTCGCGGCGACCGAGGTCGAGGTCGACGGCTTCACCGGGGCCAACCGCACCCGACGGGTCGACATCGTCCACGACGTCGGTGACTCGCTGTCGCCGCTGGTCGACCTCGGCCAGATCGAGGGCGGCTTCGTGCAGGGGGCGGGCTGGCTGACGCTGGAGGACCTGCGGTGGGACGAGTCCGACGGGGAGACCCGCGGACGGCTCGCCACCCAGGCGGCCAGCACCTACAAGCTGCCGAGCTTCTCCGAGATGCCCGAGGTCTTCAACGTGTCGCTGCTGGAGCGGGCCCACGAGGAGGGCGCGGTCTACGGCTCGAAGGCGGTGGGGGAGCCGCCCCTGATGCTGGCGTTCTCGGTCCGGGAGGCGCTGCGGCAGGCGGCGGCCGCCTTCGGTCCGGACGGCACCAGCGTCGACCTCGCCTCCCCGGCCACCCCCGAGGCGGTCTACTGGGCGGTCGAGGCCGCCAGGAGCGGCCGCACCGACGGCCACGTCGTCGAGGGGTTCCCGGGCCAGGTCCCCGACCAGCCCGGCGCCGACGCCCACCGGCTGCAGCCGCGGTCGGAGCGGGTCGTCCGGTCGGTGCCCGCGGAGGTGCGCTCATGACGAACTGGCTCTCCGCCGTCCAGCGGCTCCGGCGGGAACGCCGACCGGGGGTGCTGGTCACCGTCACCGAGGTGCGCGGGCACGCCCCGCGCGACGCCGGCGCGAAGATGGTCGTGTCCGCCTCGGAGGTCTGGGGCAGCATCGGCGGCGGCAACCTCGAGGAGACCGCGCTGGCGCGGGCCCGTGGCCTGCTCGAGGCGCCGCCCGGCGAGCCCGAGTCGGTGACGATCCCGCTCACCGACAAGGCCCGCACCGAGCACGGCCGGCAGTGCTGCGGCGGCGAGGTGACGCTGCTGTTCGAGCCGCTGCCCGTGGTCCCCTCCGTCGCGATCTTCGGCATGGGCCACGTCGGTCTCGAGCTCGCCCGCATCCTCGCCCGCCACGACCTCGACCTGCACCTCGTCGACTCGCGCAAGCCGTACGTCGCCGCGGACCGGCTGGCCTGCCTCGACGACGGCCAGGCGCAGGTGGTCGCCCATCACTCGCCCGTCCCCGAGCTGGCGCTCGGTGAGGTGCCGAGCGGCACCCACGTCCTGATCCTGACCCACGACCACGCCGAGGACTTCGCGCTGTGCGACGCGGCGCTCCGCACCTCCCACCTCGGGTCGATCGGCCTGATCGGGTCGGCCGCGAAGTGGCGGCGGTTCCAGCAGGGGCTGCGGGTCGAGGGGCACACCGAGTCCGCCATCGCCCGGATCCAGTCCCCGATCGGCACGCCCGAGATCCCCGGCAAGGATCCCGCCGTCATCGCGTTGAGCGTCGCCGCCCAGCTGCTGCGGACGGTCCGGGTCGGCGTGGCCCCCTCATGACCACGATCTACCGCGCCCGGGTCGTCGACACCCCGGAGGACCCGTTCACCGGCGGGGTGCTGCGCAGTGCCGACGACGCGGGGCTGGCCGTGGCCGACGGGGTGATCACCGCTCGCGGGTGACTTCGCGGCGGTGCGGGCCGACCATCCCGGAGGCCGAGGTCGTGGACCTGCGCGGACGGCGTACTCCTGCCGGGTCTGGTCGACGCCCACCTCCACTACCCCCAGGTCCGCGCGATCGGCGCCCTCGGCATGCCGCTGCTCGAGTGGCTGGAGCGATGTGCGCTCCCCGAGGAGCTCAAGCTCGAGTCGGTCGACTACGCGCGCGAGGTGGCCGCGGAGTTCGTGTTCGGGCTGGTCTCGGCCGGCACCACGACCTCGCTGGTGTTCGGCTCCCACTTCGCGCCCGCGGTCGACGCGCTCTTCACGGAGGCCGAGCGGGTCGGGGTGCGGGTCACCTCCGGGCTCGTGGTGAGCGACCGCGGACTCCCCGAACCGTTGCTCACGACCCCCGAGCGGGCCTACGAGGAGGCGATGGCCCTGGCCGGCCGCTGGCACGGCGTGGGGCGGGCGAGGTACGCCGTCACGCCGCGCTTCTCCTACTCCACCGCCGACGAGATGCTCGACGCCTGTGCCTCGGTGACCAAGGACGTCGCCGGCACCTGGTTCACCACCCACGTCAACGAGAACACCGACCGAGGTCGCCGAGGTGGCCAGGCTGTTCGTGGGTGCCCTGCACTACGTCGACACCTACGACCGGCACGGCCTGGTCGGCGAGCGGTCCGTGCTCGCCCACAACGTGCACGCCAGCGACCAGGAGCTGTCCGTGCTGGCCGGCCGCGGAGCCGCGCGTCGCCCACTGCCCGACCAGCAACTCCGCGCTGGGCAGCGGGCTGTTCCCGCTGCGTCGGCACGTCGAGCACGGCGTCCGGGTGGCGCTCGGCTCCGACGTCGGCGCCGGCACCGGCTTCTCGCTGTTCAAGGAGGGGCTGCAGGCCTACTTCATGCAGTCCCTGCTCGGTCCGGAGGGCATCCCGCTCACCGCCACCCACCTGCTCCACCTCGCCACCCGCGCGGGCGCGCTGGCGCTGGGGCTCGGCGACGAGGTCGGCGACCTCTCGGTCGGGAAGCAGTTCGACGCGGTCTGGGTCCGGCCGCTCGACGACGACCCCCTCGACGTCGGCCTCCGGCACGCCGCCAGCGCCGAGGACGCGGTGGCCAAGATCTTCGCCCTCGGCGGCGACTCCGACCTCGCCGGCGTCTGGGTCGGCGGCGACCGGATCAAGCGCTGACCCGCCCGAAACTGACCCGAAATCGCGCTGACCCGCCCGAAAGTTTCGGGCGGGTCAGCGTTCGGCGGCGAGGAGGGCGGCGTACGCCGGGAGGGTGAGGAAGGCGGGGAAGTCCTCCGCGAGGGCGGAGTCGACGAACAGGTCCCGGGCGACGTCCCAGTGCCCGGCGGCGAAGGAGTCGCCCAGCTCCGCCTGCAACGCGGCGTACTCCTCCTCGACGATCCGCTGGACCAGCTCGCGGGTCACCGTCTCGCCGGTGTCGAGGGTGGCGTCGTTGTAGATCCACTGCCAGACCTGGGAGCGGGAGATCTCGGCGGTGGCGGCGTCCTCCATCAGGTTGTTGATCGCGGCCGCGCCGTTGCCGGAGAGCCACGCCTGGAGGTACTGGATCCCGATCCGGACATTCCCCCGCAGGCCCTGCTCGGTGCGCTCCCCGGGCGTCCGGTCGACGGCCAGCAGGTCGGCGGCCGAGACGTCGACGTCCTCGCGGCGTACGTCGACCTGGTTCGGCCGGTCGCCGAGGACCCGGTCGAAGATCTCCTGGCACACCGGCACCAGGTCGGGGTGGGCGACCCAGGACCCGTCGAACCCGGCCTCCGCCTCACGGGTCTTGTCCTCCCGCACCTTCGCGAACGCGCGTTCGTTGACCTCCGCGTCGCGACGGCTCGGGATGAACGCCGCCATCCCGCCGATCGCGAACGCCCCGCGCCGGTGGCAGGACCGCACCAGCAGGTCGCTGTAGGCCTTCATCATCGGCGCGTTCATCGTGACCGCGTTGCGGTCCGGGAGCGTGAACTCCGGGCCGACGTCGCGGAAGTTCTTGATGATGCTGAACAGGTAGTCCCACCGCCCGGCGTTCAGCCCGGCCATGTGGTCGCGCAGCTCGAAGAGGATCTCGTCCATCTCGAACGCGGCCGTGATCGTCTCGATCAGCACCGTCGCCCGGATCGTGCCGTGCGGGACCTCCAGGACAGCCTGGGCGTGGGTGAACACGTCGTTCCACAGCCGCGCCTCGAGGTGCGACTCCATCTTGGGCAGGTAGAAGTAGGGGCCGGAGCCGCGAGCCGAGCAGCTCCGTCGCGTTGTGGAAGAAGTAGAGGCCGAAGTCGACCAGGCCGCCCGCGACCGCGGTCCCGTCGACGGTGAGGTGGGCCTCGCTGAGGTGCCAGCCGCGCGGGCGGGGCACGATCACCGGGATCCGGTCGGGGTCCGCGATGGCGTAGGCCTTCCCCTCGGGCGAGGTGAAGGACAGGTCGCGGCGTACGGCGTCGCGCAGGTTCACCTGGCCGCCCACGACGTTCTCCCAGTGCGGCGTGTTGGCGTCCTCGAGGTCGGCGAGCCAGACCTTCGCGCCCGAGTTGAGGGCGTTGATCGACATCTTCCGGGTCGTCGGCCCGGTGATCTCGACCCGCCGGTCCTGCAGGTCGGCGGGCACGGGCGCCACCGTCCAGTCACCGGCGCGGACCTCGGCGGTCTCCGGCAGGAAGTCGAGGGTGCCCGCCTCCGCGATCGCCGTACGACGCTCCGCGCGCGCCACCAGCAGCTCGTCGCGCCGCGGACCGAACCGCCGATGCAGGTCGGCGACGAACTCCAGCGCCTCGGGGGTCAGGATCTCGTCGGAGCGATCGACCGGTCGGGCCATGGACGTCGATGTCACCCATGGAGTCACCGTAGCGCCGGAAACTGGATGGCTGGGCCCGACGACGGTGGTTAGCGTGGCCGCCATGTTCACCGACTCAGGCTCCGCCCGGCTCGCCTACGACGTGTCCGGCCCGGAGGATCCCGTCCACGACGTGCTGCTCGTGCACGCCGGCGTCACCGACCGCCGCAGCTGGCAACCCCTCGTGGACACGCTCGCGGACCGGCACCGCTGCGTGCGGTACGACGCACGCGGCTACGGCGAGACGACCTACGAGCCAGAAGCGGGCTGGTCGCCGGTCGATGACGCCGTCGCGGTGCTCGACGCGGCCGGCGCCGGGTCGGCGGTGGTGGTGGCCGGCTCGATGGGTGGCGCCGTCGCCCTGGACCTGGCCCTGGCGCATCCGGACCGGGTCCGGGCGCTGGTGTTGATCGGGTCGGCCGTGCGGGGCGCGCCGTACCCCGAGATCACCGATCCGCAGACCGCCGACCTGGTGGCCCGGGCGGAGGCGGCGGAGGAAGCCGAGGACTGGGACGAGGTCAACCGGCTCGAGGCCTGGATCTGGCTGGACGGTCCCACCGCCGATGAAGGGCGGGTGGAGGGGGCGACCCGCGAGCTCTTCCTGGAGATGAACGGCCGCGCCCTTCGCGCTGCGGACCCCGGCGAGCGGGCGCGCGTGGAGGACGCCTGGCCCCGGCTGGGAGACATCACGGTGCCCGTGCTGGTCATGGTCGGCCGCCTGGACGTCGAGGACATCCGGGCCGTCGACGAGGCGCTGGCCGAGGCGCTCCCGGACGCACGACTGCTGTGGCTCGACGGCGTGGCGCACCTGCCGCACTTCGAGGGCGATCCGACGACGCTGCGGGAGATCGCCGAGTTCGTGGACGGGCTACCGGCCGGCTAGCTCCGGCGGGCCGCCGGTACGCCGTACGTCGTCGTGCGCTCGCGGACCGGGCGACCCGCTCCGGCGGCGATCTCCGTCAGCTCGCGCGACGGTCCGCGCCGAACCGTGCTCGGAGCCGGCCATCCGGGAGATGGTCTCCTCCATCAGCGTGCCGCCGAGGTCGTTGGCGCCGGCGCGGAGCATGGCCCGGGTGCCGTCGGTGCCGAGCTTGACCCAGCTGGTCTGGATGTTGTCGATCCGGCCGTGCAGCAGGATCCGGGCCAGTGCGTGCACCGCGAGGTTGTCGCGCAGGGTCGGCCCGGGCCGGGCGACGCCGGCGAGGTAGATCGGTGACGAGTGGTGCACGAACGGCAGCGGCACGAACTCGGTGAAGCCGCCGGTCTCGTCCTGGATCCGGCTCAGCACGCGCAGGTGCTGCACCCAGTGGCGCGGGTTGTCGACGTGGCCGTACATCATCGTGGAGCTCGACCGCAGGCCGACCCGGTGCGCGGTGGTGACCACGTCGATCCAGGTCCGGGTCGGCAGCTTGCCCTTGGTCAGCACCCAGCGGACGTCGTCGTCGAGGATCTCGGCAGCGGTGCCGGGGATGGTGTCGAGGCCGGACTCGCGGGCCTTGATCAGGAAGTCCTCGACCGTCAGTCCGGTGCGCGAGGCGCCGTTGACGATCTCCATCGGCGAGAAGGCGTGCACGTGCATGCCCGGGACGCGGCGCTTCACCGCGGCCGCCAGGTCGAAGTAGGCGCTGCCGGGCAGCTCCGGATCGATCCCGCCCTGCATGCAGACCTCGGTCGCCCCGAGCTCCCAGGCCTCCTGCGCGCGGTCGGCCACCTGCTCCAGCGACAGCGAGAACGCGTCGGCGTCGGTGCGTCGCTGGGCGAACGCGCAGAACCGGCAGCCGACGTAGCAGACGTTGGTGAAGTTGATGTTGCGGTTGACGACGTAGGTGACCTCGTCGCCGACCGTGTCGCTGGCGCAGGTCGTCGGCGAGCCGGCACACCTGCTCCAGCAGCTCCCCTCGGCCGTCATCAGGGTCAGCGCCTGCTCGTCGGTGATGCCCGGCCGGGTCCTTCTCCGCCGCCGCGCAATGCCGATAGTCCGTCACGATCGGCTCCGGTGTCGATCGGGCGCGGTGGCAACCGGTGCTTTTCGTGACGGACTATCTGCTCGCGGAGGGCGTCCCAGTCGCCGTAGACGGCGTCGAAGTCGCTGCGGCGGTCGGCGGAGCGGCCGTCGGTGTCGACGGCGGTGTGGAGGTCGGTGCGGCCGAACCCGTGCCGTGCCCGCGTGGGCGCCGCCGTCGGGCTCCTGCCACGGCAGGCCCGAGGGATGTACGCCGGCGCGCGCGAGGCCGGCGGTCACGCCCTCGGTCGACGCCAGGGCGGCCACGTGACCGGTGACCCGCGGGTCCAGCCACGGCTCACCCGCGACGACGTACTCGGGATGGACGGTGAGACGCGGCCGCAGCTCGAAGCCGCACTCCGCGGTGATCGCCTCCAGCCGCTCGAGCGAGGGCCAGGGGCGCTCGGGGTTCACGTGGTCCGGGGTGAGCGGGGAGACCCCGCCCCAGTCGTCGACGCCGGCGCCGAGCAGCGCCCGGCACTCGCCAGAATCAGGCGAGTGTCGACGAGGTTGGGCGGCGCCTGCACCCGCATCTTCGGGCCGAGCACGAGCCGGGTGACCGCGATGGCGGCTCGGAACTCGTCCAGTCCCAGGTCGTCGGTGTGCCGCATGGCCGTCTCCGGCTTGGCCCGGAAGTTCTGGACGATCACCTCCTGCACCGCCCCGAAGCGCCGCGCGGACGCCCGGATGGCAAAGATCGTCTCGGCCCGCTCGGTCAGGGTCTCGCCGATGCCGACCAGCAGCCCGGTCGTGAACGGGACGGAGAGCCGGCCCGCGTCGTCGAGCACCCGCAGCCGGACGGCCGGGTCCTTGTCGGGTGAGCCGTAGTGGGCCTCACCCTTCTCCTCGAAGAGCCGCCGGGAGGTGGTCTCCAGCATCATCCCCATCGACGGGGCCACCGGCTTGAGCCGGTTCATCTCCTCCCACGACATGACGCCGGGGTTGAGGTGAGGCAGCAGCCCGGTCTCCTCCAGCACCCGGATCGCCATCGCCCGGACGTAGGCCAGGGTCGAGTCGTAGCCCTGCTCGTCGAGCCAGGCCCGCGCCTCGGGCCAGCGGTCCTCGGGCCGGTCGCCGAGGGTGAACAGCGCCTCGAGGCAGCCCAGGTCGCCGCCCCGGCGGGCGATGTCGAGGATCTCGTCGGGGGAGAGGTACGGCGCCTCTGCCTGCCCGGGCCGAGGCCGGCGGTGGAGATAGGTCGGCGAGTGACAGGCACAGCATGCGAGCACACGGTCGCCGGCCAGACGCCGGCGTCGCCGGGGACGTGAACACCATGGCTTCGTGCCGGTCCTCGTGGCGGCGCAGCTCCTCGCGGTAGCGGGCCACCAGCAGCAGGGCGTAGTCGGTGCCGGCGCCGATCACGAGTACGGTGAGAATGCCGGGGCTCTGACCGGCGACCGTGAGGCCGGCGTGCTTCGCGAGGAGGTAGACCACCGCCTCGGCGGTGAAGAGCGCGACAACCGCACTGACGATCGGCAGGATCCAGAGCACCGGGCTGCGGTAGGTGAGCAGGAGCAGCAGGACGACGACCCCAGCGTGGCGCCCAGCAGGGTGGCGTCGAGACCGGCGTGGCCTCGGTGAAGTCGACGGCCGCGCCACCGGCGCCCGGCACGCGGCCGGAGACCCCCTCCATCGCGCCGAGGTCGCTGACCTGCTCGGCGGCGGTGCGGCATGTCCTTCCAGCCGGCGGGACCGAAGTTGAAGGTGACCAGGGTCTGCGCGGCCTGTCGGTCCTCGGAGGGGAACGGCCCGAAGATCTCGCCCTGGACCCCGTCGAGCTCGGCGAGCTCATCCTTCTGGGACGCGATCGTCCGGAACTGCTCGTCGGTGAGCCGACCGATCTTCTGCCTCGTGGACGACGATGGTGGGGATGGCGTCGGGGTCCTGGAAGGGCGCGAGCTTCTGCAGCGCCCGGGTGGACTCGGCGCTCGCGGGCAGCCGGGAGGCCACGTCGTTGTTCTGCACCTCGGAGAGCTGGGACGCGAACGACTGCGGACCCCTCGACCACCAGGAGCCACAGCACGAGGACGGCCGACTTGCTGACGGGTCCGGTCAGCCGGCCTGCGATCCGGCGGTGCATGGGGCCAAGTGCAGCACAGGTCGGCAGCGTCCGGAGCGTTCCCCGAGGACGGCAAGGTGGCGCGTCCGCGGGATCACCCCCGGACGCGCCCGGCCCCGGTCAGGCGTTGACGCGCTCTGGCTCTGGCTCGGGCTCGGACGCGGACGCGTGCCGGTCGAGCTTGCTCGGCCACCAGATCTTGCTGCCGAGATCGAGGTTGAGCGCGGTGACCAGCACCGAGCGGACGATCATCGTGTCCAGCATGACGCCGAGGGCGACGGCGACGCCGAGCTCGACGAGGAAGACCAGCGGCAGCGTGCCGAGCACCAGCGAACGTCGCCGCCAGCACCAGGCCGGCCGAGGTGATCACGCCACCGGTGGCGGCCAGGGCCACCAGCGAGCCCTCGCCGGGTGCCGCGGTCCTGGGTCTCCTCGCGCACCCGGGTCATCAGGAAGATGTTGTAGTCGATGCCCAGGGCGACGAGGAACACGAACACGAACAGCGGGAACGACCGGGTCGGCGCTCGGCGAAGCCGAAGACGTACTCGAAGAGCAGCGCCGTGATGCCCAGGGCGGCGCCGAACGAGAGCACCACGGTCCCGATCAGGAGCAGCGGCGACGACCAGCGCCCGCAGCAGCAGCATCAGGATCAGCAGCACCACGAGCAGCACGAGCGGGATGATCACGAGGTTGTCGCGGTTGGAGGCGGTCTCGATGTCGAGGAGGATCGCGGAGCTGCCGCCGACGAGGGCGTCCGCGCCCGCGATGTCGTGCACGGCGTCGCGGACCTCGCTCGACCGTGTCGAACGCCGCGTGGCGAGGCGGCGTCGGCCGTCGAGCGGTGGCGGTGAAAACGCGACGCCGTCCTGGACGACGGGCTCGTCGGCGCTGCCGAGCGCCCTCGATCGCCGCCATCGCCGTCGCGCGACCTCGTCGGCCTGCTCGGCGTTGGACGACCACCATGAGCGGTGTGGAGTCGTCGGCCAGGCCGTGCTCGGTCAGGACCTTCTGGCCGACGATCGAGTCGAACTCCTTGGTGTAGGGCTCCTCGGTGGAGAGGCCGTTGGCGTCGAGCTTGAACAGCCCGAGGCAGGCCACGGCCAGCAGCGACCGTGGTGACCGATCCAGACCTGCGCGGGCGCGAGCGCGATCTGGCGGCCGACCTTGGCCCACAGGCCCGTCGCGGTGGGCTCGGGCTGCCGAACGTCGGGCGCTTCGGCCAGAAGATCCACCGGCCGAAGATCACCAGCAGCGCGGGCAGCAGGGTGACCATCACCAGCAGGGTGACGCCGACGCCGATCGCGGCGACCGGGCCGAGGCCGGCGGTGGAGTTCATGTCGGCGAGCAGCAGGCAGAGCATGCCGAGCGACCACGGTCGCGGCGCTGGCGAGGATCGCCGGGGCGGCCCGGTGCAGGGCGAAGGCCATCGCCTCGTGCCGGTCCTCGTGGCGGCGCAGCTCCTCGCGGTAGCGGGCGACGAGCAGCAGGGCGTAGTCGGTGCCGGCGCCGAACACGAGCACGGTGAGGATGCGCCTGGCTCTGCGCCGTTGACCGTGAGGTCGGCGTACTTGGCCAGGAAGTAGATGACCGCCTGCGGCGGTGATCAGGGCGACCACGGCCGAGATGATCGGCAGGATCCACAGCACCGGGCTGCGGTAGGTGAGCAGCAGGATCAGGATGACCACGCCGAGCGCGGCGAACAGCAGGGTGGTGTCGAGCCCCTCGAAGGCCTCGGCGGAGTCGGCCGCCTGGCCGCCGGCGCCGGCGATGTGGACGGTCACCCCGTCGATCGCCGGCGATGCTCGCGGATCTCGTCGGCGATGTCGGGCATGGCGTTCCAGCCGTTCTTGCCGAAGTTGAAGGTGACGATCGTCTGCGCGGCCTGCCGTCCTCCGACGGGATCGGGCCCGATGACCTTGCCCTCGACCCCGTCCATGCGCCTGGAGCTCGGCGCGCCTGGTCGGTGGCGGTGGCGAGGTCGTCCTGGGTGAGCCCGCTGCTCGCGCTCGTAGACGACGACGGTGGGGATGGCGTTGGGGTCCTGGAAGGGCTCGAGCTTCTCGAGTGCCTTGCGTGGACTCGGCGCTGGCGGGCAGCCAGGAGGACGCCTCGTTGTTCTGGACCTCGGTGAGCTTCTGGGCGAAGACGCCGGAAACGCCGACGACGAGGATCCAGAAGACGAGCACGATCCACTTGGTGACGGGGCCGGTGAGCTTGCCGGCGATCTGACGATGCATGGGAGAACTCCATCACGAGGCGGGGACAGTCGGCATCAGGGTTTCCCCCTATCTGACCGGGACCACCCCCGAAATTCATCGTCAACCCGCTGCCAGTTCACCGGTCAGGTAGAGGCGGTCCACCACGTCGGCGTACTTGGTGTTCACGACCCGCCGCTTGAGCTTCAGGGTCGGGGTGAGCTCCTCGGACTCGGCGGTCCACTCGACGCGGCAGCAGCTCGAACGCCTTGACCTGCTCGGGTCGCGAGAGCCGCTCGTTGGCGGCGTCGACGGCCTGCTGGACCATGGCCCGGATCTCCGGCTTCTCGGCCAGGTCGGCGAGGTCGGTGAACTCGACGCCGAGCTGCTGGGCGACCAGCGGCGCGATCTCGCCGTCGAGGGTGAGGATCGCGACGACGTACGGCCGGTTGTCGCCGATCGCCATCGCGTGCCCGATGAGCGGCGACTCCTTGAGGAAGTTCTCGATGTTCGACGGCGCGATGTTCTTGCCGGCGGAGGTGATGATCAGCTCCTTCTTGCGGTCGACGACCGCGAAGAAGCCGTCGTCGTCGAGGGTGCCGATGTCGCCGGTGTGGACCCAGCCGTCCTCGTCGATGAGCGCGCGGGTGGCGTCCTCCTGGAGGTGGTAGCCGGGGGTGTTCACCGGGCCGCGGACCAGGATCTCGCCGTCCTCGCCGAGCTTGACCTCCATGCCCGGGTTGGCCCGGCCGACGGTGCCGAGCTTGAAGCCGCCGGGGCCGTTGGCGGTGACGGCGCCGCAGGTCTCGGTCATGCCGTAGACGTCGTACACCTTGAGGCCGAGGCCGGCCATGAACTTCGCGACGTCCAGCGGCATCGGCGCCGCCGCGGACGCCGGCCCAGGTGACCTGGTCGAGCCCGAGCAGCAGCTTGAGGAACCCGAGGATCGCCTCGTCGGCCTTGCGGTAGGCCTCCTCGATCTCCGGCGTCATCGTGCCGCCGACCTCCTGGGCCTCGACCCAGGCCAGCGCCGGCGGCCATCGAGTCCTCGACCATCTTGCGGTTGGCGGGGTCGGGGTCGGCGGCGAGCTTGGCGGAGAGGCCGGTCTTGATCTTCTCCCACACCCGCGGGACGCCGAAGAACGCCGTCGGGTGCACCTCGCCGAGGGCGCCGAGCAGCTGCGCCGGGTCGCCGATCGCGTGCATGTGGCTGCCCTGGATCTGCGGGCCGTAGAGGCCGAGCGACCCGCTCGGCGATGTGCGCGAGCGGCAGGTAGCTGACGCCGCGCTGCGGGTCCGTCAGGCCGGCGGCCTCCTGGGTGCTCGACGCGCCTCGTAGAGCACGTTGTGGTGGGTGAGCACCACGCCCTTCGGGTTGCCGGTCGTGCCGGACGTGTAGAGGATCGTCGCCGGCGACGTCGGGGTCGAGCTCCGCGGCGCGGGCCTCGACCTCGTCGGCGTGGTCTCGCGCGGTACGCCGCGCCGGCGGCGACCAGGTCGTCCCAGGTCGTGTAGAGGTCACCGTCGGGCCTGTCGGCGGCGTTGATCACGACGACCTTGCGCAGGCTCCCGGCGCGTCGAGCGCCTTCTGCCAGCGGGCGAGGTGGTCGGCGTTCTCGAGGAACGCCACCGTCGGCTCGGCGTGGCCGGCGACGAAGGCGACCTGCTCGGGCGAGAGCGTGTTGTAGATCGACATCGGCGTCGCCGCCGCGTGCACGGCGCCGATGTCGGCGAGGAAGTGCTCGATCCGGTTGGTCGCCATGATCGCGACCGTGTCGCCGGCGCTGCACGCCGAGCTCGATCAGCCCGGCCGCGACGTCGAGCGCCGCGCTCGCGGGTCTCGGCCCAGGTCAGGGTGCGCCAGGACTCGCCCTCGGGGACGTGGTGCTTGTCGGAGTACGCCGGCTCGTCGGCGTACCTCGCCACGGTGTCGGCCAGGGCGTCGACCAGGGTCCGGCCCTCGATCTCGCGCCTGGATGCGGGCGCGTTCGGCGAGTACGTCGTCGGTCATCGGGGTGCTCCTCGGGGCTGCGGCCGTCGCGTCGGCGGCTGCGTGCACACGCGTCAGCGCGCGGACCACAGGCATGGCTCAGAAGCCGAGGCATCCGCCCGATGATCTCCTTCTGGATCTCGGTGGTGCCGCCGTAGATCGTCTGGATCCGGCTGTCGGCGAAGGCCTTCGCGATCGGGTACTCCATCATGTAGCCGTAGCCGCCGTGCAGCTGGACGCCTGGTCCACGAGCTTCTTCTGCAGCTCGGTGGTCCACCACTTCGCCATCGACGCCAGCGAGGTGTCGACCTCGCCGGCGTTGAGCTTGAGCGACGCAGTCGTTGACGAAGACCCGCGCGATGTGGGCCTCGGTGGCCATCTCGGCGAGCAGGAAGCGGTTGTGCTGGAACGTGCCGATCGGCTTGCCGAACGCCTCGCGCTCCTTGGCGTAGTCCAGGCAGAGCTGCGAGGATGTGCTCGCATCGCGGCGACGGCGATGGCGGCGATCGAGATCCGCTCCTGCGGCAGGTTCATCATCAGCGAGATGAAGCCGGAGCCCTCCTCGCCGAGCAGGTTCTCCTTCGGCACCTGCGACGTTGTCGAAGAAGAGCTCGGCGGTGTCCTGCGCCTTCAGGCCGACCTTCTCGAGGTTGCGGCCGCGCTCGAAGCCCTCCATGCCGCGCTCGACGACCAGCAGGCTGATGCCCTTGTGGCCGGCGTCGGGGTCGGTGCGCGCGACCACGATCACCAGGTCGGACATGATGCCGTTGCTGATGAAGGTCTTGGACCCGTTCAGCACGTAGTGGTCGCCCTTGTCGACCGCGCTGGTGCGGATGCCCTGCAGGTCGCTGCCGGCGCCCGGCTCGGTCATCGCGATCGCCGAGATGAGCTCGCCGCTCACCAGCCCGGGCAGCCAGCGCTGCTTCTGCTCGTCGGTGCCGAGCGCGCTGATGTAGGGGACGATCATGTCGGTGTGCACGGGGAAGCCGGGGCCGCTCGCGCCGACCCGGCTGATCTCCTCGGCGACCACCATGTTGTAGCGGAAGTCCTTGACCCCGGCGCCGCCGTACTCCTCGTCGACGTCGAAGCAGAGCAGCCCCTGCGCCCCGGCCTTGGTCCAGACCTCGCGGCTGACCTGGCCGTCCTTCTCCCACTGGTCGTGGTGGGGGACGACCTCGCGCTCCAGGAACGCGCGGACGGTGCTGCGGAAGTCCTCGTGCTCCTGGGTGTAGATCGACGGCTTGTCGGGCATCAGGAGACCCACTCCTTGATCTGCGCGATGGTGGCGGCCGGGTCCTCGGTGGCGGGCGTGAGCTGCAGGTTGGTGACGCCGGCCTCGCGGAAGGCCGCGATCCGCTCCTTCACGTAGGACTCCGGGCCGACCAGGTTGCCGGCCTCGAGCCACTCCAGCGGGACCATCGCCTCGGCGTCCCGCTTGTTGCCGTCGAGGTAGAGGTCCTGGATCTCCTTGGCCTCCTTCTCGTAGCCGTACTGGCAGGCGAGGTCGTTGTAGAAGTTCTTGCCGCGGGCGCCCATGCCGCCGACGTAGAGCGCGTAGATCGGGCGGGCGAAGTCGAGCAGCGCCTTGGTGTCCGCGCCCTCGCCGATCGCGACCATGCCGCCGGCGGAGATCTCCAGCGGGCCGAGCCCCTCCGGGCGCTTGCTTGGTGCCCTTCGGCGAGCGCCTCGCCCCAGACCTGGTCGGCCTTCTCCGGGTGGAAGAGGAACGGCAGCCAGCCGTCGGCGTACTCCGCCGCGCCCTCGACCGACTTCGGGCCGAGCGCGGCGACGTAGATCGGTACGGCGGGCGCTCGGGCTTGGTGAGCAGCTTCAGCGGCTTGCCGAGGCCGAGCCCCTGGTCGGCCGGCAGCGGCAGCTTGTAGAGCCCGTCGCTGGTGAGCGCCTCGCGGCGCAGGCCGCGCGCAGGATGTCGATGATCTCCCTCGTGCGGGTCACCGGCTTGTCGTAGGGCACGCCGTGGAAGCCCTCGATCACCTGCGGCCCGGAGGCGCCGAGGCCGATCACGGCGCGGCCGCCGGAGACGTTGTCGAGGCCGGCGGCGGTCTGCAGCAGGGCGCCCGGGCGTGCGCGAGTAGATGTTGAGGATCGCCGGCGCCGATCTCGACCGTCTCGGTCTTCGCGGCGAGGTAGCCCATCAGCGTGGGGGAGTCGAAGCCGTAGGCCTCCGCCACCCAGACCGTGTCGAGCCCGGCCTTCTCCAGCGCGGCGACCTGGTCGGCGGCCTCGCGCGGGTTTCCCGCGTACATCAGGGGCATCGAGAGCTTCACGTGGTCCTCCGGTCCGGGTTCGGCTGGCTGTTCCCAACTGTGACAGGATCACTGTCACGGTAGCAGGATGACCGGGTGGCGAGACACGAGGAGACCCCGTTGGAGACGACGTACCGGATCGCAGTGATCGGCGGCACCGGCCCGCAGGGCAAGGGGCTCGGTTACCGCTTCGCGAAGCACGGCCACACGGTGGTGCTCGGGTCGCGGGCCGCCGAGAAGGCGCATGCCGCGGCGGACGAGGTGAACGCCCGGCTGGACGGCGGTGCGTGTCACCGGAGCAGCCAACGCCGACGCGTGCGCGACGCCGACGTCGTGCTGCTCGCGGTGCCGTACGACGGCCACGACGAGCTGGTCGCCACCCTCCCGCTGGCGGGCAAGACGGTCATCTCCTGCGTGAACCCGCTCGCCTTCGACAAGCAGGGCCCCCACGGCCGGGTGATCGACGGCGGCGAGGGCTCCGCCGCCGAGTCCGCGCAGCGGATCGCGCCCGAGGCGACCGTGGTCGGCGCGTTCCACCACGTGTCGGCGAAGAACCTGTGGTCCGACGAGGAGTACCTCGACCACGAGGACGTCCTGGTCTGCGGCGACTCCGCCGAGGGCAAGGCGGTGGCCATCGAGCTGGCCCGCTGCGTGACCGGCCGCGACGGCATCGACGCCGGCAAGCTGCGGCTGGCCCGGCAGCTGGAGCCGCTGACCGCCGTGCTGATCTCGATCAACAAGGCCTACAAGACCCAGTCCGGGATCCGCATCTCCGGCGTCTGAGCGCCTTCCGGTGGTTGAGCAGCGAGCGCAGCGTTGTCGAAACCCCGGAAGTGGCGCAGGGCGGTGACCCTAGTGGTCGCTCCCGCTCAACCAGCGGTGGGCGGTTGATCCGGTGCCACCCCCTGCACCGGATCAACGCACACGTCAGCGGTGGCCGTTCCAGGAGTCCCAGAGGGCGGCGTAGGAGCCACCGGTGGAGACCAGCTCGTCGTGCGAGCCGAACTCCGAGATCACGCCGTCCTCGACCACCGCCACCCGGTCCGCGTCGTGCGCGGAGAACAGCCGGTGCGCGATGGCGATCACGGTCCGCCCGTGCAGCACGGCGGCCAGGGAGCGCTCCAGGTGCCGCGCGGCCCGCGGGTCGATCAGCGACGGTCGCCTCGTCGAGGACCAGCGTGTGCGGGTCGGCCAGCACCAGCCGGGCCAGCGCGATCTGCTGGGCCTGCGCGGCAGTGAGCGCCCGGCCGCCCGAGCCCACCAGCGTGTCCAGCCCGTCGGGCAGCAGGTCGACCCACTCGAGGGCGTCGACGGCGTCGAGCGCGGCCCGGATCTCGTCGTCCCCGGCGCCCGGGGGGTGCGGCCGCGAGCGCGAGGTTCTCCCGCAGCGTGCCGACGAAGACGTGGTGCTCCTGGGTCACCAGCGCCACGTGGCCGCGCAGGTCGCCGAGGGGCAGCTCGACCAGGCCGACCCCGCCGACCGTGACCGAGCCGGTCCGCGGCGGGTGGATCCCGGCGAGCAGCCGGCCCAGGGTCGACTTGCCGGCCCCGGACGGCCCGACCATCGCGATCCGCTCGCCCACCCCGACGTCGAGGTCGACGCCGTGCAGCACGTCGCGGCCCTCGACGTACGAGAACCGCACGTCGTCGGCCTCGAGCTTCTCGTCCAGCGGCTGGGCGCCGGAGACCTCACGGTCGTCGGGCACCTGCGCCACGCCGAGCAGCCGGGCCAGGGACGCGGCGCCCATCTGCAGCTCGTCGAGGATCGACACGATCCGGTCCACCGGGTCGATCAGCATCTGCACGTAGAGCGTCGCCGCCGTGACGTCGCCGAGCGAGACCGACCCCTGGGTGTAGAGCCAGCCGCCGAACAGCAGCGTCAGCACGGTCGGGATCAGGTAGGCGATCTCCATGTTCGGGAAGAACACCGTGCGCAGGAACAGCGTGTAGCGCTCGGCGTCGTACGACTCCTTGATGTCGTCGTCGATCTGCCCGATCCGCTCCTCGCCGATGCCCAGCGCCTCGACCGTGCGGGCGCCCTCGACGGTCTCGGTCAGGGTCGCGTTGATCACGGAGTACGACGCGCTCTCGCGGAGGTAGCCGTCCTTGGCGCGGGCGAGGTACCAGCGCAGCCCGATCACCAGCGGCGGCACGCCGAGCAGGCACGGCAGAGCCACCCACCAGCCGACCGACAGGGCGGCGGCGAAGGTGAGCACCGCGGATGACCACCGCGATCGTCCACTCGGGCAGGGCCCAGCGCACCGACCAGCCGAGCTGGTCGACGTCGCGGCTGGTGCGGGTCAGCAGGTCGCCGGACCCGGCGGACTCGACCACGCCGACCGGCAGCGCGAGCGCGTTGCCGACGAAGTCCTCGCGCAGCTCGGCCAGCACCTGCTCGCCGAGCACCTGGCTGGCGTAGCGGGCGTACCGGGTGAGCACGGTCTGGGCGAGCAGGAACCCCGCCAGGACGATGATGATCCGGTCCACCTGACCCACGGTCGTGCCGTCCTCCACGGCCTCGACCAGGTCGCCCAGCAGCCGCGGCGCGGCGAGCGCCGCCAGCGCGGCACCCACGTGCAGCGCCAGCGCACCCCACAGCAGCCGAGGGTGGCGCCGCGCGATCCGGGTGGCGTAGCGACGCACCGACCGGCCGTCGGCGACCGGAAGCATGGTGTTCATCGCAGCGCCCCCTCCCTCTGGTCGAGACCCACCTCGCGCGTCACCACGGCCCGGTACGCCGGCTCGCGATCGAGCAGGTCCGCGTGCGTGCCGGTGGCGACCACGCGCCCGCCGCGCAGGAACGCCACCTCGTCCACCGCGTCGAGCACCAGCGGGCTGCCCGTGGTGACCAAGGTGGTCCGGCCGGCGCGGTGTGCTCGCAGCCGGGACGCGATCCGGGCCTCGGTGTGGGCGTCGACGGCCGACGTCGGCTCGACCAGCACCAGGATCTCCGGGTCGCTGGTCAGCGCCCGGGCCAGGATCAGCCGCTGCCGCTGGCCCCCGGAGAAGGTGCGACCGCGCTCGGCGACGATCGTGTCGAGGCCGTCGTCGATGGCGTCGAAGATGTCGTCGGCCGACGCCGTGTCGAGTGCCTGGTCGAGGCCGCCGCGGCCGCGCACGTCGAGCCGGTCGCCCAGCCGCCCGGAGAAGAACGTGGCACCGGTGTCGGAGACCACGATCCGCTCGCGCACCTCGGCGCGCGCCAGGGCGGAGAGGGGTACGCCGCCCAGCCGGACGTCGTCGTCGACGACCGCTGCGCACAGCCCGAGCCGGTCGGCGAGGGCCGCGGACTCGTCGGGCTGGTCTGCCACGACCGCGGTCAACAGGCCCGCGCGCACGTGCAGGCCGGTGCGCACGTCGTGCAGGTCGGACCCGATCGGCGGCGACGGCGCCAGCGTCACGGGGTCGGTGTGGTCGGGCGTCAGCACCAGCACCCGACAGATCCGCTGCGCGGCCACCCGCCCCCGGATCAGCTTGTTGGCGTACTCCGTGGCGGTCCGCAGCGGGATCATCAGGAACGCGGAGTAGCCGTAGAACGCGACCAGCTCCCCGGCGGTGATCTGTCCGGCGACGGCGGACCGCGCGCCCAGCCACACCACGAGCACCACGAACACGCCTGGCAGGAAGACCTGCAGCGCGTCGAGCACCGACTGGAGCCGGGCGACGTCCACTCCCGCGCGACGGGTGGTCTGCGACTCGCGGCGGTAGCGGTCGTGGAAGACCTGCTCGCCGCCGATCCCGCGCAGCACCCGCAGTCCGCCGACGATGTCGCTGGCGGTGTTGGCCAGGTCGCCCATCAGGTGCCGCTGGTGGGCGCTGCGTCGCTGGAGCGGGCTCAGGAGCGGGCCGATCAGGAGCATCAGGGCCGGTACGCCGATCAGCACCACCAGGCCGAGCGTCATCGACGTGGTCAGCAGGATCACCGACACCAGCAGGAAGGACACGATCGCGCCGGCGAACCGGGCCGTGACGTCCATGACGTTCCCGACGTGGGAGAGGTCGCTCGTGCCGATCGCGACCACCTCGCCGGTGGAGACCTTGCGGGGCAGGGTGCCGCCGAGGTGAACGGCCTGGCGGCCGACGAGCTGGACGGTGCGGTAGGCCGCGGTCAGCCAGTTGGTCACCGCGAACCGGTGCCGCATGATCCCGGCTCCGGCCTGCACCAGGCCGATGGCGAACAGCAGGCCGGCCCACTTCAGCAGCTCACCGGAGTCCTGGGCGGCGACGCCGCGGTCGATCGCGCGGCCGAGGACGAACGGCATCACGGCCTGGGTGCTCATCCAGATGATGCCGAAGAGCATGCCCAGCAGCCAGGGTGTGCCACTGCCCCTTGGCCAACCACCACAGGTACCGGCCCGGCGACCGGTGGTCGGCGGTTCCGGGGTGGTCGAGGGGAAGTTTGCGCACCCGTCCAACGGTACGGACCAGTGGGCAGCGAGCGACCGGTTTTCAGTCGGTCGAGCTCAGTCGGTCGAGCCCACCAGCTTCAGCGGCAGGGCGACCAGGAGGCCGGCGAGGATCGCTGCGACCACGGCGCCCACGACGAGTGCCGTCGTCCGGTCCACGACCACGTCGAAGATCAGCACCACGATGCCGGTCACCAGCACCGCCAGCAGGGTCAGGCCGACGCCGACGAGCCTGTGCGCGGTGACGACCAGCCGCTCCTTGACGTGCTCGCCCGAGATCCGCCGGTGCACGGCCACCGGGGTGATCACGACGGCGGTGGTCAGGGCCGCCACCACCACGAGGACCAGGAACAGGGTCTGCTGGAAGTCGTCGAGGCTGGGGAACTTCGTCGTGAACGGCAGGGTCAGCAGGAAGCCGGCGGTCAGCTGCGCCCCGGTCTGCATGACCCGGAGCTCCTGCAGCAGGTCGCCCCACTTGCGGTCGAGCTTCTCGTCCTCGGTCTCGTTCCTGCCGTCGGTCATGGCGCACATAGTGCACCTCCAAGCCGTACGGCGACCAACTGGGCAGTCCGGACGGTGGCCTCGAGGTGAACCTCAGCCGGCGAGACCCTCGACCACCTCGGCGCCGGGCAGCTCTGCCAGCAGGGGCCCGGAGACCAGCAGCTTGGAGCGGCGTACGCCGGAGCCGATGATCGCGACCTCCATCTCCGGCACCCGGGCGTCGACCAGCACCCGCCACTCCGGGGGCAGCCCGAGCGGCGTGATGCCGCCGTACTCCATCCCGGACTCCTCGACCGCCCGCTCCATCGCCAGGAACGACGCCTTGCGCACGTCGAGGGTCCGCTTGACCAGGTTGTTGACGTCGGCGCGGGTGTCCGCGCGTACGACGCACGCGGCGACCCGCTCCTCCCCGCCGCGCTTGCCGGCCACCACGACGCAGTTGGCGCCGGTGTCCATCGACAGCGAGTAGGCCTCGCTCATGGCGGCGGTGTCGGCGAGGGCGGGGTCGATCTCGACGACGGCGACGTCGTCCCCGGCCGGCCACGCCGCGAGGGCCGCGGCCACCTGGGGTGAGACGAGCTCGGGGTGCTCGAGGGCGGGGAGGGAGTGCAATCCGTCGATCCGGGGGAGGGACATGTGTCCCATCATCGCCATCCGACCTTCACCTGCAGGGCGACGCCCTGTCACCTGCCTCCGCTTCCGTCGAGCCATGACCTTCCGTTCCACCCTCGTCCGCTGCCTGGTTGGAGGCGTCCTCATGGCCATCGCGACCGTCACTCTTGTCGCCCCCGGCGCCACCGCGCACCCGGGCGACCACCACGACCCGCGCACGACGGCCCCGATCGTGATCGGCCACCGCGGCGCCTCCGGCTACCGCCCGGAGCACACCCTCGCGTCGTACCGCCACGCGATCCGGCTCGGCGCCGACTACGTCGAACCCGACCTGGTCTCCACGAAGGACGGCGTCCTGGTCGCCCGGCACGAGAACGAGATCGGCGGCACCACCGACGTCGCGGAGCACCCCGAGTTCGCCGACCGGAAGACCACCAAGACGATCGACGGGCGGCCGGTGACCGGCTGGTTCACCGAGGACTTCACCCTCGCCGAGCTGAAGACGCTGCGCGCGAAGGAGCGGCTCCCGCTGGTGCGGCCCGACAACACGCGGTACGACGGCATGTTCGAGGTGCCCACCCTCGACGAGGTGCTGAGCCTGGTCCGGCAGGAGGAGCGGCGGACCGGGCGGCGGATCGGGGTCTACCCGGAGACCAAGCACCCGAGCTACTTCGACGAGCTCGGGCTCTCGCTCGAGGAGCCGCTGGTGGCCACGCTGCGTCGCCACGGCCTCGACCGGGCCGGTTCCGGGGTGTTCATCCAGTCCTTCGAGACCGCCAACCTGCGCGCGCTCGCGGGGGTGACCCGGGTGCCGCTGGTGCAGCTGATCGACGCGTCCGGGGCGCCGTACGACTTCGTGAAGGCCGGCGACCCGCGGACCTACCGCGACCTCACCACCCCCGAGGGCCTGGCCTGGGTCGCGACGTACGCCGACGGGGTGGGGGCCAACAAGAACCTGGTCCTGCCCCGCGACCCGGTCACCGACGCCACCGGGGAGCCCTCCGACCTGGTGCCCGACGCCCACGACGCCGGTCTCCTGGTGCACGTGTGGACGCTGCGGGACGAGAACCAGTTCATGGCCTCGAACTTCCGCCGCGGCGCCGACCCGAACGCGAAGGGCGACGCCTACGCCGAGGCGATGGCGTTCCTCGATGCCGGGGTGGACGGCATCTTCACCGACCACCCCGACACCACGGTGATGGCGCTGGAGGACTGGCTGGCCGCGGCCGACCGCAGCGCCTGACAGATCCGGGCCTGATCAGTCCTGCCCGTCGTCAGCCTCAGAGCCGGAGCCGACCCACCCGGTCTGCCGGGTGCCGTGCCGGTTCTTCGCGGAGAGGGTCGTGGCCAGCAGCCCGGCGACGCCGGCGAACACCCACGGGATCGGCAGCAGCCAGCGGATGTCGTCGCCGTTGACGACGTCGCCCTGGATCAGGGCCCAGATGCCGACCAGGCCGAGGAACGCGATGCCCATCACCAGGTGGCCGATGTTCACGGGGTGACGCCCGCTGTCCAGCTCGTTCATGTCCTCACTCGCTCTCTGCGTAGATCTCGCCGACGCCGAGGTCGGCGTCGATGGTCAGGCGGGGGGCGTCGGCTCCGGCGTCGTGGAGTCCGCGTGAGCTGGTCTCGATCCCGCCCTCCTGCTCGCCGAACAGGGTGATCGCGCCCGGGCCGTCGATCCGGCCGGTGACCACGACGTCCATGTCCTCGGGCACGATCAGCTCGATGCGGCCCGCCCCGCCCTCGACGCTGATCTGCCGGCCGTCGAGCGCCTCGATGTCGTCGACCTCGCTGAGGTCGAGCACCAGCTCGCCGGCGCCGAACTCGTAGCTGCTCTCGACCTCGGCGGCGGTCGCCGGGGTCTCGACGATCCGCTCGCCCTCCCACTGGCCGAAGGCGGTGGCCGCCGCCATGGGCGACGGTCGCGAGCAGGCCGACCAGGATCAGGCCGCCGGCCCGGCCGTAGAACGAGCCGACCAGGAGCATGAGCCCGGTGATGCCGACCGCGAGCGCCGGGTACGCCGCGTCCGCCACGGCCACGCCGGCGACGTCGACGATCCCCAGGACCCCGATCGCCAGCGCGATCAGCGCGAGGGTGAACCAGAACAGGATCGGTCCGCGCTCGGCGCGGGTCGCGGGGCGGTGTGTACGTCGCCGGACCCTGGTAGCGTCCACGTGCCACCGTCCGAAGTGGTGCCCTCGTAGGTCGAGGTGTCGCCGCCCGCCGCGGGCACCGCGCCACCCCCGGATCCCGGGGGCGGGGTCGGCGCCGAGCGGCGGTCCTTGCGGGTCACGAACAGCAGCACGACCAGGGCGATGATGGCCAGCGGCCACGGGAACCAGAAGACGCCCCAGGAGTCGCCGAGCAGCGCGAACGCCGCCAGTACGCCGACGGCGAGCAGGGCGAGGGTGCGGCTGCGGTCGTCGAGGGTGATCGCTGCTTCGTCCGAGCCGTCCTCGGGCACGAGCAGCCAGCAGGCGCCGTACAGCAGGAGGCCGGCGCCGCCGAAGAAGGCGAGCACGACGAACGCCACCCGCAGGATCAGCGGGTCGACGTCGAGGTGCCGGGCGAGGCCGCCGGCGACGCCGGCGACCTTCCGGTCGTCGACGGAACGGCGGAGCCGGCCGAGGTCGCGGATCTCGTCACGGGTGACGCGGGGGCCCTCGTCGGGCGCCGACTCGTCGGCGGGGCCGGAGGGTGCTTCGGGTGGTGTCGTGGTCATGCTCCAAGCCTGCGGCCCGGAGCGGCTGGGCACCATCGGGGACGACCCTGATCCTGCCCGACGCCCCCGGGTCAGGGTCGGGCCGGGGTTGCACCTCATGGTTCGCGCCCCCGCGCTGTGTGACGATTGCCGGGTCATGACAACCACGCCCTCCCCGGCGACGCCGGCACCCGGGCGGCCGCCACGGCGGCCGCGAGCCGCGCCGTGCCCATCGCGACAGCCAGGAGCCGATCATCGGCGGCGTCGCCTGCGGCCTGGCCCGGCACCTCGGCGCTGCCCGTGCTCTGGGTGCGCGTCGGCGTTCGTGGTGGCCGCGGCCCTCGGTGGCTTCGGCATCGCGATGTACGCCGGCCTGTGGCTGGTGCTGCCCACCGACTCCCACTTCGAGGCGGGGGCCCCCGGCCTGGAGAGCGCGACCCGCGGCGGCCGGCGCCCGGGCCGGATCCGCCGGCTCGGCGACGTCGGCCCGGCGATCGCGCTGGCCGCGCTCGGCCTCGGCGCCGTCTTCCTGCTCGAGGCGGTCCTCGGGCGCGGGCTGCGTGTTCTGGCCGATCTTCCTCGGGCTCGTCGGCATCGCCCTGCTGTGGCGCCAGGCCGACGAGGCGCAGCGCGAGCGCTGGCTGGACACCACCGGCCGGATCGACCCGGTCCGGGCCGTGCTCGGCCGCGGCGGGTGGGCGGCGTACGCCCGGCTCGCGGCCGGGATCGGCCTGATCGTCTCCGCGTTCGTGGTCTTCGCGCTGCGCGGCGGCTCGCTCGAGATGGCCCGCGACGTCACGATCGCCGCGCTGCTGACCGTGGTCGGCCTGGGCATCGTGGTCGGGCCGTGGATCTACCGCCTGGCCTCCGACCTCACCGCCGAGCGGGCCGAGCGGGTCCGCACCCAGGAGCGCGCCGACCTGGCCGCGCACCTGCACGACTCGGTGCTCCAGACGCTGGCCCTGATCCAGAAGAACGCCGCACGACGGCGCCACCGTCGCCCGGCTGGCCCGCGTCCCAGGAGCGCGACCTGCGGTCCTGGCTGTACGCCGGCGAGGCCACCGACGAGAGCACCGTCGCCAGCGCCCTGCGCGGGGTCGCGGCGGCGGTCGAGGACGCCCACGGGGTCTCCGTCGACGTCGTCAACGTCGGCGACTGCCCGCTCGGCGGAGAGCCTGCGACCCGTCGTCAACGCCACCCGCGAGGCGGTGACCAACGCCGCCAAGCACGCCGGGACCGGCCAGATCGACGTGTACGCCGAGGTGTCACCGCGCGGCGGTCGACGTGTTCGTCCGCGACCGCGGGCGTGGCTTCGACGTCGAGCGGGTCGCCGAGGACCGGCACGGCGTCCGGCACAGCATCATCGACCGGATGGAACGGCACGGCGGCACCGCCACGGTGCAGTCGACGCCGGGTGAGGGCACCGAGGTGCGGCTGCACCTCCCCAGGCAGGAGGACTCCCATGGCTGAGCCGATCCGCGTGGTCCTGGTCGACGACCACGCGATGTTCCGCGCCGGCGTGCGCGCCGAGCTGGGTGGCGCGGTCGACGTCGTCGCCGAGGCGGCCGACGTCGACGAGGCGGTCGCCGCCGTCGACGAGCACCGGCCCGACGTCGTACTCCTCGACGTGCACCTGCCCGGCGGCGGTGGCGCCGAGGTGATGCGCAGGGCGCCACTCGGCCGACACCCGCTACCTCGCGCTGTCGGTCAGCGACGCCGCCGAGGACGTGATCGGCACGATCCGCGGCGGAGCCCGGGGCTACGTCACCAAGACCATCACCGGCCCCGAGCTGGTGGCGGCGATCCAGCCGGGTCGCCGACGGCGACGCGGTGTTCTCGCCCCGGCTCGCCGGCTTCGTCCTCGACGCGTTCGCCGGCTCGATCGAGGTGGCCGACGTCGACGAGGACCTCGACCGGCTGACCGAGCGGGAGCGCGAGGTGATGCGGCTGATCGCCCGCGGCTACGCCTACAAGGAGGTGGCGAAGGAGCTGTTCATCTCGATCAAGACCGTCGAGACCCACATGTCCAGCGTGCTGCGGAAGCTGCAGCTCTCCTCGCGGCACGAGCTCGCCCGGTGGGCGTCGGACCGCCGGCTGCTCTAGCGGCGCGCCCAGATCGGCAGACATGGGTCAGTCGTCGCTGCATTCCCGGAACGGTTACTCGGCCTCCGCTCGTCCCGGGTGAGAACCCGGCTCTGCCGGAAGTGGGCAGTAGCCCCGTCTCTTCGCATGAAGGATGTTCAGCACGCCGATGGCGGCTCCGGCAGCAATGACCACGATCGGTGCCAGATTGAGAGCAAAGCCGAGTAGCACCAGCACGACTCCCGAGCCCACGCCCCACAAGACCGGATGAACCACGACCCAGTCACTGAACCGGCTCAGCAGACTGCGCATCTGCTACCACATCCCTCGCTTGGACTGCCAACGACCGTAGGGCCAACCTCCTCCCGATGTCGAGAGACGACCGGGGGTTCGCTCTCGGAGCCAATGCGTTTTTCTTCGCCGCTGGCGGGTACTGCCCAAGTGCGTGCTCGTCGAGTCTCGCCTTCGGGTGAGACACGCTCATGCCCGTGGGCGCGAGCGCGGCGAGCACGCCTTGATCGCTAACGCACTCACGTGCCGCCGTGCGCCGGTCCAGGGTTCGCGTGGCCATCCGCTGGCAGGATGTCGGCCGTGACTGATCGCGTAGTCGACTACCGGCTGGGCAATGCTGAGGAGAAGCACGCCGCTGCTCCGCGAGCTTTCTTCATCCCGCAGCGGTCGGAGCGCGAGAACCTGGCTCCTGGGGATCTTGCGAGGCTCCTGTTCGAGGTCGTCGACCCAGGAGAAGGTGATCCGGGGGCGGAACGCATGTGGGTGGAGGTGCTCGAAACTGCCGGCGGGCGCTATGTCGGTGTCCTGACGAACGCTCCAACGGCCATCACAACCATCGAGCAGGGTGGACACGTGGAGTTCGGTCCTGAGCACGTGATCAGCACTCTCGATGACTGGTCGCTGCTCGAGAAGAAGATCTTCGTCAGTCGGCGGAGCCACGAACAGGACATCCGGCCCGGCTACGTCTACCGGGAAGCGCCCGACAACGACCGCGACTCAGGATGGCGGGCACTTGTAGGAGACGAGTCGCATGAGGAGGTCGACGATCCAAACAACGTCCTGCTCCAGGCCGTGGGATTTCTGTTGGACCGCTGGCCAGAGCTGCGACCAGTTCTTGAGACCGACCCCGAAACGGGTCGTGGGCGTGGGACCCGGAGACCGATCGCAACGTGCCGGTTGCTGACGCCGAGCAGGCTAGATCGCACGCCAACAACGGCTGCGCATCTGCGCAGACTCAGTACGGTCGCCAGCACAGGTCCATCGGCTCCTCGTGTCGGCTCCGTCGGCCGGTCTGGAGCCGCCACGGAGGTCAGGCACTCGTCGCTCGTCGGCATCCGGAAGGTCGGCGACGACCATCATGGGCTCTCGACCCACTCGGCAGCGAGAACGTCTCGGTGTACTCGTGGATCAGGACATCGTGGGTGTCGAAGGAAGCTCGGACCACGACAGGTTGCCGTCGAGCTGCCGTGCATGAGGCGCCCCTTGAGGCCAGCGCAGAAGAAGGCCCTACGCGCCACCCGGACCGGCGGTAGTGAGGACGCGAGTCGGCCGAACCCCTCGATGTCCACGGTTCCAGCCTGACACGAGGAGGGCAGGTCATGGGCTGGCTCAGTCCGGGATGGGCTCGGCCCAGCCAGGACGCGTGATGAGGCAGAACGGGTGCCCCGCCGGGTCAGCGAACACTCCCTCTTGGAGCTGAACGGCGCCAAGACTCAACACCCGGGGCGTCGCGTCGGCGACGTTCTCAACCATGACGTCCAGGTGCATCTGCTGCGGGATCGTTGGGTCCGGCCACGTGGGAGGCCGATGGTCGGCGACGCGCTGGAACGCCAGCCCGGAGGTCGTGTCGTTCTCGGCAACCACCACGAAATCCTCACTCTCGTAGGTGATCGGCTGGCCAAGCAGTGCCGCGTAGAAGCGGGCGAGAGCGGCCGGGTCGGGACAGTCGACGATGATGTGGTGCAGGCGGCCTCGCATTTCTGAATCGTGCCAGCCGTTCGCCCGCGAATCGGCCGATTACCCCGAACCACACCTTTCATGCCCTTTACAACCCGGCGCCGGTTGCGGTTCGGTAATGGGACGGAGTTGTTTGGTCGCACACCTGGAAGTGAGGCCGTCATGGCCGAAGGAACCACCTACACCACGCCGTACGACGAACCCGGCCACGAGGGCGACCTGAAACGGTCGATCACCGGGCCGCAGCTCTTCTTCTACACCCTCGGCGACGTGCTCGGTCCGGCATCTACGTCCTGATCGGCCTGGTCGCCGCGGCGGTGGGCGGCGCGTTCTGGATCGCGTTCGCGCGTCGGGGTCACGGTCGCGGCGATCACCGGTACGGCGTACGCGGAGCTGGTCACGAAGTACCCCCAGGCGGCGGGCGCCGCGCTCTACGTCAACAAGGCGTTCGGCAACAAGGCGCTGACGTTCCTGATCACCGTCTCCTTCCTGTCGGCGAGCTTCGCGGCCGCCGGCGTCACTGGCGGACGGCTTCTCTGCCTACTTCGCCACCCTCTGGGCAGGTCCGCCGGCGCTGCTGGTCACCCTGGTGTTCGTCCTGGTGCTGAGCGATCGTCAACTTCATCGGCATCACCGAGTCGGTCGTCATCAACATGCTGATGGCCTTCGTCGAGATCGCCGGCCTGGTCATCGTGCTGATCACCGCGATCTGGTACATCGCCGAGGGCAACGCGGACTTCGCGACGCTGACCGAGTTCAGACCGCTGGCGGCACCAGCCCGGCGCTGGCGATCCTCGCGGGTGTCGCGCTGTCGTTCTTCGCGATGACCGGCTTCGAGAACACCGCCAACGTCGCGGAGGAGACGATCGACCCGCTACCGCTCGTTCCCGCGCTCCCTGATCGGCGGCATGATCACCGCCGGCGTGATCTACGTGCTGGTCTCGATGGCGGCCGCGCTCACCGTGTCCGCCGACGACCTGGCCGCTTCGCGACGCCGCGCTGCTCGAGGTGATCAAGAAGGGCATCCTGCCGATCACGACCGAGTTCATGACCACGCTGTTCTCGATCATCGCGATGATCGCGATCACCAACACCACCCTGGTCGCCATCGTGACCCAGCCGCGGATCCTCTACGGCATGGCGAAGGAGGACGTCGTACCCGGCGTCTTCGCCAAGATCCACGCCAGCCGCCGCAGCCCGTGGGTCGGCCTGCTGTTCAGCGCCGCCGTGGTGTGTGCGCTGCTCGTGGTGGGCACGGTGGCGCCCAACGTCGAGGGGGCGAGCCTGATCGAGCGGCTGGCCCTGGTCACGGTGGTGTTCCTGCTGTTCATCTACGCCCTCGTGATCGTCTCCTGCCTCAAGCTGCGCGGGCACGACGAGACGGAGCGGACCTTCCGCGCCAACACGCCTCTGCTGTTCGTCGGTCTGCTGGGCAACCTCGCGATCCTCGGGTACGTCATCTACGACGACCCCACGTCGCTGCTCTGGTGCGCCGGCCTCGTCGCCGTCGGCGTCGTGCTGTTCCTGATCGAGTACCTCTTCGGCAAGCGGACCCGCCCGCCGGGCGCCGAACGCGGGGACCCCGAGGCCGCCAGCGGAACAGGAGTCTGACATGCACGTCATCGTCGCCACCGACGGCTCGAAGCAGTCCCTCGCCGCCGCCAAGCCACCTCAAGTCGTTCGCGCGACCCGACGAAGATCACCGAGATCTCGGTGATCGCGGTGATCCGGCCGCTGGCCGCGGTCGCCTTCGCCGACGACCTGTCCAACATCGACCGGCCGCAAGGCCGGCACCGAGGCCCTGCAGCTTCCGGGCGGCCGCCGAGAACGCGGTCGACGTGGTGGCCGCCGAGTTCGACGGCTGGGGACCGAAGGTGCACCGCAAGGTCCGCAGCGGGTCGCCGGCCACCGAGATCATCAAGGCCGCCAAGCAGCTCTCGGCCGGCCTCGTGGTCGTCGCCGCCGGTGGGCGCGGGATCAGCGACGTGGTGCTGGTCGGGTCAGACCGCGCAACGGGTCCAGCACTACGCGCCGTGCCCCGTGCTCGTCGTCCGCCCCGCGCCGCGGGCGTCACGCCGGGCGGCGGGCAAGGCGGGAAAGCGCTGGGGATCGCTGATCAGTAGGCTGCCGCCATGGAGACACTGCGGCTGGTCCTGCTCGTCCTGCACCTGCTCGGCTTCGCCGCCCTGTTCGGCGGCCTGATCGTGCAGGTCCGCACCCCCGAGAAGGCCGTCAACGCCGCGATGCGCGACGGGGCCGGTACGGCGTTCCTTGCCGGGCTGCTCCTGGTGGGCGTGCTCGAGGCGGGCGACACCGCGGTCGACCACGTCAAGATCGGCGTGAAGTTCGCGATCGGGCTGGTCGTGCTGATCCTGGTGATGGCGAACATGCGCAAGCCACGGATCCCCAACGGGCTGTTCTACGCCCTGCTCCTGCTCACCGTGACCAACGTCGTGGTCGCGGTGTTCTGGTCGACCGTCCACGCCTGAACCGGTCACCCGCCCGGGCAGTACGCCGTCCCCGGCTCCTGATCGGGGTGGACCGCGCCGTCGCGGTCGCTGATCGAGGCGACGGTGGAGGCCGCCCCGCGTCGTTCGGCCACGATCTCGGCCAGGATCGACACCGCGATCTCCCCGGGCTCGTCCGCGCCGATGTCCAGTCCGATAGGTGCGTGCAGGGCCGACAGCTCGCCCTCCGTGACGCCGTGGTCGACCAGCCACTCGCGGCGCCGGGCCTGGGTGCGGCGTGACCCCATCGCGCCGACGTACGACGTCCCGGCCGCGAGGGCCGCGCGGATCGCGGGGCCGTCGACATCCTCGTGGTGGCTCGTGACCACGACCGCGTCGGCGGAGGGGATCGCAGCTTCCGACTCGTCCAGGGTGGTCGCTGTCGTCGCGTCCCAGCCGAGCGTGGCCAGCATCGGCGCGAGCGCCTCGGCCACCGGACCCTCACCCACGATCAGCACCTGCACGGTCTCACTATGCACCGGGCACGTCGATGGGGACACGTAGGGTTGGCGCAGACATGAGTACGCCGTCCCCCCTCCCCGGCCTCGAACATGACGAGCCCGACCAACGCCGCCGACGAGCGCCGTACGACCCGACGCGGCCCGACGGCCGAGGAGCTGCTCGACGGGCTGAACGAGCCCCAGCGCAAGGCCGTCGTCCACGCCGGGCACCCGCTGCTCGTCGTGGCCGGGGCCGGGTCGGGCAAGACCCGGGTGCTGACCCGGCGGATCGCCTGGCTGGTCGCCGAGCGCAAGGCCCACCCGGGCTCGATCCTGGCGATCACGTTCACCAACAAGGCCGCTGCGGAGATGAAGGAGCGGGTGGAGGCCCTGGTCGGCAAGCGGGCCCGGATCATGTGGGTCAGCACGTTCCACTCGGCCTGCGTCCGGATCCTCCGCAAGGAGATCCACCACTTCGGCTACAAGTCCAACTTCTCCATCTACGACGCCGCCGACTCCAAGCGGCTGATGACCCTGGTCTGCCGCGACCTCGACCTGGATCCCAAGCAGTACCAACCCAACGCGATCCTGCACTGGGTCTCCAACCACAAGAACGAGCTGCGCGACCACGAGGAGGCGGCGAAGGACGCCCGCAACGGGCTCGAGGAGGCCTACGCCTCGGCGTACACGCTCTACCAGCGGCGCCTCCGCGAGGCCAACGCGCTGGACTTCGACGACCTGATCATGTCCACGGTGCACCTGTTCCAGGTCCACCCGGACGTGTGCGAGACCTACCGGCGCCGGTTCCGGCACGTGCTGGTCGACGAGTACCAGGACACCAACCATGCGCAGTACGCCCTGGTCCACCAGCTCTGTGCCGACGACCCCGAGGAGGCCGGCGAGCGGGTCGAGCCGGCCGAGCTGATGGTCGTGGGCGACGCCGACCAGTCGATCTACGCCTTCCGCGGCGCCAGCATCCGCAACATCCTCGACTTCGAGCAGGACTTCCCCGACGCCACCACGATCCTGCTGGAGCAGAACTACCGCTCCACCCAGACCATCCTCAACGCGGCCAACTCGGTGATCGGCCACAACCAGGGGCGCAAGCCCAAGCGGCTGTGGTCCCAGGCCGGCGACGGCGAGCGGATCGTCGGGTACGTCGCCGACGACGAGCGCGACGAGGCCCGCTTCGTCTCCGAGGAGATCGACAAGCTCACCGACACCGGGGCGGCCCGGCCCGGCGAGGTCGCGGTGTTCTACCGCACGAACGCCCAGTCGCGGGTGTTCGAGGAGATCTTCATCCGGCTCGGCATGCCCTACAAGGTGGTCGGCGGGGTCCGCTTCTACGAGCGCCGCGAGGTGCGCGACGCGCTCGCCTACCTACGGATGCTGGTCAATCCGGCCGACGAGATCTCCCTGCGCCGGGTGCTGAACACCCCGAAGCGCGGGATCGGCGACCGGGCCGTGGAGTGCGTGCAGTCCCTGGCCGACCGGGATCGGGTCACGTTCTGGGAGGCCTTGCGGCGCGCGGCGGACGCCCCCGGGCTGGCCACCCGGTCGCTGAAGGCGATCGAGGGCTTCGTCGGCCTCGTCGACGAGCTCCAGTCGATGGTCGACGCGGGGGAGCGCGCCGACGTCATCCTCGAGTCGGTGCTCGATCGCACCGGCTACCTCGCCGAGCTCGAGGCCTCCGACGACCCGCAGGACGACACCAGGGTGGAGAACCTCGCCGAGCTGGTGGCGGTGGCCAGGGAGTTCTCGGACGACCCCGTCGCCGGGCCCTCGGCCGACCCGGCCGACGTCGACGCGGGCACGCTCGCCCCGGGGCTCGCCGACTTCCTGGAGCGGGTGTCACTGGTCGCCGACACCGACCAGATCCCCGACACGCCCGACGAGCAGGACGACGGTGTGGTCACGCTGATGACCCTCCACACCGCCAAGGGCCTGGAGTTCCCGGTCGTCTTCCTGACCGGGCTCGAGGACGGCGTGTTCCCGCACTCCCGTTCCCTGGGCGACCAGCCCGAGCTCGAGGAGGAGCGCCGACTCGCCTACGTCGGCGTCACCCGTGCCGAGCAGCGGCTCTACCTCTCCCGGGCGGTCGTCCGCTCGGCGTGGGGCGCCCCGTCGCACAACCCGGCCTCACGGTTCCTCGACGAGATGCCCGTCGACCTCGTCGATTGGCGCCGCACCGAGGCGGCACAGACCCTCTGGGGTCGGCCCGACCTGGCCGGCGGCTCGGCGGCACGGCTGGGCACGCCGACCGCGGCGGGGCGCCGCAACTTCTCCTCCGCTGCCCTCAAGGCCGACGCCGCGGCCAAGGCAAAGACCGCGCGCGAGATCCCGTCGCTCGAGCCGGGCGACAGGGTGGTCCACGACTCGTTCGGCATGGGCACCGTGGTCGCGCTGGAGGGAGTGGCCGAGAAGTCCGTGGCGTCGATCGACTTCGGGTCCGAAGGCGTCAAGCGGCTGCTGTTGCGGTACGCGCCGGTCGAAAAGCTCTGACGTGGTTGCGCGGGGCGGGTACGTCACCGGGTCTCGACACGCCGGATCGCGACTTCGTGCCTCAGTCGCGCGGCTCGCTCGACCACCATCAGCGGATCCGCTGACGCGGCTCCGCTACGGCTGCAGGCCGTGCACCACCATCGCGGCGTAGGGGTCCACCGGGTCACCGGCGCCGGGCCGGACCTCCAGGTGGAGGTGTGAGCCGGTGACGTTGCCGGTGGACCCGACGTACCCGATCACCTCACCCGCTCGCACGACGTCGCCGTCGTCGACCGCGAAGCCCGACATGGTGGCAGAACCACAGCTCGGTACCGTCGTCGAGCGTGATCACGGTCTTGTTGCCGTAGGACCCGTCGTAGCCGACCGAGGTGACAACGCCGTTCGCGATGGCCTTGATCGGGGCGCCCTCGTCGGTGTCGAAGTCGAGCCCGGTGTGGTAGCTGGCCCAGAGGCCCCAGTCGCCGAACTCGGCGGTCAGCTCGTAGCTGTCGAGCGGCAGCACCCACTGGTTGAGCGCGATCTTCGCGGCCTGTGCCTCGGCCTGCTTGGCGAACTTGGCCAGGGCGGCGTTGCGTTCGCGGGCCTGCTGCTCGGCCTGCTCGACGAGCTTCTCGTCGGCGGCGTCCTCGAGGGCGTCCCGGCGGGAGTCGCGGCTGACCGCCGCGGTGCGGTCGTTGAGCAGACTGGTCGAGGCCTCCCCGCTGGTGCCGTTGAGGGCGCTGGCGCCGGCGATGCGCGCCTCACCGGAGACCAGGGCGGGATTCGCCATGGTGATGGCGCCGCCCGCCGAGACCGCGAGGGCCGCGATGCCGACCGCGATCGGAAGCGGGGGCAGCCCCGGGAAGAGGCTGCGACGACGGCCGGTGTGCCGGGCGGCCTTCCGTCGGCCGGGGGCGGCGGACTGCCGGGTGACCGTGGAGGCGGGAACGGGCGCGGCCGGAGTTGGATCGAGACGCTTGGCCGGGTTCACCGAGGGTGCGCGGCGCGGGCCGCGGCGATGCGCTCGGTGGGCACCCATTGTTTGAGTTCTCCATCGGTCGGGGGCTAGGAGACAACGGTGCACGACTCTAACCGATGGCTAGACCAGCGTGAACTCCCGGTAGGTGTGACGGTGGACAACTTGGGTACCGGCCACCGCGGTCGAGCGTCACCGGCCCCGGCCGCGTGACCCTGGTCACGGGTCGGATAGCCTGCCCACATGTCACAGTCTCAGGCCCGGCGGATCCGCATCGTCGTCGCCAAGCCCGGCCTGGACGGTCACGACCGCGGCGCCAAGATCGTGGCCCGGGCACTGCGTGACGCAGGTCACGAGGTCATCTACACCGGGCTTCACCAGACCCCCGAGCAGATCGTCGAGACCGCGATCCAGGAGGACGCCGACCTGATCGGGCTGTCGGTGCTGTCCGGGGCGCACATGACGCTCTTCCGCAAGCTGATCGAGCTGCTGGCCGAGCGGGACGCCGCCGACATCGTCGTCTTCGGCGGCGGCATCGTGCCCGAGGAGGACATCCCCGTCCTCGAGGAGCTGGGGGTCGCCAAGGTGTTCACTCCCGGGGCGGCGACCGGCGAGATCACCGGCTGGGTCGCCGAGCACTTCTCCGAGGACGCTCAGGCCTGAGTCTCGACGCGGTCGCTGCGCGACCTACTCGACCACCGACGCAGGGCGGCGTACGTCGAGCACGATCCGGACCCGCTGACCCGCCTGCCGCGCCTCCCGGATGGAGACGCGCTCGGAGGTGATCCGGCGGGGCAGCAGGGGAGCGCCGGCCCCGAGGAACACCGGCATCACGCTGAGCAGGATCTCGTCGAGCAGGCCGGCGTCGTCGAACTGGCCGACCAGGTCGCCGCCGCCGACCAGCCAGATGTTCCGGCCGTCCGCGGCCGCCGCCAGGTCGTCGTACACGCTGGGGACCTGGCCGGACACGAACCGGAGGTCCACCCCCGGGATCGGCGGCAGGTCGCGGTGGGTGAAGACGAACGCCGGCCGGTCGCCGTAGTACTCGTGCCACTTCTGGGGGTTCTCCAGCAGCTGGTCGTGGTCGAGGATCCACTGGTACGTCGTCGCGCCCATCGCCATCGATCCCACCCCGGCGATGAACTCGTCCCACTCCGCCTCGTGGCTGTCGGCCGGATCGACCTCGGCGCCGCGGCCCACCTCGAAGAGCCAGTCCAGCGAGTTGTGCTCGTCTGCGATGAAGCCGTCGGCGGAGGTGGCGGTGTAGTACTGGGTGCGCGTCACCCCACCCACCCTAGGCAACAGTTGGCCCGCCCCGGCGTGGTCGCGCCGGTCCCGGCGGGCATAGGGTGCCAAGGAATGAGCCTGTGCTAGCCGAATGGACTGGGCCGGAAGGCTGGGTTGAAAGGACTGGGGTCGAGACGTGGATCTGATGGAGTACCAGGCGAAGGAGCTCTTCGCCAAGCACGGAGTGCCCGTGAAGGTCGGCACCGTCATCACCGACGCGGCCGACGCCGAGGCCGCAGCCGAGGAGCACGGCGGGAAGGTCGTGGTCAAGGCACAGGTCAAGATCGGCGGCCGCGGCAAGGCCGGCGGGGTGAAGCTGGCCAACGACCCGCAGGAAGCGGTCGAGAAGGCCGGGGAGATCCTCGGGATGGACATCAAGGGCCACACGGTCCACCGGGTCCTGATCGCCCCGGCGGCGGAGATCGCCGAGGAGTACTACTTCTCCTTCCTGCTCGACCGGGCCAACCGCAACTACCTCTGCATCGCCTCCATCGAGGGCGGCGTCGAGATCGAGGTGACCGCGAAGGAGAACCCGGACGCGGTCGCGAAGGTCGCCATCGACCCGCTGACCGGCGTCGACGACGCCAAGGTCGACGAGATCATCGAGGCCACCCGCTTCCCCGAGGACGTGCGCGAGCTCGCCCGAGACATGATCAAGAAGCTCTGGAAGGTCTTCGTCGAGGAGGACGCGACCCTGGTCGAGGTCAACCCGCTGGTGAAGCTGGGTGACGGCAGCCTCGAGGCGCTCGACGGCAAGGTGTCGCTCGACGGCAACGCCGACTTCCGGCACGAGGACCACGCCGCCTTCGAGCTGGTCGAGGACGTCGACCCGCTCGAGCTCGCGGCCGCCGAGAAGGACCTGAACTACGTGAAGCTCGACGGTGCCGTCGGCATCATCGGCAACGGTGCGGGGCTGGTCATGTCGACGCTCGACGTCGTGGCGTACGCCGGCGAGGCCCACGGCGGCGTGAAGCCCGCCAACTTCCTCGACATCGGCGGCGGCGCGTCTGCCCAGGTGATGACCGACGGGCTGCACATCATCCTCGGCGACGACCAGGTCAAGTCGGTCTTCGTCAACGTCTTCGGCGGCATCACCGCCTGCGACGCGGTGGCCAACGGCATCGTCGGTGCGCTCGACGCGCTGGGCGACGAGGCCAACAAGCCGCTCGTCGTACGCCTCGACGGCAACAACGTCGAGGAGGGCCGACGGATCCTCGACGAGGCGGACCACCCGCTGGTCACCATCGTCGACACCATGGACGGCGCGGCCGACAAGGCCGCCGAGCTGGCGAACGCCTGACAAGGACGGATCAACTCATGGCTATCTTCCTGACGGATTCCAGCAAGGTCATCGTCCAGGGCATGACCGGCTCCGAGGGCATGAAGCACACCCAGCGGATGCTCGACTCGGGCACCACCATCGTGGGCGGCGTCAACCCCAAGAAGGCCGGCACGACCGTCGACTTCGAGGGCGGCACCTCGGTGCCGGTCTTCGGCTCGGTCGCGGACGCGATGGAGGAGACCGGCGCCGACGTGTCGGTGCTCTTCGTGCCGCCCGCCTTCACCAAGGGCGCCGTGATCGAGGCGGTGGACGCCGGGATCGGGCTCGCGGTCGTCATCACCGAGGGGGTCCCGGTCCACGACACCGCGGAGTTCCGGGCGTACGCCGAGTCGTCGGGCACGACCCGCATCGTCGGGCCCGAACTGCCCCGGCATCATCAGCCCCGGCAAGTCCAACGCCGGCATCATCCCGTCCGACATCACCAAGGCCGGCCGGATCGGGCTGGTGTCGAAGTCCGGCACGCTGACCTACCAGATGATGTACGAGCTGCGTGACTTCGGCTTCTCCTCGTGCATCGGCATCGGTGGCGACCCGATCATCGGGACCACCCACATCGACGCGCTCGCGGCGTTCGAGGAGGACCCCGAGACCGACGCGGTGGTGATGATCGGCGAGATCGGCGGCGACGCCGAGGAGCGCGCGGCGGCGTACATCAAGGACCACGTCCGCAAGCCGGTCGTCGGCTACGTCGCGGGCTTCACCGCCCCCGAGGGCAAGACGATGGGCCACGCCGGCGCCATCGTGTCCGGCTCGTCCGGCACCGCCGCGGCGAAGAAGGAGGCGCTCGAGGCGGTGGGCGTCAAGGTCGGCAAGACGCCGTCCGAGACCGCGCAGCTGATGCGGGAGATCCTCGAGAAGTCCTGACGATCGGCGCGGATCGGGTCGAGGCCCTCAGCCGGCGGGCGGCGGCATGGCGGGCAGCCGTTCGCCGGCGCGGGCGACGAGGGCCACGAAGTCACCCGTGCCCATCGTGACGCCGCGGTCGGGGACGAAGCCGACCTGGCCGACGGCGGTTCCTTCGCGGACGATCCCCATCAGGTAGGTCACCGAGCGCCTGTCGTCGAGCTCGGTCGTCAGGCGCCACACGGTCAGGTCTCGCGCCCTCGAGTGCCGGTGGGCAAGCTGCTTCACATCGGTGCCCAGCCCCCGGTCGCGGTCGGGACAGGCGTCGAGCTGCGCGGCGTACTTCGCCGACGAAGGTGCGGGCGCGAGCGGCCGGGAGCGTGCCGACCGTCTCGGTGATCCCGAAGGCCGCGGGCAGCGACGCCGTGGGGATGACGAACGAGCGGGTGAGGTTGTTGCTCATCTGCTTGCCGTTGAAGGCGGTGTTGTCGCACCCGGTCGCCGCCACGTTGACGCTGGCCCGCCGGGGCTCGGTGCCGACCCATGGCTTCATCACGCGGCTGACCGGCGGGAGGTCGACCTCGGCGAGCATGCCCGGCGCGTCGCCGACGGGAACCGGGGCGGACTCCGCGAGCCCCGGACGGGTCGCGCACTCGCCCGCCTCCGGCCGGGCGCACAGGCCGTTGACCGCTGCCGCCGCGAGGCGGGCGGCCCGGCTCACGCTGGGGGCGGCGTCCGGCGGGGTCCAGGTCATCGTCGTGGTCGTGATCGCACCGCTGCGGGTCACCCCCACGACCATCGTCGGCCGCTCGGCCGGCCCACGACCGCAGCACGAGCACGTTCCCCGAGTCGCCGACATGGGTCACTCGGCGGGTCGTCATCAGCTGGAGGCGCCGGTCGGTGCAACCGGCGTACCACTCCAGGGTGGTGTTGAAGGCCCGGCGGGCCGACCGGACCGAATCGGAGATCTCGGTCAGCTGGAAGGCCGACGCCTCCTCGCCGCCCTTGCGGGGGGTGGTGCCGAAGGTGCGGAGCAGGGCCCCCATGCCGCGCGGGTCGGCGTACCGGCTCTGCTGGCAGGGCAGGACCAGGCCGTCACCGTCGGTGTTGTCGGAGGTCTCGAGCTCCTGCCACTTCCGGCCGGCCACGTGGTCCTCGACCTCATGCGTGCTGAGCAGGTCGTCACCGGAGAACTCCACCGGCTCGGCCACGGACCCGTCCCCCGAGGCGGGCGTGTCGGACGTCGAGGTCGCCAACGGGTCACGGTCCAGGCTCGCGCGGACGCCGTCCACGTCGGTGACCAGGGTCCCGGACAGGACCACGGCCGCCGCGGCGACGCCCACGCCGATGAGCGTGTGGGTACGACGCCGGGCGGCGCCGGCCCGGCGGACGATGGTCGGGCGGGGCCAGTGCGCCGCGTCGACGGGGCCGCGCAGCGCCTCGATCAGGGACCGGATGCTCGTCGTGGGGACGGTGCGATGGACCGAGAACTGGGCCGTGGCGAGCTGGAGCTTCTTCTCGGCCTCGGCGCGGGACATGCCGGCCTCCTTCGCCATCTCGCCCATGCTGAGCGAGGCGAGGTGGGTCAGCAGCAAGGTCTTGCGCTGCCCGAGCGACAGCTTCCCCAGAGCCTCGAGGGTGGCCCGGACCTCCGGGTCGAGGGTCTTGTCGCGGTGCCAGATCCGCGCTGTGTGGCGGCGCTGGGCGTGGGACCAGGCGTACGGACGGACCCATGCCTCGGGATCGTCCTGCCGCGAGACCTTCCGCCAGTGGTGCCAGGCGACGATGAAGGAGTCGCGGACCGCGCTCCGCGCCGCCGGGAGGTCGCCGGTCAGCGCGTAGGTCTGGAGCAGCAACCGCGAGCGCGTGTCCTTGTAGAACGCGTCGAAGTCGTCGGATCGCCTCATCCGGGGTCCCCGAAGCCCGTGCTGCGGCGCGGGCGTGGTCGGGGGGTCAGCATGGCCCTACGAAAATACGGGAGGCGGCGGCCCGGCGCACATCGGCGTGGGACCACGGAACGACCGGACCGCGGGGGGAGGATGGCCGGGCCATGACTTCGTTGCTCTCCACGATCGACGGCAGGGCCTCCGAGCGTGCCGTCGCCGACGGCCCGTCCGACCCCCGGCACCGGCGTCCGCTGGTCATCCTCGCCACGCTCGGCGGGGTGGTGGCGGCCGGTTCGGTCCTGCTGGTGTGCATGGCGGTCGGGGTCCTCGGGTGGTTCGTCAGCGACGCGGGCACCCACGGCGAGCCCCGCGACGCCCTGCAGGTGGGGGCCCTGGGCTGGCTGATGGCCCACGGCTCGGGGATCTCCGTCGACGGCGTCGCGGTGACCGCCGTACCCCTCCTCCTCACCCTGCTCTGTGCGTGGGCCACGTGGCGGGTGGGGCAGCGGGTCGGCGACTCGATCTCGGGGCACGGCCCCAACGCCGACGCGATCGCGGACGGTGAGCGCGACTGGACGGTCCCGACGGCGCTCGCCTGCTTCACCGCTCGGCTACGCCTTCGTCGCGCTCGTGACCCTCGGCCCTGGCCGCCACGCCCGAGACCGCGCCGTCGACGGGCCGCACGCTGCTGTGGGTGGTCGTGCTGACGGTCTGCGTGGGCGGACCGGCGCTCGCCGTGGGGTCGGGGCGGGCGGCGATCTGGGCGGCGTTCGTGCCGGTGTCAGTGCGGGCCACCGTGGCCGCCTGCGTGACCGTCGTCCGCTACCACCTGCTGGTGGCGGCGGTCATGCTCGTCGCGGCGCTCGCGGTCGACCTCGGCACCGCCGCCAACGTGCTCTCGCAGCTCGGGCTGGACGCCGGCGAGGCCACGTTGTTCATCCTCGCGGCCGTCCTCGTCGTCCCCAACGCCGTCCTCTTCTCGGGGTCCTACCTGCTGGGGCCGGGGTTCGCGGTCGGCACCGGCACGATCGTCTCGCCGACGGTGGTGGCGCTGGGGCCGCTGCCGATGTTCCCGCTCCTGGCCGCCCTCCCCGACGGCGGTCCGACCAGTGCGTGGACGCCGTACCTCATGGCGTTGCCCCCGGTGGTCGCCGCGGTGGCCACGGCCCGGGCCCAGCGGCGCCATCCCACCCTTCGCTGGGAGGAGGGAGGGCTGCGCGGCTGCACGGGCGGCGTCCTCGCCGGTGCGGTCGTCGGGATCCTGGCGGCGGTCGCCGGGGGCGCGGTCGGCCCGGGCCGGATGCGGATCGTCGAACCGTTCGCCTTCGAGGTGCTGGTCCACGCCATCACGACGTTCGGCATCGGCGGCCTGTTCGGGGGCCTGGCGATGACCTGGTGGCAGCGGCGAACCGCCCGCCGGGCGACCCCGGACAGCGCCTAGACTGCCGCGCGTGTCCGCACCCACCCCCGCGCGCCTGGTCGTCCTCGTCTCGGGCTCGGGCACCAACCTGCAGGCGCTCATCGACGCCTCCGCGGACCCGTCGTACGGCGCCCGGGTGGTCGCCGTGGGCGCCGACCGGGACGGGATCGAGGGCCTGGCCCGTGCCGAGCGGGCCGGAATCCCGACCTTCGTCCATCGGGTCAAGGACTACGCCACCCGCGAGGAGTGGGACGCCGCCCTGACCGCAGGCCTGCGCCGAGCACGAGCCCGACCTGGTGGTCTCGGCCGGCTTCATGAAGCTGGTCAGCGAGGAGTTCCTCGCCCGCTTCGGCGGCCGGGTGGTCAACACCCACCCGGCGCTCTCGCCGTCGTTCCCCGGGATGCGCGGTCCGCACGAGGCGCTGGAGTACGGCGTCAAGGTGACCGGCTGCACCCTCTTCGTCGTCGACGGCGGGGTCGACACCGGACCGATCGTGGCCCAGACGGTCGTGCCCGTCGAGGACGACGACGACGTCGAGTCGCTCCATGAACGGATCAAGGTCGCCGAGCGCGCGATGCTCGTCGAGAACGTGGGCAGGATGGCCCGCGAAGGATTCACCATCACCGACAGGAAGGTGCGGTTCGGCCAATGAACTCAGGGACCGACCGGATTCCGCTGAGGCGGGCACTCGTCTCCGTCTACGACAAGACCGGGCTGGAGGACCTCGTGCGAGGGCTGCACGACGCCGGCGTGGCGCTGGTCTCGACCGGTGGGTCCGCCGCCCTGATCGAGTCCCTCGGGCTCCCGGTGACGAAGGTGGAGGACCTCACCGGCTTCCCCGAGTGCCTCGACGGGAGGGTCAAGACGCTGCACCCGAAGGTGCACGCGGGGATCCTCGCGGACCGGCGCCTCGACACCCACGTCGCGCAGCTCGCCGAGCTCGGGGTCGAGCCGTTCGACCTGGTGGTCTCCAACCTCTACCCGTTCACCGAGACCGTGATGTCGGGGGCGTCGCCGGACGAGTGCGTCGAGCAGATCGACATCGGCGGGCCCTCGATGGTGCGGGCGGCCGCCAAGAACCACCCGTCGGTCGCCATCGTGACCTCGCCGGCGCGTTACCCGGACGTGCTCCGGGCCGCCGGGGAGGGCGGGTTCACGCTCGCCGAGCGCCAGGCGCTGGCCGCGGAGGCCTTCGTCCACACGGCGACGTACGACGTCCACGTGGCCTCCTGGATGGGCAACGTGCTCACCGACACCTCCGGAGGCGACGGCTTCCCCGCCTGGATGGGCGCGACGTGGAACAAGCAGGCCACGCTGCGGTACGGCGAGAACCCGCACCAGGCGGCCGCTCTCTACGTCAACGGCTTCCAGCCGCAGCCCGGGCTCGCCCAGAGCGAGCAGCTGCACGGCAAGGAGATGTCCTACAACAACTACGTCGACGCGGACGCGGCCTACCGCGCGGCCCACGACCACGGCGACCGGCCGACCGTCGCGATCATCAAGCACGCCAACCCGTGCGGGATCGCGGTCGGCGGCGACGGGGAGGCCATTGCCGCGGTCCACGCCCGGGCACACGCCTGCGACCCGGTCTCGGCGTACGGCGGGGTCATCGCCACGAACCGTCCGGTCACCCGCGAGATGGCCGAGACCGTCAAGGACATCTTCACCGAGGTGATCCTCGCCCCCGACTTCGATGACGACGCCCTCGAGCTGCTGACCGCGAAGAAGAACCTCCGGCTGCTGCGGGTCGCTCCGCCCGCCGCGGGTGGGGACATGCGGCCGATCTCGGGCGGGCTGCTGCTCCAGCAGCGTGACGCCCTCGACGCCGAGGGCAAGGACAAGGACGGCAACCCGACCGGTGACGATCCCGCGCGGTGGCGGCTCGTCGCCGGCGATCCCGCGTCGGAGGAGACCCTGGCCGACCTCGAGTTCGCCTGGCGGGCGATCCGGGCGGTGAAGTCCAACGCCATCCTGCTCGCCTCCGGCGGCGCCTCGGTGGGCGTGGGGATGGGCCAGGTCAACCGGGTCGACTCCTGCCACCTCGCGGTCACCCGGGCGGGGGAGCGGGCGGCCGGCTCGGTGGCCGCCTCCGACGCCTTCTTCCCGTTCGCCGACGGCGCCCAGGTCCTCATCGACGCAGGAGTCCGGGCGATCGTGGCGCCCGGCGGGTCGATCCGCGACGAGGAGGTCATCGCCGCCGCACAGGCCGCGGGCGTGACGACGTACTTCACCGGGACCCGGCATTTTGCGCACTGAGCCCGGCGTAAGCCGGGGCGTCCAGTGGGCAGGTTGAGTCGCGACGGAGCATGTCGAAACCCGGTGACGAACAGCAGACCGCGACGATGAAAGGATGAACCCGTGACGGCACAGACACTGGACGGCAAGCCACGCTCGAGGCGATCAAGGCGGAGCTCACCGAGCGGGTCGCCAAGCTGCGCGAGCTGGGCGTCGTGCCGGGCCTCGGCACCGTGCTGGTCGGCGACGACCCGGGCTCGCGGTGGTACGTCGGCGCCAAGCACAAGGACTGCGCCGAGATCGGGATCGAGTCGATCCGGGTCGACCTGCCCGCCACCGCCACCCAGGCCGAGGTCGAGCGGGTCATCGACGCGCTGAACGCCGACCCGGCCTGTCACGGGCTTCCTGGTGCAGCAGCCGACCGGGCTGGACGAGTTCGCCCTGCTGTCGCGCGTCGACCCCGACAAGGACGTGGACGGGCTCCACCCGGTCAACCTCGGCAAGCTGGTGCTCGGCGAGAGCGGCTCGCTGCCGTGCACCCCGATCGGGATCATCGAGCTGCTCCGTCGGCACGATGTCGAGATCCGGGGTGCCGAGGTCGTCGTGGTCGGTCGTGGCCTGACCGTGGGCCGACCGCTGGGGCTGCTGCTGACGCGCCGCTCCGAGAACGCCACCACCACGCTCTGCCACACCGGCACCCGCGACCTCGCGGCCCACACGCGCCGGGCCGACATCGTGGTCGCGGCCGCAGGGGTGCCGGGGATCATCACCGGCGACATGGTCAAGCCCGGCGCAGCCGTCCTCGACGTCGGAGTCTCCCGGGTGGAGGGCAAGCTCGCCGGAGACGTGGCCCCCGACGTGTGGGACGTCGCCGGGTGGGTCTCCCCGAACCCCGGCGGGGTGGGCCCGATGACCCGCGCCATGCTGCTCTCCAACATCGTGGAGATGGCGGAGAAGGCACTCTCCGGACCGGCCCGGGGCTGAGTTGACCGAAGTGGACCAGCCCCCCGTCGATCCGCACCCGGACGAGGAGGCGTTCGAGCCAGAACCGCGTCGACATCCGTCGACGATCGGCGGGCTGTTCTACCTCGCGGTGCTGGCCATCACCGGTGTCGGGATCGGCATCGCCTGGACCGGCGACTGGCGCCTCGGCGTCAAGTGGGTCGGCGCGGCACTGATCCTGGGGGCGGTGGCGCGGCTGGTGCTGCGGCGCAAGGACGCCGGCATGCTCGCCGTCCGCAACCGCGCGGTGGACGCCGCGCTCCTCAGCGGCGTCGGCGCGATCATGATCTTCCTCTCGGAGTCGATCCCCAACCAGCCGCTTTAGGCGCGAGCCGTCGCGAGTTGACCCGCGAAATTCGGGCCGAGCCGTCGCCAGTTACCGGCGAGTCGCGGTAACTCACGACGCCGCTCGCTGGACCCGGTGAGCGTAACTCGCGACGGCTCGCGTGTCAGATCAGGCCGAGGCCCTTGACGGCGTCGCGCTCCTCGGCGAGCTCCGCGGTGGAGGCGTCGATCCGGCCCCGGGAGAAGTCGTCGATCTCCAGGCCCTGGACGATCTCCCAGTTGCCGTCGCGGGTGGTGACCGGGAAGGACGAGACGAGGCCCTCCGGGACGTCGTACGAACCGTCGGAGACGACCGCCATCGACACCCAGTCGCCGTCGGCGGAGCCGAGCAGCCAGTCGTGGGCGGCGTCGATCGTGGCGGAGGCGGCGGACGCGGCGGACGAGGAGCCGCGGGCCTCGATGATCGCCGCGCCCCGCTTGGCGACCGTGGGGATGAAGTCGTTCTCGATCCACGCCTGGTCGTTCACGACCTCGGCGGCGTTCTTGCCGCCGACCTCGGCGTGGAAGACGTCGGGGTACTGCGTGGCGGAGTGGTTGCCCCAGATCGTCATCTGCCTGATGTCGGTGACCGGGGCGCCGGTCTTCGCGGCCAGCTGCGAGATCGCGCGGTTGTGGTCGAGCCGGGTCAGCGCGGAGAACCGCTCGTCCGGGATGTCGGGCGCGTTGGTCATCGCGATCAGGGCGTTGGTGTTGGCCGGGTTGCCGGTCACGCCGACGCGTACGTCGTCCGCGGCCACCTCGTTCAGCGCCTTGCCCTGGGCGGTGAAGATCGCGCCGTTGGCCTCCAGCAGGTCGCTGCGCTCCATGCCCGGACCCCGGGGCCTGGCACCGACCAGCAGCGCGAGGTTGACCCCGTCGAAGATCTGGTTCGGGTCGGCGCCGATCTCGACGCCGGCGAGGGTCGGGAAGGCACAGTCGTCGAGCTCCATCACGACGCCCTCGAGCGCCTTCAGCGCCGGCTCGATCTCCAGCAGCCGCAGCTCGACCGGGCGGTCGCTGCCGAGCAGGGCCCCGCTGGCGAGACGGAAGAGCAGGCTGTAGCCGATCTGGCCGGCGGCACCGGTGACGGCCACCTTCAGTGGAGAGCTCACGACGACTCCTTGGGACGTACGACGGGCGGACGATGCGGTGGGCGTACCCGGGAAACGACGCTAGCAGCGTCGTACCACGCCGGGGGAGGAGGGTTCGGCGTCGCTCCGGGGATCGTGCGCCATGCTGAGGGCATGATCCGCCGGCCGTTGCTGCTCGCGCTCGCGGCGGCTCTTCCACTGCTGGTCGCCGGCTGCGGATCCGCGCCCCAGAAGAGCCCGCCCACCGGCGTGGACGGCCTCCGGATCCCCACCCCGTCCGCCGATCCGGACGACTTCGTCGACGGCATCGACAACCCCTACCTGCCGCTGGAGCCCGGCAACCGGTGGGTCTACGAGTCCGCCGGGGTCGACCCGGAGACGGTCACCGTGACCGTCACCGAGGACACGAGGGAGGTCCAGGGCGTGACGACGACGGTGGTCCACGACGTCGTCAGGGACGCCGACGGCACGGTCGTCGAGGACACCTTCGACTGGTTCGCCCAGGACGCCGCCGGCAACGTCTGGTACTTCGGCGAGGACTCCACGGAGTACGACGACCGCGGCCGACCCGACGACTCCGGGTCGTGGGAGGCCGGCGTCGACGGCGCGCAGGCCGGCGTGGCGATGCTCGCCGAGCCCCGGGTCGGCGACGGTTACCAGCAGGAGTTCTACCCCGGCCAGGCCGAGGACCGCGGCGAGGTGCTGTCCGTGGACGAGTCCGTCAACGTCGAGTTCGGTTCGTTCACCGACGTGCTCCAGACCGAGGACACCACCCCGCTCGAGCCGGGCTGGTCGAGCAGAAGTACTACGCCCCCGGCGTCGGGCTGGTCCTCGAGGAGACCGTGCTCGGCGGCTCGGAGCGCGTCGAGCTGGTGTCCTACGGCGGGGGCTGACCCTCGTCGGTCTCGATGTTCCACTGCTCCTGCAGCTGGTCGGGTGCGCCGTACCCGGGCACCGCGCCCACGCCCGGCGCAGCCACGCCCGGACCCATCGCGCCGGGAGCAATCTGGATGCGGACGAACCTCAGGCCGGAGCCCGGCACGTCCTCGGCTCCGCGGCCGAACAGCAGCGCGTAGGTGATGCCGGCGATCGCCCCACCCAGGAGCGGGGCCAGGATGAAGAGCCAGAGCTGGGCGATCGCGTCCACGCCTGCGAAGACGCCGACGCCGATGGAACGCGCCGGGTTGACCGACGTGCCGGTGGCGGCGATCGACCCGAAGTGGAGCATCGTCAGGGTCAGGCCGATCGCGAGCGGGGCGAGCGCCGGGTGCTCGTTGCGGACGTCCGTCACGGCGAGGATCACCCAGAGGAACACCGCCGTCATCAGCATCTCCAGCAGGAGGGCCGCCCACCAGGCGTAGCCGCTGCCGGCGTCGCCGAAGGAGTTCTGGGCCATGTTGCCCGTGGCATCGAAGCCCGGGAAGCCGTGCATGAGCGCGAACAGGCACAGCCCTGCGGCGAGGGCGCCGACGAGCTGTGCGCCGATGTAGACGGGGACCTGACGCCACGCGATCCGGCCTCCGACCGCAGCGCCGAGCGTGATGGCGGGGTTGAAGTGCGCGCCGGACACGCGCCCGACGGCGTACGCCATGACCAGGACGGTGAGACCGAACGCCAGGGCGGTCGCGACGTAGTCGCCACCGCTCATGAGCGCGGTGCCGCATCCGAAGAACACCAGGACGAACGTGCCGAGGACCTCGGCGCTGACCTGATGGACGGTGGTGGATGACTCGGGCATCGGAGACTCCCTCCCGTTGGGCTCTCACGACGGGAGCCCGCCTCCTGCGATCGTAGTTCGCCATCGCCTCGGGTAGCGTCATCCGCTGTGAACGACTCCACGATCATCTACACCCGGACCGACGAGGCGCCGCTGCTGGCGACGTACTCCCTGCTGCCGATCATCGCGGCGTACGCCGCCAAGGCCGGCGTGGAGGTGGAGACCCGCGACATCTCGCTGGCGGGGCGGATCATCGCGCAGTTCCCCGACCGGCTGGCCGAGGAGCAGCGCCTCGACGACGCGCTCGCGGAGCTGGGGGACCTGGCGAAGACGCCCGAGGCCAACATCATCAAGCTGCCCAACATCAGTGCCTCGGTCTCGCAGCTGAAGGCTGCGATCAAGGAGCTGCAGGAGCAGGGCTACGACATGCCCAGCTACCCGGACGAGCCGAAGACCGACGAGGAGCGCGAGGCCCGGGCCCGCTACGACAGGGTCAAGGGCAGCGCGGTCAACCCGGTCCTGCGGGAGGGCAACTCCGACCGCCGCGCACCGGCGTCGGTGAAGAACTACGCCCGCAAGCACCCCCACTCGATGGGCGAGTGGTCTGCGGACTCGAAGACGAACGTCGCGCACATGACCGCCGAGGACTTCCGCAACAACGAGAGGTCCACGGTCGTCGAGAAGGACGGCTCGGTGCGGATCGAGCTGCAGGGCGACGACGGCTCGACCACCGTCCTCCGCGAGTCGGTGCCGGTCCTGGCCGGTGAGGTGATCGACGCGACCGCGATGCGGGTCGCGGCGCTGCGCGAGTTCCTCACCGAGCAGGTGGCGCGGGCCAAGGCCGAGGACGTGCTGTTCTCGATCCACCTGAAGGCCACGATGATGAAGGTCTCCGACCCGATCATCTTCGGCCACGTCGTCCGCGCCTTCCTGCCCGAGGTCTTCGCCGAGTACGGCGAGCAGCTCGCCGCCGCGGGACTCTCCCCGAACGACGGGCTCGGCGGGATCCTCTCCGGGATCGAGGGGCTGGACGAGGGCGAGGAGATCAAGGCCGCGATCCAGAAGGGGCTCGACGAGGGTCCGCGCCTGGCCATGGTCGACTCCGACCGCGGCATCACCAACCTGCACGTTCCCTCCGACGTCATCGTCGACGCGTCGATGCCGGCGATGATCCGCACCTCCGGCCACATGTGGGGCCCCGACGGCAACGAGGCCGACACCCTCGCGGTGATCCCGGACTCCTCCTACGCCGGGATCTACCAGGTCGTGCTGGACGACTGCCGAGCCAACGGTGCGTTCGACCCCTCCACGATGGGGTCGGTCCCCAACGTGGGGCTGATGGCGCAGGCGGCCGAGGAGTACGGCTCGCACGACAAGACCTTCGAGGTCCCCACCACCGGCACCGTGCGCGTGGTGGACGAAGCAGGCGACGTACTCCTCGAGCACGTGGTCTCCGCCGGCGACGTCTGGCGGATGTGCCAGACCAAGGACGTCCCGATCCGTGACTGGGTCAAGCTCGCCGTGACCCGGGCGCGCGCCACCGGTGCGCCCGCGATCTTCTGGCTGGACGCCGACCGGGCCCACGACGCCAACCTGATCGAGAAGGTCCGGCTCTACCTCAGCGACCACGACACCGAGGGGCTCGACATCTCGATCCTGCCGCCGGTCGAGGCGATCGCGGTCTCGCTCGAGCGGATCCGCAAGGGCGAGGACACGATCTCGGTCACCGGCAACGTGCTGCGCGACTACAACACCGACCTGTTCCCGATCCTGGAGCTCGGCACGTCGGCGAAGATGCTCTCCGTCGTACCCCTCATCAACGGTGGCGGGCTGTTCGAGACCGGTGCCGGCGGCTCGGCGCCCAAGCACGTCCAGCAGCTGGTCAAGGAGAACTACCTGCGCTGGGACAGCCTGGGTGAGTTCCTCGCCCTGGCGGAGAGCTTCGGGCACCTGGCCGAGAAGACCGACAACGCCCGGGCGCGGGTCCTGGCCGAGACGCTCGACCGCGCGACCGGCACCTTCCTCGACGAGAACAAGTCGCCGGCCCGCAAGGTCGGCTCGATCGACAACCGCGGCTCGCACTTCTACCTGGCGCTGTTCTGGGCCGAGGAGCTGGCGGCGCAGTCGGACGACGCCGCGCTCGCGTCGGACTTCGGCGACCTGGCCAAGCGGCTGCGCGAGAACGAGTCGACGATCAACGACGAGCTGATCGGCGTCCAGGGCTCACCCGCCGACGTCGGCGGCTACTACCGCCCCGACGACGAGAAGGCGTCCGCGGTGATGCGCCCGTCGAAGACCCTCAACGAGGCGCTCGCGTCACTCTGACTCGACGCATGAAGGGGTCGTGCGCCTGAGAGCGACCGTAGCGCGCTCTCGGCACCGACCCGGTTCGAGGAATAGGTCCTCGTCGCCGGTCCGTTGGAGGATCGTGACGATGACGACGACCACCGACGTGCGCCCCGCACGTACGACGACGCACTTCGGGCTCGCGGTCCTCGCGCTGGGGGTGGGTGGCTTCGCGATCGGGACGACCGAGTTCGTCACGATGGGGTTGCTGCCGCAGATCTCCGAGGGCGTGGGGGTCTCGATCCCGCAGGCCGGCCACGTCATCGCCGCCTACGCCCTCGGCGTCGTGGTCGGCGCGCCGGTGCTGGCGTTCTTCGGCGCGAAGTGGCCGCGACGGGGACTGCTGGTCGTGCTGATGGGCGCCTACGCCCTCTTCAACGCCCTCAGCGCCGTCGCGACGAGCTTCGAGATGCTGGTGGTCGCGCGGTTCCTCGACGGGCTGCCGCACGGCGGGTACTTCGGCGTCGCGTCCCTGGTCGCCGCCAGCATGGTCGCGCCCGAGCGGCGGGGCCGGGCGATCGCGTGGGTGCTGCTGGGCCTGCCCATCGCCAACGTGGTCGGCGTCCCCGCCGCGACGGTGCTCGGCCAGCACCTCGGCTGGCGCGCGTCGTACTGGCTGGTGGCGGCCCTGGCCGCGCTGACCATGGCCCTGGTCGTGGCGTTCGTGCCGGCCTGCCCGGGCAACCCGGAGGCGACCGGACGGCGCGAGCTCGCGGCGTTCGGTAAGCCTCAGGTCTGGCTCACGATGGTGGCCGGCGCGATCGGCTTCGGCGGCATGTTCGCCCTGTTCTCCTACATCGCACCGACCGTCACCGAGGTGAGCGGGCTGTCGGCGTCGGCCGTGCCCGTCTTCCTGCTGACCCTGGGTGTCGGCATGGTGGTCGGCAACTGGGCGGCCGGCCTGCTCGTCGACCGATCGGTCCTCGGGTCCCTGCTCGGCTCGTCGATCGGCCTCGGTGTCGTGCTGCTCGGCTTCTGGGCGGTGGCGCCGTACGGCTGGGTGGCGCTTCCCGCCGCCTTCGCGGTCACGTTCGTCGGCTCGGTGCTGGCGCTGTCGATGATGATCCGGCTCATCGACGTGGCGGGCCACGCGGAGACCCTGGGGGCGGCGATGAGCCACTCCTCACTCAACGTCGGAAATGCGCTGGGTGCCTGGCTCGGCGGACTGGTGATCGCCGCCGGGCTCGGCTTCCGCGCCCCGATCCTCGTGGGTGTCGCGCTCGCGATCGCGGGCTTCCTGGTCGTGGTGGCGTCGGCCGCCGTCCAGAACGGCCGGTCGGAGGCCGGTCGAGGCTGAGCCCGCAGGGCCAACCAGCCGGCGGTTCCTGTCCGCAGGCGCCTGCGACCCGAGGCGCGAAGATCGCGCCGGATCGGGAACAATGCAGCCCATGTCCACGACCACCGAGCTCGAGGTCGCCGTCCAGGAGGCCGCGTCCGGCATCGCCAAGCCGCGCATCCTGTCGGGGATCCAGCCGACGGCCGACTCCTTCCACCTCGGCAACTACCTGGGCGCGCTGCGGCAGTGGGTGGACCTGCAGGAGGACTACCAGCCGTTCTTCTTCGTCGCCGACATGCACGCGATCACTGTCGAGCAGGATCCGAAGCTGCTGCGGGAGCGGTGTCTCCGGGCCGCCGCGCAGCTGCTCGCGATGGGCGTGGACCCGAACCGGTCGGCGGTCTTCATCCAGAGCCACATCCCGGCCCACGCGCAGCTCTGCTGGGTGCTCCAGGGCCTGACCGGCTTCGGCGAGGCCCGGCGGATGACCCAGTTCAAGGACAAGTCGGCCAAGAGCGGCGAAGGCGCGGCCAGTGTCGGGCTGTTCACCTACCCGGTGCTCCAGGCCGCCGACATCCTGCTCTACCGCCCGCACTTCGTGCCCGTCGGCGAGGACCAGCGGCAGCACCTCGAGCTCACCCGTGACCTCGCCCAGCGCTTCAACCACCGCTACAAGAAGACCTTCCGGCTGCCCGAGCCCTACATCCTGCGGGCGACCTCGAAGATCTACGACCTCCAGCTGGTGGAGAAGCAGATGTCGAAGAGCATCGGCGGCAATGGCTGCGTCTGGCTGCTCGACGACCCCGCCGTGAGCGCCAAGAAGATCCGGTCGGCGGTGACCGACTCCGGCTCGGAGATCCGCTACGACCCCGAGGGGAAGCCCGGGATCAGCAACCTGCTCACCATCTACTCCGCGCTGGCCGCCCGCTCGATCGCCTCCCTCGAGGAGGAGTACGCCGGCCGAGGGTACGGCGCCCTGAAGTCCGACCTCGCGGAGGTCGTCGTCGACGTGGTCACCCCGTTCCGGGATCGCACCCTCGAGCTGCTCGACGACCAGGCGCATCTCACCGACGTACTCAACCGGGGAGCGCAGCGGGCGCGCGACGTGGCGGAGGCCACCCTACGAGACGTCTACCAGCGGGTCGGCTTCGTGGCTCCGGCGCAGTAGGGTCCTGCGCGTGCCCACCATTGGAGTTGCCCTGGCCATTCCCGAGCCCTGGGCGAGCGAGCTCCAGGACTACCGCACCTCCGTCGGTGACACGACGGCCACGATGATCCCCACCCACATCACGCTGATCCCGCCGATCGAGGTGGCCGAGGACGACCTGCCCGAGGTCGAGAAGCACCTGACGGAGGTCGCCAGCGCCACGTCCGCCTTCCGCATCCACCTGCGCGGTACCGGCACCTTCCGTCCGGTCTCCCCGGTCGTGTTCGTGACGGTCGTCGAGGGCATCTCCGCCTGCGAGCAGCTGGCGGCGGCCCTGCGCCGGGGTCCGCTGAGCGTGGAGCTCCAGTTCCCCTACCACCCGCACGTGACGATCGCCCACCACCTGCCCGACGAGGCGCTGGACCGGGCGTTCCGGGAGCTCGCCGGCTTCGAGAGCCTGTTCGGCGCCGAGGAGTTCCACCTCTACGTCCACGACGAGGAGAAGGGCTGGCAGCCGAGCCGCGACTTCCCGCTGGTGCCGGTGGAGTCCTGAGCGGTGGCCCTGAAGGACCGGATCACCCAACGGGTTGATCGGCTGCGCAAGCGTCGACCCTTCGTCGACCACGCTGTACGCATGCACGAGCACTACAGCGCGGTGAGCGGCGGCCAGCAGGCAGGCGCGGTCACGTACTTCGCGTTCTTGTCGTTTTCCCGATCCTCGCGATCGCCTTCGCCGTCGATCGGGCACGTCTCGCAGGGGTTACACCGACGCGCACGAGCCGACCTCGTTGAGGCGATCAGCACGGTGCTTCCGGGCATGGTCGAGCGAGCAGAGGCCGAGGAGAAGATCGCGATCGAGCAGACTCGAGGCGGCCGCGGCCACGGTATCGTCACTGATCGGACTGCTCGGTGATGCTGTACTCCGGACTCGGCTGGATCTCGGCGATGCGCGACGCGCTGCGGCGTCGTCTTCGAGAGGCCGCCAACGAGCAACCCAACTTCGTCGAAGGGCAAGCTGCGCGACCTGGTCGCCCTGGTCGTGCTCGGCGTGGTGCTGATGCTCAGCGTGGCCGTCTCGGGTGTCGTCACCGGGTCTGGCCGACGCCGATCCTCGACTGCTTGGAGCTGGACGAAGAGGTCGGCCGTGCTGGTGGCTGATCGGCCGCGTCATCGGGCTCGGCGCCAACATCGGTGCTCTTCTTCGCCTTCTTCAAGCTCTTGCGCGAGCCGAACGAGCCGAACCGGTCGCTGTGGTCGGGTGCGCTCCTGGGTGCGGTCGCGTTCGAGGCTGCTCAAGGCACTGTCTTTCCTGTTCCTGATCGCGTCGATCGAGCGGCAGTCCGGCGTTCCAGGCGTTCGGGATCGCGCTGATCCTGCTGGTCTGGATCAACTACACCTCGCGGGTGGTGATTGTACGCCGCGGCGTGGGCGCACACCACCGTCGCGGCCCGGGAGATCCGTGACCGTGAGGCCCTCGAACGAGCGAAGATGCAGGAGCTGACCCGGGTCTACCTGCACGAGGCGCCGGCTCGCGAGCCGGCGAGCAGGAGCAGGGTGGCGAAGTCGTTCGCGGCGGGCGGGGCGACGGCGCTCGCCCTGGTCGCCGTGGCCCGCCGGAAGAAGGAGCAGTCGTGAAGTTCGAGCGCAGGCACGCCGTGTTGCTGCTGGCCGTCGCGGTCTGGAACGTCGTCACCTTCGGCACGTTCGCCCGGAACCTCTGGGCCGCCTACGAGTCCGGAGAGGACCGCGCCACCGGCTACTGGGTCGCCCACACCGTCCTGATCGTCGTCAACTTCGCCATCGCCGGCCTCCTCGGCTCCCTGGGCTGGAAGGCCCTCCGCTCGCGGTCTCCAGATAGCACCCGAGCCCGCCCGAAGCCGACCAAGAATTACGCTGACCCTGCCCGGTAACTCTCGAGCGGGTCAGCGGACTTCGTGAGTCAGTCTCGGGCGGGTCGCGTGCATTCGGGCTAGTGACCGTGGCGGAGGGCGGCGTGGAGGTCCCAGTTCAGGCGGGAGATCACGTCGAGAGGGATCTCCTTGGGGCAGGCCGCTGAGCACTCGCCGATGTTGGTGCAGCCGCCGAAGCCCTCGTGGTCGTGCTGGGCGACCATGTTGACCACCCGGCTGTCGCGCTCGGCCTGGCCCTGCGGCAGCTCGCCGAGGTGGGTCACCTTGGCGCCGACGAACAGCGACGCCGACCCGTTGGGGCAGGAGGCGACGCAGGCGCCGCAGCCGATGCAGGTGGCGGCGTCGAACGCGCGGTCCGCCTTGTCCTTCGGGACGGGCGTGGCGTGGGCGTCGGGGGCGGCGCCGGTGTTGACCGAGATGTAGCCGCCCTGCTGGATGATCCGGTCGAAGGCGCTCCGGTCCACGCAGAGGTCCTTGAGCACCGGGAAGGCGTGGGCACGCCAGGGCTCGATCGTGATCGTCTCGCCGTCACTGAACGTGCGCATGTGCAGCTGGCAGGTGGTGGTGACCTCCGGGCCGTGCGCCTCGCCGTTGATCATCAGCCCGCACATGCCGCAGATCCCCTCGCGGCAGTCGGAGTCGAAGGCGACCGGCTCCTCGCCCTCCGAGTTCAGCCGCTCGTTGAGCACGTCGAGCATCTCGAGGAAGGACATGTCGGGGGAGATGTCGTCGACCTCGTAGGTGTGCATCCGGCCCTCGGTGGCCGGGTCGGCCTGGCGCCAGATCTTGAGGGTGAGCCTCACTTGTACGACCTCTGCTTCATCTCGACGAACTCGTAGACCAGGTCCTCCTTGTGCAGGACCGGTTTCTCCCCCTCGCCGGCCCACTCCCAGGCGGCGACGTAGGAGTACTGCTCGTCGTGGCGCAGTGCCTCGCCCTCCTCGGTCTGCGACTCGGCCCGGAAGTGGCCGCCGCAGGACTCGCGGCGGTTCAGCGCGTCGATGCACATCAGCTCGCCCAGCTCGAGGAAGTCCGCGACCCGGCCGGCCTTCTCCAGCGACTGGTTGAGGCTGTCGGCGGTGCCGAGCACCTTCACGTTGCGCCAGAAGTCGTCGCGCAGGGTGCGGATCAGGTCGACGGCCTTCTTCAGGCCGTCCTCGCTCCGCTCCATGCCGCAGAACTCCCACATGATGTGGCCGAGCTCCCGGTGGTAGGAGTCGACGCTGCGGGTGCCGCCGGTGTTCATGAAGTGGTCGATCCGCTTCTGCACCGACTGCTGCGCCTCCACCACCGCGGCGTGGTCCTCGGGGACCTTGTCGAACGGCCCGTCGGCGAGGTAGTCGCGGATCGTGTTCGACAGCACGAAGTAGCCGTCGGCGAGGCCCTGCATCAGGGCGGAGGCGCCGAGCCGGTTGGCCCCGTGGTCGGAGAAGTTCGCCTCTCCGGTGACGAACAGGCCCGGGATCGTCGACTGCAGGTCGTAGTCGACCCAGAGCCCGCCCATGACGTAGTGCACGGCGGGGTAGATCCGCATCGGCACCTCGTAGGGGTCCTCGCCCGTGATCCGGGCGTACATGTCGAACAGGTTGCCGTACTTGTCCTCGATCGCCTGGCGGCCGAGCCGCTCGATCGCCTCGGCGAAGTCGAGGTAGACCCCGCGCCGTACGCCGTCGACCGCCGGGCCGACGCCGCGGCCCTCGTCGCACATGTTCTTGGCCTGTCGCGACGCGATGTCGCGCGGGACGAGGTTGCCGAACGACGGGTAGATCCGCTCCAGGTAGTAGTCGCGGTCCTCCTCCGGGATCTCCCGCGGGTCCTTGTCGCAGTCACCCTTGTTCTTCGGCACCCAGATCCGGCCGTCGTTGCGCAGAGACTCGCTCATCAGCGTGAGCTTGGACTGGTGCGCGCCCGAGACCGGGATGCAGGTCGGGTGGATCTGGGTGAAGCAGGGGTTGGCCATGTAGGCGCCCTTGCGGTGGGCCCGCCAGGTCGCGGTGACGTTGCAGCCCATCGCGTTGGTGGAGAGGAAGAAGACGTTGCCGTAGCCACCGCTGGCGAGTACGACGACGTCGGCGAAGTAGGTCTCGATCTCGCCGGTGACCATGTCGCGGACGATGATCCCGCGGGCCCGGCCGTCGACCACGATCAGCTCGACCATCTCGTGGCGCGTGTAGCACCGCACGGTCCCGGCGGCGACCTGCCGCTCGAGCGCCTGGTAGGCGCCGATCAGCAGCTGCTGGCCGGTCTGGCCGCGGGCGTAGAACGTGCGTGAGACCTGGACCCCGCCGAAGGAGCGGTTGTCGAGCAGGCCGCCGTACTCGCGGGCGAACGGGACGCCCTGCGCGACGCACTGGTCGATGATGTTCACGCTGACCTGGGCGAGGCGGTAGACGTTGGACTCCCGGGAGCGGTAGTCGCCACCCTTGATCGTGTCGTAGAAGAGCCGGTAGACGGAGTCGCCGTCGCCCTTGTAGTTCTTGGCCGCGTTGATGCCGCCCTGGGCGGCGATCGAGTGGGCGCGGCGCGGGGAGTCCTGGTAGCAGAACGACTTCACCACGTAGCCGGCCTCGCCGAGCGTGGCCGCGGCAGAGGCGCCGGCGAGGCCGGTGCCGACCACGATCACCGAGAGCCGCCGGCGCTTGGCGGGATTGGCGATCCGGGCCTCGAACTGCCGGGTTCCCCACCGCTCGTCCAGCGGGCCGCCCGGGGCCTTGGTGTCCATGATCGGGTCGCCCGGGACGTAGAAGTCCGCGGCGTCGTCGAACTCCTCCTCGTGCGACGTCGTGTGGGAGGCGTCGAAGGCGCTGGTGGTGTCGGGCATGTCGGTCATGGGCAGAGCCTTACTTCGAGATGACGCCGGCAAGGATGAAGACCGGGACGATGGAGAAGCCGACGGTGATGACCAGCGCGAGGATGAACCCGAGCCCCTTCGCGTTGGTGCGGGCGCGGGAGTTGTTGGTCAGACCGAGGGTCTGCGCCGCGCTCCAGATGCCGTGGTGGAGGTGCGCCCCGAGCATGGCCATCGCGGCCAGGTAGATGAGCGTGAGCCACCAGGTCGAGAAGCTGTCGACCAGCAGGTTGTAGGGGTCGTCGGTCGGGCCGCCGGTCACGTTGACCTTGCCGATCGTGAAGTTCAGCAGGTGCCACACGAGGAAGAGCAGGATCGTGACACCGCCCCAGCGCATCATCCGGCTCGCGAACGTGGCGCCGGTGTGCTTCTTGACGACGTACCTGACCGTCCGCGCCCGGCGGGCCCGGCGCCAGAGCACCGACGGCCGAGTAGACGTGGACCACGAGGGCCACGATCAGGACGACCCGCAGGATCCAGAGCAGACCCCCCTCCGGAAGCATCGGCACACCGAGCTCACGCAGGTGGTGGGCGTACTCGTTGTAGGCGTCGTGCCCGGCGAACGCCTTGAGGTTGCCGTACATGTGCGTCAGCACGAACAGGATGAAGAGGACGCCGCTGACGGCCATCAGCATCTTCAGCGCGATGGTCGAGCGCGCCGCGCGTGCTCCGGTGACCAGGCTGCGGCCCACATCGGGCCGGGGAGTCGTCGTCGCCACGACATCAAACGCTACCGTCCCGGGCGCCGCCCCGACGCCCGTTGGGCGTGTGACATTTTCTGTGGTCGAGACCGGGTCAGGCCGCGTCGGGTCGGCGCCAGAACGCCCGCGGGTAGTGGTCGAGCAGCAGCTCGTCCACGGCGGTGCACCAGTCGCGCTCCTGCGCCAGCTCCCGGGCCCGCCCGCCGAGCAGGCCCCGGTGCCGGTCGGCGGCGAGCGCGGCCACCGCGTCGCGCAGCCCGTGGCGGTCGCCCGGGTCGAAGAGCAGGCCCGTCTCCAGGTGTCGTACGACGTGCCGTGCGCCGCCCGCCCGCGGCGCGGCGACCGGGACTCCGCTGGCCGCCGCTTCGCGCAGCGCGTGGCAGCAGGTCTCCGTCGTGCCCGGATGGACCACGACGTCCATGGACGCCAGCGCCCGGGTGAGGTCGCCGGTCTCGAGCGGCCCGGTGAACTTCGCGCCCGGCAGCCGGTCCTCGAGCCAGCCGCGCTGCGGTCCCTCGCCGACCACCACCAGCCGGATGCCGGGGACCGCGGCCAGCTCCGGCAGGCGGCGTACGCCGTGCCGCCGGTGCAGGCTGCCGGCGTACCCGACCACGACGCGCGGCCCGTCCGCGGACTTGGTGCGCGCCCAGCTGTCGTGGAGCCACGGGTCGCGCAGCTGCGGCGTGAACGCCCGGCTGTCCACGCCCGGGACCCAGAGAGTGGAGCCGACGCCGAGGCGTTCGAGCTCGGTGGTCATCCAGGGGGTGGTGACGAGCATCCGGTCGGCCCGGTCGGCGACCTTGGCCCGCCAGTAGTCGGCCGTCACGCCGGTCACCGGCGTCTGCTGGACGACGACCGTGGGGACAGCCATCCGGCGGCTGTGCTTGAGGGCCTTGCGGCCGATCCGCCCGGGCGAGGTCACGTGCACGAGGTCGGGCCGGAACTCCTCCAGCGTCGCCCGGACCCGGCTGCTCAGGCCGTCCGGGCTGACCCGGGCGACCCGGCTGCCGCGGTACGACGTGAGGCCGGGGACCATCGCGATCAGCAGGACGTCGTGACCGGCGTCGATGAGCCGGTCGGCAACCGCCTTGACGGTGGTGGTCGTGCCGTCGACCGCGGGGAGGAACGACTCCGAGACGAGCGCGATCCGCATGGGAACAGCGTGCGGAGCCCGGCGACGCCGGCGCTGCGACGATCCGGCCGACACGTGACCACTGGGTGAACACCCCCGGTGTGGCCCGTTACCCTCGCGCCGGAGAGACTGCAGACTGCACACCGCCGGCCCCGGGGAGCCGGGAGGCCCACCGAAGGGAAGCAGATGACGACAGGCGTGACCGGGCCCAGTCGGGCCCGCATCGACGAGAAGACGTTGCGGGGGGACCGGTGGTGGCTGTCGCCGCTGACCACGTTCGTGGTGTTCTCGGCGTTCGTCGTCTACGCCTCCTGGCGCGCCTTCATGGGCACCGACTACTTCTCGGCGCCGTACCTCTCGCCGTTCTACTCCCCGTGCCTGGGTGACTGCGTCGAGGGCTCGTCGGACTTCGGGCAGCCGTTCGAGTGGTGGCCGCTCTCCGCGGCGCTGATCATCCTGATCTTCCCGCTGGGCTTCCGGATGACCTGCTACTACTACCGCAAGGCCTACTACCGGGCGTTCTGGCTCTCCCCGCCCGCCTGCGCCGTGGCTGAGCCGCACCAGAAGTACTCCGGCGAGAGCCGCCTCCCGCTGATCCTGCAGAACCTGCACCGCTACTTCTGGTACGCCGCCGTGCTGGTCGCGCTGATCCTGACGTACGACGTGTTCCTGGCGTTCCGGCCGGCCCCGGGCGAGCCCGAGGGCATCCACATGGGCCTCGGCACGGTGCTGATGGCCATCAACGTCGTCTACATCTGGCTCTACACGCTGTCCTGCCACTCGTGCCGGCACGCCGTCGGCGGGCGGCTGCGGCACTTCTCGAAGCACCCGGTCCGCTACCGGCTGTGGACCTGGGTGTCGAAGCTCAACGCCAAGCACGGCCAGTATGCCTGGGTGTCCCTGTTCTCCGTGGCGCTGGTGGATCTCTACATCTACCTGCTCGCCATCAACGCGTTCGACGACCCGAGGTTCTTCTGATGACGAGTGAGCGGCACCCGATGACCGGGAACCAGATGTCCGGCGCCGAGGCCGGCGGCCTGGAGCGGCACACCTACGACGTGATCGTGATCGGCGCCGGCGGGGCCGGCCTGCGGGCCGCCATCGCCGCGCACGAGGCCGGCGCCCGAACGGCGATCGTGTGCAAGTCGCTGCTCGGCAAGGCCCACACCGTGATGGCCGAGGGCGGCATCGCGGCCGCCATGGGCAACCGCTGGCCGGAGGACAACTGGGAGGTGCACTTCCGCGACACCATGCGTGGCGGGAAGATGCTCAACAACTGGCGGATGGCCCAGCTGCACGCCCAGGAGGCACCCGAGCGGGTCCAGGAGCTCGAGGACTGGGGCGCGCTGTTCGACCGCACCGAGGACGGCCTGATCTCCCAGCGCGACTTCGGCGGGCACAGGTACGCCCGGCTCGCCCACGTCGGCGACCGGACCGGCCTGGAGATGATCCGCACCCTCCAGCAGCGAGCGGTCGCGCTCGGGATCGACGTGTTCATGGAGTGCACGGTCACCGAGCTGTTCAAGGATGGCGAGGCCATCTCCGGGGCGTTCGGCTACTGGCGGGAGACCGGCCGGTTCATCGTGTTCGAGGCGCCCAGCGTCGTGCTCGCCACCGGCGGCATCGGCAAGAGCTTCAAGGTGACGTCGAACTCCTGGGAGTACACCGGCGACGGCCACGCGCTCGCCCTGCGGGCCGGCGCGAGCCTGATCAACATGGAGTTCGTGCAGTTCCACCCGACCGGCATGGTCTGGCCGCCGTCGGTGAAGGGACTGCTGGTCACGGAGTCGGTCCGCGGCGACGGCGGCGTGCTGAAGAACTCCGAGGGCAAGCGGTTCATGTTCGACTACATCCCCGAGTTCTTCAAGAGCGAGACCGCCGACAACGAGGAGGAGGCGGACCGGTGGTACGACGACAAGAAGAACAACCGCCGGCCTCCCGAGCTGCTGCCGCGTGACGAGGTCGCGCGCGCCATCAACTCCGAGATCAAGGCCGGGCGCGGGTCACCGCACGGCGGGATCTTCCTCGACATCGCCTCGCGGCGTGACGCCGAGTTCATCCGCAAGCGGCTGCCGTCGATGTACCACCAGTTCAAGGAGCTGGCCGACGTCGACATCACCGCCGAGCCGATGGAGATCGGGCCGACCTGCCACTACGTGATGGGCGGGGTCGAGGTCGACCCGGACACCCAGGAGAGCGCGGTCACGGGCCTGTACGCCGTGGGGGAGTGCTCGGGCGGCATGCACGGCTCCAACCGACTCGGCGGCAACTCGCTCGGCGACCTGCTGGTGTTCGGCAAGCTCGCCGGTGAGGCGGCGACGGCGTACGCACAGGGGCTGCGTGCTGCCGGCCGCAACCTCGTGATTGCGGAGGATGAGGTCAAGGCCGCGAGCCACAGCGCACTGGCGCCGTTCGAGGTCGAAGGCGGCGAGAACCCCTACACGATCCAGCAGGACCTCCAGCAGGCCATGAACGACCTCGTCGGCATCATCCGCACCGGCGCGGAGCTCGAGCGGTCGCTCGAGGAGATCGAGCGGTTCAAGGAGCGGGCGACCACGATGGTCGTCGAGGGCCACCGCCAGTACAACCCCGGCTGGCACCTCGCACTCGACCTGCGCAACATGCTGATCGTCTCGGAGTCCATCGCGAAGGCAGCGCTGGCCCGCACGGAGTCGCGCGGAGGGCACACCCGCGACGACTTCCCGCAGACGGACCACGACGTGTGGGGGAAGAAGAACCTCATCGTCACCCTCGACGGCAGCGGCGACGGCGTGGAGCTGAGCGAGAAGCCACTGCCCGAGATGCCGGACGAGCTCAAGAAGTACTTCGAGGAGAGCTGACCTGACATGGGCTACGACCTGAAGATGCGCGTCTGGCGGGGCGACCAGGAGGGCGGCGAGCTCGCCGACTACACCGTCGAGGTCTCCGAGGGCGAGGTGGTGCTCGACGCCTTGCACCGCCTCCAGGCGACCCAGACCGGCGACCTCGCCATCCGCTGGAACTGCAAGGCGGGCAAGTGCGGCTCCTGCAGCGCGGAGATCAACGGTCGGCCGCGGCTGCTGTGCATGACCCGGCTCTCGGACTTCGACCCCGCGGAGACCATCACGGTCACCCCGATGCGGGCCTTCCCGGTGGTGCGCGACCTGGTCACCGACGTGTCGTACAACTACCAGAAGGCCCGGGAGTTCCCGCCGATCACGCTGCCGCCGCGCGACCCGGACGGCAAGCGCCGGATGATGCAGGAGGACGTGGAGCGGGGCCAGGAGTTCCGCAAGTGCATCGAGTGCTTCCTGTGCCAGGACACCTGCCACGTCGTCCGCGACCACGACGACAACAAGCCGGCGTTCGCCGGGCCGCGGTTCTTCCTCCGGTACGCCGAGCTCGACATGCACCCGCTCGACATCGAGGACCGCCGCTCCTACGCCCAGGACACCGCCGGCCTCGGCATGTGCAACATCACCAAGTGCTGCACCGAGGTGTGCCCCGAGGGCATCCGGATCACCGACAACGCGATCATCCCGATGAAGGAGCGCGTGGCCGACCGGAGGTTCGACCCGCTGGTGTGGCTCGGGAGCAAGATCGGCGTGCGCAACAAGGACAACGACGGCCGCGACGAGGTCTGAGCCCGCCTGCCGGTGGTTGATGAGGTCGCGCAGCGACCGTCGTCGAACTCCCGGGCGTGGGTGGACCGCTGCCCGGCACAGGTGTGCCAGTTGGGTGGCGGGGCTAGGTTCGAAGGCAAGAAGTGTCTCCAGTGCGGGGCGGGCCGAGCAACCAGCCAGGAGCGATCGTGATCACCCACTTCCGGAAACTCGTCCACGCCGGCGTCATCGTGGCCGGCCTGGCACTCCTCGGTCCGGTGGCCCTGACGCCCACCGCGTCGTCCGCACCGTCGTCCCCGGACCGGATCGACCTGCCGGACGGCTTCCTGCCCGAGGGCATCTCCATCGGGCGCGACGGTGGCCCGGTGGCGTACTTCGGCTCGCGCGCGGATGGCGATCTCTACCGCGCCGATCTCCGCACCGGCGAGGGTGAGGTGTTCAGCCAGGGCCCCGGGACCGCGTCGGTCGGGCTCAAGGTCGACCGCGCGGGGCGCATCTTCGTCGCGGGCGGACCGTCGGGGACCGGGCGCGCAGTCGACGCCGCGACGGGCGAGATCCTGGCGACGTACCCCTTCACCACCGGGGAGAGCTTCGTCAACGACGTGCTGCTGACCGGCGTCACCGCCTGGTTCACCGACTCTCGGCAGGCGCAGCTCTACAGACTGCCGAGGGGTGGCGACGGACTGCCCACGCCCGGGGAGGTGGACCGGCTGCCGCTGACGGGCGAGTGGGTCCAGGCTCCCTCCGGCACGAACAGCGCCAACGGCATCGCCCCGACGCCGGACGGTGACGGGCTGATCGTGATGAACTCCTCCGAGGCCGCCCTGTTCCGGGTGGACCCCGCCACCGGCGAGGCGGACCGGGTCGACCTCGGCGGCGTACCGATGACCAACGGGGACGGGCTGCTGCTCGTGGGCAGCACGCTGTACGTCGTGCAGAACCGCCTCAACCGCGTCGCCGTCATCGAGCTCGATCGCAGGGAACCTCCGGCGCCGTCACGGACTACCTGACCTCCGACGACTTCAACGTGCCGACGACCGTCGCCCGGCTCGGGGAGTCGCTCTACCTGCCCAACGCGAAGTTCGACGATCCCGACCAGATCGAGTTCTGGGCGACCCGGATCGACCGGCGTTGAGGGGAGGCCGTCCGGGGTGGGCGATGATCAGCCGGCCGCTCCTGTCGGCGGAAGTTCGGCCAGCACGAGCATGAGAGGTTTCCCATAGCGGTACGACGTGGTCGCTGACGCCGCCCGCGGCCTATCGTTCGCACCATGACGGACGAGACGCTCGAGGGCGGCCTGGACGAGCCCGAGGAGCTCGAGCCGGAGCAGGGCTCCCTCGCTCTCGCCGACGCCGAGGACCGCCACTCCCGGGACGACTGGGAGAAGGCCGCGGCCGCGCGTGCTCCGCAAGACCGGACGCCTCGGGGACGGTGACTCCGACACCGACGTCTGGGACCGGCTGGCGCTGCGGACCCTCGACGGGATCGCGGTCAGTCCCCTCGGCACGCCGCAGCTCGTCGAGGACCTCGCGACGAGCGGTCGCCCGGATCGGGCCGGCGACTGGGACATCCGGGCCCACCTGACCGGGTCGGACCCGAAGCGGGCCAACGAGGCCGCCCTGGTCGACCTCGACAACGGGGTCACCTCGCTGTGGCTCCAGGGCGCACGCCGACACCGACCTCGCCGACCGTCCTCGACGAGGTGCTGCTCGACCTCGCCCCAGTCGTCCTCGACGGCATCGCCCCCGGCGCCTTCCTCGCGTACGCCGACGGCCGCACGCTCCACCCGGCCACCAACCTGGGCATCCCCGCAGGCGAGGCCACCAGGGAAGCGGCCCAACAGGCCCTCGACGCCGGCGTGCTCGGCTTCGTCGTCGACGCGACCCGGGTCCACGACCGCGGCGCCTCCGACGCGCAGGAGCTGGCCTGGTCGCTGGCCACCGGCGCGGCGTACCTCCGCACCCTTGTCGACGCCGGCGTCGACCTCGACGACGCCGCCCGGCTGCTGGAGTTCCGCTACGCCGCCACCGACGAGCAGTTCCCGACCATCGCCAAGCTCCGCGCCGCCCGCCGGCTCTGGGCGCGCGTGCTCGAGCTGAGCGAGGCCACCGAGCGGGTCCAGCGCCAGCACGTCGTCACCAGCCGGCCGATGATGAGCAAGTACGACCCCTGGGTCAACATGCTCCGCACCACCGTCGCCGCGTTCGCCGCGGGCGTCGGGGGAGCGGACGCGATCACTGTGCTGCCGTTCGACTCCAGCCCTCGGCGTGCCGGACGCCTTCGGTCGCCGGATCGCCCGCAACACCTCGAGCCTGCTGATCTCCGAGTCCCACGTCGCCCGGGTCACCGACCCGGCCGGCGGTGCGTACGCCATCGAGAAGCTCACCGACGACCTGGCTCGTGCCGCCTGGGAGGTCTTCGGCCGCCTCGAGGACGGCGAGTCCCTGGACGCGATGATCGAGCGGACCGTCGAGCGCCGCGACCGGGAGGTCGCCACCCGCAAGCGCCCGCTGACCGGCCTGAGCGAGTTCCCCAGCCTCGGCGAGGCCCTGCCCGAGCGCCGGCCTGACCCGACCGCCTCCGAGGTCCGCCGCTACGGAGCGGCGTTCGAGGCGCTGCGCGACGAGCCCGCGGACAGCCCGGTCTTCCTCGCCACGATGGGCACGGTGGCGGCCCACACCGCCCGTGCGACCTTCGCCACCAACCTGTTCGCTGCCGGAGGCGTCCGCGTCGAGGCCGCCGGTGCCACCGAGGGCGTCGACGACGTGCTGGCGGCGTACGACGGGACCAGGCGGTCGTGTGCCTCGCGGGCAGCCGATCCGACCTACGCCGAGTGGGGTGCCGACCTGGTCGCCGCGCTCCGCGAGGCCGGCGCGCGCCACGTGATCCTGGCCGGCCAGCCGGGCGATCTCGAGGTCGACGACTCCTGCGCGGTGGGTGTTGATGCGCTGGACTTCCTGCGCCGGACGAGGGAGCAGCTGCGATGACCGTTCCGAAGAGCTTCGCCGGCCTGCCCCTGGCACAGGAATCCCCTTCTCACGGGGCGAAGATCCCCCACTCAACGGACGGAAATCCCCCACTCAACGAGGCGTGGCACAGCCCGGAGGGGATCGACATCCTGCCGGTCTACGGCCCGGAGCACCTCGAGGGACTCGACGCCCTCGACACCTGGCCCGGGCTCAGCCCCTTCCTGCGCGGCCCCTACCCGACGATGTACACCACGCAGCCGTGGACGATCCGGCAGTACGCCGGGTTCTCCACCGCCGAGGAGTCCAACGCGTTCTACCGGCGCAACCTGGCGGCCGGCCAGAAGGGCCTGAGCGTCGCGTTCGACCTGGCGACCCACCGCGGCTACGACTCCGACCACCCCCGCGTGCGCGGTGACGTCGGGATGGCCGGGGTGGCGATCGACTCGATCTACGACGCCCGCACCCTCTTCGACGGGATCCCGCTCGACGAGATGAGCGTCAGCATGACGATGAACGGCGCCGTACTCCCGGTGCTCGCGCTCTACATCGTCGCGGCCGAGGAGCAGGGGGTGAAGCCGGAACAGCTCACGGGGACCATCCAGAACGACATCCTCAAGGAGTTCATGGTCCGGAACACCTACATCTACCCGCCCGAGCCGAGCATGCGGATCATCTCCGACATCTTCGCCTACACCGCCGAGCGGATGCCGCGCTTCAACTCGATCTCCATCTCCGGCTACCACATCCAGGAGGCGGGGGCGACCGCCGATCTCGAGCTCGCGTACACGCTCGCGGACGGCGTCGAGTACATCCGGGCCGGCCTCGAGGCCGGGCTGGACATCGACCGGTTCGCCCCGCGGCTGTCCTTCTTCTGGGCGATCGGGATGAACTTCTTCATGGAGGTCGCCAAGCTCCGCGCCGCCCGCGCGCTGTGGTCGCGCCTGGTCCGCCAGTTCGACCCGCAGAACCCCAAGTCCCTCAGCCTCCGGACGCACAGCCAGACCAGCGGCTGGTCGCTGACGGCCCAGGACGCCTTCAACAACGTCGCCCGGACCTGCATCGAGGCGATGGCCGCGACGCAGGGCCACACACAGTCCTTGCACACGAATGCATTGGATGAGGCGATCGCGCTGCCGACCGACTTCTCGGCCCGGATCGCCCGCAACACCCAGCTGCTGCTGCAGCAGGAGAGCGGTACGACGGGCACGATCGACCCGTGGGGAGGCTCCTGGTACGTCGAGCGGCTCACCCACGACCTCGCCGAGCGGGCGTGGGCCCACATCCTCGAGGCCGAGCGGGCCGGCGGCATGGCCAAGGCCATCGAGCAGGGCATCCCGAAGATGCGGATCGAGGAGGCGGCCGCCCGCACCCAGGCCAGGATCGACTCGGGAACCCAGAAGGTGATCGGGGTCAACACCTACCGGCTCGCCGACGAGGACTCCCTCGACGTGCTGAAGGTCGACAACAACGAGGTCTACCAGCAGCAGCTCGCCAAGCTGGAGCGCCTCCGGGCGGAGCGCGACGAGGACGACGTACGGCGGTCGCTGGAGGCCCTCACCAAGTCGGCGGGCGACGGGCACGTCCACGGCGGCTCGCTCGACCAGAACCTGCTCGCCCTCTCCGTCGACGCGGCCCGGGCCAAGGCCACGGTCGGGGAGATCTCCGACGCCCTCGAGAAGGTCTACGGGCGGCACCGGGCCACGATCCGTACCATCAGCGGCGTGTTCAGGGACGAGTCCGGCACCGCCGGTGACCAGCTGGTGCAGCAGGTCATCGAGGCCGCCGACGCGTTCGAGGAGGCCGAGGGACGCCGGCCACGGATCCTGGTCGCCAAGATGGGTCAGGACGGCCACGACCGGGGCCAGAAGGTGGTCGTCAGCGCCTTCGCCGACATGGGCTTCGACGTCGACGTCGGCCCGCTGTTCTCCACGCCCGAGGAGGTCGCCCAGCAGGCGGTCGACGCCGACGTCCACATCGTCGGGATCTCGTCGCTGGCGGCCGGCCACCTGACCCTGGTGCCGCAGCTGCGGCAGGCGCTCACCGACCAGGGACGCCCGGACATCATGGTGGTGGTCGGCGGGGTGATCCCGCCCGACGACGTGGCCACCCTGAAGGAGATGGGTGCGGCCGCGGTGTTCCTGCCCGGCACGGTCATCGCCGAGTCCGCGCTCGACCTGCTCGGCAAGCTGTCCGGGCAGCTCGGCCATTGATGGGCCAGGTCGCCGAGCTGGTCGAGGGGGTTCGGGCGCAGCGGCGCGCGGCCGTCTCGCAGGCGATCACCCTGGTGGAGTCCTGGAAGCCGGAGCACCGGGAGTCCGCCCGCGAGCTGCTGGCCGAGCTCACCGACCCGGGGGCCGGTGAGTCGGTCCGAGTCGGGATCTCCGGGGTGCCCGGCGTCGGCAAGTCGACGTTCATCGAGGAGCTCGGGACCCAGCTGACCGGCAACGGCCACCGGGTCGGCGTACTGGCCGTCGACCCGTCCAGCGTGCGCACCGGCGGCTCGGTGCTCGGCGACAAGACGCGGATGGCCCGGCTCGCCGGCGACCCGAACGCCTACATCCGGCCGTCCCCGGCGGCCGGCACGCTCGGGGGAGTGGCCCGGGCGACCACCCAGTCGATGACCGTCCTCGAGGCCGCGGGGTACGACGTGGTGCTGGTCGAGACGGTCGGCGTGGGGCAGAGCGAGATCACCGTGGCCGGCATGGTCGACGCCTTCCTCTTCCTCACCCTGGCCCGCACCGGCGACCAGCTGCAGGGGATCAAGCGGGGGATCCTCGAGATCGCCGACGTGATCGCGGTGAACAAGGCGGACGGTGACCGGGAGGGGGAGGCCCGTTCCGCGGCCCGCGAGCTGGCCGGGGCGCTGCGCCTCGTGCACGGCAAGGGCGGCTGGGTGCCCCCGGTGGTGACCTGCTCGGGGCTGACCGGCGCCGGGGTCGAGGACGTCTGGGAACGGGTGCTGGCCCATCGCGACCACCTGGGCGAGGAGGGACTCGCGGCCAAGCGGGCGCGCCAGCAGCTGGAGTTCACCTGGTCGCTGGTGCGCGACGAGCTCGCCCAGCGGCTGCGTCGGTCCCGCGGCGTGGCGGCAATCCGTGACGAGATCCGGGAGCAGGTCCTGGCCGGTGAGCTCCCGGCCACGGTGGCGGCGGACCAGATCCTCGCTGCCTACGATGCCGGGGGCTGACCACCCGAACGGGCCACCCCAAATTGGGTTGTCTGGTCCTGTTGCCCCGAGCCGGCGACAGGCCAGCATGGGTGTCGTCTCATTGGACCTCTCCGGAGGTCAACGCCTTGCGTGCCGGAATTCGCCTACGGCACGCACTCGCGGACCCTGGGCATGGCGCGCCCAGGGTTCGCGTGCGCGTCTTGACGAATTCTTCCCGCCACCCGCGGTGAACTAACCTCTACATCAAGATGTCTGAAACCGATCCCGTCCTCGCCTCCCGCACCATCGAGCACGTCGTCGAGAAGTACTCCGGCGAGCTCGTCGACCTCCGACGGGACCTTCACGCCCACCCCGAGCTCTCCTGGGCGGAGGAGCGGACGACCCGGATCGTGGCGGCCCGGCTGGCCGAGGCAGGGGCCCGGGTCACCCGGCTGGAGGGGACCGGACTGGTCGCCGAGGTCGGTGACGGCGGCCCGATCGTCGCCCTGCGCGCCGACCTGGACGCGCTCCCCGTCGAGGACACCACGGGTGACCCCTGGGCGAGCGTGATGCCCGGTGTCGCCCACGCATGTGGCCACGACGTGCACACAGCCGGCCTGGTGGGGTCGGCGCTGGCGCTGGCCGAGACCCACGCGCGAGGCCAGCTCGCCGGAGTCGTCAGGTTCTTCTTCCAGCCGGCCGAGGAGGTCATGCCCGGTGGCGCCCTGCGGATGATGGAGGCCGGCGCCCTCGACGATGTGACCCGCATCTTCAGCCTGCACTGCGACCCGACGCTCGACGTGGGCGAGATCGGCCTCCGCGACGGCCCGCTCACCGGCGCCGCCGACGCGCTGTCGGTGGAGCTGAACGGTCGCGGCGGCCACACGTCGCGGCCGCACCTGACCGAGGACCTCACCTTCGCCCTGGGCAAGGTGATCACCGAGCTCCCGGCGATCGTCTCGCGCCGGCTCGACCCGAGGGCCGGCGTGAGCCTGGTCTGGGGCATGGTCCGCGCCGGATCGGCCCCCAACGTGATCCCCGGGCGGGGACAGGTGGCCGGCACGGTCCGGATGCTCGACGCCGTGGCCTGGGCGGATGCCGAGGCGCTGGTCCGCGGCATGATCGACGAGATCGTCTCGCCCTACGGCATCGAGGCGGTCGTCGACTACCGCCGGGGCGTTCCGCCGGTCATCAACGAGCCCGAGTCGACCCGGATCCTCGGTCGGGCGATCGATCACGCGCTGGGACCCGCCGGCCGGGTGGCCACCACCCAGAGCCTGGGTGGGGAGGACTTCGGCTGGTTCCTGGACCGGGTGCCGGGCGCGATGGCCAGGCTCGGGACCCGGACGCCGGGCGGGGCGACGTACGACCTGCACCAGGGGAACCTGCGGGTCGATGAGCGCGCCACCGCCATCGCGGCCCGGGTGCTCGCCGAGGCCGCTCTCGGCGGGCTGGTAGCGGCATCGTTGTCACGCCGTTGAGCGGGCGGGTCACCAACCTGTAACAGTTGGTTTTTGGTGCCCGGCTTTCCGGTCGTTCCTGCCTTAGGGTGTGCCCGGTGCGCCCGGTCTCGGGCGTCGATATCAGATCAGGAGGGCGCCGTGAGGAAGACGGCACGAGTTGCAGCGATGGGTGCCATCGCTGTGTTGACCCTGGCCGGTTGCGGTGAGCGATCGACCGACAACGAGGCGACGGGCTCTGACTCGCCATCGGAGAGTGCGAGCACTCCCTCGGAGCAGTTCACGGACGTCAAGGCCTGCATGGTGTCCGACTCCGGCGGCTTCGACGACAAGTCGTTCAACCAGACCTCGCACGACGGCCTGGTGAAGGCCGAGGAGGACATGGGCGTCCAGACGGGCGAGGTCGAGTCCAACGCGCCTTCGGAGTTCGCCGACAACATCCAGGCGATGGTGGACGAGGACTGCAACAGCATCACCACGGTCGGCTTCCTGCTCGGCGACGCGACTCTTGCGGCGGCCAAGAAGAACAAGGACGTCGACTTCTCGATCGTCGACTTCGCCTACGAGAAGGCTCCCGCCAACCTCAAGGGCCTGACCTTCAACACCGCCGAGCCCGCCTACCTCGCCGGCTACCTGGCCGCGGCGAAGTCGGAGACCGGCGTCGTCGGCACCTTCGGCGGACTCAACATCCCCACCGTCACCATCTTCATGACCGGTTTCGTCCAGGGCGTGGAGAAGTTCAACGAGGACAACGGCGCCGACGTCCAGGTCATCGGGTGGGACCCCGAGAGCGAGAAGGGGTCGTTCACCAACGACTTCGAGTCCAAGACCAAGGGCCAGTCCACCGCTGAGGAGATGATCACCCAGGGTGCGGACGTCATCTTCCCGGTCGCCGGTCCCGCGGGCCTCGGTGGCCTGCAGGCCGCGCAGGACAACGACGTCTGGGGCATCTGGGTCGACACCGACGGCTGCGAGTCGGCCGCCGAGTACTGCGACGTGCTGCTGACCTCGGTCATGAAGGGCATGGACGTCGCAGTCGAGGACGGCCATCAACGACTCGGCCAGCGGCGACTTCTCCAACGAGGTCTACGAAGGCACGCTCGAGAACGGCGGCGTCGCTCTGGCGCCGTACGGTCCGAATGCCGACGATCGACAGCGAGCTCGACGCCAAGATCCAGGAGCTCAAGCAGCAGATCATCGACGGAGAGATCACCGTCGGCTGAGCGCCGACCAGCAGTACCAAGCTCGACAGGTCGGGGCGGGGTATCCCGCCCCGACCTGCACGTTCTAACCTCTTCTGTGACCCTCTCGACCGAGGGTGGTGGCCTGCACAAGGGAGTGCGATGCATCTCGAGATCCGGGGACTGACCAAACGGTTCGGGTCGTTCACGGCCAACGACCGCATCGACCTGACGATCGAACCGGGCGAGATCCATTGCCTCCTGGGCGAGAACGGCGCCGGCAAGTCGACGTTGATGAACATGCTCTACGGACTGCTGGACCCGACCGACGGCGAGATCCTGATCGACGAGAAGCCGGTCGCCTTCACCTCGCCGGGTGACGCGATAGCGGCCGGCATCGGCATGGTGCATCAGCATTTCATGCTGGTCCCGGTGTTCACCGTCGCCGAGAACGTCATGCTGGGGCGCGAGCAGACCCGCGGCATGGGCGTGCTGAACCGGCCCCAGGCGGCCGAGCGGGTCCGGGAGCTGTCCGAGCGCTACGGCCTCAAGGTCGACCCCGACCGGCTCGTGGAGCAGCTCCCGGTGGGGGTGCAGCAGCGCGTCGAGATCATCAAGGCGCTGGCCAACGATGCCGAGGTGCTGATCCTGGACGAGCCCACGGCGGTGCTCACGCCACAGGAGATCGACGAGCTCATGGACATCATGCGCGAGCTGAAGGCCCGCGGCACCTCGATCATCTTCATCACCCACAAGCTGCGCGAGGTCAAGGCCATCGGCGACCGGATCACGGTCATCCGGCGCGGCAAGGTCGTCGGCACCGCGGCGCCCGACACGTCCGAGGCTCAGCTCGCCGAGATGATGGTCGGCCGGTCCGTGAAGCTGAAGGTCGAGAAGGAGTCCCCGCAGACCGGTGACGTGGTGCTGGAGGCACGAAACGTCACCGTCGTCGACCCGCGCGGCCACCTCGTGGTCAAGGACGTCTCGTTCGAAGCCCGCGCCGGGGAGGTGCTCGGCATCGCCGGCGTCCAGGGCAACGGCCAGACCGAGCTCATCAAGTCGCTGCTCGGCCTGCTCCGTCCCGCTGCCGGCGAGATCCGCCTCGACGGGCGCGACATCAGCCACCACGGCCCGCGCCAGTCGCTCGAGGACGGCATCGGCTACATCCCGGAGGACCGGTCCCACGACGGGTTCGTCGGCTCGTTCAGCGTCCGTGAGAACCTCGTCCTCGACCTGTTCCGCCACTCCGACTACTCCCGCGGACTCGCGCTCGACCTCGAGGCGATCCGCCGGAACGCCGACCACCGAATCGAGGAGTTCGACATCCGCACGGAGTCCGCCGACGCGCCCGTCAGCGCGCTCTCCGGCGGCAACCAGCAGAAGGTCGTCGTGGCGCGGGAGTTCTCCCGCCCGCTGAAGGTGCTGATCGCCTCGCAGCCCACCCGCGGCGTCGACGTGGGCTCGATCGAGTTCATGCACAAGCGGATCATCGCCGAGCGCGACCGCGGCACCGCCGTGATCGTCGTGTCGACCGAGCTCGACGAGATCTTCGCCCTCTCCGACCGGATCGCGGTCATGTACGACGGCCGCATCGTCGGCACCGTCTCGCCAGACATCGCCCGCGAGGACATCGGCCTGATGATGGCCGGCGCCCACGAGCCGGCCGAGGGAGGCGCCGCATGAGTGACGCCAAGACCGCCGAGCCGCCGGTGGTGCCGCAGCCGAAGCCCAGTCCCGGTGCCTCCCGGTGGGAGGCGTGGCTGCCGACCGTGAAGGAGACGATCGCGGCGATCGTGCTCGCGCTGCTCGTCGGTGCGCTGCTGATCATCTTCTCGACCCCGCGTGTCATCGAGTCGCTGTCCTACTTCTTCTCCTATCCGTGGGACTTCTTCAGATACGCCGGCCTTGCGGTCTGGGACGGCTATTCCGCGCTGCTGAGCGGCTCGATCGGGTCGCCCGGTGCGATCGTGCGCACCCTCGAGCGGGCCGCTCCGCTGATCTGCGCCGGTCTGGGCGTCTCGCTCGCCTTCCGTGCCGGCATGTTCAACATCGGCGCCCAGGGCCAGATGCTGGTCGGCGGCATCGTGTGCGGCTGGATCGGGTTCCACCTCGACCTGCCGTTGGGCCTGCACCTGCTGCTGGCGCTGCTCGGCGCGATCGTCGCCGGTGGGCTGTGGGGCGGCATCGCGGGCTTCCTCAAGGCCCGCACCGGGGCCCACGAGGTCATCACAACCATCATGCTCAACTACGTCGGCCGGTTCCTGCTGCTCTACTTCCTGGCCAAGGAGTCCTTCCAGCGGGCCGGTGAGGAAAACCTGCTGTCCCCGCCGGTGGACGACTCGGCGTCGTTCCCCTCGATCCTCGGTGTGCACACCGGCTTCTTCCTCGCCGTACTCGCCGCGCTTCTCATCTGGTGGCTCCTCGAGCGCAGCACCTGGGGCTTCGAGATCCGCGCCGTCGGTGCCAACCCCGACGCCGCCCGCACCGCCGGCATGAGCGTCGGGCGGGTCTACATCACCGCCATGACTGCCGCCGGCATGCTGGCCGGCCTGGCGGTGGCGATGCAGCTGCTGGGCCGCCAGGACCCATTGAGCGACCAGATCGCGGGCACCATCGGCTTCGACGCCATCACCGTCGCCCTGCTCGGCCGCGCCACCCCGCTCGGCACCGTGCTCGCCGGCTTGCTGTTCGGTGCGCTGTCGTCCGGTGGTCTGGCGATGCAGGCCGCGGCCGGCGTACCGCCAGAGATGTCCCAGGTGTTGCAGGCCCTGATCGTGCTCTTCGTGGCCGCGCCCGCGTTGATCCGGGGAGTGTTCCGCATCCGAGGCACCGAGCATGCCACCACCGTCATGGCGAAGGGCTGGTGAGCATGGGCGTCACCGACACCATCAAGGCGCCGGCATCCGGCACCCCCGTCGAGGAGCCGCGGGTCCGCGACCGGGCCGACGTGGCCCGACAGCTCCGGCTGGTGATCACGTTCGCGATCAGTCTCGCGCTGCTCGATCTACTTCGCGCTCAGCATCGACAACACCACCGTCACCTACGTCCTGGGTGAGCGGGTCAGCGTCGACGACCGGCCCAAGGAGCTCACCACCACCTGGGTCTCGTGGGGTGCCGTGGCGGTGTCCGCGGTTGCGCTGGTGCTGGCCGCGCTGAACCGCTTCCCGCGGCGCTGGCCCGGACTGCTGCTGGCACTGCTGGTCGGCATCACTTTCTACCTCGGCTTCCTGATGTGGGCCTACGCCGACCAGGGCGGTGCCTTCCAGGCGGCCATCGCCAACCCGATACCCGGCACGATGCGCATCGCCACGCCGCTCGTGCTCGGCGCCCTGGCCGGCTGCCTCTGCGAGCGCGCCGGCGTCATCAACATCGCGATCGAAGGCCAGTTCCTCGCCGGCGCGTTCTTCGCCTCGGTCTTCACCAGCATCGCCTACAGCTCTCTGGTCTTCATCCCGGTGGCGCTGTGCGCCCCGTTCGGCCTGATCGGCGGCGTGCTCGCCGGCGTCGGCATCGCCGCGTTGCTCGGCCTGTTCGCGTTGCGCTACCAGGTCAACCAGGTGGTGCTCGGCGTCGTGCTCGTCGCCCTCGCCTCCGGCCTGACCGCGTTCCTGCTCGGGCAGATCCCGGCGAGCCAGAAGGACACGTTCAACAACCCACAGATCCTCGAGGAGATCCGGATCCCGGTCCTCGCGGACATCCCGGTGTTGGGCGAGGCGCTGTTCAACCAGACGATCCTGGTCTACCTGATGTACGCCTCGGTCGCGATCGTGACGTTCCTGCTGTTCGAGACCCGCTGGGGGCTTCGCGTCCGCTCGGTCGGGGAGCACCCGAAGGCCGCCGACACCGTCGGCATCAAGGTCAACCGGGTGCGGTGGCAGGCGGTGCTGCTGGGCGGCGTGTTCGCCGGCCTGGGTGGCGCCTACTACACCGTCGGCTCGACCGGCGCGTTCGACCGCGACGTCTCCGCGGGCACCGGCTTCATCGCGCTGGCCGCGGTGATCATGGGCCGCTGGCACCCCATCGGCGCGACCTTCGCGGCGATCTTCTTCGGGTTCATGTGGAACCTGCAGAACCAGCTCAGCTTCGTCGACAAGCTTCCGGGCGAGCTGCTCGGTGCCGCGCCGTACCTCGCCACCATCATCGCCGTCGCCGGATTCGTCGGCCGGGTCCGTCCGCCGGCCGCCGACGGCGAGCCCTACGTCAAGAGCTGACATGGCCGACTTCGACTGGGCGGCGCTGACCGCCGCCGCCGTGGACGTGTCGGCGCGCGCCTACGCGCCGTACTCCCGCTTTCCGGTGGGCGCGGCAGCCACGGTGGACGACGGCAGGGTGGTCGTCGGCTGCAACGTCGAGAACGCGGCCTATGGCGTGGTGCTCTGCGCCGAGTGCGGCGTGGTGTCCCAGCTGCACGCCACCGGTGGTGGCCGGCTGACGCACTTCGTGTGCGTCAACGGCGAGGGTGAAGTGATCATGCCCTGCGGGCGTTGCCGCCAGCTGCTGTTCGAGCACGGCGGCCGGGAGCTGCTGCTGCTCACCGTGTCCGGGGTGCGACGGATGGACGAGGTCCTGCCCGACCCGTTCGGGCCCGACGACCTGGAGGCCGCGAGATGAGCGGGCATGACGCGGTCGAGGTGATCATCGCCAAGCGCGACGGTGCCGAGCTGTCCGACAGCCAGATCGACTGGGTGGTGTCGGCGTACACGAAGGGCGACGTCGCCGACGAGCAGATGTCCTCCCTGGCGATGGCGATCCTGCTGAACGGCATGAACCGCCGCGAGATCGCCCGGTGGACCGCGGCGATGATCGCGTCGGGGGAGCGGCTCGACTTCGCCGACCTCTCGCGGCCCACCGCCGACAAGCACTCCACCGGGGGCGTCGGCGACAAGATCACCCTGCCGCTGGCGCCGCTGGTCGCCTCCTGCGGCGTCGCCGTGCCGCAGCTGTCCGGGCGCGGGCTCGGCCACTCCGGCGGCACCCTCGACAAGCTGGAGTCGATCCCTGGCTGGCGGGCGGACCTCACCAACACGGCGATGTTCGACCAGCTGGAGTCGGTGGGGGCGGTGGTGTGTGCCGCCGGGGCCGAGCTGGCGCCGGCGGACAAGAAGCTCTACGCGCTGCGCGACGTGACCGGCACCGTCGAGGCGATCCCGCTGATCGCGTCCTCGATCATGTCGAAGAAGATCGCGGAGGGGACCGGTGCGCTGGTGCTCGACGTGAAGGTCGGCACCGGTGCGTTCATGAAGGACGTCGACGACGCCCGGGAGCTGGCCTCGACGATGGTGGAGCTCGGCACGGACGCCGGGTTGCACACCGTCGCCCTGCTCACCGACATGTCCACCCCGCTCGGGCTCACGGCCGGCAACGCGGTCGAGGTGGCCGAGTCGGTCGAGGTGCTGGCAGGGGGTGGCCCCGCCGACGTCGTCGAGCTGACCCTGGCGCTGGCCCGCGAGATGCTCGCCGGTGCCGGACGTCCCGACGTCGACCCCGCGGAGAAGCTGGCCGACGGGTCGGCGATGGACGTGTGGCGGTCGATGATCTCCGCCCAGGGTGGTGACCCCGACGCCGCGCTTCCCGAGGCGCGGGAGTCGCACGTCGTGGCCGCGCCGGCGACCGGGGTGTTGACCCGCCTCGACGCCCTGGCGGTCGGGATGGCTGCCTGGCGGCTCGGGGCCGGCCGGGCCCGGAAGGAGGACCCGGTCCAGGCGGGAGCCGGCGTGGTCTGGCACGCCCGCCCCGGTGAGCGGGTCACGGAGGGTTCGCCCCTGTTCACGCTGCTGACCGACGACGAGTCCCGCTTCGAGCGGGCGCTCGAGTCGCTCGACGGAGGCTACGACGTCGAGCCCGACGGGTCGTCGTACCGACCCTCGCCGCTGGTCATCGACCGCATCTCCTGACTCGTTGAGTTGGGCGCGATGGCCCTTCGAATTGGGCGCGATGGCCCTCGGTCGGGGCCACGAGGCCCAACTCAAGGGGCCGCGAGGCCCAACTCAACGATGGGAGGTAGGAGGAGGAGTACGACGGTCTCGGCGACGCAGGCGGGCTTGTCCTCGCCCTCGATCTCGACCACGTGCTTGAGGGTGAGCTGCTTGCCCGACGGGAGGTCGGTGACCTCGCCGACCGAGACCGTGTTGCGGACCCGTGAGCCGACCCGCACCGGGTTGGGGAAGCGCACCTTGTTGACGCCGTAGTTCAGCTTCGCGCCGGGTGTCTCCAGCGAGAACACCTGGCTGCCCAGCCACGGCACCAGCGACAGCGTGAGGTAGCCGTGCGCGATCGTGCCGCCGAACGGTCCGGTGGCCGCCCGCTCGACGTCGACGTGGATCCACTGGTGGTCGCCCGTGGCGTCGGCGAACTTGTCGACCCGGTCCTGGTCGATGGTGACCCAGTCGGTGGTGCCGAGCTCCTCGCCCTTGGCGGCGGCGACGTCGTCGAGGCTGGTGAAGACACGCATGGTGGAAGGATAGGCGGGTGACGATTCCCAGCCGTGACCAGGTACACCGGGCGCCCAAGGTGCTCCTCCACGACCACCTCGACGGTGGACTGCGCCCGCAGACGATCGTCGAGATCGCGGACGAGGTCGGCCACGAGCTGCCGTCCGGCGACGCCGAGTCGCTCGGGAGGTGGTTCGCGGAGGCGGCGGACTCCGGTTCGCTGGAGCGCTACCTCGAGACCTTCGACCACACCGTCGCGGTGATGCAGACGGTCGACGCGCTCACCCGGGTTGCGCGGGAGTGCGTGGAGGACCTCGCGGCCGACGGGGTCGTCTACGCGGAGGTCCGCTACGCCCCCGAGCAGCACGTCTCCGACGGGCTCACGCTCGACCAGGTCGTGGCGGCGGTCCAGGCGGGGTTCGACGCGGGGACGGAGGCGGCCGGTGGCAGGATCGTGGTCCGCCAGCTGCTGACCGCCATGCGGCACCAGGCCCGGTCACGGGAGATCGCCGAGCTGGCGGTGGCCTGGCGGGACCGCGGGGTGGCCGGGTTCGACATCGCCGGGGCGGAGGCGGGCTACCCGCCCACGCGACACCTCGACGCCTTCGAGTACCTCCAGCGCGAGAACGCCCACTTCACGATCCACGCCGGGGAGGCGTTCGGGGTCCCGTCGATCTGGCAGGCGATCCAGTGGTGTGGCGCCGACCGGCTCGGCCACGGCGTCCGGATCATCGACGACATCACCGTCCACGGCGATCCCGGCGCCACCGGGCAGCCGTCGGTCGAGCTGGGGCTGCTGGCGGCGTACGTCCGGGACAAGCGGATCCCCCTGGAGATGTGCCCGACCTCGAACGTGCAGACCGGGGCCGCCACCTCCATCGCCGAGCACCCGATCGGCCTGCTCAAGCGGCTTCGGTTCCGGGTCACCGTCAACACCGACAACCGGCTGATGAGCCGGACCTCGATGACCGAGGAGATGTGGGCCCTGGTGGAGGCGTTCGGCTACGACCTCGACGACCTGCGCTGGTTCACCATCAACGCGATGAAGTCGGCGTTCCTGCCCTTCGACGAGCGGCTGGCGATCATCGACGACGTCGTCAAGCCGGGCTACGCCGCCCTGGCGGAAGCACCGTGAGCCGCTGGACGTCGGCGTAGGCCTCGTCGGGAGTCACCGGGCGGCAGCCGCGCGCGACGGCGTGCGCGACCACGCGGTCCTGGTCGCGAAGCAGCGCCCAGCCGCGGCGGAGCAGCACCAGCGGCGGCTTGCGGTGCTCGCGCAGGTCGCGGGTGAGGCGGCGCCAGAACGTGACCAGCCGGTGCTGCCGCACGCAGTACGCCGCCGCCAGCAGGCCGCGGTCGGCACACCCTTCGACGACCTCCGGCGCGAAGATCCCCTCGGCCACGAAGAACGCGGACCCGTCGAGGTCCAGCACCTGCGAGCCCGCACCGGCCGTTGCGCGCGATCTCGTAGACCGGCACCTCGGCCGACCCGTCGCGGCACAGCTGCGCGAGGGTCGACGAGGGCGTCCTCCAGCAGCCAGGAGTCCGGGTGGTCCCAGTCGGTCAGCCCGGCGTTGCCTGTCCTGAGTAGCCGAGGGACGAGGCGTGTCGAAGGGGCGCCGCTCGCGATCGTCGGGAGCGTCGGGTCGTCGCCGCTCTTGTAGAAGTCGTCGAGGCGCAGAACGGGCAGCCCCAGCCGTTCGGCGAGCCGGGACTTGCCGGCCCCGGACGGACCGGCCAGGACGATCACCCGCGCTCGCACGCCGTCATTCTCGCGGATGGCAGCGGCTGCGCCGACCCGGGCCGCCTCAGCCGCCTCACACCCCGATCGGGTGCCACACGGTCTTGACCTCGAGGAACGACGTCATCGTGTCGATGCCGGGATCCTGGGTCCAGTCGGGCTCGGCTGCCGGCGCGCGGCGTACGCGCTTGAGGTTCTCGGCCGCCGCGATCTCGAGGTTCCTCGCGAGCTCGGCGTCGCCGGCCACCCCGGTCAGGTCGATCGCGTTGACGTCCATGTGCGCCGCCAGCCACGGGGCCACGGTGGCCGCAGCGCCGGTGAGGATGTTGACCACGCCGCCGGGCACATCGGAGGTGGCCAGCACCTCGGAGAAGGTGACCGCCGGCAGCGGACGGTCGTACGACGACACGACCACGACCGTGTTGCCGGTGACGATCACCGGGGCGACCGCGCTGACCAGCCCGAGGAGCGAGGACTCCTGCGGGGCGAGCACCGCCACGACCCCGGTCGGCTCGGGCGTCGACAGGTTGAAGTAGGGCCCCGCCACGGGGTTGGCGTTGCCGACGACCTGGGTGATCTTGTCGGCCCAGCCGGCGTACCAGACCAGGCGGTCGATCGACTCGTCGACGACCTTCTCGGCGCGGGCGGACGGCGAGCCCCTCCGACTGGCGCACCGCCTCGACGAACTGCGGGCGACGGTCCTCCATGACCTCCGCGACGCGGTACAGGATCTGGGCCCGGTTGTAGGCGGTGCGCGACGACCAGCCGGCGAACGCCTTGCGGGCCGCCTGCACCGCGTCCCGGGCGTCCTTGCGCGAGGCGAGCGCGGCGTTGGCGACGAACTTGCCCTTGCTGTCGGTCACGGCGTAGGAGTGGCCGGACTCGGAGCGCGGGAACGCGCCGCCGATGAACAGCTTGTAGGTCTTGCGGACGTCGACCCTGCTCACGCCTGGCCTCCCTTCAAGTAGGCCTCGAGGCCGTGCCGGCCGCCCTCGCGGCCGTAGCCGGACTCCTTGTAGCCGCCGAACGGGCTGGTCGGGTCGAACTTGTTGAACGTGTTGGCCCACACGACCCCGGCGCGCAGGTGGTTGGCCATGTGCAGGATCAGGGAGCCCTTGTCGGTCCAGACGCCCGCGGAGAGGCCGTACGGCGTGTTGTTGGCCTTCTCGATCGCCTCCGCCGGCGTGCGGAACGTCAGCACCGACAGGACCGGTCCGAAGATCTCCTCGCGGGCGATCCGGTGGGCCTGGGAGACGCCGGTGAACAGGGTCGGCGGGAACCAGAAGCCGTGCTGGGGCAGCTCGCACTCGGGGGACCAGCGACCGGCGCCCTCGGCCTCGCCGATGTCGGAGAGCTCGCGGATCCTCGCCAGCTGCTCGGCGGAGTTGATCGCCCCGATGTCGGTGTTCTTGTCCAGCGGGTCGCCGACGCGCAGGGTGGACATCCGGCGCTTGAGGCTGCCCAGCAGCTCCTCGGCGATCGACTCCTGCACCAGCAGCCGGGAGCCGGCGCAGCAGACGTGCCCTTGGTTGAAGAAGATGCCGTTGACGATGCCCTCGACCGCCTGGTCGATGGGGGCGTCGTCGAAGACGATGTTGGCGGCCTTGCCACCCAGCTCGAGGGTGACCTTCTTGGTGGAGCCGGCGACGACCTTGGCGATCGCCCGGCCGACGTCGGTCGAGCCGGTGAAGGCGACCTTGTCGACGTCCGGGTGGGCCACCAGCGCCCGGCCGGTCTCGCCGGCGCCGGTCACGATGTTGACCACCCCGGCCGGCAGGTCGGCCTGCTGGCAGATCTCGGCGAAGAGCAGCGCGGTCAGCGGAGTCGTCTCCGCGGGCTTGAGGACGACGGTGTTGCCGCACGCGAGGGCCGGCGCGATCTTCCAGGCCAGCATCAGCAGCGGGAAGTTCCACGGGATGACCTGGCCGGCCACACCGAGCGGCTGCGTCCCGTAGCCGGCGTACTCGAGCTTGTCGGCCCAGCCGGCGTAGTAGAAGAAGTGCGCGGCGACGATGGGTACGTCGACGTCGCGCGACTCCTTGATCGGCTTGCCGTTGTCGAGCGACTCGAGCACGGCGAGCTCGCGGCTGCGCTCCTGGATGATCCGGGCGATCCGGTAGAGGTACTTGGCGCGCTCACGGCCCGGCATCTTCGACCAGACTCGGGTGTAGGCGCGGCGGGCGGCCTTGACCGCGGCGTCGACGTCGGCCTCGTTGGCGTCGGCGACCTCGGCCAGGACCTCCTCCGTCGACGGGTTGATCGTCTTGAACGCTCCGCTGTCGGAGCCGTGGCCGTCGACGAACTCACCGCCCACGAACAGGCCGTACGACGGCTTGATGTCGACGATGCTCCGCGATTCCGGAGCGGGTGCGTACTCGAGTTTCCATCTGCCTCAGTCCAGCGTGAAGTAGTCGGGGCCGGAGTACCGGCCGGTCTTCATCTTGGTGCGTTGCATGAGCAGGTCGTTGAGCAGGGTGGAGGCCCCGAACCGGAACCAGTCCGGGTCGAGCCAGTCGGGGCCTGCGACCTCGTTGACCATCACGAGGTACTTGATGGCGTCCTTGCTGGTGCGGATGCCGCCGGCCGGCTTCACGCCGACCATCTGGCCGGTGGCCTCGCGGAAGTCGCGGACCGCCTCGAGCATCACCAGCGTGACCGGCAGCGTCGCCGCCGGCTGCACCTTGCCCGTGGAGGTCTTGATGAAGTGGCCGCCGGCCATCATCGCCAGCCAGGACGCGCGACGCACGTTGTCGTAGGTCTGGAGCTCACCGGTCTCGAAGATCACCTTCAGGTGAGCGCTGCCGCACGCCTCGCGTACCGCGACGATCTCCTCGAACACCTGCAGGTAGCGGCCGGACAGGAACGCGCCTCGGTCGATCACCATGTCGATCTCGTCGGCGCCCGCCTCGACCGCGTCGCGGGTGTCGGCCAGCTTGATGTCGAGCGCGGCCCGGCCGCTGGGGAACGCGGTGGCGACGGCGGCGACCTTGACCCCGCTGTCGCCGAGGACCTCCCGGGCAGTCGCCACGAGGTCGGGGTAGACGCAGACGGCAGCAGCCGACGGGCAGGTCGGGTCGGCCGGGTCCGGGCGCATCGCCTTGGCGGCCAGCGCACGCACCTTGCCCTGGGTGTCCTGGCCCTCGAGGGTGGTCAGGTCGACCATGCGGATCGCGAGGTCGATCGCCGACTCCTTGGCGGTGGTCTTGATCGACCGGGTCCCGAGGCTCGCGGCCCGCGCCTCAGCGCCGACCTGGTCGACGCCCGGCAGTCCATGGAGGAAGCGCCGGAGCGAGGAGTCCGACCGGGTGATCTCCGCGAGGTCGGCGTCCGTCGCGGGGGTCAGGGTGGAGGAGCTCGTCACGCCTCCCAGCATAGGGTGGCCGCGCATCCGGACTGCAATCAAGGAGGGGGCCGATGCCCGACGAGGTGGTGGAGGACTTCCAGTCCCTCCAGCGGCCGGATCACCGGTGTCCTGGGAGTGGGCATCTGCGTCGGGATCGTCATCCTCGGAGTGGTCGAGTACGACGACGGATTCCCGCCGGCGGTGGTGTGGGCGGCCCTGTTCGGCGCCGTCCTGTTCTGGTCGGCGACGCTGCGCCCGCGGGTGCGGGTGACCGGGTCGGAGCTGCGCCTGCGCAACATGCTGACCACGATCTCGGTGCCGCTGGCCTCCATCGAGCAGATCGTGGTCCGGCAGGTGCTGTCGGTGAGGGCGGGCGACCACCGCTACATCTCCTCGGCGGTGGGCAAGAGCTGGCGGCAGGCGCTCAAGTCGGACCGGCCGCGCGAGCCCGGGGAAGGACGCGCCGTACCCGGTCTTCGTCGAGGAGCGGCTCCAGCACCTCGCCGAGGAGGCGCGGACGAAGGCGGGGATCACCCTGATGTCGGAGGAGCAGCTCGCGCTGGCGAGGGGAGTACGCCGCGAGTGGGCGTGGCCGGAGATCGTGCTGCTCGGCTTCACCGCCCTGGGCTTCGTGGTCGCGCTGCTGGCCTGACGGTGGCTTCGTCCACAATCGGGACGTGGACGCCGTCGCCTTCGTTGCGTCTCGCCTCCGGGCTGCCCGACATCGTGCTCAAGGAGTACCGGCACTGGACCTCGATCACGTTCCGGGGCAAGGGCTTCGCGTGGGTCGATCACCAGCAGGACACCGCGATGGTCAAGTCCACCCACGCCGAGCGCGAGGCCATCATCGGCAGTGACCCCGAGACCTTCTCGGCCGGCTGGGCGTCCCGCAGCACCGCCTGGGTCTCGATCGAGCTGGCCCGGGCCGATGCGGAGGAGGTGTTCGAGATCCTGGCCGACGCCTGGCGGATGACCGCGACGAAGAAGGCGGTGGCGGCGTACGACGAAGGCTGGGGTTGTGACGGCTCGCGAGTGCATTGTGCGTGATGGTTAGGCCCGCGACCTCCGGGCCGGACATCGCACACGGGCAAGTTGTGTTCGTGCGTGGCCGGCACGTCGGTCACCGACTGTGGCGGCGCGCTAGATCCCGGCGGCCTGCCTGATGTCGTTGCCGAGTGCGTCGAGACGGCCGGCGGCGGAGATCCGCGCGGCGTCGACGCCGTCCTCGGGGTTCACCGGCACGACGACCTCGAGGTAGGCCTTGATCTTGGGCTCGGTGCCGCTGGGCCGCACGATCACCCGCGCGCGGTCGGCCAGCCGGTAGCGCAGACCGTCGGTGGGTGGCAGGTCGGCCGAGCCTTCGGTGAGGTCCTCGACCTGCTCCACCGCAAGTCCGCCGAGCTCCTGCGGCGGGTTGGTGCGGAGCCGGTCCATCGCGGCGCCGATCTCGGCCAGGTCGCTGACCCGGACCGACACCTGGTCGGTGGCGTGCAGGCCGTGCTCGGCCGCGATGTCGTCGAGCAGGTCGCTGAGGGTGCGGCCCGCTGCCTTCGCGGCGCCGCGACCTCGCACAGCAGGAGCAGCGCCGAGACGCCGTCCTTGTCACGGACGTGCTCGGGGTCGACGCAGTAGCCGAGGGCCTCCTCGTAGCCGAACGCCAGCCCCTCGATCCGGCCGAGCCACTTGAAGCCGGTGAGCGTCTCGGCGTAGGGCTGCCCGGCCGCCGCCGCCATCCGCGCCAGCAGCGACGACGACACGATCGACGTGGCGTAGACCCCCTGCTTGCCGGACTCCAGCAGCTGCCGGGCCAACAGGGCACCGACCTCGTCACCGCGGAGCATCCGCCAGCCGTGCGGGCCGGGAACGGCGGCCGCGCACCGGTCGCCGTCGGGATCGTTGGCGACCACCAGGTCGGCGTGCTTGTCCTCGGCGAGCGCCATCGCCAGGTCCATCGCCCCCGGCTCCTCCGGGTTCGGGAACGAGACGGTCGGGAAGTCCGGGTCCGGCTCCTCCTGCCGGGTCACGACGTACGGCGGCTCGAAGCCGGCCGTCTCGAGCACCTGCGTCACCGAGGAGCCGCCGACCCCGTGCAGTGGGGTGTACACCACCGTGAGGTCACGCGGCCCGTCGCCGGCCAGCCCGGCGACGGTGTCGAGGTAGCGGTCGACGACGTCCTCCGTCAGGACATCGCCCGGCTCGGCGCGGGGGACATCGGCCAGGGCGCCGACCGCGGCGATGCGCTCGGCGATCTCGGAGTCGGCAGGCGGAACGATCTGGCTGCCGTCGCCGAGGTAGACCTTGTAGCCGTTGTCCTGCGGCGGGTTGTGGCTGGCCGTGACCATCACGCCGGCGACGCAGCCGAGCTCACGGATCGCGAAGGCCAGGATCGGTGTCGGCAGGGGCCGGGGGAGGACCAGGGCGCGAAGGCCGGCGCCGGCCATCACCTCCGCGGTGTCCCGTGCGAAGACGTCGGAGTTGTGGCGGGCGTCGTAGCCGATCACCACGGGCGATCCCCGGGTCGCGCCGTTCTCGCCGAGGTAGGCCGCGAGACCGGCGGCAGCACGGGTCACGACGACGCGGTTCATCCGGTTGGGTCCGGCCCCGAGCGCGCCGCGCAACCCAGCCGTCCCGAACTCGAGCGTGCCCGCGAACCGGTCGGCGAGGTCGGCGGGATCCCCGCCGCTCTCGACGTCCGCCACGATCGCCTCGAGCTCGGCACGGGTCACGTCGTCGGGGTCCTCGGCCGCCCAGGCCCGAGCCCGCTCGAGGAGCGCGGCCACGTCCGGTGTCGTCATGAGGACACCGTAGTCGTGGCCGCGGGGGAGACCGGTCGGCGCAGTGATCAGGCTCGTCGGATGCGGGACGGGAGCGCCGACCGCCAGCCCGAGCTGTCGCGCGCTGACCAACAGTGGAGCCGTCCGCGTGATCTGGCGGGCGAACCGGATCGCCGGGCCGTGCAGCACCAGCAGGTAGGCCATCACGCCGAACAGTCCCGCCGTGGTCAGCTGCCCGCTGTCGACCTCGTTGACACCGAGGAGCAGCACGGCCGCCGCGCTGGCGACCAGCACCCCGTGCACGACCCAGGTGGTGGCTCCCTCCCAGCGGGTCATGGCGACGTCGGCGACCCCGCTCTCGGCGTCGCTGTCCCGGAGGGCCGCGACCGTGCCCACGTCGACGGAGCCGTCGCCCCCGGCGAGCCGGTGGACCGACCCGGCGAGGGCGACCTCGTGGTCGCGGTGCTCGGCAGCGACGGTGCCCACCCGGGCCGCACCGAACACCGCGACGACGACGAGGAGCAGGGCTCCTGCCAGCTGCACCAGCCCGAGCCACAGGTCGGCGACGGCCAGGGCGACGCACACCCCGACCACCAGCAGCCCGTTCACGGTGATGTGGTTGAGCACGCCCTTGAGGCCCTGCTTGGCCCGCAGCGCGTCGCCGACCACCTGCGCGGTCAGGTCGCCGGTGCGGTCGCCCCCGTCCTGCTGGACGCGCGCGAGCGCCGCTTCGCGAGCGTCGGCGATCGTCCGGCCGGCGAAGTGGGCGAACGCCAGCCGCTGCTGGTGCTCGGCCAGCACCGGCGACGAGGGCCAGACCGACGAACGCCGCCGACAGCACGGCCGCGGGCGCTGCCCCGCTGTCGGACGACGACGCGCGGGCCACCACGGCGGTCAGCGGCAGCGGCAGGGCAAGCCGAGCGCCCACCAGCAGGCAGGTGAACACGAGACCGCGGGCGAGACTGCCGCGGTGCGGACGGGCGAAGGGGAGGAGGGCGTCTCGGAGCGGACTCACCGGAGCACCTCCCGGGCCAGGTGCACCAGCTCGGTCGAGGCCTCGGGCCAGTGCTCGTCCTGGAAGCGGAACGGCACCGAGGCACGCCGCAGCAGGCAGGTCGAGAGGTACCACTCGAGGCCGGGGGGTCGGGCGCCGTACCCCTTGACCAGGCTGTCGAGGGTGGACTCGAGCACCTCCCGGTCGCCGGGACGGCCGAAGACCGCGTGCGACACGTACGACGCCAGGTCGTAGGCCGCAGCTGCCCGGCACAGTCGGTCCACGTCGAGGACCACCAGGCCGGCAGGGCCGGCGAGCAGCTGGCCGGCATGGAAGTTGCCGTGGCTGATGACCCGCGGCAGCTTCGGCGCGGTCAGCCGCAGGTCGGCCAGCAGCGCGTCGACCTCGAACTGCAGGTCCGGCAAGAGACGAGTCACGAAATCAGCTCGCACCGCCGCCTTGGCCAGGAGGTGCCTGGCCGTCATCTTCGGCAGCTGGGGGTGGCAGTCGCCGTGCAGGGCTGCCAGGACCTCGCCCGCTGCCTCGGACGACCCCGGCCACAGCGACGGTGTCTGGCCCGGCACCCACTCCTGCACGGTCGTCTGGCGCGCGGTGAACGAACCTTCGTACGCCGGCACGTGCACCGCCTCGAGCCGTGCCGCGAGCCGGAGCGCCCGGCGGGCGTCCTCGAAGTCGAGCCGGTCGCGATACACCTTCAGGACGTGGGGGCCGTACTTCACCACGGCCCGTCGGCGGGGCCAGTAGCGGAGCAGCTCGGGCTCTGCGGGATCGGCCGGGATGCCCTTGTTGTTCAGCCGCTCGGCGATCCGCTCGGGTCGGTCGGCCAGCAGCTTGAGCCGGATGTCGAGCGGGAGCCACTGCACGAGCGCGGACACCTCGCCGAGGTAGCCCAGGGCCTTGCGGGCCGGGGTGCGGTCGACCGCCCTGGTCGCGCGTTTGCGGTTGTCCGCCTGCTTCCGCTTGCGGTGCAGCCGCGCTCCTGCTCGCGAGAAGGCGACCGCGGTGTGCCAGCCGGACCCGGTGCGGACGTCGTACTGCACGACGACGTTGTTCCCGGGCTTGTAGCGCACCGACTGCACGCGCACGTCGGGCACCTGCTCGTCCACGAGCAGCGAGCCGAGCAGTGGCGCCATCGCGACGGGGTCGAGCAGGTGGGACAGGGACGGCAGCGCGGAGTCGTCCGGCGGTGCGGGTGGGCGGCCGGCGGCCGGGGGAGTGTCGTCCTCTGCGACGACCGCGCGTACGGCCGGTGAGGCGTCACCGACACTCACGTCACGCCCTCGGGCCAGCGCCGCCAGCCCCGGCAGGCAGGCGGCCTCTCCGGCGGCGTCGAGTCCCGCGGTGGGGTCCTCGAAGACGACGGCCGGCGGGTCCTCGGCCAGCAGCCGGGCCACGGCCAGGCGCAGGCGCTGGGAGTCCGTCAGCACGATCCCTCCCGGGCCGACCGGCGTGTGGTACCCCTCCGGCAGCTCTTCGACGAACGCGTGCGCACCCGCCGAGTGCGCCGCGTCGATGCGGGACGCGTGGTCGGGGGCAGCGATGATCTCCGCCGGGGTCTCGCCCGGCAGTTCGGGGGACGCGGTCAGCACGGCCCGGGCGGCCTGGGTGGTCATCTCGCCTCGACGCTCGTCGTCGGCGGTTCGGCGAGCCGGGCCAGCCGCTCGGCACTAGTGAGCTGTGGCCCCAGCCGGGTGATCTGCCGTCCCAGCCGCATCATCGGGTAGTGCAGCATCAGCAGGTACGACGACACCAGGGCCAGGTCGGCGGTGTCCAGCCGCCCGGACTCGGTGAACTCGCACGGCCATGGTCAGCACCAGGCAGGCCGTCAGGCCCAGGAGCCCCTGGAAGGCCCAGGCGGTGCGTCCCTTGACCTGGGTGATGATCGCGACCGACCGCTCCCGGTCGGTGGGGCGGGCGATCAACCCCTGCCCGGACGTTGCGGCGCGCAGCGCATCGTTCACGACCCGGCTCTCGCGGCTACGCCTGAGCCGGGCCATCGCCGCCGCCCGGTCGGTTCCGACCAGAGCGACGCCGATGGCCACCCCCAGCCCGGCGAGATAGGCCAGCCCGAGCCACACGTCCAGCACCAGCAGCACCACTGACACCCCGATCAGGAAGAGCCCGTGCTGGAGGACGTGCACCAGCACGCCCTTCAGGCCCACCCGCAGCCGTGCGGTGTCGCTGACCACGCGGGTCAGGACGTCGCCCGGTTCGCGAGACGTGCCGCCGCCTCCCGCGGTTCCCTGCGGGTGGGTGAGGATGCCGACGCGGGCGTCGTTGACCGAGCGGACGACGTACTTGGCGACGGCCACGCGCTGGAAGTACTCGCTCGCGCCGAGCACCAGCCCGACCGCGATCAGCGCGACAACCGGCCAGGCAGCGGGGCCGCCGATGCTGGGCAGCCCGGCCACGGCCGCCGGCCCGGCTCCGTCGCCCGAGGCGAGGTCCACCAGCCAGGTCAGCGGCCAGGGCAGGGCGAGCTGGGCGGCCGTCACCACGACCGAGGCAGCGAGGGCCGCGCGCAGGTGGCGCCGGTGCGGGCGCGCGAACGGGCCGAGCCGGTCCCGGATCGCGGCCAGGCGTTCCCCTCGACTCGGCAACACCGCCGACGGTGCCGTGGTGCTCATGACCACTCCAGCTCGCGGCTGACCCAGTCCATCGCGGCGGCGGTCGCGTGACCGGGGTTGAAGAACAGGTCGGCGACCATCGCGCGGCGTACGTCGGACCGCGCGGCCGGGTCGGCGAGCCCGGCCTCCACGGCCTCCAGGGCCTCGGACACCCCGGCGACGACCTCGCCGCCCCGGCGACCCCAGGTCTCGAGGTCCAGCCGCGCGTTCTTCCTGAGGGTCAGCTCGAACAGCTCGGGTACGTCGATGAACACGATCGGACGGTCGAGCAGGGCGTACTCGTTGGCGACCGAGGACGCGTCGGTGATCAGCAGGTCCGCGATCGACAGGGTCTGGATCACGTCCCGCTCGTGCACCAGCCGGACGTGCTCGCTCTCCAGCGGCGCCAGCCGGTCCCACCAGTCGACCGTGGAGTGCGGGTGGTCGTGGGGCTTGACCAGCAGGTCGTAGCGGTCGACGGCACCCAGCTTCGCGATCAGCTCCTCGCCGATGGTCTCCATCGAGTTGTGGCGCTCGCCGGTCGGCGCGTACAGCACCACCGGCCGGTCTCCGCTGACGCCGTGCCGGGCCAGCATCTCCGCGCGATCCAGGGAGCCGTCCAGCAGCCGGTCGGTCTTCGGGAACCCGATGTCGACACCCCGCGGGTCGTCGGCGGCGAGGATGCCGGACTCCTCGAAGCCGCGCTTCATGTAGGGGCCGAAGAGGAAGTAGTGGTCGGCGCCGTCGGTCTCCGGGCGGATCGCGCGGTTGCGGAAGGACATGCCGTGGAAGATCTGCACCCGCTTCCGGACCTGTCGCGGCTCGATCCGCCGGGTGTTGGCGGCGAACAGCACGTCGTAGTCGGCCTTGGCCAGGCTGCCCACCGACCGCACCGCGCCCTCGGGCAGGTCGAAGTGGCGGTACATGCTCTCGTGGTCGTAGAGGTAGCCACCGGGGGCGTACGGCGACTTGGTCCGCATCCCGCCCGACAGGTCGATCTCGGTGCCCGTGATCTCGCGCAGCCGGTCGTAGAGGGGCTTGAAGCACAGGAAGTGGACCGGCGCGTAGCCGGAGAACAGGATCCTCACGAGATCCTCCGGGCGGCGCGGACGAGCTCCTCGTGGTCCGCCGCGAGCGGCTCGAGCGCGGCGGCCACCCTCGGGAACACCTCCTCCCGCGCCCGGGCGAGGTCCTCAGGGAAGTCGATCTCGACCCACGGCCACCCCACGATGTCGAGGCAGGTGATCGGGTGGTCGGCCGCGGCGAAGTTGATCGCCTCGGCCAGCCACCCACGTTCGTGCCCCGCCGCGATCAGGGCGGCGGCGGCAGCGGCTGCGGACTCGGCCGTCTCGCGGGACAGCCGGAGGATCCCGACGTTCTCTCCGCTCACCCTGCCCGGAGGAAGGGTCTTCGACATCTCGACCAGTGCGCCGTCGCGGACGTGCACCTTCATCTGCTCCTCCTCGTCCCCGGAGGACGAGTCGTACAGCAGCGCGTCGCCGTCGGCGGCGAGCGGCACCTGGAACATCCGGGGGTCGCAGAAGATGTCGGAGTTCATCACCAGCAGGTCCTCGTCGAGGGCGCGTTCGCCGAGCAGGAAGGAGTACATGCTGTTCGTCTCGGCGTAGCGCTCGTTGGTGACGAACCTGGCCCACGAGCCGACCGAGTCCCGGACCCTCGCCTGCTTGTAGCCCACGACGACCAGTACGTCGAGGACGTCCACAGCGGCCAGGGCGGCGAGCTGGTGGTGGAGGAGTGGGACGTCGCCGACCTCTCGCAGGCACTTGGGTCGCCCGAGGTGGTCGTCGAGACGGCTGCCTTCGCCTGCGGCAAGGATCAGGGCTTGCACGATCACTCCTGCGGTTCGCGTCCCTGTCCCCGCGAATTCCTCTTCCATTCAACCACCATTAACCCAGCCCGATCCTTAAGGCAGGCTGAAGGTCTGAACCTCCCCGGTACCTGATGAGCCGGGTCCGCCGTAGGCTTCCGGGCATGAGGCGGGACCACTGGAGAGTCCGCAACGACCGGCTCGATCCGGAGACGGACTTCGCGGAGATCGTCCGCAACCTCGTCACCCACGAGTTCCCGTGGGACACCATCCAGGCGCTGAGCTTCGCGCTGTTCCGCACCTACGCCGTGCCCGGGATCGGCCGGCTGCTCGACGAGACGGGTGCCTTCGCCGGCGACGTCCAGAAGAGGTACGACGACACCGCACTCCTGCTCGAGCCGCCCGGCCTCCTCGGCTTCGACCATCCCGACACCCGGACCGCGATCCGCCGGATCAACCAGATGCACCGCAGCTACGACATCCCCAACGACCAGATGCGCTACGTGCTCAGCACGTTCGTCGTGGTGCCCAAGCGGTGGATGGACGCCTACGGCAAGCGCCCGTTCACGGCCAACGAGGTCTCGGCGGTCGTGCACTACTACCGGACCCTCGGCCGGCACATGGGGATCACCGAGATCCCGGAGACCTTCGACCAGTTCAGCGACCTGATGGACTCCTACGAGGCCGAGCACTTCGCGTTCGACGAGGGCGCCCGCCGGGTCGCCGACGTCACCCTGGGCCTGGTCACCACGTTCTACCCGAGACCGGCCCGCCGCGCGGTCGAGGTGTTCAGCCGGTCGCTGATGGACGAGCCGCTGCTGCGCGCGTTCCGGTACGACGCCCCGCACCCCGCCGTCGTACGCGCCTGCCGCGCGGCGCTCAGGGCTCGGGGCCGGCTGCTCCGGTTCTTCCCGCCGCGGCGCAGGCCGAAGCTGGTGGAGGACTTCTCGTGGGTGCGCAGCTACCCCGACGGCTACGACCTCGCCCAGCTGGGCACCTTCCCGACGGGCTGCCCGGTGCCCCACGCGCCGGGAGAGTCCGCGCCGACCGGCGCGGCCTCGAATGACGTGGGGCGCACCGCCTGACGTAGGCTCGACTGTCGTGGCAGGCCCCGACTACGACACCGAGATCAAGCACCTCCAGGCGACCATGCACACCATCGCCCAGGTGCTCGACCTGGACGGCATGCGCGCGGAGATCGCCGACCTCGGCGAGCAGGTCGCGGCCCCCGACCTCTGGGACGACCAGGACAACGCCACCCGCGTCACCGGCCGGCTGTCGACGCTCCAGGGCGAGCTCGACCGGTTCATCGCGCTGGAGACCCGGGTCGAGGACCTCGGCCTGATGGTCGAGATGGCCACCGAGGAGGGCGACGCCGACTCGCTCGCGGAGTCCGAGAAGGAGCTGGCCAAGATCAAGAAGGCGGTCGAGGCCCTCGAGGTCCGCACCCTCCTCTCCGGCGAGTACGACGCCCGCGAGGCGCTGGTCACCATCCGCGCCGGAGCCGGGGGCGTGGACGCCGCCGACTTCGCCGAGATGCTGCTGCGGATGTACACCCGGTGGGCCGAGCGCAACAAGTACCCCGTCGAGGTCTTCGACACCTCCTACGCCGAGGAGGCCGGGATCAAGTCGGCCACCTTCGCCGTGCACGCGCCGTACGCCTACGGCACGTTGTCGGTCGAGGCCGGCACCCACCGGCTGGTCCGGATCAGCCCGTTCGACAACCAGGGCCGCCGGCAGACCGGCTTCGCCGCGGTCGAGGTGGTCCCGGTCCTCGAGCAGACCGACGAGATCGAGATCGCCGACGAGGACGTCCGGGTCGACGTCTACCGCTCGTCCGGCCCCGGCGGCCAGTCGGTCAACACCACCGACTCGGCGGTCCGCCTCACCCACCTGCCGACCGGCACGGTCGTGAGCTGCCAGAACGAGAAGAGCCAGCTGCAGAACAAGGCCAGCGCGATGGTGATCCTCAAGGCGAAGCTGCTCGCGATCAAGAAGGCCGAGGAGGCCGCCCACCTGAAGGAGCTCAAGGGCGATGTCGCCGCGTCGTGGGGCGACCAGATGCGCAGCTACGTGCTGCACCCCTACCAGCAGGTCAAGGACCTCCGCACCGAGTACACCGCCGGCAACGCGCAAGCCGTCTTCGACGGAGACCTCGACGGGTTCCTCGAGGCCGGCATCCGCTGGCGTCGCGGCGGCGGCGCCGAGAAGGCCTCCGCGAACTGACCCATACTGTCAGCGGGCGGTCACGGCGTTCGACCGGGCGCTGATCGTGCCCCAGCCGACCGAGTTCCTGGTGCGCACCGCGAACTTCCACCGTCCCCTGCGCAGGGTCGGCTGCCAGGAGCGGGAGCTGGGGCCGCGCACCGAGGACCTGACCTTCTGGACGAAGTCCCCGCGGTCATTCAGCCGGTACCCGTACACCCGGTAGCCGTCCACCTTCGCGCCGCCGTTCGAGAGCGGCGGCCTCCACCGGGCGACGGCCGTCACCTTGCCCCCCTTCGCGCCGCTGCCGGCGCTCCGGATCCGCGCGCGTCCGGGCTTGGTCGCCGGGACCTTGACCACGACCGCCGCCGGGCGCGCCCTCGCCGGCCGCGTTGACCGCCTGGACCGCGACGGTGTCGTTGGCGCCGGGCTGCAGGTCGGTGAAGGTGTAGTCGCGGCTCTGGGCGGGCACCGTCACCGGCGCCGCGTCGTCGCGGGTCACGACGTAGTTGGTGATCGAGCTGCTACCGGTGGATGCTGGAGCAGACCACGCAACGGTGGCCGAGCTGCCGTCGGTCGACGCCTGGACGGTTTGCGGAGCCGAGGGCAGGTTGCTGGTGTCGCTCTGGCAGCTGCCGTTGACGGAAAGGGTGTACGCGCCGACGCTGGCGTACCCGTCGTACCCGTTGCTGGGCGAGCCGTTGCCAACCCCCTCCACCGCGACGAAGTACCAGTCCTCGGCCACGGTCGCGGACACCGTGGCGTCCATTCCCGTCGCCACGTCCCGGGAAGGAGTGCCGGCCTTCGACAGCCGGGTTGTCGACCGCCACGGATCCGTCGGTGACGCCGAACAGGCTGAGCTTGAGGTCGAGGTTCGGGCTCTGCGCGGCCGGGATCCGCTGCCAGGGTCAACGGACCCGGAGCAGATGCCCAGCGCGTAGATGTCGCGGTCCGAGTCCGAGGTGATGTACGCCGATCCGGCCGGTGGCGTGGTCATCGGGTACGGGGTGCCGCTCGGCTCCTCGTCGGGCCGCACCGGGAGGCCGTTGTCCACGATCACCGACAGGTCGTCCTGCGCGTTGTTGGCGCCCTTGTAGTCGCCCTCGCTCCACTGGGTGATCGGCCGGCTGTAGCCGACCCCCATGATCGGCGCCCAGGTGGCGTGACCCCCGTAGTAGCTGGTCCCTCCCGTGACGCCGTCGTGGGTCAGTCCGAGGTTGTGCCCGACCTCGTGGCTGACGGCTTCGGCGATGTTCTTGCATCGTTGCCCAGGGACTGGGGGAAGACCCACGCCGGCTGGTAGTGGCGTGGAGCTCGACGCTGTCGAAGACCCCGGTGTAGGCCATCCCACCGCAGCCGCCGTCTGCAGAGCTTGCTGGCGGCGTTGGTGCTCGGCGAGATCAGCGCACGAGTGCCGAAGATCTGGTCCGCTGCGTCGGCCCGCGTGAGGCTCGCGGCCCCGGGATCCTGGGTGGTGACGTCGACGTCGAACGGCGCGAAGTCCTCCGCCACTCGCTGCCAGACGCTCTGCACCGCCTCCCGCTCCGCGGTGTTGAAGGTGGTCGGTCTCCGTCGAGGGTCCAGGCCGGGTGGGAGCCGGGGGCCAGTCCGTGCTGGTTGTTCCAGACCGTGCCGCTCACGTCCTGCCCGTTGAAGTCGAGGTAGATCGTGCGCTGCGAACCGGGCTTGCTGTGCAGGGGGAAGGTCTGGTCCAGCGGGGCGGGCGCCGCTGCCTCGGCGGTGGGCGATGACGTCGGTGCCCTCGGTGCGAGCGGGGTCCTCGTAGTAGAGGCGTGCGTCACCGTCGAGCCAGGCCGTCGGGTCCTCGACCAGGATCTCGCGCAGCCGCTCGGCCGCCATCCCGTTGCGGCGGGCGGCCTCGGGGAGCCGATCGCCGAGCATCTCCACCGCCACGCGTCCGTGGGACGGCCGGTCGTGGCCGGTGATCAGGTCGGGGAGGCGGCCCTTGCCCGCCGGCGCCTGCGAGGGAGTGGCCTCGGCGCCGGGCGCGACGAGGGCGCCCATGAACACCGTGCAGACTGTCGCGGCGGCGGTGGCCACCCGGCGGCGAGCAAATTTGTCCATGACATCCCCCGATGTGCTTGACATCACCAGTAAAGGATTCAGAGAGGGTCCGGTCCGGGGATCGCGGAAAGACTGGCCGATCGGACAGCGCGTCGTCACCGCGATGGGCCATCCGGGTGGTGTACGAGCGACGGATTGCATTCCACGCGCCGACATGCGGCGGGGATTCGGAGCCGCTTCCGCGCTCGACTACTCTCGATCCGGTGATTCGCTTCGAAAAGGTCACGAAGACCTATGCCGGCCAGGGACATCCTGCCCTCGACCAGATCTCGGTCGAGGTCGAGAAGGGTGAGTTCGTCTTCCTCGTCGGCACCTCCGGCTCGGGCAAGTCGACCGCCCTTCGGCTGGTGCTGCGCGAGTCCCGGCCGACCTCCGGCCGGGTCTACGTCGCCGGCAAGGAGATCAACCGGCTGGCCAGCTGGAAGGTGCCGCGGCTTCGTCGCCAGATCGGCACCGTCTTCCAGGACTTCCGGCTGCTCCAGAACAAGAACGTCTCCGAGAACGTCGCCTTCGCCCTCCAGGTGATCGGCAAGAGCAAGTCCGAGATCCGAACGCTCGTCCCCGAGACCCTGGAGATGGTGGGCCTCGAGGGCAAGGGCGACCGGATGCCCGACGAGCTCTCCGGTGGCGAGCAGCAGCGGGTCGCGGTGGCCCGGGCGTTCGTCAACCGGCCGATGATCCTGATCGCCGACGAGCCCACCGGAAACCTCGACCCGACCACGTCGGTCGGCATCATGAAGCTGCTGGACCGGATCAACCGCACCGGCACCACCGTCGTCATGGCCACGCACGACTCCGGCATCGTCGACCAGATGCGCAAGCGGGTGATCGAGCTCGACGCCGGCCGGGTTGTCCGCGACCAGGCCCAGGGCGTCTACGGCTTCCAGCACTGACCCCGGCCACCGCACGACCCACGTCTCGACCGACAAGCACCGAAGAGAGCCTTCTGATTCATGCAGTTGCGATACGTCTACTCCGAGCTCGGACAGGGCCTGCGCCGCAATCTGTCGATGCACATCGCGGTGGTCCTCACCCTGTTCGTCTCGCTCACCCTCGTCGGCCTCGGCGTCGTCCTGAACCAGCAGGCCGCGCGCACCGCCGACCAGTGGGGGAGCGAGCTGCAGATCGCGGTGTTCCTGTGCCGCGAGCGCGACGACAACCCGGCCTGCACCGGTGAGGTGACCAAGCCGCAGAAGGTCGCGATCCAGGAGGTCGTCGAGGAGAACCCCGAGGTCGACAGCTACTACTTCGAGTCCAAGGCCGAGGCCTTCGACAAGGTCAAGGAGCTCTACGACGAGGACTTCGAGGGGGTCAACGCCGCGCTGAAGGAGGAGGACCTCGCCGAGTCGATCTGGATCACGCTGAAGGATCCCGACGAGTACAAGGGCATCACCAGCGCGGTGGCCGGACTCGACGGGGTGTCGAAGGTCCAGGACCAGCGCAACATCGTCGGCCCGGTCCTCGACTCCATCGACGCCATGAAGTGGGGCGCCTTCCTCGTGGCCGTGTTCCTGGTGCTCGCCGCACTCCTGCTGGTCGCGAACACCATCCGGCTGGCCGCGTTCGCGAGACGCAAGGAGATCGGCATCATGCGGCTCGTGGGCGCCTCCACGCTCTACATCGCCCTGCCGTTCCTGCTCGAGGCGCTGGTGACCGCGATGGTCGGGGTCGGCCTGGCGGCCGGCTCCCTGGCAGCCTTCATGTACTTCGCCGTGGAGCAGCAGTTCAAGGACCTGCTCGGCTTCATGCCCTGGGTGGGCTGGCCGGAGTACCTCATCGCGGTCCTCGTGGTCGGCATACTCGGTCCGCTGCTCACCCTGCTGCCGACACTCGCGCTGACCCGGAAATACCTCAAAGTGTGAGTCGCGCCGGTTACCTTCGGGGGGTTACTTCCCCAAGATGCCGAAGGCAGACCCGGTGCGCTTCTTCCCCCGTACCGCTCGCCGACGCTGGACAGCCGCGGTCGCGGCCTGTGCCGTGGCGGCTAGCGCGCTGACGATCCCGCTGGCCAACGCCGAGGACCTCAAGCACAAGCAGAGGTCGGTCCATCGCAAGGTCGCGTCCGCCCACGACGACCTCGAGGACTCCAGCGCCCGGGCACGACGCGCGAGTGCCCGCCTCGAGGCGGCGCGCGCCGAGCTGGACAGCGCCCGCAACCACCTGATCCAGGTCCGCGCCCGTCTGGACGCCGCCCGGGCCCGCGACGAGCAGATGCAGCTCGAGCTCGAGGCCGCGGTGGAGCGCCTCGAGCGCGCCGAGGCCGACCTCGCGGCCGGGCGGGTCGACCTGTCGGCGCAGCAGGACGAGGTCACCGACGTCGTCAACTCGCTCTACCAGAACGGCGACCCCGAGCTGATCGCCTTCACGTCGCTCCTCCAGGCGAAGAGCCCGGCGGACCTGACCCGCCAGATCGAGGCCAACCACGTCCTCGTCGACAGCGAGACCCGCGTGTACGACGACCTGCGTGCCGCCGAGGTCCTGCTCGAGGTCCGCGAGCAGCAGGTCGAGGAGGCCCGCGACGAGGTCGCCGTACAGCGTGCCGCCGCGGCGGAGCACCTCGTGGAGATGAAGGACCTCCGACAACGCAGGCGGTCGACGCCAAGCAGGCCGTCGTGGTTCTGGTGGCGGAACGACGCTCGGCCAGTCAGGAAGCTGCCCGGGCCCGCCAGCACGACATGAGGGAGCTGCGGGAGCTCCGCCGGGAGGAGGCGCGGATCAAGCAGCTGATCCTCGCCCAGGCGCGCAAGGCGGCCCGCTCGCGGGGCGGCTTCAACGGCGCCTCCGGCGGTTTCCTGGACCGTCCCGTGCCCGGCATCGTCACCTCTCCGTTCGGCTACCGCAGGCACCCGATCTACGGCTACTGGGGGCTGCACGACGGCATCGACTTCCGTGCCGGCTGCGGCCAGCCCCTCTACGCGTCGGCCGGCGGCCGGGTGATCACCCGCTACTACTCCTCGTCCTACGGCAACCGCCTGTACCTCGGGGTCGGCATGGTCAACGGCAAGTTCATCACCGTGGTCTACAACCACCTCTCCGGCTACCGCGTCGGCACCGGCCAGAACGTCGCCCGCGGCGAGGTCATCGGGTACGCCGGCACCACCGGCTGGTCCACGGCCTGCCACCTGCACTTCACGGTGCTCGCCAACGGCCAGCCCGTGAACCCGAACAACTACATGTAGCCACCCTCGGTGGTCGAGCAGGTTGCGACAGCAACCGTGTCGAGACCCGTTGCCGCACCCTGAGACACTGGCGGCATGCCGAAGGACCAGGGGCGCAAGCTCATCGCGCAGAACAAGAAGGCGCGGCACGACTACCACATCGAGGACACCTACGAGGCCGGGCTGGTGCTCATGGGGACCGAGGTGAAGTCGCTGCGGATGGGTCGCGCGTCCCTGGCCGACGGCTTCGTCGACATCGAGAGCCACGAGGCCTGGCTGCACGGCGTCCACATCCCGGAGTACACCCAGGGCACCTGGACCAACCACTCCGCCAGGCGCAAGCGCAAGCTCCTGCTGAACCGGCACGAGATCGACAAGATCGAGCGCCGGGTCAACGAGAAGGGGCTCACGGTCATCCCGCTGGCGCTCTACTTCCTCGACGGCCGGGCCAAGGTCGAGATTGCGCTGGCAAAGGGCAAGAAGTCCTGGGACAAGCGGCACTCCCTGGCCGAGCGGCAGGCCAACCGCGAGAAGGAGCAGGCCCTCGGCCGCCGCCTAAGGGCATGGAGTGAGGGACGCCGACGTACCCGCCTTCTGGCGGTCGCTCGGGCTGCCCGGGACTCTTCGACGTCCACGTCCACTTCCTGCCCGAGAACATCCAGCGACGGGTCTACGAGCAGTTCGACCAGGCCGGGCCGAAGATCGGGCGCGAGTGGCCGATCCGCTACCGCGGCCCGCACGAAGAACGGATCGAGCACCTGCGGGCGATGGGGGTCCGCCGGTTCCCCACGCTGCCCTACGCCCACCGGCCCGGAGTGGCGGCCTACCTCAACGCCTGGGCGCGCGACTTCGCCCGCGACGTGCCCGAGTCCCTGTGGTCGGCGACGTTCTACCCGGAGCCCGAGGCCGCGACGTACGTCGAGGAACTGCTCGACGTCGGGGTCGAGGTGTTCAAGATCCACGTCCAGGTGGGGGAGTTCCACCTCGACGACCCGCTCCTCGACGCGGTGTGGGGGCTGCTCCAGGACACCGGCACGCCGGTCGTGATCCATGCCGGCTCCGGCCCGGTCGGCAACGACTACACCGGGCCCGAGCCGATGCGCCGCGTGCTGGACCGGTTCCCGCGGCTGGCGGCGGTCATCGCCCACATGGGGGCGCCCGAGTACGCCGACTTCCTCGCCCTCGCCGAGCGGTTCGAGGAGGTCCGCCTCGACACCACGATGGTGTTCACGGACTTCTTCGACGTCGATGCGCCGTACCCGCCCGACCTGCTGCCCCGCCTCGCCGACCTGCAGCCGAAGGTGCTGCTCGGCAGCGACTTCCCGACCATCCCCTACCCCTACGCCCACCAGCTCGAGGGCCTCACGCGGCTGGATCTCGGGGACGACTGGCTGCGGGCGGTGTGCTGGGAGAACGGTGCGCGGCTCTTCGGTGTGACCCGTCAGGCGGGGAATGAGTTCGGTCCTGGCGGCCGTTCACCCGTAGACTGAGCGCACAACTCAAAAGGGGCTGATCGGTTTCGACTTGGGACGTTAGTTCCAGGGGAAGCGGGTCGAGGAGCCAGCGTCATCTCGTAAACGATCGCTGGAAACCTATAACTGCCAACGCTAAGCGCAGTTCCTTCGCTCTCGCCGCCTGAGCGGTGATCGAAGCGTCAGACCGGGCATCTGTCTCCGTCCCGGACCCTGGCGTCATCCAGGAGACTTGCTGATCGACTCCTGTCAGGAGGGTTGATCGGGACTTTTTCCTGACTGGGCCTGTCGGCGACGTGTCAGTGCGAGCGCCGGGGCCGAGAAATGCGACACCACTGACTGCACCCGGAGAAGACCTGGTTCGACGCTCGAGGACGCGGGTTCGATTCCCGCCAGCTCCACCCACCACCACACTCTGGCAATGCGGGGTCCGGGGCGGAGGACGTAACCCGTGGCGGACCGAGGTCGTTGACCGACCATCATGGCCACCCGCCGCGTAGTCACGACCGCCCTGCTCGCCGGCGCCCTGTGCGTGGGGGCAGGGGCCGCGTCCGCCGTACCCATCCCCCCGGACCCGCGACCGCCGCAGTCCCCGGCGTACGTCGGAGCGCCGGCGACGCCGAAACCGGTCGACGTGGCGGCCCCGCCGCAGCACCCGTTCATGGCGGCGAACCCCGGCAACAACATCCACAACGACGCGTACATGACCGACGCCTACCAGCGGATGGGGCCGCTCGGGAGGCAGCCGGTCACCACCTCGACCCTCCAGGCCGCCGAGTGCGCATCCCTGACCTTCGACCGGCGGAACCGGCTGGAGACGGTCTGCGTCGGCACGAACACCGTGACCTTGAAGCTCTTCGACCCGACGACGCTGGAGCAGCTGGCTTCGTACAACCTGCCGCCGCGGCGACCCGGGACCGGCACGTTCAACGACTTCAGCGGCGGCGGCTACTTCTACCTCGACCACCGCGACCGTGCTGTGATCCCGACGACCGACAACCACGTGTACGTCGTGGCGCAGACCGCGGGTCCTGGCTTCGAGCTGCATCGCGACTATGACCTGACACCGGCCATCGGGTCGGAGGACAAGATTGTGTCGGTCCTTCCGGACTGGTCGGGGCGGCTGGTGTTCGTCACCGAGCAGGGGAAGGTGGGCGCGATCCGTCCGGGGAGCGGAACGGTGCGCACCCTCGACCTGGGCGAGCGCATCACGAACTCGATCGCTACCGACGAGACCGGCGGTGTTTACGTCGTCACTACCGCCGCGCTCTACCGGATCGACGTGTCCGCGGCGGGCCGACCGAGGTCGACCTGGCGGCAGGTCTACCGCAACTCCGGTGTCCAGAAACCCGGGCAGACGTCTGCGGGTTCGGGTACGACGCCCACGCTGGTGGGTCGTCAGTGGGTGGCGATCACCGACAACGCCGACCCGATGAACGTCGTCGTCTACCACCGCGGGACCGGCGTTGCCGGCCAGCGAAAGGTGTGCACGGTGCCGGTGTTCCGCAAGGGGGCCAGCGCGACCGACAACTCGCTGATCGCCGCCGGACGGGCGCTGGTGGTGACGAACAACTACGGGTACTCCGGCCCCACGGCCACGATGCAGGGCGGCGTCACCGAGCCCGGCGTCGAGCGGGTCGACATCGACCGCGACGGCCGCGGCTGCCACACGGTGTGGCGCAACACCACGCAGCGTTCGCCGTCGTCGGTGCCAAAGCTGTCCCTTGCCAACGGTCTGGTCTACACCGTGCTCAAGGACCCGGCGGGTAGCGAAGACCCGTGGTACCTCGGCGCGCTGGACTTCCGCACCGGTCGGCTGGTCTACAAGACCAGGTACGGCACCGGGTTCGGCTACAACGTGAACTACGCGCCGGTGAGCATCGGGCCGGACCGCGCGGCGTACGTCGGGGTGCTCGGCGGGCTGGTCAGGATCACCGACTCCACCGGCTGAGGCGCGCTCTCAAGGAGCGAGCGTGCGTCGGCTGCCCTCGACAACGGTGTACCTGCGACGTCGCCTCGCCACCGACCTGCCCGTGCCCTGAGCGATGGGCGCCGCCAAACGAGGTCTTCGCGGCCTCCGGCTCAGTCCTCAGCGTTGACGGCCTCGGTCACCGTCTCCGGGGGGCCCTCGAGGCACCGGTAGCGCAGCAGCATCGCCCCTCCGGGATACGACTTCGGCGGCTCGACCTGCTCGAACCGGGTGGGGGCTGTGCCTTCAGGGAAGAGCTTCTTGCCCTGCCCGATCACGACCGGACACACCCACAGGTTCACCTGGTCGACCAGGGCCTCGCGGAACAGGGTCTGCAGCAGGTTCGCGCTGCCCCACGTGTGGATCTGCTCATGCCGCTCACGCAGGTCACGAACCTCGGCGCCCGCGTCGGTGATCTGGAAGCTGGTGTCCCAGGACAGTTCTGGCGTGCCGCGGGACGCGACGTACTTGGGGACCCGGTCGAAGGCCCGCCCGATCTCGTCGGTCTTGCCCGGCCAGTAGGCGCGGAAGATGTCGTACGTCGTGCGACCCAGCAGCAGCGCGTCGGATGCCTGCACGTCCGCAGTGATCTGTGCGCCGGACTCCGCATCCCCGAACGGGCGCTCCCAGCCGGCGTACTCGAAGTCCCGCGTCCTGCTCGGTGGGGCCACCGTTGGCCTGGATCACGCCGTCGAGCGTGATGTTCATGTTGACGTGCAGCTCACCCATCGCGCCATCTCCTCATCATTCTCGTTGTGTCCATTCGGATCACCAACCGTGCGGCCGGGTTCTCAGCTCGGCAGCGACGTGGCCGTGGGAGCAGTCGGGCTCGGGGTGGGCGTCGGCGTCGGGGTCGGTGTCGGGGTCGGCGTCGGCGGCGGAGGCTTGGGGGGCGGCGGGGGCTTGGGGGGCGGCGGAGGCTTGGGGGCCGGGTGCGAAGTCGGAGGCGGCGCTGGCGTCGGCTTCGGGTCGGAGCTCGGTCCGCTCTCCTCAGGGGCGCCGACGTCGCCGTTCCCCGGGCTCTCCTTGTCGTGCCGCTTGGCCTTCTTCGTCCTTCTTGGCCTTCTTGTCCTTCTTGTCCTTGTCGGGCTTGCCGAGCTCGGGATGCGGGTGCGGGACCGGAATCAGCAGGAGCTCCGGAACCCCTGTGGTCTTCGCGCGACTCCACGGGCCGAACAGGTCACGGGCCACCGGTCCCTGGCCGGGGCAGACGAGATTCCCATCGAGTGGTCCGGTCAGCCACTGCGTCAGGACGACCGGCCCCGTGGTGAAAGGCTGCGCGCAGGCGGCCTGTGCCGCGGCGAACCCACTCTCACCGACCGCGACCCACTGCGGTAGGTCCACCGACCAGCCGCCGGTGATCATCGCCCAGTACCCGTCGGTGGAGTACACGCCCACGTGGTGCCGGGTCCGCTCCAGCTCTGTGCGCCACCCCTGCAGGACGGCGACGTTCGCGTCGGAGTCCTCACCCCACAGCGTGCCGTAGTGGCTTTCCTCGACGTCGAGCCACCAGGTCCGCGCCGACACGTCCGCAGCCTCGGCGGCGGCGAGCGCGTGCCGTGCCTGGAGAACACCGGCCTGGAAGTACAGGCACTCGACATCGGCGGCTGCGCACTGGCCGAGGTCGGCGGCGCGGCTGAGCGTGTCCGCGCTCGGGCTGTTCGGGACGACGTAGAACGCGACCCGGGCCTTGACCGACTTCGCCCACGCGACCTGCTCGGCCAGGCACGGGTTGACGCTCTCGGCCTGCCCGTCGGTGAGGCCGATGACAGCGAAGTCGATCGGCAGGTCGGGCAGGACCTGTTCGCACTGGGGCCAGGACACGTCGATCCCGTACCGGGACCCGGTGGCGTTCTCCAGGGCCAGGAAGGTCCCGGGCACGACCTGCGGGGACTCGGATGCGGCGGGCTCGGGTGTGGCGAGCTCTTGTCGGCGCCCGAAGCCCCTGCGGCGGCCTCGGCCGGTTCCGGGGCACCCGAGAGCACGAACGGCGCCGCTATAGCCGCGGCGGCGACCAGCGGCCCGGCGACGACACCGACCCGCGCCAGCTGCCGCACCCGACGTCGACGACGGCGCGCGTGCGCGGCCCCGGTGCGCGGGCCGGCGCTGGTCGTCCCAGTGCTGGTCGTCGCGGCGTTGGTCGTCACGATGTGGGTCCCTCCCGAGGTCGGCACGTTGGCCGGCGGGGCCGGCGGTTGCCCCTGCCATGACTGGACCGTCCCCGTCAGGCGAGGGTAGTCGCGGATCCGGCTCGATGTATCGAGATCCGCGGGGTAGACCTAGCGGAGGAGCATCTCGTCCACGACGAGCCGAGCCGCCGACGGGCACCCCTTGGTGAACCCGTAGAACGGCCCGAAGTCGCGGGTCGCCGAGAAGCCGACGACGTACAGGCCGGGCAGGCTGGTCTCGAACCCCTCCGACAGGTCGGGGAAGCCGTCGGTGACCGAGATCCGGTCCAGCACGCCGGAGAGGTACGGCACGCGGGAGAGATCGGCTCGGTAGCCCGACGCGAAGACGACATGGTCGGCGTCGAGGGTCTCGCCGTCCGAGAGGGTGAGGCGTACGGCGTCGCCGGAGGCCGCGTCCACCGAGAGCACCTCGCACCTCGGGTGCCGGTGCACCACCTCGGGCTTCAGGCGTGGCACCAGCCAGTGCTCGAGCGTGAGCCGCCCCACCTGCCAGAACCTCGACGCGATCGCCGCCTGGTCATCGGCGGGCAGGTGACGCCACCAGCCGCGGGTCGCCAGCGTCTGCTCGACGTAGTCGTTGACGAACGCCCAGCTCACCTTGGCGAACGCGGGGGTGTCATGGCGGTGCACGACATCGACCCGCTCGGCGCCGTGGTCGCACAGCAGGGCCGCCCACTCATAGGCGCTCTGTCGGCCGCCCACGATCACCACCCGGGCACCGGCCAGGTCGTCGAAGCGGACCAGCTCGCTGGTGTGCGAACGTCGTCCCGCCGGTACGGCGTCCGACCAGTCCGGCAGTGCGGCGTAGGGCGCGATGCCCGGGGCGGCCAGCACCGTGGTGGCAGTGATCGTGTCGCCGTCCGCCATCCTGGCCACGAACGTCCCGTCGGGGCGCGTCAGCTCCTCCACCATGCGCTCCTCGACACGCAGTCCCTTCCGCTCGGCGAACCAGTCCGTGTGGTCGAGGAAGACGCCGATCGGGATCGGGTCGTGGTCGGCCGGGTCGAGCCCCCGGTCCTCGAAGAAGGCCGCGAACGTGTCCTCGCCCTTCGCGTCGAGGTGCCAGTCGGGGCCCGAGCGGAGGTACATGTCGGCGGGCATCTGGTCCCGCCAGAACGCCATCGGCCGGCCAACGATGCGCGTGGTGATCCCGTTGTCGCGGGCGTACGCGGCGGCCGAGTAGGCATAGGGCCCCGCCCCGATCACCAACAGGTCGGTGTGGTCGGCCATGTGGAGTCCCTCCGCTCAATCAGTGAGGGTCCCGAGCCGCTCGACGTCGTCCGGCGCCAGCCAGGCCTCGTCGAGCAGGCGGCCGCCGGAGCCTCGGATCGACTCCACCAGCGGCTGCGCCCAGCTGTGCTCGATCAGCGCGACGGCGCCCATGCTCCCCGGGGGCACTGCGTCGTCGAGGGACCACGTGTCGCCCTCGAAGGGCTCGGATTCTCCGTCCCCGCCTTCCGGCAGCCCGAGGATCTCCGCCGCGACGCGTCCCAGCCCGGTGTCCGCTCCCGGCGGAGGCGGCAAGGTTTCGAAGGCTCCATTCTCGTCTCGGGCCACCAGCAGCACGTCGACGAGACGAACGACCCCGGCGGCCCGCAGACGCTCGAGCTCGGCGAGCACCTCACCCGAGAACCTGGGTTCGTCGAACCCCACCACGAGCACCTGCACCGGCCCACTCACTGGGCCACCCTCGCCCGCAGGTCGTCGTACTCCTCAGGGGTGATCAACCCGGCGTCGAGCAGGTGGGCGAGAGAGGCCATCGGGTCGGGCCGGGAGGTCGGCGCGGGATGGGGAGGCGCCGGGGCCGGGCGCGGATGCGAGGCGGCGTAGGCCTGCGCGGGAGTGAATCGCCCTCCGTAGTAGGGAACGTTGCCGGTCATGCCGGCCCGTCGCAGCTGCCTCGGAACCAACAGCATCCGGTTCTCCCTCCGCGAGGCTGATGCCCTCTGAGCGAATCTAGGGCATCCAGGTCCGAGGGGGCCACGGCCGACCGCCCTCGGTCTAGCCTGACGGGCATGGTGCCCAGCGTCCGCGAGTACTACGACGCGAACACCTGGAAGTTCCTCCTCACCGGGAGCCACCGGATCCTCCACCGCGAGCTGTGGGGACCGGGCGTCGCGGACCGCCGCGCAGCCCTCCAGCACGCCCACGCCCTGGTGCTCGACGAGCTCGGTCAGGACGACCGGCGGGTGCTGGACCTCGGCTGCGGGGTCGGCACCGCCGCGCTGTACGTCGCACGGCAGCGGCCGGTCGACGTGGTCGGTGTGTCGATCAGCCCGGAGCAGATCCGGTTGGCGAAGCGGTTCGCCGTCGCGGGGCGATCCGTTGCGGGGCACCGCCCGGTTCGAGGTGGGCGACTTCACCGCGCTGCCGGAGCACCTCACCGCCTTCGACCTGGCGTTCGCGATCGAGTCGTTCGTCCACGCCGACCCGGCCTCGGCGTTCTTCCACGAGGTCGCCGGCGCGCTGCGGCCGGGAGGCGCGCTGATCATCGTCGACGACTTCCTCACCGGCGGCCGGGCCGATGGCCGGCTCGACGACTTCCGGGCCGGGTGGCACGCATCGAGCCTGATGACGGTCCCCGAGGCCGCCGCGCTCTCCGCCGAGGCCGGCCTGGACCTGGTCGCCTCCCGCGACCTCTCGCCGCTGCAAAGACTGGGTCGCCCGCGCGACCGGTTCGTGCACGCTCTCCAGCCAGCGCTCCGTCGAGCACAGGGGCGCTCGCTGTGGGCCCAGTCGCTCGTCGGCGGGGACGCGCTCCAGGCCTGCCATCGCGACGGCCTGCTCGAGTACCGCCTGCTGCGCTTCCAGCGCACGCACGGACTGACTGCTCACTCAACGTTGATTGAGTGGCGACGTCGCTAGACCACGCCGGCGTCCACGATGACCCAACGCCCGTCGCGGCCTCGCTCCAGCAGCGTAACCCCAGGACTGACGCCCGTCCGGGATGCTCCCGTCGCCGCCACTGAAATCGGCCTTGAAGACGACATGGGTCCTGTTGCCCTCGCGGGACACCGAGAGGGTGGTCAGGTCATTCATGCGGTCCCGGGCGACTGAACTGCCCGAGATCGGAATCCGGGCGGGCGTCGATGGCGTTGGCCGTCGTGAAGTCGCGGGCGTTGACAGCAGCCACGTAGGCGCGGACCACCTGCTCGGGGGTGGCCTGCGGGCCGGGCACCGGAACCTGGGCGCGCGGAGCCGACCAGATCAGGACCGCGACGCAGAGCACGACGGCGAGGACCACCCCCGCGATCACGACTTTCCAGAGTCGCCACGGCGTCGTGGCCGGGACGCCTGGCGCATCCTCATAGCCACCGACTCAGCCTTCGTACGGAACCTCGGTCCGCCAGCCCGCCTCGTCCTGGTTGGCCGCGGACCACAGGGCCTCGGCCACCCGGTCCGGCGTGAAGGCCCCCTCCCGGGAGAGTGTGCCGCGCACGGTCACCGACACCGCGCGGATGCCGTCGGGCTCGAGCGTGGTGTCGAGGCTGTGCACGAGGTTCCGGACGCCGGCCTTCTGGACACCCAGCGACGCCGCCTGGTTCCACGGCTTGTCGGCGGCCATGCTGCCGGTGACGGTCACCCGGCCACCGGTCGACATGAACGGGCGAGCCGCCTGCACCGAGGTCAGCAGCGCACCCACGCCGAGCGCCACGTCGTCCAGCAGCTCGGGCACGGTGAGCGAGAGCGGGTCCTTCTCGCGGAAGGCGCTCGGGTTGAAGTGGAGCACGTCGACCCGGCCGAACCGCTCGCCCAGCTTCGCGATCTCGGCAGCGGCCGCTTCGGCGTCGGTGATGTCCACGACCGACCACTCCGCGGCGGCGCCCAGCGAGCGCAGCTCGTCACTCAGGACGGCGAGCGCGTCGTCGTCGATCCCGACGAGCGCGACGTCGTAGCCCTCCCGTGCGAACCGGCGGGCGACCGAGCCGCTCACGCCCGGGCCCGCTCCGACGACCATGACCACAGGTCCACCATCCATGTCCTCCACCCTAGACAGGCAGACAGGAGGCACAATCCTCCCCATGCGCCTCGGGTTCCGACTCTCTCCAGTGATCGCGATCGTGCTCGCCCTCGGTCTGGCCGCTCCGGCCGACGCCCAGGCGCCGGCCGCCACCAGGCTGACCATGGCCGGTCAGCCGGCGTACGCCGACCAGGCCACCCACCTGCAGATCAGGCTGCTCCATGCCGACGACACCCCGGTCGTGGCCGGCGAGGTGGTGGTCGAGCGCCGCCGGTCCGGGACCTGGCGCCCGATCGGGACTGTGCTCACCAACAACCAGGGACGCGCGGTCGTCGACGCCACGCTGTTCCGTCGGGCGGCCAACAACGTCTTCCGGGCGTCGTACGCCGGTGACCTGGACTCCGCACCCGACAAGACCGGGCCGGTGGCCGGTCGACCTCAGGCGGCGGAGCAGCCGGGTCACGGTCGGTGGACCCGACTCGGTGGTCGACGAGCAGTCGGTGCGGGTGTCCGTGCGGTGGCAGACGGGCAACGGGCAGCCGGTCAGCGGGATCGTGCGCCTGCAGCGCCGCAACGGCGGAGGCGACTGGCGGCTGGTCCGGAGGCTCCGCACCGGCGCCGACGGCCGCGCGCACATCACCACGCGCCCCCGGGTCGACACCAGCTGGCGCGCCCAGGTGAGGCGCCTCGACTGGGTCTCCGGCGACACCAGCGGCGTCCACCGGATCAACAACCTCCCGCCCGGCGTGCCGGTCCAGCTGCCGAAGCGCGGCGCCGCGGCCCCGGATCAACCTGCCCGACCAGCGGCATGCCGTCGGCGCCGGACCGAACGCGAACATCTCGCGGATCCCGGCGCGCGTCTGGAACCAGATGACCGGACGCACCTGGCACCGGGGCTGCCCAGTCGGTCGGTCGGGCCTGCGCTACCTGCAGATCAACTACTGGGACTACCGCGGCTACCGACGCCGCGGCGAGCTGGTCGCCCATGCGTCGGCGGTCGGCAAGATGGCCGGTGCGCTGGCCGAGATGTACCGCAAGAAGCTGCCGATCCGCGCGATGTACCGCGTCGACCGCTTCGGCTGGTCCAGCCGGGTGCGCGGGGGAGACGACTACAGGTCGATGGCCGCGGGCAACACCTCGGCCTTCAACTGTCGCGACGTCGTCGGGCGCCCCGGGGTGCGGTCCCCGCACTCCTACGGGCGTTCGCTGGACCTCAACACCTGGGAGAACCCCTACCGCTCGCGCGCAGGGCACCGTGCCCAACACCTGGTGGATGGGGCACTCGCACCCCCGGGTGGCGTGGCGCTCCCGCTCGCACGCGGTCGTCCAGCTGATGGCCAGGCACGGGCTTCGCTGGACCTACGGCAACGGCGACACCCAGCACTTCGACGCGTACGGCAGCAACGGCCGGCTCGCGGCGAGGTACCGCTCGTGCGACCTCTGCAAGTGCTGCCGGGGTTTCGAGACGCTCGCCGTGCCACCGGACGTGACCGATAGCGTTCGGCCATGATCGCCTTCCTGATCGCCGGCCTGATCCTCGGCGTCCTCGCCCGCACCCTGCGCGGGGGTCCGGACGCTCCACCGATGACGCTGACGGTCCCGGTCGGCGTGGTCGGCGCGGCGCTCGGCGGGGTCGGCATCAACCTGGTGCTGAACGAGAGCTGGACCGACCTCAACGCCTGGAGCTTCACCTCGGCGTGCGTGCTCGCGATGGTGCTGCTCGGCCTGCTCGAGGGTGGCGTCGGGCGCAGGTGAGCGAGGACTGCGCCTTCTGCGAGGTCGTGGCCGGTGCGCCGGCCGACGTGGTCCTCGACGAGGAGCACTTCGTGGCGTTCCTCGACCGGCGACCGGTCTTCAAGGGCCACGTGCTGCTGGTGCCCAGACGGCACATCGCGACCCTGCCCGACCTCCCCGCCGAGCTTCGGGACGGCTTCCTGGCCGCCGGCCAGCGGCTGGCGCAGGCGATGGTCGAGGGGCTCGGCGCGCAGGGATCCTTCGTGGCGGTCAACAACACGGTGAGCCAGTCGGTCCCGCACCTGCACATGCACGTCGTACCCCGCACCAAGGGCGACGGGCTGCGCGGCTTCTTCTGGCCCCGGACGAAGTACGCCGACGGCGAGGCCGCGGCAGTACGCCGAGAGGCTGCGTCGGGTCGCTCGGCTGAGCCCTGTCCTAGGGTGTGGGTCCGAGCCGCAGACCATCGAACCACGGCAGAGGAGTCACCATGGGTCGCTTCGACGGACGGGTCGCCGTCGTCACCGGAGCAGCACGCGGGATCGGCTTCGGCACCGCACAGCGGTTCGCCGAGGAGGGCGCCTCGGTCGCCGTCATCGACCTCGACGAGTCCGCGGCCGCCGAGGCTGCGGCCAAGCTGTCCATGGGTGAGGGCCAGAAGGCCATCGGCATCGGCTGTGACGTGAGCGACACCGCCGCGGTCGAGGCGGCCGTCGACCGCGTGGTGAGCGAGCTCGGCGGCATCCACATCCTGGTGAACAACGCCGGCGTGACCCGCGACAACCTGCTGTTCAAGATGACCGACGAGGACTGGGACATGGTGATGGGGGTCCACCTGCGTGGCGCCTTCGTGATGACCCGCGCCGCCCAGAAGCACTTCGTCGAGCAGCGCTACGGCAAGATCCTCAACCTCTCCAGCGTCTCCGCCCTCGGCAACCGCGGACAGGCCAACTACTCCGCCGCCAAGATGGGCATCCAGGGCTTCACCCGCACGCTCGGCATCGAGCTCGGCCCCTACGGCGTCAACGCCAACGCGATCGCGCCCGGCTTCATCGCGACCGAGATGACCGACGCGACCGCGCGCCGCCTCAAGATGGAGCCCGAGGAGCTGCGCAAGCTGAACGCCGAGGCCAACCCGGTGCGCCGGGTGGGCCAGCCCGAGGACATCGCCGCCGCCGCCGCCTTCCTGTGCAGCGACGAGGCGTCGTACGTCACAGGCCAGACGCTGTACGTCGACGGCGGGGCCAAGCTCGGCTGAAACGAGCGGAGGAGCGGCGGCATTTGGATTTTGCCGTCTCGTTCTGCCTAGCCTGCGCGGTGGTGCCCGAACCATCGGTCACACTTGAGTCCCCCGCAGTCACATGATCGGAGCCACTGTGCGTCGCCTTCGTCTCTTCCCCGCTGTCCTCGTCGCCGCGAGCCTCGTGCTCGCCGGATGCGGCGGTGACGAGGAGCCGGCCGACGAGGACTCCCCGCAGGAGGTCGCCGAGGGCTCGACCCTCGACTCGACCTGGCCGCTGACCGGCCTCCCCGTGGAGGGCGACGACAGCGCCGCCCAGACCTACCCCGTGATGGTCACCAAGATCGACAACACCGGGTCGAGCAGCCCCCAGATCGGGCTCGGCAGCGCCGACATGGTCGTGGAGGAGCTCGTCGAGGGCGGCATGACCCGGCTCGCGGCCTTCTACTACTCCGAGCTGCCCAAGGTGGCCGGCCCGGTCCGCTCCATGCGCGCCAGCGACGTCGGCATCGTCTCCCCGGTCGAGGCTGCGGTCGTGACCAGCGGCGCAGCCGCCAAGACCATCGCCGCGATCCAGCAGGCCAACATCCCGTTCTACGGCGAGGGCGCGGCCGGGACCTACCGCGACAACTCCCGTAGCGCGCCGTACAACCTCTTCGCGAACCTGACCGAGGTCCCGCCCGCCAACCGGAAGCACGAGGAGTCGCGCCCCGACGACTACCTGCCCTGGGGCGAGGCCAAGGACCTGCCCAAGGGCGTGAAGGCCAACACGCTCGCCGCCAATTTCGGCAACCACACCACGAACTGGAAGTTCCAGGGCGGCCACTACAACAACCTCAACAGCTACGCCGCCAAGGGCGACGAGTTCACCGCCGACACCGTGCTGGTGCTGAGGGTCAAGGTCGGTTCGGCCGGCTACCGCGACCCGGCCGGCTACCCGGTCCCGGAGACCAAGTTCGAGGGCAAGGGCGAGGCGATGCTCTTCCACGACGGCCGCATGGTGAAGGGCACGTGGAACAAGAAGGGCCTGGAAGGCCCGCTCACCTTGTCCACGAAGAAGGGCGAGCTGACCGTCCCGGCCGGCCACACCTGGATCGAGCTGGTGCCCGCGGCCGACGGGCAGGTCACCTTCAAGTAGCAGCGCCCGCCGGGTCAGGCCTCGACCTCGTCCTCGCCCGTGGGCACGTCGATGCCGGCCTCGGCCAGGCTCTGGAAGCCCATCAGGATGAAGCTGATGGCCGCCTCCACCCTGGCCGCGGCGGCCTCGGGGTCCTCGGCGCTGGACACCGACTCCCCGGCCGACGACATCGCCCCGAAGAAGATCCGGGCGAAGGTCTGCTGCATGTCCTCCTCGAGCTCCCAGTGGCCGGCGTTGAGCACCGAGCGGACGATCTCGAGGACGTTGGCGAAGGTCGACCGCTCCTCCTGCTCGCGGAAGCGCGCGTAGCCGAGGACGGCCGGTCCCTCGAGGATCACGACCCGGCGGTACGTCGGCTCCCGGACCACCTCGAGGAAGGCCCGGAGCCCGAGCATCGCCTTCTCCCAGGGATCGCGCTCGCCCCGGAGTGACCTCTGGATCGACTTCGACGCGTTGGACTCCACCCGCTCGAAGACCGCCTCGAAGAGCGCCTGCTTGCCGCTGAAGTGGTGGTAGAGCGCGCCCTTGGTGACCCGCGCACCGGCCACGATCGAGTCCAGGGAGGTGGCGGCGTACCCGTTCTCGGTGAAGAGCTCCTCGGCGACGTCGACCAGCGCCCGCTTGGTGGAGGCGGAGTACTGCGCCCGGCGGCTCACCCCCGGCACGCCCGGGACCTTCGGGACCAGCTTGTGCACCGGGGACTTCGTCATCCCGGCAGTCTAGGACCGACCGTCGGTACGGGTGAGCCAGGTCACGGCCGTGCGATTTGTATACCCCCGGTCGGCCGCATACTGTGAGTACGTACCAACGGTATGTGAGTGACAGGAGATGACCATGACCTGGCAATCCAAATCATGGAGGGCGTTCCACAACCGTGGAGAGATCCTCCGCACCGTGATCGCCACTGCCGACAACCGGCGGGACGGGATCCTGCCCATGGACGTGGCGGGAGTCGCCGAGACCTTCGGTGACGAGCTCGCCCTGCTCGGGGCCCTCCAGCTGCGCTGGCACACCCGCCTGGCCGGCCGGATCGAGCGCGAGCTGATGAACCAGCCGATGGACCTCGAGCAGGCGGTCGTCACCGCCTGGCGGGGCACGCGCGACGAGATGCCCGGAGTCCGCCAGATCGTCGACCACTACCGGTCGGAGCCGACCGACGCCGCGATGGCCGAGGCGATGACCAGGGCCACCGCCAAGGAGCAGATCATGCTCGCGGCGATGTCCGGGCGCTCCAGCGTCCAGGACGCGGCCGCCGCCCGGGTGGGCGCCGCGATCGAGCAGCGCGCCCGCAGCGGTCGCGACCCGGGCACGCACCGCGCAGACACCGAGCCCCCCGAGGGGTTCCTCGACCGGATCAAGGCAGTACTCGCGGCCTGACGGCCGCCTCTGGACCGACAGCCCCGGGCGCCGACGCACCCTCCCTCAGCGGCTTGCGCCGCACCTTCCCTCCGCGTCAGCCCCGGGGCTGTCTCCTGCGCCGGGCGGTCGGCCATGATGGAGTCATGACCGAGGCGCGAGCGGGGATGTTGCTCGTGGCCACGCCTGCGCTGCTCGACCCCAACTTCGCGGACACCGTCGTGCTGCTCCTCGACGTCGACGACAACGGCGCCCTCGGGGTCGTGCTCAACCGCCCCTCCGGCGTACCCGTCGGCGACGTGCTCGCCGACTGGGGCGAGGTCGTGGCCGAGCCCGGGGTGCTGTTCCACGGAGGTCCGGTCAGTACCGAGGGCGCGCTCGCGGTCGGGCTCCTGCGCAACTCCGACGACGCGCCGGTGGGCTTCCGCGAGGTCTTCGGCCAGCTCGGCATCGTCGACCTGGACACGCCCGTGGAGCTGGTCGACGGCACGCCTCGACGGGATGCGGATCTTCGCCGGGTACGCCGGCTGGGGCGCCGAGCAGCTGGTCGGCGAGATCGAGGAGGGCAGCTGGTACGTCGTCCCGGCCCAGCCGCGAGACGTCTTCCGCGTGGACCCCGACGACCTCTGGCGCGACGTCCTGCGCCGCCAGCCGGGCGAGCTCGCCTGGCACTCCACCCGCCCCGTCGATCCTGATCTGAACTGATCAAGCCGGCAGGTCCGCGTCAGCGGGCCTGGTCCGGACGAGGTCGAGCAAGCGCCGCGACTGACGGAGGAGGTCGCGACGCGCGTGTCGAGACCCGGTGAGCCGAAAGCGAACCGGGTGGGAACTCTCACCTACGATGGGCCACATGGGCATTCTCGGCTTCGGCACCAGCACCGACACCGTCGAGGATCGGCGCACCGTCCCGACCGACGAGGGCGACCACGAGCGCTTCTCCCACTACGTCGACAAGGACAAGCTCACCGAGGCCATGGTGATGGGCACCCCCGTGGTCGCCCTGTGCGGCAAGGTGTGGGTGCCGAGCCGGGCGCCGGAGCGGTTCCCGGTCTGTCCGGAGTGCGAGGAGATCTGGAAGGGCCTCAAGCCCGGCGACGACGGAGGGGACTCCGAGGAGTGACCGGACGGCCCGAGGCCGTCCCGCTCTCGCCCGCGTGGCCCGACCGCGCGGCCTGGGGGACGGCCCCCTCACTGCGCGCGTGGCAGACGGCGGCGATGGACGAGTACTTCGCCCGCGCCCCGCGCGACTTCCTGACCGTGGCGACGCCCGGCGCGGGCAAGACGACGTTCGCGCTGTCGGTCGCGGCCGAGCTCCTGGGCCGGCGCCTCGTGGACCGGATCACCGTCGTCGCCCCGACCGAGCACCTCAAGCGCCAGTGGGCGGAGGCCGCCGCCCGCGCCGGCATCCCGATCGACCCGACGTACTCCGCCGGCAAGGGCAAGACGTCGCAGGACTACGTCGGCATCGCCGTCACCTACGCCGGGGTGGCGGTCAACCCGCTGGCCCTGCGGATCCGCACCGAGCGGTTCAAGACCCTGGTGATCCTCGACGAGATCCACCACGCCGGCGACGCGCTGTCGTGGGGCGAGGGGGTCCGGGAGGCCTTCGAGCCCGCGACGCGGCGACTGGCCCTGACCGGCACGCCGTTCCGGTCCGACGTCAACCCGATCCCGTTCGTCAGCTACGCGCCGGACCCGGGCGCCGGATCCGGTGTCTCCCGGTCGGTGGCCGACTTCACCTACGGCTACGGCCACGCCCTCGCCGACCACGTCGTCCGGCCGGTGCTGTTCCTCGCCTACTCCGGCGAGATGGAGTGGCGGACCCGCGCCGGCGACGAGGTCGCGGCCCGGCTCGGCGAGCCGCTGACCAAGGACCTGGCCGCGCAGGCGCTGCGGACGGCGCTCGATCCTGCCGGATCCTGGATCCCGTCCGTGCTGGCGGCCGCGGACCGGCGGCTCTCCGAGGTGCGTCGGCACGTCCCGGACGCCGGGGGACTGGTGATCGCCAGCGACCAGGAGTCGGCCCGCGCCTACGCACGGCTGCTGCGCAAGATCTCGGGGGAGTCGCCGACCGTGGTGCTCTCCGACGAGAAGGCGGCCTCGTCGAAGATCTCGGCGTTCACGGAGAACGACGACCGCTGGATGGTGGCGGTCCGGATGGTGTCCGAGGGAGTCGACGTACCCCGCCTCGCGGTGGGCGTCTACGCGACCACCACCTCCACCCCGCTGTTCTTCGCCCAGGCCGTGGGGCGCTTCGTGCGGGCCCGGGCTCGGGGCGAGACCGCCTCGGTGTTCCTGCCCTCGGTGCCGACCCTGCTGGGGCACGCCTCGGAGCTCGAGGTCGAGCGCGACCACGTGCTCGGCCGCCGGATCACCGACGAGGACGACATCTTCGCCGCCGAGCGTGACCTGCTCGCCGCGGCCGAGGCGGGTGAGTCGGCCAGCGACGAGCTCGGCGGATCCTTCGAGGCGATCGGGTCCGAGGCCCGCTTCGACCGGGTGCTCTACGACGGCGGGGAGTTCGGCCACGAGGGCGACGTGCACGTGGGCTCCGACGAGGAGATGGACTTCCTCGGCATCCCCGGCCTGCTCGAGCCCGACCAGATGCGCGAGCTGCTGCACCACCGACAGTCGCAACGTGCCCGGCGAAGGCCGACCAGACCCGAGCCGGACACGGTCGGGCAGGTGTCCACCTACGAGCAGCTGGCCACCCTTCGCCGCGAGCTGAACGGGCTTGGTGGCCGCGTGGCACCACCGGACCGGCCAACCGCACGGCGTCACCCACTCGGCGCTGCGCAAGGAGTGCGGCGGCCCGGCCGCGGCGATCGCCAGCGCCGACCAGCTCAACGCCCGGATCGGCAGGATCCGCGAGTGGGCCGCCCGCAAGTCGTCCTGACGCGCCCTAGACTCAATGAATGGCGACGGAAACGGCGCAGACCCTCGATCGGGGTCTGCGCGTGCTGTCCGTCCTCGCCTCGACGCCGGGTGGTCTCACCGTCACCGAGATCTCGACCCGCCTGGAGATCAACCGCACCGTGGTCTACCGGCTCGTCAGCACCCTCGAGCAGCACGCCCTGATCCGGCGGGACAGCCGCGGCCGGGTCCACATCGGCCTCGGCGTCCTGCACCTGGCCTCCGGGGTGCAGCCGGTGCTGCGTGACCTCGCGATGCCGATCCTGCGGGCCCTCGCCGAAGAGGTGGGCTGCACCGCGCACCTCACGGTCGCCGACGGCGAGGAGGCGATGGCGCTGGCGGTGGTCGAGCCCTCGTGGACCGACTTCCACGTCGCCTACCGGGTCGGCTCGCGCCATCCGTTGCGCAGGGGGGCCGCCGGGAAGGCGATCCTGCTCGGACGGGAGGCCGGCGCCGCGCCGTACGCCGTCACCTCCGGCGAGCTGCAGACCGGCGCCAGCGGGGTGGCCGCGCCGGTGCACGGGGTGGAGGGCCTCGACGCCAGCGTCGGCATCGTCACCCTCGGCGAGCTCGACGTCGACGAGCTCGGGCCGAAGGTGGCCGCTGCGGCCGACGAGGTGGCCCGCGCCCTCACGTCGACCTAGCGGCGGCGAGAGGGAGGATGCGGTAGGGCACCTGGGTGGCGAGGGCGATCACGGTCGAGGACCGGACGATCCCCGGGCTGGCGAGGACCGCGTCGATCACCCGCTGCAGGTCGTTGTTGGAGCGGGCCACGACCCGGCACCACATGTCGCCGGCGCCGGTGATCGTGAACGCCTCCAGCACCTCGGGGATCCGCGCCAGGTGCTCGGCCACCGACTCGTGGCCGGCGCCCTGGCGGATCTCCAGGGTCAGGAACGCCGTCACCGGGTAGCCCAGCGCCTCCGACGACAGCTCCGGGCCCCAGCCGGTGATCACGCCTTGCTGGGTCAGCTTGTCGAGCCGGGCCTGCACGGTGCCGCGGGCGACGCCGAGCCGGCGGGAGGCCTCGAGCACGCCGAGCCGCGGCTGGTGCCAGAACAGATCGATCAATCTGCTGTCGAGCTCGTCCAAATCCCCTCCCAAAGTAGGCAGGTTGACCAGTGTTTCGACGTACTGTTGCACATCTTGCCGTACCTCGACAGGCTGGGAGCATGACGTCCACAGCTTCTGACTCAGCCCAGTCGACGGGCACCACGACCGAGCAGGCCACGACCGGCGGTGCGCTGACCGCCGACGAGCTCAAGGCAGACCTGACCCTCGAGCAGCTCAAGCAGCTGGTCGGGCTGGTCGACTACGACGCCAGCAGCGACCCGTTCCCGGTCACCGCGATGGACGCGGTCGGCTTCGTCGTCGGGAACGCCAGCCAGACCGCGACGTTCTACCAGCTGGCGCTGGGCATGGACCTCGAGGCCTACCGCGGACCGGAGACGGGGCACCGCGACGCCAAGTCCTACGTGCTGCGCTCCGGCTCCGCCCGGTTCGTCTTCACCGGCGGCGTCACCCCCGACAGCCCGGTCCTCGACCACCACCGCAAGCACGGCGACGGCGTGGTCGACCTGGCGCTCGAGGTGCCCGACGTCGACAAGTGCATCGAGCACGCCCGGGCCATGGGCGCGAGGATCCTCGACGAGCCGCACGACGTCTCCGACGACAACGGCACCGTGCGGATGGCCGCGATCGCGACCTACGGCGAGACCCGGCACACCCTGATCGACCGATCGAAGTACGACGGCCCCTACCTCCCCGGGTACGTCGCCCGGTCGACCACCGTCAGCCGGCGCGAGGGCCACCCGAAGCGGCTGTTCCAGGCCATCGACCACTGCGTGGGCAACGTCGAGCTCGGGCGGATGGACGAGTGGGTCGCGTTCTACAACAAGGTGCTCGGCTTCACGAACATGGCGGAGTTCATCGGCGACGACATCGCCACCGACTACTCCGCGCTGATGTCGAAGGTGGTGGCCAGCGGCAACCACCGGGTGAAGTTCCCGCTCAACGAGCCCGCGGTGGCGAAGAAGAAGTCGCAGATCGACGAGTACCTCGAGTTCTACGACGGTGCGGGCTGCCAGCACATCGCGCTGGCGACCGGCGACATCCTGCGCTCGGTCGACATCCTGCGCGACAACGGCATCGAGTTCCTCGAGACCCCCGACTCCTACTACGACGACCCCGAGCTGCGGGCCCGGATCGGCGAGGTGCGGGTGCCGATCGAGGAGCTGAAGAAGCGCAAGATCCTGGTCGACCGCGACGAGGACGGCTACCTGCTCCAGATCTTCACCAAGCCCATGGGTGACCGGCCGACGGTCTTCTACGAGTTCATCGAGCGGCACGGCTCGCTGGGCTTCGGCAAGGGCAACTTCAAGGCGCTCTTCGAGGCCATCGAGCGCGAGCAGGACGCCCGCGGGAATCTCTGAAACCGACCTCGTCGGCGCAGGCGGCGTGACACACTCACGCCGCATGAGCAAGAAGCCGGGTTGGTACACGGACCCGTGGCCGGGCATGCCCGGGGAGCCACCGTTGCTCCGCTACTGGGACGGCCGCAAGTGGACCGAGCACGCGCGGACGGCCGAGGAGGTCAGGCAGCCGGTGTACGCCGGCGCCGGGCCGGCAGGTGCGCCGCCTGCGATGTCCTACCCGGGCGCCGACGCGCCACCGATGACTCCGGACGGCCAGTTCCTGGCGGGCTGGTGGCAGCGTGTGTGGGCCTACCTGATCGACGGGTTCATCACGGGCATCATCGCAGGCGTGCTGGCGGCGCCCTGGTGGGGGGACGTGACCGAGGCCTTCAGCGACTTCATGGACCAGGCCATCCTGGACGCCCAGGCCGGGCGGCAGACAACGGACACGACCGCCTTCGAGCAGGCGATCATGGGCCCGTTCCTGACCATCGTCCTGATCAACCTGGCCGTCAGCTTCGTCTACCACGTCGGCTTCCTGATGGCGGTGCAGGCGACCCCGGGCAAGTTGCTGCTCGGGTTGCGGGTGCGGCTGCGGGAGCGCCCCGGGCTGCCGTTCTGGTCGGTGCTGCTGCGCTGGGTCAGCCAGTTCGGCTACCAGGTCCTGAACCTGCTCCCGAGCGTCGGGGCGCTGTTCTGGCTCTACGGTTTCCTCGATCTGCTGTGGCCGCTGTGGGACAGCAAGAAGCAGGCCCTCCACGACAAGATCGCCCGCACCAACGTTGTGCGTTCCCGCTGACCCAGCTCACTGAGGGGCGCCGTCGCAGCAGTTGGCCTTCATGTGGCAGTGGGGGCACAGCCACCGCGTCGCGATGGGGTCGAACTCCTCGCCGCAGTAGTCACAGGGCATGGCTAGAGCCTAGGTCAGAACGGCGGCCGGCCGGTGCCGACGATCCGGAGCCGACCCCACGGGTCGACGTCGGAGAGCCGGCCCTCGGCGGCGCCGTACTCGGTGCGGATCGTCACCCGGTCGCCCGACGCGAGGCGGTCGTCGCGGCCGACCCGGCCGTACCAGTGGAAGCGGCCGTCGATCGGCTGGAAGCCACCGCGCAGGTCGGCCGTGACCTCGACGGTGTCCTCCCCGTCGCGGATCTCGGCGGGTCCGGAGAAGAGCTCGCCCGGCTCGTGGGTCACGACCTCTCCCTCCCTCTGATCGGGGTCGCCGTCGGAGGACCGGTTGCGGCGCTGGGGCGGTCGAGGGCCGAGAGGGGTACGCCGAGCTCGGTGGCCGCCCCCTCGAGCGCGTGCCAGACGAACGCGGTGAGGTATCCGCCGACCGCCGCCTTGCTCATGGTCCGGCGTTCCAGCCACCACTCCCCGGTCGAGAGCCCGAGGCCGAGCAGGCCTTCTGCCCAGGGCTCGGCTCCCGCGGCGTCGACGTTGAGCTCGCGGAGCGTGTCACCCAGGAAGCGGGTGAACGCCGCGGCGATCGCGGCCTTGCCGTCGGCGAGCGGGTCGGAACCCCGGTGCCGCACCAGCAGGAGGAAGACCTGCGGGTGCTCCTCGAGGGTGGTGAGGTAGGCGTCGACGGCATTGGCGACCCGCTCCTGCATGGGAGCGTCGCTCCGGAGCGGAGGCAGCATCCCGGCGAGGACCTCGTCGGCACCCCAGCGTCCGACCGCGGCGTGCAGCTGGTCCTTGTCGGTGAAGTAGCGGTAGAGCACGGGCTTGCTCACCCCGGCCTCGACGGCGATGTCGGCGATCGTCACGTCCGGGCCGTGCTGGTCGATGGCTCGTACGGCGGCCTGCACCAGCTCGGCGCGGCGCTGGTCGCGGTGGGCGTCCCAGCGCGTCGTGCGCCCATCGCCCTTGACCTTGGAAGGCATGTGGGTCACCCTAGCAAATAGATGTTACTTCGGGTTACGCATACTTCCACCCGGGCTCGACCGACGAGAGGACGCGCATGACGCTCACCGATCCCGTCTCCGACCGGCTGCTGAAGTCCAGTGCTCGCCACTCCTACGACCCGGTCGTCGACATCGACTGGGAGGCGCCCCTGGTCGACGGACTGTGGTTCATGCAGCCGGAGCGGATGTCGCTCTACGGCACGCCGACATGGGATGCGCTGTCCGAGGAGCAGCGGATCGAGCTCTCGAGGCACGAGGTGGCCAGTCAGGCCAGCGTCGGCCTCTGGTTCGAGCTGATCCTCATGCAGGTGATGCTGCGCGACCTCTACGACGAGGACCCGACGTTCGCAGCGGATGCACTACGCGCTCACGGAGATCGCCGACGAGTGCCGGCACTCGCTCATGTTCGGCAAGATGATCGACCGCGTCGGCGCACCGGCGTACGGCCCGGCCCCTCGCATCCACCGGATGGGCCGGCTGCATGCGGGTGCTCGGCACCGGCGTCGGTGCCTATGCGTCGATCCTCGTCGCCGAGGAGATCCTCGACCGCTGGCAGCGCGAGGTGATCGAAGGACGAGCGGGTCCAGCCACTCGTCCGGATGGTCAGCCGGATCCACGTCCTCGAGGAGGCACGGCACATCACCTTTGCCCGCGACCAGATCGAACGGCTGCTGCCGGAGCTCAACAAGGCACAGGTGGCCTGGCACCAGGCGCTGATCGCACAGACCGCTCTGATGGTGTCCCGGGCGCTGGTCAACCCGCAGGTGTACGCGTCCGTCGGCCTCGACCCGGTCGAGGCCCGGAAGGCGGCGCTGGGCAACCCGCGCTACCAGGACACCTTGGCGTGGATGGGGGAGCGGATCACCGGATACCTCGACGGGCTCGGCCTGATCCCGCGCCACCAGCGGCGGCTCTGGCGACGCTCGCTGCTGATGGCCTGAGCTCAGAGCACCTTCGAGAGGAACGCCTGGGTCCGCTCGTTCTGCGGGTTCCCGAGCACCTCGCGAGGGTCGCCCTCCTCGACGATCACCCCGCCGTCCATGAACACCAGCTTGTCGCCGACCTCCCGCGCGAAGCCCATCTCGTGGGTCACGACCATCATCGTCATGCCCTCCGACGCGAGGTCCTTCATGACGCCGAGCACGTCGCCGACGAGCTCGGGGTCGAGGGCGCTGGTCGGCTCGTCGAACATCATCATGTCGGGGTCCATCGAGAGCGCCCGGGCGATCGCGGCCCGCTGCTGCTGTCCACCGGACAGGTGGGCGGGGTAGGCGCTCTCCTTCTCGGAGAGGCCCACCTTGGCCAGGTTGCGCCGGGCGATTTCGACGGCCTCGTCCTTGTTGCGCTTCTTCACCCGCTGCTGGGCGATGGTGAGGTTGCGCAGCACCGTCAGGTGGGGGAACAGGTTGAACTGCTGGAAGACCATGCCGATGCGGCTGCGGATCGCGTCCACGTCCACGTCCGGGTCGGTGATCTCGTCGCCCTCGATGAAGATCCGGCCCGAGGTCGGCTGCTCGAGGAGGTTGACGCAGCGCAGCAGGGTCGACTTGCCGGAGCCCGAGGGGCCGACCACGCAGACCACCTGGCCGTTGTCGACGTGGAAGTCGATGCCCTTGAGCACCTCGTTGTCCCCGAAGTACTTGTGCAGCTCGATCACGTCGATCGCGGCGTCGGTGCGGGTCTGGCGCTGCGGCGTGGTCATCAGCGGGCCTTCCCGGCGCGGGCTTCCATGCGCCGTACGACGATCGACAGCGGCACCGTGATCAGCAGGTAGCACAGCGAGATCACGACAATCGGCGTCATGTTCTTCTCCTGGTTGAGCGCCTGACGGCCGAACGAGGTGAGCTCGACGGTCGAGGCGGTGTACCCCAACAGGTAGACCAGCGACGAGTCCTTGGTGAGGAGGATCAGCTCGTTCGTCAGCGGCGGGAGAATGATCCGGAACGCCTGCGGGATGACGATCGAGACCATCGCCCGAGGTCCGGACATGCCCAGCGACCGGGCCGCCTCGGTCTGGCCCTTCGGGACGGCCTGGATCCCGGCCCGGATGGTCTCGGCCAGATAGGCCCCGCCGACCAGGCCCAGAGCGAGGGTGGCCGTGCCGAGAACGTCGCCGGGGACCACATAGCCCGGGAACGCCGTCGGGATGCCGACGCTCAGGGCGAGGAAGACCACCAGGGCCGGCACGCCCCGGAAGAACTCGATGAACGTGGTGGACATCCACCGGTAGGGACCGACCGAGGACAGGCGCATCAAGGCCAGCACCAGCCCGAGCGCCAGCCCGAGCGTGAAGCCGCACGCCGTGTAGAGGAGGGTGTTCTTCAGCGCAACCGTTAGGACGTCGGGGAACATCGCCAGCGCGATCGCCGGGTTGAGGAACTTCTCCTTGACGGTCGCCCAGTCGACCGTGAGGGCGATCGCGACGACGATCAGCGCGAGGACGGCGTACTGCACGCCTCGCGAGATCCGGGCGCGCTTGCGCGGGCTCATGCCCATGGCGACGCTCCTGTCCGGGCCCGGTCAGCCGAGGGTGGTGGGCTTCTTGAGGTCCGGGAAGTACTGCTCGAAGAGCTTGTCGTAGGTGCCGTCGTCGTGTGCCTTCTGGAAGGCCTCGTTCACGGCGTCGAGGAGATCGGCGTCCTCGCCCTGGGCGACGCCGAAGCCGTACTGCTCGCCGGTCTCGAACTCGGTCGTCATCTCCGTGTCGGGGTTCTGCTCGGCGTAGTCCAGGAGCACCGTGTTGTCGTTGATCGCCGCGTCGATGGTGCCGCTCTTGACCGCCTCGAGCAGGAGGGCGAGGTCCTCGAACACCTTGATCTCGACGCCCTCGGGGACGTTCTCGTTGGCGTACTCCTCGCCGGTGGTGCCGACCTGCACTCCGAGCGTCTTGCCGTCGAGGGCCTCCAGCGAGTCGTAACCGGCGTCCTTCTTGACCAGGAGTGCCTGGGTGGCCTCGAAGTACGGATCCGAGAAGTCGATGACCTGGTCGCGCTCCTCGGTGATCGTCATGCCGGCTGCGGCGATGTCGCACTTTCCGGTGGCCATCGCCTGGCCGGTCTCGATCGTCTCGAACGGCGTGTTGACGATCTCCTGCTCGAGGTTCAGGTCCTCGGCCACCAGGTCCATCAGGTCCACGTCGAAGCCGACGACCTCGCCGCCCTCGTTGTACTGGAACGGCTCGTAGGGCAGGTGGGTGCAGACGGTGAGCTTGCCCTCCTTGATCACCTGGACACCGCTCTCGGTTTCAACCTGTGGGGTGTCGGTGGCGCAGGCGCTGAGGGCGAGGCCGAGGGTGGAGACAGCGAGGACGGAGGCCAGGGCTCGACGGTTCATGCCTGCCGACGATAGTCCGGGCTCATCCGCGTGGTGGCACTCCGCCCCCGGCGAGGCGCGGTCGGTCGGGCAGGATGGGCGCATGCCGACGTACGTCGCCTTCCTGCGAGCCATCAACCTCGGGCCCACCCGCAAGTTCCCGAAGGACGCGATCAAGGCGGCGGCGGAGAAGGCGGGGTTCACCGACGTCGAGACCTACATCAACACCGGCAACCTCCGCGTGACCACGAGGATGCGCTCCCGAGCGAAGGTCGAGGAAGCGCTGGAGAAGGCGTTCCTCGATGACCGCGGATTCGAGGTGCCGACCATCGCCTTCACGCCGGCCGAGGTCACGGCCGTCGCCGAGGAGGCCGCGGAGTTCGCGAAGGACCACGACGGCGTGCACTACGTGTCGCTGCTCAAGGACGAGCCGACTGCGGAGCTGATCGAGCAGATCGAGGCGGCCGGCAAGGGCGAGGAGTCGGCGCGGGTCGGCGGTCGGGCCGTGCACCTCCTGCTCGGGGCCAACTACCACGAGGCGAAGCTCAGCAACTCCACCGTCGAGAAGCTCATGGGTGTCGCGACCAACCGCAACCTGAAGGTGATCCGCACGGTCGCCGAGAAGTGGGGCGTGTAGCTACTCCCCTCGGAACGCCGGCTTCCGCTTCTCGCCGAAGGCCCGCATCCCCTCGGCCACGTCGGCGGTGCCCAGCAGCAGCGTCTGGCCGGTGCGTTCGCGCTCGAGCGCCTCGTCCAGCTGGTCGAGGGTGGCGGCGTTGATCGCCTTCTTCGCGGCGGCGTAGGCCAGCGGCGGCCCGGCGGCCAGCCTGGAGACGATCTTCTCGACGGTCGGAGTGAAGTCCTCGTCGCTGGTCAGATGGGTGACCAGGCCGGCGTCGTACGCCTCCCGGGCACCCAGCGGCTCGGCGAGCAGGGCCATCCGCATCGCGCGGGCCCGGCCGACGGACGCGGCGACGGTGGCGGTGGCCCCGCCGTCGGGCATCAGCCCGATCCGGGCGAAGGCGAGCAGGAACGAGGCCGACTCCGTGGCCACGACGATGTCGGAGGCCAGCGCCGCGGAGCAGCCGACCCCGGCCGCGACGCCGTTGACCGCAGCGACGACCGGCTTGTCGACTCCCACGATCGCCCGGATGATCCGGTTGGCGCGGTCCAGCGCGGTCACGTCGAAGCCCTCGTGGGCGTCGGCTCCGGAGATGTCCGCGCCGGTGCTGAAGGCCGGACCGGTGCCGGTCACGACGATCACGCGTACGTCGCCTCGGGCGGTGGCGCCTTCGATCACCGCGGCGACCTCGTCGGCCATCTCGCCGGTGAGCGCGTTGAAGACCTCGGGACGGTTGAGGGTGAGCCGCAGGACGCCGTCCGACACGACCACCTCGAGGTCAGACAAGGGTGGCTCCGGCCTTGCGCATCTCCTCGAACGCAGCGCGGGAGGTCTCCTCCGCGACGCCGGCACAGAGGTCCTGGAGCACCCGCACGTTGAAGCCGTCGGCGACGGCGTCGAGGGCGGTGTGCCGCACGCAGTAGTCGGTGGCGATCCCGCACAGGTCGAGATCGGTCACGTCGTGGCTCCGCAGCCAGTCGGCCAGCCCCACGTCGCCGGGCGCCCGGCCCTCGAAGCCCGAGTAGGCCGCGGCGTACTCGCCCTTGAGGAAGATCGCCTCGAACGGCTGGGGGTCCAGGTTGGGGTGGAATGCCTCGCCGTCGGTGCCGACCTTGCAGTGCACCGGCCACGAGTCACGGAAGTCGGGCTCCCTGGACCAGTGGGCGCCGGGATCGATGTGGTGGTCCTTGGTGGCCACGACGTGGGAGTAGTCCGCGGCCTTCGGGTCCTTCAACACCCAGTGGTGGAGCACCTCCGCGATGTCGTGGGCAGCCTGGGCGCCACCCTGCACCGCCAGCGACCCGCCCTCGCAGAAGTCGTTCTGGACGTCCAGGACGATCAGTGCCCGCTTCATGGTCGCGAGCGTAGTAGTTGCAGAGGGCCGGGTCAGCCCCGCGGCGGCGGCGGCGGCATGTCACAGGTGGACGGTCTCGATCACCGGCTCGCCCTTCGACATCTGCTCTGCCGCCGGCGGGAGCTCGGAGCGGGCCCGCAGGTGCCGGTCGCGTGCCGCGTCGAGCGGCTCGGCGCCGACGACCCGGCCGTCCCGGACCAGCTCGACCAGGAGCGGCCGGTCGTCGCCGTCGTTTTCCGGAGCCGCACCGATGCCGACGATCTCGGCCTGCGCGACCCCGTCGTCGAGCCGGCGCAGGGCCCACTTGCGGCCGCCGATGGAGATCTTGTCGGGGCTCTTCTTGGCGACCGACACCAGCCGGCCGCGGTCGTCCTCGCGGGCCACCAGCTTGTAGACGAAGCCGCAGGTGGGGTGTCCGCTGCCGGTGACCAGCTCCGTGCCGACGCCGTAGCTGTCGACCGGGGCCACCGCCAGCGCCGAGATCGCGAACTCGTCGAGGTCGCTGGTCACGACGATCCTGGTGTCGGTCGCGCCCAGGTCGTCGAGCTGGGCCCGGACCTCGCGGGCGATCGCCCCGAGGTCGCCGGAGTCGAGCCGGACGGCGCCGAGAGCGGGACCGGCCACCTCGACGGCGAGCCGGACCGCCTCAGCGACGTCGAACGTGTCGACGAGCAAGGTCGTGCCCGCCCCCAGCGACTTCACCTGCGCCCGGAAGGCGCCCTCCTCGGTGTCGTGCACCAGGACGAAGCTGTGGGCGCTGGTCCCCATCGACGGCACGCCGTAGAGATGGCGGGCCGCGAGGTTGGAGGTCGCCCGGAACCCCGCGATGTACGCCGCTCGGGCGCTCGCCACGGCGGCCACCTCGTGGGTACGCCGCGATCCCATCTCGATGCACGGACGGTCGCCCGCGGCGAGGGTCATCCGGGAAGCGGCCGAGGCCACGGCCGAGTCGTGGTTGTAGATCGACAGCAGCAACGTCTCCAGGAGCACCGCCTCGGCGAAGCTCGACTCGACGACCACGAGGGGTGAGTAGGGGAAGTACATGTCGCCCTCGGCGTAGCCCCAGACCGAGCCGTTGAAGCGGAAGTCGCGCAGCCAGGCGAGCGTCTCCTCGTTCACGACGTCGGCCAGCATGGTCAGGGCGTCGTCGTCGAACCGGAACCGCTCGATGGCCTCGAGGGCGCGCCCCACGCCGGCCACGACGCCGTACCGCCGTCCTTCGGGGAGCCGGCGCGGGAAGAGCTCGAAGACCGAGCGGCGGTGGGCGGTCCCGCTGGCCAGGGACGCCTGGAGCATGGTCAGCTCGTAGTGGTCGGTGAGGAGTGCGGTCGACCCGCCGGCGAGGCTGTTCACCGCCCCAGATTAGGGGCCTCCCGTGTGCCACGATGGGATTCGTGAGCGCCACCAGTCCGGTCGAGGTCGAGCCGACCGTCACCCCCGACGAGGTCACGTTCCTCGCCAAGCCCTGGGTGACGATCGTGTGGAACGACCCGGTCAACCTGATGTCGTACGTCGCCTTCGTCTTCCAGAAGTACTTCGGCTACAACAAGGCGAAGGCCGAGAAGCTGATGCTCGAGGTGCACCGCGAGGGCAAGTCGGCGGTCAGCTCCGGCACCCGCGAGGAGATGGAGCGCGACGTCCAGGCGATGCACGAGTACGGCCTCTGGGCGACCATGGAGAAACAATGAGCGGATTCGCCCGCCATCGGCGGAGCGGCCGGGTCATCGCCACCTTCACCGGATTCGAGGCCGACCTGCTGCGATCACTCGCGTCCCAGCTCGTGGAGCTCCTGCGCAACGAGTCGGCCGTGCCCCGCGAGGGGGCGGACCCGCTCGAGGCGATGATGGACTTCTCCGGCCCGACCTCGGAGCCGGACGACCCGGTCCTGGCGCGGCTCTTCCCCACGGCCTACCCGGGCGACGAGGAGGCCTCGGCGGAGTTCCGCCGGTTCACCGAGGGCACGCTGCGCGACGGCAAGGCCGCGGGCGCCTGCGCGATCATCGACGCGCTCGAGGAGGCCGGCCTCCCTCCGGAGCTCGACGAGGACGGGCTGATGATCGACGTCGAGCTCGAGCCGCCGGCCGCGGAGACGTGGCTGCGGTCCTTCACCGACCTCCGCCTCGCCCTCGCCACCCGGCTCGAGGTCGAGGAGGGCGACGAGGAGCTCTGGTACGCGCTGCCGGACGACGACCCGCGTGCCCAGGCGCAAGGGGGAGAGTGCCGGTCGCGTGCCGCGTCGAGCGGCTCGGCGCCGACGACCCGGCCGTCCCGGACCAGCTCGACCAGGAGCGGCCGGTCGTCGCCGTCGTTTTCCGGAGCCGCACCGATGCCGACGATCTCGGCCTGCGCGACCCCGTCGTCGAGCCGGCGCAGGGCCCACTTGCGGCCGCCGATGGAGATCTTGTCGGGGCTCTTCTTGGCAACCGACACCAGCCGGCCGCGGTCGTCCTCGTGGGCCACCAGCTTGTAGACGAAGCCGCAGGTGGGGTGTCCGCTGCCGGTGACCAGCTCCGTGCCGACGCCGTAGCTGTCGACCGGGGCCACCGCCAGCGCCGAGATCGCGAACTCGTCGAGGTCGCTGGTCACGACGATCCTCGTGTCGGTCGCGCCCAGGTCGTCGAGCTGGGCACGGACCTCGCGGGCGATCGCCCCGAGGTCGCCGGAGTCGAGCCGGACGGCGCCGAGAGCCGGACCGGCCACCTCGACGGCGAGCCGGACCGCCTCAGCGACGTCGAACGTGTCGACCAGCAAGGTCGTGCCTGCCCCCAGCGACTTCACCTGTGCCCGGAAGGCGCCCTCCTCGGTGTCGTGCACCAGGACGAAGCTGTGGGCGCTGGTCCCCATCGACGGCACGCCGTAGAGATGGCGAGCCGCGAGGTTGGAGGTCGCCCGGAACCCCGCGATGTACGCCGCTCGGGCGCTCGCCACGGCAGCCACCTCGTGGGTACGCCGCGATCCCATCTCGATGCACGGACGGTCGCCCGCGGCGAGGGTCATCCGGGAAGCGGCCGAGGCCACGGCCGAGTCGTGGTTGTAGATCGACAACAGCAACGTCTCCAGGAGCACCGCCTCGGCGAAGCTCGACTCGACGACCACGAGGGGCGAGTAGGGGAAGTACATGTCGCCCTCGGCGTAGCCCCAGACCGAGCCGTTGAAGCGGAAGTCGCGCAGCCAGGCGAGCGTCTCCTCGTTCACGACGTCGGCCAGCATGGTCAGGGCGTCGTCGTCGAACCGGAACCGCTCGATGGCCTCGAGGGCGCGCCCCACGCCGGCCACGACGCCGTACCGCCGTCCTTCCGGGAGCCGGCGCGGAAAGAGCTCGAAGACCGAGCGGCGGTGGGCGGTCCCGCTGGCCAGGGACGCCTGGAGCATGGTCAGCTCGTAGTGGTCGGTGAGGAGTGCGGTCGACCCGCCGGCGAGGCTGTTCACCGCCCCAGATTAGGGGCCTCCCGTGTGCCACGATGGGATTCGTGAGCGCCACCAGTCCGGTCGAGGTCGAGCCGACCGTCACCCCAGATGAGGAGACGTCCCTCGCCAAGCCCTGGGTGACGATCGTGTGGAACGACCCGGTCAACCTGATGTCGTACGTCGCCTTCGTCTTCCAGAAGTACTTCGGCTACAACAAGGCGAAGGCCGAGAAGCTGATGCTCGAGGTGCACCGCGAGGGCAAGTCGGCGGTCAGTTCCGGCACCCGCGAGGAGATGGAGCGCGACGTCCAGGCGATGCACGAGTACGGCCTCTGGGCGACCATGGAGAAGCAATGAGCGGATTCGCCCGCCATCGACGGAGCGGCCGGGTCATCGCCACCTTCACCGGATTCGAGGCCGACCTGCTGCGATCACTCGCGTCCCAGCTCGTCGAGCTCCTGCGCAACGAGTCGGCCGTGCCCCGCGAGGGAGTGGACCCGCTCGAGGCGATGATGGACTTCTCCGGACCCACCTCGGAGCCGGATGACCCGGTCCTGGCGAGGCTCTTCCCCACGGCCTATCCGGGCGACGAGGAGGCCTCGGCGGAGTTCCGCCGGTTCACCGAGGGCACGCTGCGCGACGGCAAGGCCGCGGGCGCCTGCGCGATCATCGACGCGCTCGAGGAGGCCGGCCTCCCTCCGGAGCTCGACGAGGACGGATTGATGATCGACGTCGAGCTCGAGCCGCCGGCCGCGGAGATGTGGCTGCGGTCCTTCACCGACCTGCGTCTCGCCCTCGCCACCCGGCTCGAGGTCGAGGAGGGCGACGAGGAGCTCTGGTACGCGCTGCCTGACGACGACCCGCGTGCCCAGGCGCACGACATCTACGAGTGGGTGGGCTACCTCCAGGAGACCCTGGTTCGGGCGATGTCGCTGTAGCTCACCCTTTGCGTCCTCCGCGCCGACAAGGTTGCGGAACCTCGGGCCCGCTACGCCGGCCGCTCCATCAAGGTCACTTTGATGAAACGCACTCAACTGCCGATGACAGGACGGTGGGGAACACCGCCTTTCGCCCGAAGTTCAGCGACCCGGGGCGATGCCGAGGAGGTGGTCGATCTCGGCGGTCGAGAGCGGCAGGTCGGACCCGGTAGCGGCGATCATCAGGTCAGTGGTGAGTTCAACCTCGCCAAGGAGGTCTGAATCCTCCAGCGTGATGTCGAACTGATCGTGCACCGGTGGCTCCTCGAAGGTATGGGTATGGGACAGATTCTCCCTATAACGCAGTTTGCCCCCGGCGGGCCGCCTCAAACTTCTGCGGGTTGGAATCTGGCTCATTTGCGCATCACAAATCAGCCGGACGGAAGGCGGGCACCGCCCAAGTCGGCCCCGGGGGTTTTATGGCGGCTTGACGCCCCGGCTCCACCGTTGGGAACGCGGATGGACCGCGTCGACAAGCCCAGGGCCGCCCCCGCCCCTTTGTCGACCCGGCCGCTCCGGAAGGAGCGGGCACTGACGGCGCGGCAGCATTCCGGTTGGACCCCGGGAACGCTGCCGCGCCGCTCTGCGTCCCCGCACGACGACATCGGTGAAAGAGCCTCCCGTGGGAGCGAGCAAACCTCGTGCGCCCGCGCGCGGCCGAGCCCCATGTCCGCCGTCGAAGGGTTTGAGCAAAGGTCCTGCAGGAGGAGCTTTCTCGACGTAGCGTGGTGCCGAGCCGGATCGGCAGTGCTGCCCCTGAGCCGCGCGGGTCCTGACCGTCCCAGCCGACCGGCTCAACCAAAGCGGGGGTGTGGGTCGGCAGCGGGCACGGCGGGGGCCTAGGTGTCCGTTGCCGCACCACGGCTCACGGAGCGGACATGACGAGAGGGGCGGTGGGGGGTGCCACCGCCCCTCTTCGTTCGGGCGCCGCTCTCGGGACGGTGAGGCGAGGCGCTCTTCGTGCGGGCCTCGCTCTCGGGACGGTGAGGCGCGGCGTTATGCAGCCACTCTCGTTGCGTGGGGGTACAGCCCGCAATCCGACGATGGGACTAGTCCCGCACGCGAAGTCTCGGGCGGGACGCGCGACACGGTCCCCGTGGGCCCGCTCATGGCGCTGTCCGCGCGGGCGAGCCCGCGTCGACAGGTGACAACCAACTGACCCGGCTGTCCCTAGGATGCCGCGCATGGACCCTTGGCAGATCGTCGCGTCCTTCGGCGTGGGCTTGGACCTCCTGGGCATCACCCTGACAGGAGTGGGCCTGTACTTCACGTGGCACGACCACGCGCTAGGAGAAGCGTTCCTCCCGGCCATGTGGTCGGAGGTCAAGGACGTGGCGAGCCGACTCGCCCGACGGCCGGGGCCGACGATCATCCGTGGCGGCATGGCGATGGAGGGCAGCGGCGAGTTCTCGGGTTACGGGCATGGCGTGATGCCATTTCCGCCCGACGCCACGGTGGAGGACCAGATCACTCAACTCAAGGAGCAGCTCGACAACCTCGGCGGCGCGGTGGCAAAGGCGCAGCACGACGCGGACCGAGCCCACAGGGTGGCCGACAAGCATGCGCAGCGGCTCGGAGAACGTGTGGACACGTTGGATGCGGACGTGCGAGACCGACTCCGCGAGCAAACCCTTCGCGGCCTTCCGTTGGCCGTTCTGGGTCTGGTGCTCACCGGGCTCGGCACCGTCCTCCAACTCGCCGGGTGATTGGCGGCCCGGCGACGCGCGCACGGATCTGCCGATGAGCGGTCGTGGCCGCAAGACCTAGGCGAGCCCCATGCCTCGTGGGTCAGCCAAACTTTTCGACTTCGCAGTTGGTCAGTTGATCGAGCGACTCGCGGCCCGAGTCAAAGCGCACAGTGTCCGTGCCAGGACCGCAAGCAATGAGGTCGGGGTGGCCATCAGGCGCGATCACGAAGAAATCGTTGCCCGGTCCCCCATAGCCGCTGTCCCCGCTGCCGGTCGAGAAAAGGTGGGGGTCAAGATCGATGGAGTCGTTGCCGCGTCCGCCATACGCGGCGTCGGCGCCCCGCCCCGTCGTCAGAAGATCGTTCCCCAAGCCGCCATGCAACTCATCAGGCCCGATCCCATCACCGATGATGTCGGAGCCATCCCCGCCAAAGATTCTGTCACGCCCAGCACCCCCGCCCAGCCACACTTCAGAGGCGGGGCCACCCCGGACGGTGTCGTTGCCGGGACCACCGTTCACATAGTCTCGGCCACCCCGCGCCGCTACGACGTCGTCACCCCTCAGCGCTCGAAGTCGGTCGCCCCGCGCCGTGCCGACAAGGTGATCATCCCGATCGGTCCCCTCGATCACCCGGGCGTTCGCGGCCGGCGCGGGCAGCAGCAAGGCAACCCCCGCCGCGAGCGTCGCCGTGGCGGCGATCATCACCCTGAGAAGAGTCCCAGACCTAAAGCCCATTGCCACCCCGCCAACGGATTTCACGTTCATAACGCGTCCCCCAAGGATTCAGTGGTCACGACCATGCACAGCTGCCTTGCGAATATGAAATGGCTAGACCGGGTGGTTTTGCCCCATGGCGCCTGGTGTCAGGCCGGTTCCAGCAGGCCCGCCGACAGCCACTCCTCGACCACGACCCACACGCCGTTCTCCTGAAACGGGTGGACGACCCGGCCGCGCCACTCGTCCTCGACCTGGCGCCATTCGAGCAGCAGCCCAGGCAACCGCCCGTGTGAGTCCGTGACCCAGCAGTGCCGGATCTTCGGCGGCTCAGCCGTCGTTGCAGGGTTCACGCGGGCACTCATCGGCCCCCAGGATCCCCGCTTGCTCATCCCGCCAGCCATGCGTGAACGGCTCAGGTGGGACCGACATGTAAGAACCGCCGGGTCCCGGGTCCCCGACGGCTGGTCTCCAACGCTACCCGGGTCGCGGACAGTGCCCCGTCAGTTACGCCGGGGCGAGCAGCCATGGCCAGGATGCTTGATTCGCGGCGCACCGGCACCGTCCCCAGGTGCTCTCCATCCGAGCCCAGCCCACCCTGTAGTAGACCAGCGCAGTGACGACCAGCAGAACCACGAGCCCGCCCATGACCAGGCTCCGGTGTGGCCCCCGCCGCCTATGAGTCGGCAGCAGTTCGGCGGATGCGGTGGTCACGGCGTCATGATCCCCGAGACCGAGCCGAAGAGCACTCAATTGCCGCGTTGAGTACGGCATAGCGTGTCCGCTCATCAGCGTGAGGCGTTTTGCGTCAAGTGCTGGGGTGGGGTCCCTGGCTCGTCGTCGGTCCCTGCATAGCGGTAACGGAGCTGGTGCTCGGCAGCGTGTGATCGGGTTGTGTCGACGACGGGCCGGGGCGGCCTGTGATGAGCGACGAGATACCTCGAGGGTTCTCAATGCCGCGGAAGGCTCGCCCCGACCCAGCTTGTGGACGCGCGACGCGTCAGGTTAGGCGGCCACCTCCGCGAGCGTCGTCGGCTTGCGTCGGGTGCCGTGGGTGGCGATGTCGGGATCCCAGGCCTGGCCGGTGGTGATGACGGCGTGGAGCTGGCGCAGGATCGCGCCCGCGAGGACGGTCTGGGCCTGGGTCGGCTTGAGCTTGTTGGTCTCCCGGGTGGTCAGGTGCCGGTAGCGGGCGGCATAGACGGGGTTGTTCTTCACCGCGCCCCAGACCGCGCGCCAGGCCGCGGTCCGCAGGTGCGGTCGGCCGGCGCCGCTGAGGCGGGCGCGTCCGGCGAAGGTGCCGGACATGCGTTGGCGGGGTGCGAGTCCGGCGTGCTTGACCACGGCGCGGGAGCTGGTGAAGCGGTGCAGGTCGCCGGTCTCGGCGAGGATCGCGGCGGCTCCGACCGGGGAGAGGCCCTGGATGGAGCAGGCCAGCTCGGTCAGCTCGAGGTCGTCGAGGACGGCGACCATCCGGGCCTCGGTGTCGGCCAGCTTGGCTCGGGCGGTGTCCCAGTCCTCGATCAGCCAGCCGATGCGTTCGAAGGCGCCGGGCCGGTGCGCGATCACGCCGGCCGGGTCGGCCAGGGCGGCGATAGAGGTTGCGCAGGATCCGCAGGCAGGGGCGGATCTTCCCGCGTCGGGTGAGCTCCTTGCGGACGGCGTGCTCGAAGCGGGCCGGGCCCAGCCTGCGGGTGCGGGTGAAGTCGCCGCCGTCGCGGGTCATGATCACGTGCATCGCGGCGACCCAGGTGTGGGACTTGAACGGCTGCTGGGCGGTGGTGACCGCGGCGGGCCAGACGCACTCGAGCAGGTCGCGGATCTGCTGGACGCAGGCGACGTGCTCGTCGAGGAGCTGCTCGCGGCGCGCACCCGAGGTGGCGCAGCCGGCCCCAGGTCTCGTCGACCGGTTCGGGCAGGTAGCAGCGCAGCTGCGCGGTCAGCCGGGCGATCAGGACCGCGTCCTTGTCGTCGGTCTTGTCGGTGGTCAGGTCCTCGTCTTGCCGCGCCCCGGAGGTCAGCATCGGCTGCACACACACGAACGACATGCCCCGATCGCCAGCCAGCTGGCCCAGCACCCGCCACCGGTGCCCGGTGGGTTCGCAGGCCACCGTGACCCCGGCATACCCGGCGCGGGTGCCGCGCTCGGCCGCCCAGTCCAGCGCGGCCCCGAGATCCCAGGCCTTGCACCGGAAGGTGCGCCGGGCCAGGACCTTGGAGTCGTGATCGGTCACGACCACCATCTGCTTCTTGTCGGCCAGATCGATCCCGACGATCGCGTTCGTCACCGGGACCGCTGCCCGCAGCTTCGTGAGCCGTGCGTTCCTGTTGCGGTCACCCCGTGAAACTCCATTACCGTTGTTCATGAACGTCCTCCTGTCTGCGATGGGACACCAAGCCCGACAAGCGCATCAGGGGGACGTTCCCTACGCCAGGACTGAAGACGCACAACGTCTTCCTATGCCGCGGTCGTACGGGTGAGCGACTTTCAAGCCGCGTGAGGAGGACCTTCAACACACACCACCGTTGCGGTCGTAGTAACGAGCCATCAGCTCCCAGTACGCCATCAGCAGCCCCATCTCCAACGCAGTGGCTGCAGCGGCCGGCATCGCGCGGCGCCTGCGGGCGGCGACCATCGCGACAAGCCCCGCGACAGTCGCGGCGATGTTGACCGCCATTGCGGTGTCCATCGGCCGCTCAGCGATCCACTGCTCCTCACCAAGTACCGCCCGGGTCGCCCATGCCCGGTCGTGCGCGGGTCTGCCGAAGATCACGGGGTTGACCGCCATCCATACGCCGACCAGCGCGGCGTCGCGCCCGCTGCGTCGCCACACCGGGACGAGCATCAACGGCGTGCTCGCCCACCTCGTCCACGCGCTCCACGGATTGCTGTGCCGCGCGAACACCGCCCGCTTGACCTTCCGCCAGTCCTCCATCGGCGGCTCCTTCCGGCAGTGCCTCCTGGTCCCAAAGTCACACAGGGTGCTGCTCTGATGTACCAGTACCAGCGCTGGGCGTTGAGCAGGCTGTCTCTCAACGGTACGAGAGAGTCCCTTGCCGAGCACCTCAGTCGACGCACGCATCTGCCGCTGAGCGGGCTTGCCGATGAGCGCGGATGCTGGTCGTTGCTTGCGCGCAGGTACTACCGCTTCCCCCGACCGAACATGTGGCGCAATCGGTTGGCCATCGACCTCGCCGGCTTGATCTCGACCAGGGTTGACCCATCGGGCGACGGAAGGTTCACCGCCTGCTCCGCGGAAAGTGTCGTGCGGACGTAGGTGGTGTGGATCGAGTCGATCTGAGGGGCGTCGACGAACCGTGTCCCTTCCGCCGTCTGGACGACGATGCCGTCGAACACCGAGACCTTCTCGTCGACCAGAACGGCGTGGACCGTGGCGAAGGGGTACCCGTCGCTCGTCTGCACCGGTGTGCCCGGCTGGAGCGCGGTGTAGGCGATGGGGTGGTCATGCGCTTCAGGCATGCAGCAACCCTACGGCCGCCCTGCAATGACGGGCGACGACGTTGCAGCGCACGCATCTGCCGCTTAGGGGTGAGGCATCGTGAAACGGGAGTGCTTGTACAGTCGCCCGTTTACCCCCAGCCCGCGCGACAGACTCGGAAACGGAGCGCCCATGAGCTTGCAACGCGCGTCACTTCTCCAACGCACATCCTTGGTCCTCACCATGCTCACCGTCACCCTGTCCGGGTGCTCGGGGCTGGAGGAGGCACAAGAGGCGGTCGACGACGCCCAGGGCCTGGCATCGACCGCACAGACCTGCGCCGACCTGGCGGAAGACGCGGTCGGGCGGATCGACGAGGTCCGGGCACACGGTGACGACCCGGCGAAGCTCGAGCGCACCGCCCGCCGAGCGGCCGCGGAACTCGAGGCGACGATGGCCGAAGCCGACGATCCGCAGCTGAAGCAGGCGCTGCGCACGAATGTGACCCAGCTGCGTCGGGTCGCCGACCGTGCAGAGCACGGGCAGACCCCCGACCTGGGCGACCTCCGCGAGGCCAACGGCGTCCTGGTCGACGCCTGCAGTTGACCGCCCGAGCCCGCAAGATCGGAGAACGACTGCCGGGCATGGCTGCTGAGCTGTCCGCAGAGCAAGCCCCGCGTTCCACGACCTGAGACGCGACCTAGTCTGGATGGCGTGCTGACCATCGACCAGGAGACGTACGACGCCATCGTGGCGCACGCCAAGCGGGACCACCCCGACGAGGCGTGTGGCGTGGTGGCGGGCCCGTTCGGCAGCGACCGTCCGGAGCGGATGGTGGAGATGGTGAACGCCGCCGGCAGCCCTACGTTCTACGAGTTCGACTCCCTCGAGCTGCTCGCGCTCTACAAGGACATGGATGCCCGGGACGAGGAGCCGGTGGTGATCTACCACTCCCACACCGCCACCGAGGCCTACCCGAGCCGCACCGACATCGGGCTGGCCAGCGAGCCGAACGCCCACTACGTGCTGGTCTCCACCCGGGAGCACGGGAATAACGACGGCCCCGTGGAGTTCAGGTCCTACAGGATCCAGGGCGGCGAGGTGACCGAGGAAGAGGTCGCCGTCGTCCCCGCACCAGCCCCACAGTCCGCGAGGAGAACCTGATGGCCATCGAGGTCCGCATCCCGACCATCCTTCGCACCTACACCGGTGGAGAGAAGGCCGTGACCGCCGACGGGGCCAACCTCAGTGCCCTCATCGACGACCTCGAGGCCAACCACCCCGGGATCAAGGAGCGCCTCATCGAGGACTCCGACTCAGGGACGGACCTGCGCCGCTTCGTCAACGTCTACGTCAACGACGAGGACGTCCGGTTCATCGGTGGGCTCGAGGCCGAGATCACCGACGGTGACCAGGTCGTGGTGCTCCCCGCCGTCGCGGGCGGCTGAGCTCCACGGCCGCGATCACGCGGAGCACTCGATGACCCGCTTCGACAACCTCCTGGCCGCCGTCGGCGGTACGCCGCTCGTCGGCCTGCCCGGACTCTCGCCCAGTCCCGACGTACGACTGTGGGCCAAGCTCGAGGACCGCAACCCCACGGGCTCGATCAAGGACCGCCCGGCCCTGAAGATGATCGAGCAGGCGGAGAAGGACGGCCAGCTCCGCCCCGGCTGCACGATCCTCGAGCCGACGTCGGGCAACACCGGCATCTCCCTGGCCATGGCCGCGCGGCTGAAGGGCTACCGGCTCGTGTGCGTGATGCCCGAGAACACCTCCGCCGAGCGCCGGCAGCTGCTCGGCATGTGGGGTGCCGAGATCGTGTCCTCGCCCGCGGCCGGTGGCTCCAACGAAGCCGTCCGGGTCGCCAAGGGCATCGCGGCCGAGCACCCCGACTGGGTGATGCTCTACCAGTACGGCAACGAGGCCAATGCGCTCTCCCACCAGGAGGGGACCGGACCCGAGCTGCTCGCCGACCTCCCCGGCATCACTCACTTCGTCGCCGGGCTCGGCACGACCGGCACCCTGATGGGGGTCTCCCGGTTCTTCCGCGAGGCCAAGCCGGACGTCAGGATCATCGCCGCGGAGCCGCGATACGGTGAGCTGGTCTACGGGCTGCGCAACCTCGACGAGGGCTTCGTACCGGAGCTCTACGACGAGTCGCTGATCGACTCCCGGATCTCCGTCGGTCCACGCGACGCCGTACGACGTGTCCGCGAGCTGCTGGACATCGAGGGCATCTTCGCCGGCATCTCGACCGGGGCAATCCTCCACGCGGCGCTCGGCCAGGCGGCGAAGGTGGTCCGCGCCGGAGAGATCGCCGACATCGCGTTCGTGGTCGCCGACGGCGGGTGGAAGTACCTCTCCACCGGCGCCTACGAAGGCACCATCGACGAGGCCGAGGAGCGGCTGGAGGGCCAGCTCTGGGCTTGATCCCGGGTCAGTTCCAGTCCAGGTCCTGCGCCCGGTCGTGCTCGCTGCCCCTGACGGCGCCCAGCCCCAGCAGGTCGAGGGCGAGGTTGGCCACCGCACCGTTGCGGACCGGTTGCTGAGAGTCGGCGTAGCTCGTCCGCTGATCGCCCGGGTTGGCGTAGTCGGGGTTCAAGCCGTAGAGGTCTGCCCCGCGGGCGACCGTCCGACCCCACACGATGAACGGGATGCGGTAGTTCACGAGCCGCGTCGCATTGCTGTGGTCCTTGCCCGTGCCGCCGTGGTCGGCAGTGACCAGCAGGACCAGGTGGTCCCGGAGCCTCGGGTGCCCGTTGATCGTCCTCACGATCTGCCCGAGCCTTCGGTCGGTGGCCCGGACGGCGTTGAGGTAGGCGCGCGACTTCCAGCCGTGTGCATGGCCGGCGTTGTCGGGTGCGGAGAGGTGGAGGAACGTGAACCCGCGGCTGTGCCGGAGCAGGTCTCTCCGCGTCATCCGCGTCAGGGCGGCGTTGTCGGAGCGGATGCGCACCGTGTTGATCGATCCGCCCCACGAGCGCTCGAACAGGGAGAACTTCGTCTTGCTGGCGAACAGGGCGGTACTGCGACTCGCGTTGTGCACGACCCGGAAGACCGACGACACGTCGTGGCCGGCGGCACGCTGCACCGTAAGTGGCCGGCGCCGGTCGTCGTTCCAGGTCACGCCGTGCCCGCCCTGCGAGGCGGTGATCCGGCGGCCGGTCACCATGCCGGTGTGGTTGGGCAAGGTGACGGTCATCTCCCGCTCGGTGCGGGCGTTGAGGGTCGAGGCACCCCGGGCCATCAGCCGGTGCAGCGTGGGGGTCCCGGCGCGTCCGAGCTGGGGGATGACCGAGGACCTCAGCCCGTCGATTGAGACGGCCAGCACCCGCCTCACCGGGCCCGCGGCGGCGGCTCGTGCGGCGACCGGCCCGGACGGTGCGGCGTTGGGCTCAGAGTGCGCGATCCGCGGGGCCACCTGCGCGGACGACAGGGTCGCCTGCCCCTGCGGGGACGCGGTCGCGCCGCAGCCGGACACCGCGAGCGCCAGCGTCGCGAGGGCAGCGCAGACTGTGCTTGTGGTTCGGGGCATGCTCTCGAGGCTAACAAGACGTGACGACGATCTCGTTTCCTCTGGCTCCGATGATGTGCGCGCCGGGCTACGGACGACCTAGCCTTGCCTGTGATGCGGGAAATGACCGCCGATGCTCCCATCGGCATCTTCGATTCGGGCTTCGGTGGTCTCACCGTGGCCCGCTCGGTCATCGACCAGCTGCCGCACGAGTCGATCGTCTACGTCGGCGACACCGCACGCCAGCCCTACGGCCCGAAGCCGATCGGCGAGGTCCGGGAGTACGCCCTCGAGTGCCTCGACCACCTGGTCGAACGCGGGGTCAAGGCCCTCGTCATCGCCTGCAACTCCGCCAGCGCCGCGGTGCTGCGCGACGCCCGCGAGCGGTACGACGTGCCGGTGATCGAGGTGATCTACCCGGCCACCCGGCGTGCGGTGGCGGCCAGCCACAACGGCCGGATCGGAGTCATCTGCACCCATGCCACGGCCGAGTCCATGGCCTACGACGACGCGTTCGCGGCCGCGCCCCATGTGGAGCTGGTGACCCGCGTCTGTCCCCGGTTCGTCGAGTTCGTCGAACAAGGCGTCACCGGGGGAGGGGAGCTGCTCGCGGTCGCTCGTGACTACCTCGACCCGCTCACCGAGGCACGGGTGGACACCTTGATCCTGGGCTGCACCCACTACCCGCTGCTCACCGGCGTCATCTCGCTGGTGATGGGCGAGGCCGTCACCCTGGTCAGCAGCGCGGAGGAGTGCGCCAAGGACGTCTACAAGATGCTGGCCACGACCGGGCTGATGCGGGCCGGTGGCGAGCCGACGTACCACTTCCTGACCACCGGCGCCCCTGACGACTTCGAGACCCTCGGCCAGCGGTTCCTCGGGCCGGAGCTGGTCTCGGCCTCCCAGTTCGCGGGCGGTCTGGCATGAGGCTCACCGTCGTCGGCTGCTCCGGGTCCTACCCGGGCCCCGACTCTCCGGCCAGCTGCTACCTCGTCGAGGCCGACCACGACGGTCGCACCTGGCGGATCCTGCTCGACCTGGGCAGCGGCGCCCTCGGCGCGCTCCATCGCTACGTCGACCCGCTGACCGTCGACGGAGTGTTCCTCAGCCACCTCCACGCCGACCACTGCCTCGACCTGACCGGCTACTACGTCCTGCGGCGGTTCCACCCCGCGGGCCACCAGCCGAGGATCCCCGTGTGGGGTCCGATCGGCACGGCCGACCGGATGGCGCGTGCCTACGACCTGCCGCCCGACCCGGGCATGCACGAGGAGTTCGACTTCCGGGTCTACGACGGCAAGGTCGGGTTCGGGCCGTTCGTGGTCGAGCCGATCGGAGTCGAGCACCCGGTGCCCGCGTTCGGCCTGCGGGTGACCGCGGACGGGCGAACACTCGGGTACTCCGGGGACACCGGGCCGTGCACCGGGCTCGACGCGGTCGCCGCGGACGTCGACCTGCTGCTCGCGGAGGCCTCGTTCACGTCCCGGGACAAGAACCCCGCCAAGCTGCACCTGACCGGCGCCGAGGGTGGCGACTCGGCAGCCCGCAGCGGGGCGCGCCGGCTCGTGCTGACGCACGTTCCGCCCTGGGGCGACGCGCAGGACGCCCTCGCCGAGGCCCGGACGACGTACGACGGCGACATCGAGCTCGCAACCGCGGGTGCCGTGTTCGAGGTCTGAGCTCGCCCGGCCCAGCGGACTCAGGCGAGCCCGGCGTCGTGGACGAGGATCGCGATCTGCACCCGGTTGGTGACCTCGAGCTTGTCGTAGAGCCGCGACACGTGTGCCTTCACCGTGGGCAGGGACAGGTAGAGCTCTCCGCCGATCTCGGCGTTGCTCAGGCCGCGCGCGACGGCCAGGGCGACCTCGCGCTCCCGCGGCGTCAGCATCGCCAGGCGCCCCTCGGCCTGCGCGGACCGGTGCCCGGCCCCGTCGGCGCGGACCCGCTGGATCAGGGTGCGGGTGACCGACGGCGAGAGCATCGGGTCGCCGGAGGCGACCCGACGGATCGCCGCGACGATCTCGGCGGGCGGAGTGTCCTTGAGCAGGAATCCGTCCGCGCCGGCCTCGAGTGCACCGAAGACGTGCTCGTCTGCATCGAAGGTCGTGAGCATGATGATCCGGGGCGGTTCCGGGCTTGCGTGGAGCTCGCGGGTCGCCTCGAGACCGTTGAGCACCGGCATCCGGATGTCCATCAGGATGACGTCGGGCCGCAGCGACCGGGCCAGCGTCACTCCCTCCCGACCGTCGCCCGCCTCGCCGATGACCTCCAGGTCGGCCTGGCCGCCCAGCATCAGCGAGAGGGCCGACCGGACCAGAGGGTCGTCGTCGACGACCAGGACGCGGATCGCGTCCGGACTGCTCATGCGGCCCACGGTATCCAGCCGTGCAGGACGAACGTCGACCCGTCGCGGTGATGCTCGATCCGCCCACCCCGCAGCTCCGCCCGCTCGGTCAGTCCGACCAGCCCCAGCCCCGATCCCGGCGTCGCCGTGGGACCGAAGCCCACCGGGTTCCGGAGCAGGATGTCGATGCCGTCGTCCGGCGATCCGCTGACCAGGATGCTCAGTCGGGCGCCGGGCGCGTGCTTGCGGGCGTTGGTGATCCCCTCCTGCACGATCCGGTAGAGCGTCCGTCCGACCACGTCGGGCACCTCTCCGCTGTCCCCGTCCAAGTGGTCGGCGTACTCGAGGTCCAGCCCGGCCTCGCGCGCATCGTCCACGAGCCGCGGCAGGTCGTCGTACGTCGGCTGGGGAGCGTCGAGCCGTTCGCCTGCGTCGTCGCGCAGGACACCCAGCACCCCGCGCAGGTCGGTCAGCGCCTCATGCGCCTTCTCCTGGATCACCTGGGCGCTGGTCCGCATCTCGGCGGCCGTCAGGTCCTCCCGGAAGGCGAGCGCGCCGGCGTGCATCGAGATCTGGGAGATCCGGTGGGCGAGCACGTCGTGCATCTCCCGCGCGATCCGGGCTCGTTCGTTGCCCCGGGCCTGGGCGACCCGCAGCTCCTGCTCGGCCTCGGCGCGCTCCGCGCGCTGGCGCAGGGTCCAGACCAGCTCGCGCCGGGAGCCGACGTACATGCCCCACCCGAGCAGCGAGGCGAGGAACGTCAGGTTGATCACCAGAACCAGCAGGTACGGATCCTCCGGGGGTCCGGTCGGCTCCACCACGGCGAAGATCTGGGCACTCACCAGGTTGACGGCACCGACCACGATCACCTGCCACCACCGGCGGTGGGTCGCCACGGACGCGGCCGCCAGGGTCGCGGGACCGGCCGCCAGCCCGGAGACCGTGGCCAGCACCGCCAGGACGATGGCGACCGTCATCGGCCACCGCCGACGGAAGAAGACCAGGGCGTAGGCGGGCACGGCCAGGGCGATGTCGAGCCAGAAGAGCGCTGGATAGTCCTCCCACTGCCGGGCGGCGACCGTCCCCCAGACGATGGTGCTGATCACGAGCATCAGGAGGATCCGCCAGACGTGTCCCCAACGTGTGATCGGCGGCTGGAAGGCCTCGGGTGAGGGTTTGTCCACGATCCAAGGCTAGGGCGACGCGAGGCTCCGGACAGGAGGCTCAGGTCTCGAACAGGGCGCTACCCGGGTAGGGCCCTGAACATTCCGAAGTCTGATGCGTCGGCGGCTTCACCGGAGCAGGATGTAGCCCATGATCAAGGTGGACGGACTCTCCAAGTCGTACGGCGGTTTCCTCGCGCTCGACGACATCAGCTTCACCTGCCAGCCCGGACGTGTGACCGGCTTCCTGGGACCCAACGGCGCCGGCAAGACCACCACGATGCGGGTGATGGTCGGCCTCACGCCACCCACTATCGGCAGGGTCACCATCGGGGGTCACCTCTACCACGACCTCCCCAACCCCGGACGACACATCGGGGTGCTGCTCGACGCGGGCGCCCAGCACGCCGGGCGCACCGGCAGGGAGATCCTCACGATCGGGGCAGAGACCATGGGCCTGCCTGAGTCGCGCGTCGACGAGATGCTCGACCTGGTGTCCCTCTCCCCGGTGGAGTCGAAGCGCCGCCTGCGGAACTACTCGCTCGGCATGAAGCAGCGGCTCGGTATCGCCCATGCGCTGCTCGGGGACCCCTCGGTGCTGATCCTGGACGAGCCGGCGAACGGGCTCGACCCCGCCGGAATCCGCTGGATGCGCGGGCTTCTCAAGGAGTACGCCGACCGTGGCGGCACCGTCTTCCTCTCCAGCCATCTGCTGAACGAGGTGGAGCTGATCGCCGACGAGATGATCCTCATCGGCCAGGGCAAGATCGTGGCCCAGGGTGACAAGCGGTCGCTGTTGGCGATGGACACCAACGTCAGCACGTTGGTCTCCTCGCTGGAGAACGACAAACTTGCCCGGATCCTCGAGGAGGAGGGGTTCACGGCCACGGCCGCGGGTGAGGGCCGCCTGCGTGTCGCGTGCGCCACCGTGGACGTGGGCCGCGCCGCGGCCGAGCACCAGATCGTTCTCACCGACCTGCGCTCCGGTGCTGCCGGCCTCGAGGACCTGTTCCTCGAGCTCACCAGCGACGCCCAGCGCGACGACCTTGGCACCAAAGGAGCGACGGCATGACCGCCACTGCCATCGAACCGACCCCGCTTGACGTCTCGGCCACCCCGCCGGTCCCGATGAGCCGCCTGGCCAAGGTCGAGCTCCGCAAGTCGCTCGACACCCGGGCCGGCCGTTGGTTCACGATCTCGATCGTGGCCCTGTGCCTGGTCGTGGTGACCATCTATGCCTTCGTCGCGCCCGACGGTGAGAAGGACTATGTCGACATCCTCGGCATCGCCGGAGCGGTGCTCGGTTCGTTCCTGCCGATCCTGATCATCATGCTGGTGACCGCCGAGGCAAGCCAACGCACCGGCCTGGTGACCTTCACCCTGGAGCCCCGCCGGTCCCGCGTCGTGATCGCGAAGTTCATCGCCGGCGTGGCGCTGGGGGTGGCGGTGATGATCCTGGCCGCGGCGATGGCCGTGATCGGCACCCTGTTCGGCACGCTCGGCGGGAGCTCGGCTGACTGGTCGCTTGACGCCAACCTCGCCTTCAACGGCTTCGTGCTCGCCAACCTGATCGGGATCTTCATCGGGTTCGCCATCGGCATGCTGCTCATGAACACCGCCGCTGCCATCGTCGCCTACTTCGTCTACAGCCTGATCCTGCCCACCGTGGTCGGCTTCCTGGGGTTCCTCAGCGAGACTTTCGAGAAGGTCGCGCCCTGGATCGAGTTCAACACCGCTCAGGTGCCGCTGTTCACCGGCGACTACCAGCCGACGGGCGAGCAATGGGCGCAGATCGCCACCTCGGGCACGATCTGGCTGATCCTTCCCCTGACGCTCGGGATCATGCGGCTGCTGCGGGTCGAGTTCAAGTAACACCGAGAACGAGGCCCGCGCCGCGTCGGGCAGCGGACGCCGCTCTGAGCACGGTCGGTGGCGTGCCCTAGGTTGGCGTCCATGGCTGAAGCCCCCACACGTGCCGACGGCCGGGCCGACGACGAGCTCCGCCCGATCAAGCTCACCCGCCACTGGCTCGACCACGCCGCCGGCTCGGTGCTGGTCGAGTTCGGCGGCACCAGGGTGCTCTGTGCCGCCTCGGCGTCGGAAGGGGTGCCGCGCTGGCGGAAGGGCTCCGGCCTCGGGTGGGTCACCGCCGAGTACGCCATGCTTCCGGCCGCCACCAACACCCGCTCGGACCGCGAGTCGGTCAAGGGCCGGATCGGTGGTCGCACCCACGAGATCTCCCGGTTGATCGGTCGGTCCCTCCGCGCGGTCATCGACTACCAGGCGCTCGGGGAGAACACGATCGTGCTCGACTGCGACGTACTCCAGGCCGACGGCGGGACCCGCACCGCCGCGATCACCGGGGCGTACGTCGCGCTGGCCGACGCCGTCGCCCACCTCCGCGGCGCCGGCGCGCTGACGGGGGAGCCGCTCACCGGGTCGGTCGCCGCGGTCAGTGTCGGCATCATCGACGGAGCCCCCCGCCTCGACCTCCCCTACGAGGAGGACGTCCGGGCCGAGACCGACATGAACGTCGTGATGACCGGTGAGGGCAAGTACGTGGAGGTGCAGGGCACGGCCGAGGGCGCGGCGTTCGAGCGCGCCGAGCTCGACGCGCTGCTCGCGCTTGCCGAGAAGGGCTGCGCCGACCTGACCAAGCTGCAGGGCGAGGCACTCTCGTCGTGACCCGGGTCTTCCTCGCCTCCCGCAACGCCGGGAAGCTCGCGGAGATGCAACGGATCCTGCGTGAGCACGCGCCCGGCATCGTGGTGGTCGGCCTCGATGACGTGCCGGCGTACGACGAGCCCGTCGAGGACCAACCCACCTTCGAGGGCAACGCGTTGCTCAAGGCTCGCGCCGGGCTGGCCGCGACCGGCCTGCCCACGCTCGCGGACGACAGCGGGCTGTGCGTGGACGCCCTGAACGGGATGCCCGGGGTGCTGTCTGCGCGCTGGGCCGGGCCTCCGAAGGACGACCGCCGCAACAACGAGCTGGTGCTGGCGCAGCTTGCCGACGTGCCGGACGAGCGCCGTGGCGCCCACTTCACCTGCGCCGTAGCCTTCTGCCACCCCCACGGCGGCGAGATCGTCGTGCACGGCGAGATGCACGGCCGGGTGATCCGGGAGCTGCGGGGGAGCGGGGGGTTCGGGTACGACGTCCTCTTCGTCGCCGACGAGCACGCCGACGCCGGCACCACCTCGGCCGAGCTGCCTGCGGAGGAGAAGGACCGGATCTCACACCGGGGCAGGGCGCTCCGCGAGATCGCCCCCGCCGTCGCGACCGCGCTTGGTGCCGGAGGGGGGACTTGAACCCCCACGCCCGAAGGCACGGCATCCTAAATGCCGCGTGTCTGCCAGTTCCACCACTCCGACCTTTCGCGAAAGTCTAGGGTCGCGGCCCCGGTGGTTGAGCAGGGAGGCGCCCCGGCGCCGACCGTCGTCGAAACCCCCGGACAGGCGCAGGGCGGTGACCACCGTGGTCGCCGCCCTGCCCACGGCTCCGGGGTTTCGACGACGCTCGCTGACGCTCGCTGCTCAACCACCGGAGGTTCAACGTTCGGAGCGACCTAGTCGAGGCCGAGGTCGCGACGGAGCTTCGCGACGTGGCCGGTGGCCTTCACGTTGTACTGCGCGAGCTCGATGCATCCGTCCTCGTCGACGACGAAGGTGGACCGGATGACCCCCTCGACGACCTTGCCGTAGAGCTTCTTCTCGCCGAATGCGCCGTACGCCTTCATCGCGGTCTTGTCCGGGTCGGACAGCAAGGTGATCGTCAGGGCGTCGCGGTCACGGAACTTGCCCAGCTTCTCAGGCTTGTCCGGCGAGACCCCGAGCACCTCGTAGCCGGCGCCGCGCAGCGACTCGAGGGAGTCGGTGAAGTCGCAGGCCTGCTTGGTGCAGCCGGGCGTCATCGCGGCCGGGTAGAAGTAGACGATGACCTTGCGGCCGCGCAGGTCGCTGAGGGTCACCTGCTCACCGGTGTCGGTGCCCAGGGTGAAGTCGGGCGCCTGGTCACCCCGGTCGAGACGGTTGCTCTCCGATCGGGCAGTGCTCATCTCGCTCCTTGACTGTAATGTGCACACACATAGGCTGGGTCTGACACTGGTCGTTCAATCTACCGGCCCCACAGGAGCCTGCATGCACGTGCCCGACGGATTCATCGACGCCACCACCTCGCTCGCCACGGGCGCGGTCGCGGTGGCGGGGGTGGCGTTGGCACTGCGTGGCGCAAGGCGCGAGCTCGACGACCGCACCGCGCCGATGGCCGGTCTGGTCGCGACGTTCGTCTTCGCCGGCCAGATGATGAACTTTCCCGTCGGCGCGGGGACCAGCGGCCACCTGCTCGGCGGCACACTGGCCGCAGTCCTTGCCGGCCCGTGGACGGCGGTCCTCGCGATCACCGTGGTCCTGCTGGTCCAGGCGCTGCTCCTGGCCGACGGCGGCATCACCGCGCTCGGCACCAACGTCACGCTGATGGCGCTGGTCGCGGTGGTGGTCGGCTGGCTCGTGTTCCGCGGGATGCGAGCCGTGCTGCCGCGTCGTACGACCTCGGTGGCAACGGCCGCCGCGATCGGAGCGTTCGTGAGCGTGCCGGCGGCCGCCCTCGCCTTCACCGCGATCTACGCCGTCGGTGGCATCGCACCGGTCCCGCTCGACACCGTGCTGACCGCGATGCTCTCGTGGCACCTCGTCATCGGCCTCGGCGAGGCCGCCATCACCGGACTCGTGGTCGCGAGCGTCGTCGCCGTCCGGCCGGACCTCGTCTACGGCGCCCGCGGGGCGGTGGCCGCCCGGCCGCTCGAGATCCGGCAGAGGGCGACCACATGAGCTCTCGCGGGTTCTTCCTGACCGGCCTGGTGGTCGCGCTGCTCATCGCCGGGGTCGGCAGCTACTACGCAAGCGGCCACGCCGACGGGCTCGAGTACGTCGCCGGGCAGGTCGGCTTCCTCGACCGGGCCGAGGACTCCCCGGCGGCCGACGGCCCGTTCGCCGGCTACTCCACCAAGGGGGTCGAAGACGCGCGGCTCGGCGGAGGACTGGCCGGAGTGGCGGGGTCCCTGCTGGTCCTGGTCGTCGCGTTCGGGCTGTTCCGCGCACTACGGCGTCGCGAGGTCTCGGACGAGCCAGTCGAAGACCGGGGCTGAGCATGGGCGCCGGACACGGACACAAGCTCCACTACCACGGTCACAGCGTGGTCCACCGGGCTCCCGCTCACCTCAAGCTGGTCGGCCTGGTCGCCTTCATGCTGGCCGTGGTGGCCACCCCCAGCGACCTGTACGCCGTCTTCGCCGGCTGGACCGCCCTGCTCCTGATCGTCGTGGCGACCTCCCAGGTGCCGCCGACCTACCTGGCGCGGCGGATGGTGGTCGAGGTGCCGTTCGTGGTGTTCGCGCTGCTGCTGCCGTTCATCGCGACCGGGCCGCGCACCGAGTTCCTGGGCCTGACCGTGTCCGAAGCGGGACTCGTGGCCGCGGCCGGTCTGCTGATGAAGGGGACCCTCGGTGTTCTCGCCGCGCTGACCCTGGCCGCCACCACCGAGCCCGACGAAGTCCTCCGCGGGTTGCAGCGGCTGCGGGTGCCTGAACCGCTAGTTCAGATCATGGGCTTCATGATCCGCTACCTCGACGTGGTCACCGGCGAGATGGGACGGATGCTCACCGCGATGCGCTCGCGGGGCTACGACCCGCGTTCGCCGCGCCACTGGCCGGTCCTCGCGCGGGCGCTGGGCGCGCTGTTCATCCGCTCCTACGAGCGCGGCGAACGCGTCCACCTCGCGATGCTCTCGCGCGGCTACACCGGGACGTTGCCGCGATGAGCACCCCCGTCCTCGACGTCCGCGGGCTGGCCTACGCCTACCCCGACGGCCACCAGGCGCTCTACGGCGTCGACCTCCACGTCCACCGGGGAGAGAGCGTCGCCCTGCTCGGCCCCAACGGCGCGGGCAAGACCACCCTGGTGCTCCACCTCAACGGCATCCTCACCGCCGGGGCCGGATCGGTCGCGGTCAGCGGCCTGCCCGTGACGAAGGAGAACTTCCAGGAGATCCGGCGCCGGGTCGGCATCGTCTTCCAGGACCCCGACGACCAGCTGTTCCTCGGCACCGTCCGGCAGGACGTCGCCTTCGGCCCGGCCAACCTCGGGCTGAAGGGGAGCGCCCTCGAACGCCGGGTCATGGAGTCGCTGGACAAGGTGGGCATGGCCGACTTCGCGGACCGGCCGCCCCACCACCTCTCGTTCGGACAGCGTCGACGGGTCGCGGTGGCCACGGTGCTCGCCATGCAGCCCGAGATCCTGGTCCTCGACGAGCCGTCGTCGAACCTCGACCCCGCCTCCCGCCGCGAGCTCTCCGAGATCCTCCGCTCGATCGACGTGACCCTGCTGATGGTCACCCACGACCTCCCCTACGCACTCGAGCTCTGCCCGCGGTCGGTCGTGCTCGGCGACGGGATCGTCGTGGCCGACGGTGCGACGTACGACGTCCTCACCGACGACGACCTGATGCGGGCCCACCGGCTGGAGCTGCCCTTCGGGTTCGACCCGCGCCTCGTTGGTAACCTTCCCGCGTGACCATCCAGACGTCCCTCGAGCAAGAGATCGAAGAGACCCGGGAGCGGCTGGCGCACACCATCGACCAGCTCCTCCACCGCGTCCACCCCAAGACGATCGTCAGCCGCGAGGTCACGAGCGTGAAGGCGCACTTCGTGGACATCCGCACCGGCGCACCACGCACCGACAACATCCTCAAGGCCGCCGGCGTCGTCGCCGGGTGCGTCGCGCTGTTCGTGGTGGTCCGCAAGGTCGCTCGCTGAGCAGCCTCCCGTGTCTGCGCCGAAGACCCCCATCAAGATGCTGCACGACCGGATCATGGTCGAGCTCGACGACGACGCCGGGGAGCGGAAGTCCAGCGGCGGCATCGTGATCCCGGCCACAGCGGCCATGGGCGCGCGTCGTCTTGCCTGGTCCCGCGTGGTCGCCGTTGGCCCGCACGCCCGGACGGTGGAGGCCGGCGACCGGGTGCTCTTCGACCCGGAGGACAAGTCCGAGGTCGAGGTGGCCGGCGAGGTCTACGTCGTGATGCGCGAGCGCGACGTGCACGCCGTGGCCTCCGACCGGCTCGGCGACGAGGCGACCGGCCTGTACCTCTGACATAACCCGGAGCCGGGGTCGCACGTTGACCCTCACATGCCCCCGAACCGTCTGACCGCCCTGCTCGCCTGCGCGACCCTCGTGCCCCTCACCGCGCTGGCGACCTCGACGCAGGGTGCCAGCGCACAGCAACCCACGAGCGCTCGCGCGGAGTCGCCTGGCTACTCGGCCACCATCAAGCGCACGACCCACGGCATCCCGCACGTCACCGCGGACAACTTCGGCTCCCTGGGATTCGGCAGCGGGTACGCCGCCGCCGAGACCTCGATCTGCACCCTCGCCGACACCCTGGTCACCGCCCGGGCCCAGCGGTCACGGTGGTTCGGACCCGAGGCTCGCTACAACGACCAGGTCACGCTGGAGGCGTCGAACCTCCAGGTGGACGCCTTCGTCCAGGACCTCCACAACCGCAAGATCGTCGAGAAGCTGCTCGCCGACGAGGACCGCGGTCCGGGACCCCAGGCTCGCGAGATGGTCCGCGGCTACGTGGCCGGCGTCAACCGTTACCTCGACAGGGTCGGCCCGGCCGGGGTCGGCGACCCCGAGTGCCGGGGCGCCGGCTACCTCCGGCAGGAGGCGCGCCCCATCGACCTCTGGTACGGCGTCTACCTCGCCAACCTGCTCGCCTCCAGCGGGGTGTTCGTCAAGGAGATCATCGATGCCGACCCGCCGTCGCCGGACGACCCGGGGATCCCCAACCCCACCGCGAGCTCGGTCGACCGGGACGAGCTGCTGACCGGACTTGGCCGGGATCCGTCCGCGCCGTTCGGGTCCAACGCGACCGCCCTGGGCGGCGACGCCACGACCACCGGGAAGGGCATGCTGCTGGGCAACCCGCACTTCCCGTGGCGCGGCCGCTACCGGTTCACCCAGCAGCACCTGACGATCCCCGGGCGGTACGACGTCGCCGGGGCCTCCCTGATCGGGTCGCCGGTGGTCAACATCGGATGGAACAAGGACGTGGCGTGGAGCCACACCGTCTCCACCGCCTACCGCTTCACGCCGTACGAGTACCGCCTGGCCGGCCCCACGACGTACCTCACCGACAGCGGTCCGCAGGAGCTGAAGCGTCGTGAGGTGACCGTGACGGTGCGCCGCGACGACGGGTCGCTGGGCCAGGTGAAGGAGGACCTGTACCGCACGCCCGAGGGCTACGTGATCGACGCGCCGGCGCTGCTGATGCCGTGGTCGGCGGCGAGCGTCTGGGCGATCCGCGACGCCAACGCCGAGCACCTGCGGACCGTCGACACGTTCCTGCAGATGGGCAAGGCCACCGACGTGCGCGACCTGCTGGCCCGTCAGGACGCAGCGGCCGGCATGCCGTGGGTCAACACCACCGCCGCCGACCGCAACGGCGACGCCCTCTACGCCGACCACTCCGTGGTCCCCAATGTGACCGACGATATGGCCGAGCAGTGCATGACCCCCACCGGCAGGATCCTCGACGGTCTGGCCGGGCTGCCCGGCCTTGACGGAACCCGCGCCTCGTCCGGCTGCAAGTGGGGCACCGACGAGGACGCATCCCGGCCCGGGGTCTTCGGCCCGGGCAACCTGCCCTACGCCATCCGGCGCGACTGGGTCGCCAACGCCAACGACTCCTACTGGCTGCCCAACCCCGACGAGCGGCTCGAGGGGTACGCCTCGATCATCGGCTGTGAGCGGTGCGAGCGGACGATGCGCACCCGCATGGTCTACCGCTACATCCAGG